>NZ_CP065410.1:0-615833 GCF_020544405.1 Pseudomonas sp. IAC-BECa141 | reverse complement strand
CCTCAATGGCCGCGTTGAGCGCCAGCAGGTTGGTCTGCTCGGCGATACCGTGAATCACGGTCAGCACCACTTCGATCTGTTCACTCTGCTGCGCCAGCCGTTCGATGACTTTCGCCCCGGTATCGACCTGTCCCGCCAACGCCTCGATAAGGCTGCCGACCTTCGCCGAAGTGCGAGTGTTCTCGTCGGTGGCCTGCCGAATATCCACCACCTGTTTCAACGCGGCCTGCATCGCATGGCTTTCCGACTGTGCTTCGTCGGCCATTTGCGACAGTGCCCGCAGACTTTCAGCCACTTCATCACGCTGCATCCCGGCCGCCGCATCGGCACCGGCGTTGCGCAGAGTCATGGCACCGATTTCCACACCGGTACGCTGAGCCACATCCCCGGCCTCACGCACGATTGGCTGCAACTTATCCACAAAGCGGTTGACCGCCGAAGCCATGTCGCCGATTTCGTCCTTGCTGTTGATCTGCACACGCTTGGTCAGATCGCCCTCGCCTGCTGCCAGATCATCCATCGCCGCGTTGAGCATTTTCAGGCGCTTGACCACTCGATGACCAAGCACGACCGCTAGCAGCAACAGCACGCCGGCACCGACCAGCGCCAGGCCCATGCCGATACGCCAGCGCAGGGTGGCTGCAGCATCCTGCACGGTACTGGTGGTGTTGGCCTTCATTTCGGCAGCCGTGGACTGCGCCGATTGCAAGCGCGCGCGCATGGCGGTGGCACTGTCGGCCGCAGCGCCCTTGAGGCTGTCGCCGACCAGTTGATCGCTGCTGGCAATCAACGCCGCGAAGCGCTGATCGAGTGCCGCCAGATCGGCTTCCACCGAAGCAGTCGAGACGCCCATCAATACCTTGCCGATCTCCACGCCATTGGGGTTGATCGAGGCTTCCAGGTAGTAGACCGACGGATCGTTCTTCGCCGCATCCAGCACTTTATCCAGTGCCCGCTCACCCTGGCCCTTTTCCAAAAGGGCCTTGTTGATCGGGTTTTCACGGTTGAGGTAGCGGGTCAGATGCTGGCCGGTGGCGTCGTCATACACCACGAACAGCACGTTGGGGTTGCGCTGGGCCCGGCGGGCGAATTCGGACAGGGTCGGCACGTCGCTGTCCCACATGGCGCGAGGCGCCACCGAGGCCAGCAACTGAGCCATGTCATTGGCCGAATCCTTCAGGTCTTTTTCCAGCGTCGCACGCAACTGCGCCTGCTCGTCCTTCAGACGCGAGGAAAGACCGGCGGTCAGGCGCTGACGGGTATTTGAGGACAGGTTGTCCAGGCTCGATGTGACTTCGCGCCCGGCCTGCTCCAGCTCACCGGACAATTTCTGGCTGTCGGCGCCCAGGCGGGTGCCGAGATCGGCTTCCAGCGCAGTCACGGTGCTCCGCGTCAGGGCAACGGCCACCAGCACTTGCACCAAAAGGGCGATACCAAGGGTAACGAACACGGGCCGCAACAGACGGCTTTGTAACAGTGAGAGAACGGCTGACACTTTGAATCCCTCTACTTCTGACGCCATTAATTTGATGGCACTCTTGTAGACAGAATCACAGCAAAGGTCATGCCGTCCAACAGGCATAAACGACAAAGGCCCCGATGAAGGGGCCTTTGTGTTTTTACATCAACGACTTATCAAGCGAACGGATGACGCAGAACGATGGTTTCGTTGCGGTCCGGGCCCGTCGAAATAATGTCGATCGGCGCGCCGACCAGCTCTTCGATGCGCTTGATGTAGTTGCGTGCAGCCTGTGGCAGCTCTTCCAGGGTCTTGGCACCCAGGGTCGATTCGCTCCAGCCCGGCATCTGCTCGTACACCGGCTCCAGGCCAATGTAGCTGTCAGCATCTGTCGGTGCATCGATCATGGCGCCATCAGCGTTCTTGTAACCCACGCAGATGTTGATGGTTTCCAGACCGTCCAGCACGTCCAGCTTGGTCAGGCACAGGCCCGAGATGCTGTTGACGTCGATGGCGCGACGCAGAATGTTGGCATCGAACCAGCCGCAACGACGGGCGCGACCGGTAGTGGCGCCGAACTCATGACCACGCTTGGCGAGGAACGCACCAACATCGTCGAACAGTTCGGTCGGGAACGGACCCGAACCGACACGCGTGGTATAGGCCTTGGTAATACCGAGGATGTAGTCGATGAACATCGGGCCGACACCTGAACCGGTCGCGATGCCACCGGCAGTGGTGTTGGAGCTGGTCACGTACGGGTAAGTACCGTGGTCGATGTCCAGCAGCGAACCCTGAGCGCCTTCGAACATGATGTCCTTGCCGGCGCGACGCAGGTCGTGCAGCTCGGCGGTGACGTCGAGCATCATCGGCTTGAGCAGTTCGGCGTATTCCATGCACTCGTCGAGTGTCTTCTGGAAGTCGATGGCCGGCTCTTTGTAGTAATTGACCAGTACGAAGTTGTGGTAATCCAGCAACTCGCCCAGCTTGGCGGCGAAACGCTCACGGTGGAACAGGTCACCGATGCGCAGGCCGCGACGTGCAACCTTGTCTTCGTACGCCGGGCCGATGCCGCGACCGGTGGTGCCGATCTTCATCTCGCCACGGGCCTTTTCACGGGCCTGGTCCAGTGCCACGTGGTAGGACAGGATCAGCGGGCAGGATGGGCTGATGCGCAGGCGCTCGCGAACCGGTACGCCCTTCTCTTCCAGCTTGGTGATTTCCCGCAGCAGGGCGTCAGGTGCAACCACCACGCCGTTGCCGATCAGGCACTGCACGCCTTCGCGCAGCACGCCCGACGGGATCAGGTGCAGGACGGTTTTCTCACCGTCGATCACCAGGGTGTGGCCAGCGTTGTGGCCACCCTGGTAGCGCACTACGGCGGCAGCATGTTCGGTCAGCAGATCAACGATCTTGCCTTTGCCCTCATCACCCCATTGGGTGCCCAGGACTACGACATTCTTACCCATAACACTTGTCCTCATTCGCGCAAACTTGGTGCCGGCGGTGGCCGGCAGGAAAACTCAGGAAGCCAGTGGCGATACTTGCCAAAGCCCGTTCTGCTGGATCAATTGCCGGTCGCAGTCCGCATCACGGGCGGCGGCCAAAGGTTGTCCAGGCAATGCCTGAACGACACGCTGACCCTCACTGCGCAACTGGCAAACCTGCTGCCAGAGTGCCGCATCCGTACTGTCAGGCATCCAGATACCGCCAGACGGTAGCTCGATCTCAGCACGCCCCAGGGTCACCAGGGTTTTCAAATCGGTGGAGAAGCCGGTGGCCGGACGGGCGCGACCGAAGTCGGCGCCGATGTCGTCGTAGCGACCGCCCTGAGCGATGGACTGGCCAACACCCGGCACGAACACCGCGAACACCACACCGGTGTGGTAGTGATAACCGCGCAGCTCGCCCAGGTCGAAGTACAGCGGCAATTCCGGGAAGCGCACTGACAGGCGCTCGGCGATCGCCAGCAAATCTTCCAGCGCCGCCAGTACTGGCGCCGGCGCATTGGCCAGACGCTCGCGGGCAGCGGTCAGTACTTCACGGCCGCCGCACAGATCGACCAACGCACGCAACATGCCGGACACATCGGCCGGCAGACCTTCGGTCAAGGTAATGACCTCGTCGATGGCCTTGCGTTGCAGCGCATCGAACAACTGCTGCTCGACTTCACCCGACAGACCGGCCGCCTGAGCCAGACCGCGGTAGATGCCGACATGCCCGAGGTCCATGTGCACGTCCGGCACGTCGGCCAGTTGCAGCATGGCCAGCATCAGGCTGATGACTTCGACATCGCTGCTCGGGCTGGCATCGCCGTACAACTCGGCGCCCAGCTGGATCGGGCTGCGCGAAGACGACAAGGCACGTGGCTGGGCATGCAGCACGCTGCCGGCGTAGCACAGACGGCTCGGGCCTTCGCGACGAAGGGTGTGCGCATCGATGCGCGCCACTTGCGGCGTGATGTCGGCACGGAAACCCATCTGCCGGCCCGATTGCGGGTCGATGACCTTGAAGGTACGCAGATCCAGGTCCTGGCCCGCGCCGGTCAGCAGGGATTCCAGGTACTCGATATGGGGAGTCACGACAAACTCGTAACCCCAGCTCTGGAACAGATCCAACACCTGACGACGCGCGACTTCAATGCGCGCCGCTTCCGGTGGCAGTACTTCTTCGATGCCATCTGGCAGCAGCCAGCGGTCTACCGTTGCCATTACGCCATTCCCCTTAGATCCGGGCGGCCAGCCCGAGGGCGAGCCTTGAGTGAAGCAGAAAATGACCGGCCCGTTCAAAACGCACGCGCATGAACGACGCGGCGAAAGGCCTGTTACCGGCTTCGCCCATCACTTTCCTCGAAAAACTGTCGGGCCATTCAACCCGATCTTCTGCAACAAAAACAGCAATCAAACGTGCAGACGCAAAAAAGCCGGGAATTTCCCGGCTGCCGCATCATACACACGTTTTCCCAAAGGATCACCCCGCCCGAGGTTTTAGCCGCCGGGCGGAGTAATTCAGGTCAACGTCGTATCAAGGCTTGGCCTTCTCCAGATACTTGAAGAAGTCGCTGCTTGGGTCGAGGACCATGACGTCGGATTTGTTCGCGAAGCTTTCACGGTAGGCACGCAGGCTACGGTAGAACGCGTAGAAATCCTGATCCTGACCGTAGGCCTTAGAGTAGATCGCAGCGGCCTGGGCGTCGCCGTCACCGCGAATCTCTTCGGATTCACGATAGGCTTCAGCCAGCAACACGCGGCGTTGACGATCGGCGTCGGCACGGATGCCCTCGGCCAGCTCGTTACCTTTGGCGCGGTGCTCGCGAGCTTCACGCTCACGCTCGGTGCTCATACGTTCGAACACGCTGCGGTTCACTTCTTTCGGCAGATCGATGGCCTTGACCCGGACATCGACGACTTCGATACCCAGCTCTTTTTCCGCCATCTTGTTCAGCGACGCCGTGATGTCAGCCATCAGCGCATCGCGCTCACCCGACACCACTTCGTGCAGGGTGCGCTTACCGAACTGGTCACGCAGGCCCGATTCCAGACGACGGGAAAGACGCTCGTCGGCAATCTGCTTGAGGCCGGACGTTGCGGTGTAGAAGCGCTCGGCATCTTTCACGCGCCACTTGGCGTAGGCATCGACCATCACGGCTTTCTTTTCCAGCGTCAGGAAGCGCTGCGTCGGCGCATCCAGCGTCATCAGACGTGCGTCGAATTTACGCACCTGGTTAACGTATGGAACCTTCACATGCAGACCCGGCTGGACGTCAGCCTGAACCACGCGACCGAATTGCAGCAACACCGCGCGCTCGGTCTGAGCGACGATGTAGAAGCAGTTCCAGCCAATCAGTACCACGACAACGCCAACGATCAGGGCGATCAGCGATTTATTGCTCATCAGCGGGTCTCCCTTGTACGCGACTGCGGCAGGTCAGTGACATGCGGCGTGACGTCCGTGTTGTTGCTGGCGGCAGCCGAACCGGTGACCGGCGCATTGCTGCCCGAACTGTTCTGAATCATCTTGTCCAGCGGCAGGTAAAGCAGATTGCTCTGGCCATTCTTGTTGCCGGTCACGAGTACCTTGCTGGTGCTGCTGAAGACTTCCTGCATGGTGTCCAGGTACAGACGCTGGCGAGTAACCTCGGGCGCCTTGCGATACTCGGCAACCAGCTTGGTGAAGCGATCCGCCTCACCCTTGGCGCGCGAGACCGTTTCGTCACGGTAACCGTTGGCATCTTCGAGGATGCGCTGGGCCTGACCACGAGCTTCCGGCACCACGCCGTTGGCGTAGGTTTCAGCCTGGTTGCGCGAACGCTGTTCGTCTTCACGGGCGCGGATCACGTCATCGAAGGCTTCCTGCACTTCACGCGGTGCCGCTGCGCTCTGTACGTTGACCTGGGTGACCGTGATACCGGTGCGATAGGTATCGAGGAAACGTTGCAGACGCTCCTTGATCTCGCTGGCCATCAACTCACGACCTTCGGTCAGCACCTGATCCATCGCGGTGGAACCCACCACATGGCGCAGCGCACTGTCGGTCGCATGTTGCAGGCTGATTTCCGGCTGGTCGACGTTCAGCACGAAGTCCTGCAGGTTGCTGATCTTGTACTGCACGGTCAGCGGCACTTCGACGATGTTCTCGTCTTCGGTCAGCATCTGGCCCTGCTTGGTGTAGGCACGCTCACGCGTGACGTTCTCCATGTACTTCTTGTCGATCGGCGGGAAATAGATGTTCAGGCCGGGACCGACAGTCTCGTAGTACTTGCCGAAGCGCAGCACCACGGCTTGCTCCTGCTCGTCCACGACGTACACCGCGCTGTACAGCCAGACCGCCGCCAGCACGACGAGGCCGATGCCGAGCAGGCCGCCGAAGCCGCCGCTCTTGCCCGAGCCGCCACCGTCATCACCGCGTTTTTTTCCACCACCGAACAACCCGTTCAGGCTTTCCTGCAGCTTTCGGAAGGCCTCGTCGAGATCCGGCGGCCCCTTGCGGTCGCCGTTGTTGCGACGCTTGCCACCCCAAGGATCCTGATTGTTCGAGTTGCCACCCGGCTCATTCCAAGCCATAGCGCTCTCCATCTGATAAAGCAAAGACGCACCCACGGCGCGCCGACCAATGCTACAGAATGCCTGCCGTTGCGGCACAACCGCTTTGCCAGGCTTTTATTGCAAAGTGTGTTGCTCGATGAACTCCGTCGGCACAACGCCTTCACGACTGACCAGTCGATTGAGCTCCGAGCGTGGCAATCGAACGGCCAGCAAGCTGACCCCTTCTTCGTCGTGTTCTTCTTTCTGCACCGCACCCAGTTCGAAGAACTGGGCACGCAGACGCGCGAACCGCTGAGGCAGGCGCAGGGTTCCCACGAACAGGTCACTGCCCAACAACTCGGCAATCGCCTGCTCGAGCAATTCCAGACCGGTGCCATCACGCGCCGACAGCCAGACCCGCTGAGGCTTGCCGTTTTCATCGCGCTGGATTTGTGGCTCAACGCCTTCAAGCAAATCGAGTTTGTTATAGACCTCGAGGATCGGCAAGTCCTGAGCACCGATCTCGCCCAGCACCACCATCACCTGCTCGATCTGCAACATGCGATCCGGTTCGGCCGCATCGATCACGTGCAACAGCAGGTCGGAATTGCTCGACTCTTCGAGCGTAGACCGAAATGCCTCGACCAGTTTGTGCGGCAAGTGGCGGATGAAACCCACGGTGTCGGCCAGAACAATCGGCCCCAGGTCATCCAGATCCAGACGGCGCAGGGTCGGGTCGAGCGTGGCGAACAGCTGGTCAGCCGCGTACACCTCGGACTTCGTCACGTTATTGAACAGTGTGGATTTACCGGCGTTGGTGTATCCCACCAGAGACACGGTTGGGATATCCGCACGCGAGCGGCCGCGACGCGACTGTTCGCGCTGGCTGCGCACTTTTTCCAGCCGCCCCTTGATCTGGCGCAGGCGAACCCGCAGCAGTCGCCGGTCGGTTTCGAGCTGGGTTTCACCCGGACCGCGCAGGCCGATACCGCCACCCTGACGCTCAAGGTGAGTCCAGCCGCGAACCAGCCGGGTGCTCATGTGGTCAAGCTGGGCCAGTTCTACCTGGAGCTTGCCCTCATGGGTACGGGCGCGTTGGGCGAAAATATCGAGAATCAGACCGGTACGGTCAATCACGCGACACTCGAAGACACGTTCGAGGTTACGTTCCTGACTGGGCGTAAGGGTGTGATTGAAGATGACCAGATCGGCTTCTTTGGCGTGAACCAGGTCGCGCAGTTCCTCGACCTTGCCGCTGCCAATCAGGTATTTGGCGGTTGGCCGATGACGCGGCACGTTAAAAAACGCAACGGTCTCGGCGCCAGCCGAATTTGCCAGTTCCTGAAACTCCTGCGGATCTTCGCGCGCCTCAGGGTCCTGTCCATCCAAGTGAACGAGGATGACTCGTTCACCACCACCGTGGCGCTCAAAGAACAAAGGAGACTCCTATCAGGCGTTACCTGGCTCAGCGTCACCTGCTTCGGATTCGGTTGCGCTTGGCAGACGAATTGGACGAACCGGCACGACTGTAGAGATAGCGTGTTTGTAAACCATCTGGCTGACGGTGTTCTTCAGCAGGATAACGAACTGGTCGAACGACTCGATCGTGCCTTGCAGTTTGATCCCGTTTACCAGGTAGATGGAAACCCCCACTTTCTCTTTACGTAAAGTATTCAAGTAAGGGTCTTGTAGCGAATGCCCTTTTGACATGTGCCGCACTCCTTTAAGGATTCAAAATAAAAAATAGGTAAACAGATGGCTTTTGCCGCCACACCCCCAAGGATAGACGGCAATTGCAAGGACTCAGCTCAATATGGAGATCGTCCCAAGGTATTTCAAGGCGCGTGGCAGATTGTCGCAATCCAGACTGTCGAGCCAGTGCAAATCCTTCCAGCTGCGCAGCCAGGTGAACTGGCGTTTGGCCAATTGGCGCGTGGCGATGATGCCCCGTTCCTGCATCTCGGCCGACGTCAGCTTGCCATCCAGGTAGTCCCAGACCTGGCGGTAGCCTACCGCACGTATAGACGGCAACCCGGCATGCAGGTCACTTCTATTACGCAGGGCTACGACCTCGTCGATGAATCCCTGTTCCAGCATATTTGTGAATCTTTGTTTAATGCGCTCGTGCAGTATCTGACGATTAGTTGGAGCAATCGCCAGATTCGCGACAGTATAGGGCAATTGTTGCAATCCCGATGCGACCGCTTCGGTACTTTGTACAGATTGTTTCAGCCGCAGTTCAGTCATGCTCTGACCACTGACCCGGTAAACTTCCAGCGCACGACTCAGTCGTTGTGGATCGTTCGGATGGATACGTGCCGCAGACTCTGGATCGATGACCGCCAACTGATCGTGCAGGGCCTGCCAGCCAAGGCGTGCAGCCTCTTCTTCGATCTGCGCGCGAACTTCGGGATCGGCCGCCGGCATGTCCGCCAGACCTTCGATCAAAGCCTTGTAATAGAGCATCGTGCCGCCCACCAGCAGCGGAATTTTTCCGCGTGCGGTGATCTCGGCCATGGCCTCCAGCGCATCGCGGCGGAAATCTGCGGCCGAATAGGCTTCGGCCGGGTCGAGAATGTCGATCAGCCGGTGGGGAAACTCGGCCAGCAATTCTTTGGACGGCTTGGCAGTGCCGATGTCCATGCCGCGATAGACCAGCGCCGAATCGACACTGATCAGCTCGCACGGGAGTACCTTGGTCAGCTCGATGGCCAGATCTGTCTTGCCCGCAGCGGTCGGGCCCATCAGGAAAATCGCTGGAGGAAGCTGGCTCATCAACGACCGCGCAGGAACAGTTTGTCCAGATCGTCCAGGCCCAGTTGGGTCCAGGTCGGTCGGCCATGGTTGCATTGACCGCTGCGCTCGGTGTTTTCCATGTCACGCAGCAGGCCGTTCATTTCCGGCAGGGCCAGGCGCCGGTTGGCGCGAATCGCGCCGTGGCAGGCCATGGTGCCCAGCAGTTCATTCAGATGCGCCTGGATCCGGTCGCTGGTGCCGTATTCCATCAAGTCCGACAGCACATCGCCCACCAGTCGGTTGGCTTCGGCCTGCTTGAGCAGGGCCGGGATCTGCCGGATGGCCAGGGTTTCCGGGCCAAGGCGCTGCAATTCAAAACCAAGGCGCTGGAACCATGCCGCATGCTCTTCGGCGCAATCGGCCTCGCGCTGACTGACCGCCAGCGATTCCGGCACCAGCAGCGGCTGACCGCTCAGGCCTTCGCTGGCCATGGCAATCTTCAGGCGCTCATACATGATCCGCTCGTGAGCAGCGTGCATGTCCACCAAAACCAGGCCCTGAGCATTCTCGGACAGAATGTAGATGCCCTTGAGCTGGGCCAGCGCGTAGCCCAGCGGCGGAATGTCTTCCTGACCGGCCGGCAGCGCGTTGGCATTCGCCTCGGGCAGCGGCGCAAAAAACTCGCGATACGCAGCCTGGGCTTCAGCTACCGGCACGGTCGATTGCGGGCGCGGCGTGTATTGATACTGATAAGCGCCGCCCGCGCTGGCACCCGAAGCGGTGTTGAACGCTGGTTGCGCCTGCGGCTGCTCCAGCAACGCGTTGGCAGCCAGACGCATTTCGCCCTGCGGCCCGAATTCCCCGGCTTCAAGGCCGGTTGGCCGGACGATCGCAGTCGTGACCGACCCGGCCAACTGATCTTCCGGTCGCACATCGCCGAGAGCACGGTGCAAGGTGCCATACAAGAAGTCATGCACCATGCGCCCGTCGCGGAAGCGCACTTCGTGTTTGGTCGGGTGCACGTTGACGTCGACCGCTGCCGGATCGACCTCGAAAAACAGCGCGAACGTCGGATGCCGGCCGTTGAACAGCACATCGCGATAAGCCTGACGCACCGCGTGTGCCACCAGTTTGTCGCGCACCGCACGGCCGTTGACGAAGAAATACTGCAAGTCCGCCTGACTGCGGTTGAAGGTTGGCAGACCGACCCAGCCCCACAAATGCAGACCATTGCGCTCGATCTCGATCGGCAACGCCTGCTCCAGGAAGCCCGAACCGCAGATCGCCGCCACACGCCGGGCGCGGGCCGCATCATCGTGGGCTTCATGCAGGCTGAGGATCGTCTTGCCGTTGTGACGCAAATGGAACGCCACGTCGAAACGCGCCAGCGCCAGACGCTTGATCACTTCCTGCAGGTGATCGAATTCGGTTTTTTCGGTTTTGAGAAATTTGCGCCGCGCCGGGGTGTTGAAGAACAGGTCACGGACTTCCACCGAGGTGCCGACCGGGTGGGCAGCAGGCTGCACGCGAGGCGCCATGTCACGGCCTTCGGTCTCGACCTGCCAGGCCTGATCGGCATCACGGGTGCGCGAGGTCAGCGTCAGACGCGCCACGGAACTGATCGACGCCAGCGCCTCGCCCCGGAAGCCCAGGCTCATCACCTGTTCGAGGTCTTCCAGATTGCGGATCTTGCTGGTGGCGTGACGGGCCAGAGCCAGCGGCAGGTCATCGGCGGAAATGCCGCTGCCGTCGTCGCGCACTCGCAGCAGTTTGACACCACCCTGTTCGACATCGACGTCGATGCGCCTGGCGCCGGAATCGAGGCTGTTTTCCAGCAACTCCTTGATCACCGAGGCCGGACGCTCGACCACTTCACCGGCGGCGATCTGGTTCGCCAGCCGCGGGCTGAGCAGTTCGATGCGGGCAGCGTTCAGGACCTGATTCATTCTTTGGACGCCAGTTCGGTGCCGGGAATGGTCAGGTGCTGACCGACTTTCAGATCATCGCTTTTCAGATTGTTGGCACTGCGCAGCGTGGCCGGCGAAATCTGGTAACGCACGGCAATCATCGCCACGGTTTCACCCGGGCCTACCCGGTGATCCCGCGGTCCCTGAGCGATCTTGCCCGAATCACGCAGCCAGGCGATGTAACTGCCCGGTGGCGGATTCTGCTGGAAGAACTGGCGTACGCCACTGCTGATCGAGCGCGCCAGCGCCTGCTGGTGGCTCGCTGCCGAGAGCTTGTTCGCTTCGTTGGCGTTGGAGATGAAGCCGGTTTCCACCAGGATCGACGGGATGTCCGGAGATTTCAGCACCATGAACCCGGCCTGCTCCACACGCTGTTTGTGCAGCGGGGTGACCCGACCAATGTTGGTCAGGACTTTCTGGCCGACATTGAGGCTGGAGGTCAGCGAGGCGGTCATCGACAGGTCGAGCAGAACGCCGGCCAGCATCCGGTCCTTGTCATCAAGGCTGACGTTGCCGGCACCGCCGATCAGGTCGGAACGGTTCTCACTGTCGGCCAGCCAACGGGCGGTTTCCGAGGTGGCACCGCGGTCGGACAGGGCGAACACCGACGCCCCGAACGCGGCCGCAGACGGCGCAGCGTCGGCGTGGATCGAGACGAACAGGTCAGCACCTTTCTTGCGGGCGATTTCAGTACGGCCGCGCAGCGGGATGAAATAGTCGCCGGTACGGGTCAGTTCGGCACGGAAGCCTTTCATGCCGTTGACCTGACGCTGCAGCTCGCGGGCGATCTGCAGTACCACGTCCTTTTCGCGCTGACCGCGAGAACCCGATGCACCCGGGTCTTCACCACCGTGTCCGGCATCGATGACCACGATGATGTCGCGCTTGCCGGCCGGGGCGGGTGGCAGTTTGATCGCCGGCTCGGCCGGGGTGACGGGCACCGCCGGAACGGTCGCAACCGTTGGAGTCGACGAAGGCGCAGGCGGCGGGGCGGCGTCAGCCGGATTGTCGAACAGGTCGACCACCAGACGGTTGCCGTACTGCGCATTCGGCGCCAGCGAGAAGCTTTTCGGGGTGACGGCCTTCTTCAGGTCGATGACCACCCGCAGGTCGGTCGGCGTGCGCTGGGCCGAACGTATGGCGGTGATCGGTGTATTGGCGGTCTGCACATTCAACGGCGCGCCGAGGGTGGCGCCGTTGATGTCGATCACCAGGCGATCCGGCGCGGTCAGCGTGAAGACGCCGTGCTGCACCGGGCCTGTCAGGTCGAAGACCAGTCGCGTGTTGTCCGGCGCCCGCCACAGGCGCACGCTGTTGACCTTCGTGTCGGCCACAGCGTTGACGGTTACTGCCATCAACATCAGTCCAGCGGCAGCCACCAACGCGCGAAAGCGCATACCTAACCCCATCATTCAATTGGTTTCCAATGCCAAAGCGGCACACCAGGCCTCGCCGCGCGAGCCCTGGGACAAAATGGTCAGCGAACGTCCGCTGTCTTGCGGGCTAATGGTAATGGTCAGGTCAGGCTTTGGCAAAAAGCCTGCACCTTTATCGGGCCATTCGATCAGGCACAGGGCATCGTCTTCGAAATAGTCGCGGATCCCGAGAAACTCCAGCTCTTCCGGATCGACCAGGCGATACAGATCAAAGTGGAAGGCCCGGATGTCACCGATCTCGTAGGGCTCGACCAAGGTGAAGGTCGGACTTTTCACCGCCCCGATGTGCCCCAGACCGCGAATGATGCCCCGCGACAACGTGGTTTTGCCCATCCCGAGGTTGCCTTCGAGAAAGATCAGGCCATGGCCCTGGGTGATACGGGCGATGCGTGCGCCAAAGTCGCTCATGGCCTGTTCATCGGCCAGGTACAGGGTTACTTCAGACACGGTGCATGCTCCTCCAACAACTGACGAATGACTGGAATCAGATCACTGGCCGCCAGCCCACGGCCGAATTTACCTTGTTGCAGACCGGAGTTGGCGTGCAGCCAGACCGCCAGGCACGCGGCATCGAAACCGTCCATGCCCTGAGCCAGCAGCGCGCCGGTCAGACCGGCCAGCACATCGCCGAGTCCCGCGGAGGCCATGGCCGGATGGCCTTGATGACACAGCGCCAGACGACCATCGGGATGAGCAATCAGACTGCCCGCGCCCTTGAGCACCACCACCGCTGTATATTTTTTGCTCAACGCCAGCGCCGCCGCCGGACGATCGGCCTGCACCTCGGCGGTGCTGATCCCCAGCAGCCGCGCGGCCTCCCCCGGATGCGGCGTGATCACGCAATCCCTGGGCAGACTGACAAAACCGGAAGCCAGCAGGTTCAACGCATCGGCATCCCACACCTGCGGCAACGGCGCATTGGCGGCAGCTGACAACAGCGCCCTGCCCCAACCGGCCTGACCCAGCCCCGGCCCGACCACCAGCACGGACACTTTTTCCAGCAGCCCCATCAATTGATTGGCTGAAGAAGCGCCCAGCGCCATGGCTTCCGGTATCCGGCTCAGCGCCGCCGGGACATGTTCCGGGCGCGTCGCGACCGAGACCATCCCGGCACCACTGCGCAACGCACTTTCGGTACTCAGCAGGATTGCCCCGCCAAACCCGTGATCACCGCCGATCAGCAGCACATGACCAAATCGTCCCTTGTGCGCGGCCGGCGAACGGGCAGCCAGACGCGGAAGGTTCGCCACGTTGAGCCGGCGAGCGGCGACAGGCAAGTCACTGAAGTGTTCGGCAGGCGCCTGCAGGTCGTTAAACAGCAGTTCGCCGACATGATCCGCCGCCGCACCCGTGAACAGCCCGAGCTTCAGGCCGATGAACGTCACGGTGAGGTCAGCGTGTACCGCATCACCCAGCGCATGACCGGTGTCGGCGCACAACCCGGAAGGGATATCGACCGCCACCACAGGCAGTCCACTGGCATTGATCGCCGCAATCGCAGCGGCGTAGGGCTCACGCACATCGCCGCTCAGGCCGGTGCCGAGCAACGCGTCAACGACGATACCGCGCAACTCGCAGGACAGATCCCATGGGGCAATCGAGACACCATCGGCCACGGCTTCGGCGTGCGCCACGGCGGCATCGCCCTTCAAGCGTTGCGGCTCGCCGACAGCCAGCACCTGAACCTGCCAACCCGCCCGATGGGCCAGCGCTGCCACCAGATAACCATCGCCGGCGTTGTTGCCGTGCCCGGCCAGCACCGTCATTTGATTCGCGGCCGGCCATTGGCGTACCAGCGCGCGCCACGTGGCATGGGCGGCACGCTGCATCAATTCGAAGCCAGGCGTGCCGGCGGCGATCAGTCGTGCATCGAGTTCACGCACCTGCGCGGCACGGTACAGCGCGTCGGGTAATTGATCTTTAGTGTTCGGCATGCGTCTTCGGGCTCCGATGTCTGGCAGAATTATACGCACCTCAGCTCCGGTTTCTCTCGCCTCATGTCCGCCATCACCACAGATCTGCCTGCCCTCGCCCAATCCATCAAGGACTGGGGCCGCGAGCTGGGCTTCCAGCAAGTCGGCATCAGCGGTCTGGATCTGGCCGAGCATGAACAGCACCTGCAACGCTGGCTCGAGGCCGGCTACCACGGCGAAATGGATTACATGGGCGCCCACGGCAGCAAACGCTCGCACCCCGAAGAGTTGGTGCCGGGCACCTTGCGCGTGGTGTCGCTGCGCATGGACTACTTGCCGGGCGACACACAAATGGCGCAATTGCTGGCCAAACCGGAAAAGGCCTACATCTCGCGTTATGCCTTGGGCCGCGATTATCACAAGTTGATCCGTAAACGCGTTCAACAACTGGCGGACAGGATTCAATCCGAGATCGGGCCGTTCGGTTTTCGCGCCTTCGTCGACAGCGCACCGGTGCTGGAGAAGGCCATCGCCGAACAGGCCGGGTTGGGCTGGATCGGCAAAAACACCCTGGTGCTGAACCGCAAGGCTGGCAGTTACTTTTTTCTCAGCGAACTGTTCGTCGACCTGCCGCTGCCAGTGGATGAACCCCACAGCACCGAACATTGCGGACGCTGCACCGTGTGCCTCGACATCTGCCCGACCAACGCCTTCGTCGGCCCCTATGTGCTGGACGCGCGACGCTGCATTTCCTATCTGACCATCGAGCTTAAGAACGCCATCCCCGAAGATCTGCGACCGCTGATCGGCAACCGCGTGTTCGGCTGCGACGACTGCCAGATCTGCTGCCCGTGGAACCGCTTCGCCCGCCCGTCCGGCGAAATCGACTTCAAGCCACGACACAATCTGGACAACGCCGAGCTGGCCGAGCTGTTCTTGTGGGATGAAGACAAATTCCTCAGCAGCACCGAAGGTTCGCCGCTACGCCGCGCGGGATACGAGCGCTGGCTACGCAATCTGGCGGTGGGGTTGGGAAATGCGCCATCGAGCATTCCAGTGCTGGAAGCACTGAAGGCACGACGCGATTACCCCTCAGAGCTGGTACGCGAACATGTGGAATGGGCGCTGAAACAGCACGCCGACCGTCAAGGCGCGTCGTTATAGACGAACTTCGGCATTTCCCAGTGGAAACGAATCGCCAACAGCCGCAGTAGAAAACCACCAAACAACGTGATCAGAATCGCCTGTTCACTCGGCACGTTGAGAAACAGACAGAGCATGTAGCACCACGCCGCGGCGAACGAGACGCTGGCGTAGAGTTCGCGGCGGAAGATCAGCGGGATGTCGTTGCAAAAGATGTCGCGCAGGATGCCGCCGAATACCCCGGTGATCACGCCGCTGACCGAGGCCACCAGCATGCCATGGCCCATTTCCAGGGCGGTCATGCAGCCGATCAGAGTGAATGCCACCAGACCGACCGCGTCGAGCACCAGAAACAGCGAGCGCAGGTGACGCATCCAGCGTGCGGTGAACACGGTGATCATCGCCGCAATCGTTGTCAGCACCAGGTATTCCGGATGCTTCACCCAAGTCAGCGGGTAATGCCCGAGCAGCACGTCGCGCACCGAACCGCCGCCCAAAGCCGTGACGCAGGCGATCAGCACCACGCCGAACCAGTCCATGCCGCGACGTCCCGCAGACAGGGCGCCAGTCATGGCTTCGGCAGTAATGGCGACGAGATAGAGCATCAGCAACATGGTGGCGATCCTGGCAGGAAGGCGCGCAGTCTACTCACTTCGCCGAGGCACCAAAAGAGGGCGCCCCGGCGCGGGTGCCGATCTCAGAACTTGATGAAATGCTTGCGGTAGTGCTGCAGCTCGGCGATGGATTCGCGGATGTCATCCAGCGCCAGGTGAGTGCTGCCTTTCTTGAAGCTGTCTCGCACGTCCGGCGCCCAGCGTGCGGCCAGTTCCTTGAGCGTCGAGACGTCGAGGTTGCGGTAGTGGAAGTAACTTTCCAGCGACTTCATGTGGGTATAAAGGAAGCGGCGATCCTGGCAGATGCTGTTGCCACAGATCGGCGACTTGCCCTTCGGCACCCACTTTTCGAGGAAGGCGATGGTTTCGGCTTCCGCCTCGGCCATGCTTACGCGGCTGTCGCGCACGCGTTGGGTCAGGCCGGAGTTGCCGTGCGTGCGGGTGTTCCACTCGTCCATGCGGGCGAGGACTTCGTCGCTGTGGTGGATGGCGATCACCGGACCTTCGGCCAAGGTGTTCAGGTCACTGTCGGTGACGATGGTGGCCATTTCGATGATGACGTCGTTTTCCGGATCCAGACCGGTCATTTCCAGGTCGATCCAGATCAGATTCTGCGGGTTTTGCATATTTCGGCTCCTGAGCAATGCTGCGCAGTTTAGCCTAGGCAGCCTGCCGGGCGTGCTAAACTCGCGGCCGTTTTACCTAATCGCTGCATTCTTCAGACGGAACACCCATGGCCAAACGCCAACTCAATCGTCGTCAAAACTGGCGCATCGAAAAGATTCAGGGCGAGCGCGCCGCCCGCGCCGCCAAACGCGAGTCCTCGGCAGTCGAGGCGCTCGAAGGCGGCGATCTGGGCCCGGAGCAACACGGTCTGGTGATCGCCCACTTCGGTGTGCAGGTCGAGGTCGAGGCCGTTGACGGCGAACTGGCCGGCCAGGTCTTCCGCTGCCACTTGCGCGCCAACCTGCCGGCGCTGGTGACAGGCGACCAGGTGGTTTGGCGCGCCGGCAACCAGGGCATCGGCGTGATCGTCGCGCAACTGCCGCGCACCACCGAGCTGTGCCGTCCGGACAGCCGTGGCCAGCTCAAACCGGTGGCCGCCAACGTCGACATGATCGTCATCGTCTTTGCCCCGATGCCCGAGCCCCATGCCAACCTGATCGACCGCTATCTGGTCGCGGCCGAGCACGCCGGCATCCGCCCGTTGCTGCTGCTGAACAAATTCGACCTGATCGACGAACAGAACGCCCCTGCGCTGAATGCTCTGCTGGCCGTCTACCGCACGCTGGGTTACCCGGTGCTGGAAGTCTCGGCGCACCATGGCAACGGCATGGAGCAATTGCAGAAACAACTCGACGGGCGCATCAGCGTGTTCGTCGGCCAGTCGGGTGTGGGCAAGTCGTCGCTGGTCAACAGCCTGTTGCCGAATGTCGAAACCCGTGTCGGCCCATTGTCCGAGTGGTCCGGTCAGGGTCAGCACACGACGACCACCGCGCGGCTGTTCCACTTCCCTGGCGGCGGTGAACTGATCGACTCCCCGGGCATCCGTGAATTCGGCCTCGGCCACGTCAGCCGCGCCGACGTTGAAGCCGGCTTCATCGAGTTCAACGACCTGCTCGGCACCTGCCGCTTCCGCGACTGCAAGCACGACCGCGAACCCGGTTGCGCACTGCTCAAGGCCCTGGAAGACGGCCGCGTGCAGCAGCAGCGAATGAACAGCTATCGCTCGATCATCGCCAGCTTGCCGGAAAACGGTTACTGAACATCCGCGACGGCAGCACCTCGCCCGAGGGCTGCCGTGTGTCGGACCGCGTCTGACAAACCCGGTAATCTGTTGAACGTCAGACCTTTCTGACAGCTCCGCCCACACCTGCTTGCAGGACATTTCTATTTCACCGCTCAGGCCTTGTTGGCACACGCCAGATGCCTACATTGGGTTCCTCCTTCGCACTGTCGCGACCTCCGAGGCCCCATGCAAACCTACCATTTGTTCATCAGCCACTCCTGGAACTACTCCGGCTCCCACGACAATCTGATCCGCCTGCTCAGCGATCACCCGACGTTCACCTTCAAAAATTTCTCGGTGCCGCCGCACAATCCGATCATCGACGCCCGCACTGACAAGGAGCTGGAAGAGACCATCGAAAACAAGATCCGCCCATGCTCGGCAGTGCTGGTCATGGCCGGTATGTACTCGGCCTACAGCAAATGGATTCAGAAGGAAATCGAGATTGCCAAACGTCTAGGCAAGGTGATCATCGCGATTCGTCCCCATGGCGCCGAACGCACCGCAAAAGTGGTCAGCGACGCCGCGCATGTCGAATGTGCGTGGAATACCAACAGCATCGTCAGCGCCATACGCCTTCATACGGCGGTGTAATCATGCGCAAGGGACTGTTTATCGGCATTAACCACTACACCCACGTTTCGCCGCTCAGCGGCTGCAACAATGATGCAATGGCCATGGCCTCGGTGCTGGAGCGCCATGCCAGCGGACGGCCCAACTTCAGCAGCAAGGTGCTGACTTCGGCGGAGGAGGACCTCTCGCTCACGGCCATGAGGCAGCACATCCAAAGCCTGTTCTCGGGCGACTGCGATGTTGCGCTTCTGTATTTCGCCGGCCATGGCCAGTTCGATACCAGCATCGATGAAGGGTTGCTGATCCCCCAGGACTATCAGCCCGGCGGCGACGGCATTCGCATCAGCGACATTCTGCAGTGGGCCGACAACGCCCAGCAGATCAAGAACAAAATCATCATCCTTGATTGCTGCCAGGCTGGCGCCGCCGGTGCCGTGCGCAACTTGCGCGGCGGCAGCAGCCTGATCGGCGAAGGCGTGACCATTCTCACCGCCTGCAAAAAAGAACAGTCCGCCCTGGAAAGCCGTGGCCATGGCGTGTTCACGGACCTGCTGCTTCAAGCCCTGCATGGCGGTGCCGCCAACGTGCTGGGCAAGGTCACTCCCGGCAGCGTTTACTCGTTCGTCGACAATGCTCTGGGGGCCTGGGAGCAGCGGCCGGTGTTCAAGACCAATGTGTCGCAGTTCGTACCACTGCGCGAGGTCGCACCGCTGATCGCCGAAGAAACCCTGCGCAAGCTCAAGGACTGGTTTCCGGAACCGAGTTTTGTCTTCCGGCTAGACCCCAGTTTCGAACCCACCGCCGCCTCGTTCGATCCCGATCACGGTGACATCTTCAAACAGTTGCAAATGTGCAACCGCCACAGCCTGATCGAGCCGGTGGACGCCGAACACATGTATTACGCCGCCATGCACTCTACCGGGTGTCGCCTGACAGCTCTGGGTGCCTATTACCGCGAACTCGCCCTCAAAGGACATTTCTGATGCCCGTATTCATCAGCTACCGCCACATGGACCGCGCCCACGCCCTCGCGATCGATGCCCGCCTGAAGCAGGCCAATATCAAAACCTATCTGGACGTGCTGGACCCCGAATCCCAGACCACCGACGACATCACCGGAGTCATCACCCGCAACATCACTGAATGCACCCACCTGCTGGCGGTGGTCTCGGAGTCAACCGCGTTGTCCTGGTGGGTGCCGTTCGAGATCGGCGAAGCGACGATCAGCAACCGGCGGATCTGTTCCTTCAGAACGGGCGCCGCCCAACTGCCGCTGTACCTGGACAAGTGGCCGAAGCTGAGCACGGCCAACGACCTGAACTTCTTCATCGACGCCTACCGTGAAGAAGTGACGAACAAACGCTCGATGACGCTGGATTCAAGTAACGAATCCTTCAGCGGCACCTACAGACGCAACGCGGAAATCTTCCATGAACAACTGAAAAACCGGATTCGGCGGGGGTTCTGACAGACGCAAAAAAGCCGCGATTATCGCGGCTTTTTTGCATTCAGAGTGCAGGGCCGGCCTCAAACCCGCTCGCTTTTGGCCGGTGCAGCGAGTTCAGCCTCGCGCTGGGCGATGGCGACCTCTAGTTCAGGAGAGCGTTTGGCCCATTGTTCGGGAGGGAGGGGTTTTGACCATTCGATGATGTCGGGATGGGGCAAGTCGGGGGGCGGATATAGCTTTTTTCTTTGCAGATAAGTCGCGAGAGGTGCATTGAAAATGAATACGCCGAATACGCCTTCCCATAACAACGTCAAGAACCAGCCACGTTCTTTGGCTTTATCTTTCATGTAATCGACGTAGTAACGCAGGTTGGCGCCTGAATTGAGCGCTGCGGCATCCGGCGATGCTTCTGGCCCGATCTCCATGTAACTGCGCATGCATTCCCACAACGCCATCGCCGTCGTACCACCGCCGCAGTTGAAGCCCAGCGAAAAATGCTTGTTGTCTTGGGTGGCATCCGGGTCGGGGTTTTCGAAACCGATGACCAGTAAACCCATGGTGTTTTTACCGGCCTGACTGACCGACGACTGCTGGGTGGCGGCCGCTGTCACGCTTTCCCAAGGGACGATCCAGTATTCGCCGTTGTCGCGGGGGACGCAGACTTCGCGGCGTTGGCGGTTGAAGCGCACGGGTAAGGGGACTTCGCGAAAGAGGCCTTGAATCAACCAAAAAATCGGAAGGGCCATGATACATGCGCCCAGGATCAAAATGTCCTGACTGAAATCAGAAGTCAGATTTCGAGTAAAAAATGACATTGCTAAAAACACCATCACTCCCGGCCACATCACCATCACCGCTGAACCGATGCTGTAGTTGCCTATGTCAATGAAGACGTCGTTTTTGCGCCAGACGATATTGAGCACGTCACAGGGCTTTCTCCCGGTTGGAATCGGCAATGGCGCCAAATAGTCATTGCGCGAGAAAATCCCCTTCTTCGTGGTGCCGGCCGGTGGCGTACTCATTGTTTGTCCTTGGGTTGCAGGTAAATGGCGCCGGGGTGGTCCTCACCGAGCGGGTAGTTCGGTACACGATCAAGCTCGGGCGTCGGGTCGTTTCTCAGGGCGATGACGCCGGTGGTGTTGTTCAAGGTGAACGCCAATCCTCGTTCTCCACCGATGAAAGAGCGGGCACCGAGTATTCCGGTCAACGGTGTGCGATAACGCAACCTGAGCGACAACGTGCCAGGGGGAGTGCGCAATACGTCTTTCACCTCTTTGAATGGACCGCCTATACGCAAACCCCGACCTTCCTTGATCGGTATCCACTGGCAACTGCTGCTGGACAACCAGAAGGGCGTCATATCGCGCCAGGGACGGGGAGGCCTGAAATAGTCGATCGGACTATTTTTGATCAGGTAGCGGTTTTCGAGGGTATCCACCGGGTCGCCGACCATGCTCAGTTCCAGGTAGACGTTGCCGGGCTCGGCACCCGGCAGGTCGATGGTCAGGGAATCAATGGCGCTGACGTAAGTCAGGCCGGAACGGCCATTATCAGGTGCCTGCCTGGAGCTGCTCTGCATGGAGACCCGTGGCGTGTAGAGGATGAGGTACAAACGGTCAAGCTCGTCCTGTTGAGCCTTGGGCGCAAGGGGCTCGAGATTATTGGCCCGGGCTCTGGACCAGCAGCAGGAACTCAGGAAGTGCTGCAGCGGCGTCTTTTCAAAAATCCAGGCCGTCAGATACAGCAGACCCAAACCGGCAATGATCCAGTTCAATGGCCCCATGTAGAGTGTGTAACGCAAAATGGCGACGTCTACTGTGATTGCCCCCGCCAAGGCACGGGCGGTATAGCCAAATCCTAACAATGCCTGGGCGCCAAACGCGGCTACTTGCCCACCTACCACGGTCTGACGTATTTCCAGCCATGGATCGACGGCGTTTTGGGCGTTTTCAATTTGCTGCTGTAGAGACTTGAATTCGGAGGATGCTGCACCCGCCGACAATGCGCCAATCACACCACCAAACAACGTAAGCGCCGGCGCAGCAGTGCCGAAGAAGTAAAACCTATCCCTCCCCAACCCCACCCTCACCTGACTATCCACCACCGCCACCAACGCCGCCGCCCCGTAAAGACTCGCCGAAATCGTGTCATTCACCCGGCGCCCTTCCATCCCCTCCAGCACCCCGGCCTCTTTCAAGTAGTTCTGCACATTCACCACGTTCACCAGCAGCGCCGCCAGCGGCACAACGCCCCCGCTGTTGACCACCACCGGCGAATTGACGATCCGTTCCACCCGCCCGACGCCAATCGCCTTGCCTGTCTTGTTCACCCATTGGGCCAGTGCCTCGGCCCGTTGCCCCAGCAACGCCCACACCTGTCGCCCGCCCTCGGACACTTGCTGCAAACGGCTTTCACCCCCCAGCCTCGCCGCGACGAAGATGCTCATCCACGACGCACTGAAGCCGTTGTCACCCTTGAGCAGCAACAACGCCGCTCCCAGCCGGTTGACCAGCACACTCCACTGGCTGGCGGCGTCCCGGGCCATGGTCGCGATGTCATCCAGCACCACTGCGCTCAACGGCGCCAGCGCCTGATGGGTGGCGCTGATGTTGTCGGCAGACAGCGCGGCCATCAGCTCGCTGAGGCGCGAGGCATTGTTGACGGCCGCTTCGAGTGAGGGCGTCCAGGCGTTGAACAGTTGCCGGAGTGCGCCACCGTCGGCGGCGCGTACATAGTCGGCGTATTGCTCGGCGCCCTGGGCGCGGATGCACTGGGCGGTCAGGCAGCCGGTGGCCAGCTCGGTCAGCCACTGGCGCGCCGCCAGGTCGTCGAAGTCGACAAACCAGGTGCCGCTGGACGAGCGTTTGAGGTACAGCCCCCGGTCAGCGAACAACGCCGCGTGCCGCTCTTCGAGTTGTTGAAAGTGGGCGGCGGCCGTGTCGCTGAACCAGGTGTTCATCGCGTCGAGATCGATGTACTCGCCGACCTTGGCGCCGAACGGATGATTGTTCAGGTTGGCGAGTTTTTCCGCGCGATATTCGCGGACAAGGACCTCGGCCTCGCGGTACAGGTCTGCCGGAATAAACGCCCGCACCGGCGCGACAATCGCTGCGATGCGGGCATCGCGGGCGGCGGACTCTGCATGACTCGGCTGACCGCCATACTGCCGGGCCCGGGTTTCAGCCTTGAGCTCTTCCTCCAGTCGATGCTGAGCGTCGAGCATGACCCGGCCCTGCGCCGGCGTGAGGCTGATGTCTCGATCCTTGTAGCGGTAGCTGAGATTGCCGGCCAGCTCTGCACCGTCCTCAGTGATCAGGCTGCGCACAAACCCGCCGATGCTCAGGCGCAGGTTGTTTTCGCCGAGCCATTGCTCGTGGCCGGATTCCAGCCATTCCTGTTCATGGTTGATATCGCGCAGCACGCCAGGATCGTCATCCAGACAGGCGAAGACGGCGAACAGGCCGTCGCTTTGCGCCCTGGCGTTGTCCAGCCAGTCCCGGGTGCCCTGACCGTCCCATGGCTCGGCGCTCCACTCGCCGGGCGGCTGGTCGCTGGCGTCGGGGTGTTGAGCGAGCACCTTGTTGCGCTCGCGGATCCGGTGCATGGCATCGGTGTAGGCCTTGATGTTGGCCACAGTCGGATCCTTCAGCAGTGTCGCGCCGAGGGCGTCGGTGTCCTCGGCATTTTTTTGCTGATCGGCTTTCATCGACCGGGCATAGGTGTTCGGCAGAAGTTCGGCCATGACCTCATCGGCACGCTCCAGGGCCGGGCAGTGCGGGGCCTGTAATTCGTCGGCCACTGTGCGCAGCGCAATACATCGCATGTGCTGAGTGCGTTTGGCGCTGTCCTCGCTCAGTGACTGACAGTGCTCGGCACCCAGGGGGAATTCGCTGTAAAGCATCCAGGCATCGTGAGCTTTTGGCAGCGACAGGCCGGCCAGCGTTGCGTCGGCCACAAGGGCGGGCCCCGCGTCCAGCGGCTGCGCCTGCAACAGCCCTTCGGCTGAAACGGCGTAGCGCTTGAGCGGCCCCTGATGCTGCCAGACGTACACAAACCCCGCCCGCAAGCGACGCGTTGCCATCGGGCGACTCTCGGGCGCGATACCGGGAACGCAACAGGCGTGTTCGGCCTTTTCGTGCGCCAGCGCATAGCGCACCGGTACCACAAACAGATCAGGCTGACTGGCGGGACACGGATGCACCGTGCTGTTGATATCCACATGCGGCTGGGCTTTGGCGGCCCGTTCGGCCTGCGCGGCCTGGTCGACCATGGCCAGTTTTTCGGCGCTCATAGGGTGAGGTCCTTGTCAGTCAGCAACTGATGCGTCAATGCGCCGTTGAGGTTGTCCAGGCGCTGGCGGGGCAACACACCAGGCTCGGCCAGCAACTGCCGGTAGGCGCCGTGCGCCGGCCCATCGGGAAAGTCCGCCCCCAGCACTGCGTAGAAACGCGCCCAGAGCAGCACCTCCTCCACGGCACTGAAGCCATTGCGCGCCGCACTGCCCTGACAGTCCATGGCCCATTGCTGCAAAGCCGTCGGTTCCTGCGATCCAAGGCATTTCGGGAAATACCGCAGAGCATGTTCGATCAGTTGCCCGGCGAATGTCCGGCGTTTCGCAGCGTTCAGGTCATTGAGCTGCTCCGCCGTGAGCACCAGCCACGGTCTGTCCGCGTAAGGGATCGCCGGTTGCTCGGTGAGCTGCCGGATCTGCAGGCCCGGCAGCCGGATCAGGTGCACCGGTCCCATCAACCGATCCCGCTCTGCTGCGGGCTTGTCCGCCAGCCACAACGCAGTGATGCGGGGATCGTAAAAGCGAAAGAGCACGGTCACATCACCCTCGACACGGGCGTGGATCAGGCTGCGCAAATGCTCCAGCAATGCCCCCTCATCGGCTTGCGACTCCAGCCAGAGCCCCGCCGTCGTGCTCCACTCCTGTGAAAAGACCTGCGCCAGAGGACTGTCAGGGGTTACCGCCACCAGTACGGGGCCTGCTTTATCCAGGGCGCTGTAGGCCGTGCGCTGATAAAGCGAGTGAGGCATTACGCCTCCCGTCAGCTCGAACAGGCGTTCCGGAAGGTTTTCGATCTGGATTTGATCCAGCAACAGATACGCCCGATTCATGCGCTCACCTGCGCCAGTTTTTCGCACACGGCGCAGACGGACGCAGCCTGCTCTGCTGCCTGAGCCAGGGCGGCCAATTGCGTGGTCATGGATAACGCAAGGAGCGTTTGTGAAGATTCCGGCGCCGCCAGTGCCGACTGCGCGGCGGCCCCCGCCACCGGCGCACCACCCTCGACAATCGCCACGCTGCTGAAGATCCCGCCCGAATTGATCACGATGTGATGCCCGCCCGCCGTCAGCGTCAGGCTGGTCCCGGCATCGATCACCACCTGGCTGGCGGTGACCCGCGCATGGGGGCCGGCCTGGATGACCAGCGTGCCGTCCGCCGTGGTGCTGCTGTTGCCGCTGATGCTGAGCAGATCGTCGGTGCCGATGACCGTATGGCGCGTTCCGTCGGTGGTGTGTCGTTCATCCGCCTTGATCAGGCTGGTGCTCTGGTTGTCCACCTGCTGGAAACGGTCGCGCCGGATCTGGCTGTGGCTGTCATTGAGGATCAGTTGTTCGAAGTCGCGCTCGGCCCGCAGGTAGATTTTTTCCTGCCCGGCACGGTCTTCGATCATCAGTTCGTTGTAGCCGCCGGTGTGTGGCGAACTGTGGCTGCGCAGCACGGTTTTGCTCTTGTGCTCAGGCAGGGTGTAGGGCACCGAGGTGACTTTGTTGGCCACGCACCCGGTAATCAGCGGCTGATCCGGATCACCCTCCAGAAAGGTCACCAGCACTTCCATGCCGATGCGCGGGATCGTCACCGAGCCGAAGCTTTCACCGGCCCAACTCGACGAAACCCGTAGCCAGCAACTGCTGCGCTCACTGTCGAGTTCGGCGCGGTCCCATGGGAACTCGCACTTCACCCGGCCAAACTCATCGCAATAGATCTCTTCGCCGACCGGCCCGGTGACTCGGGCGGTCTGACTGACCAGCGGACGACGAGGTGCCGGCAGCGGTGGCCGGAACACCACCTCGGCAGGGATCACGCTGAAGGTATTGCGATAACCCTGGGTGAAACCGTCGGTGTCTTTCGCATCGCTGGTGACCGATTCTTCAAGCACCTGAGGCTGACGCCCCTCGTGGGAAACGCTGAGCAACAGCCACAGGTCGTTGCAGTGTTGGCGCGGGTGTTCGGCCAGTTCAAAGAGATGGCCGCTGCGCAGGTTGGCTTGATCGCTCTCTCCTTCACCCAGCTCATAGTCGGCGCGAGAGCGCTCAAGCGCCTGCCGTGCGAGCTGCTTGCCGCGTCTTTCGTTTTCGATCAACAGCGGATAGCGGTAATCCTCCAGCACCGGAGTGAAATCGGCGGTAAAGCGACTCTCGACCAGCAGGCTCGGGCGCTTGAGGTCATAGTCGCGGCGCACGACCGTGCTGGTGCGGGTGCCGGTACGAATGCTGAAACGGCTGACCACCGGATGCTCGGCCACCATGCCGGAGTCCTGCCGATAGGGCGTGGCGCCGAGCTTGGGTAAAAACACCTGGTCATCGGTAAATACCAGCAGATGCCCGTCCACCGAGTGCTGGTGATGCCAGGCGATACCGTCCTCGGCGCACAGGCGCTGGATGAACTCAAGATCGGATTCGCCGTACTGGGTGCAGTAATCACGGGGCGGATTCGCCGCGACATGAAAGCTGAAGGCATCCGCTTGAATGCCATGCCCCTTGAGCACCTGCGCGATGATCTGCGGCACCGTACGCTGCTGGAAAATCCGCTGATCACGACTGAACTGCAAGTAGTGCAGCGCCGGCACCAGTGTCAGGTGGTAGCGGGTCAGACGCTTGCCCGACTCACCCGCCAACACATCCTCGATATGCCCGTGAATGCCTTCGCCGTTGTGGCCAAACTGCAGAAACGCGGGCCGGGCAAGCAAGCTTTCCAGATCGAAATCCGGGTGTTCGCTGACCAGTTCAATGTGAATGCCGTAGAGGGTGCTGATCGCTTCGGTGCCGCTGAAGGCCAGGACCTTGAAGTCGTGGCGGATCGCAGGAATCTGCAACACGAAATGCGCCGCATTGGCCGACCGGAACATACGCTTATCCTTAAGCAAAGAGGAAAAGAGCGCGATGTCCAAACCGTCCGTGGTTCGTGCTCGCGAGAATTGGCGGGCACGCTACCAAGAGCGCTTTGCGGGTAATGTAGGCAGTTTCTTCAAATGGAGTGGGAAAGGTCGCTTATGCGCGATACCCTGCTCAACAACGCTCCTTGAATGCAGGGCACAGGGCACAAAAAAGCCGACATCACTGTCGGCTTTTTTGGATCACTGTTTCGGCGCGGGCGCCGGTGCAGTGGCCGGTGCAGCAGGCGCCGGGGCTGGCGCCGCGCTGCCCGGTTCGGTCGGTTTCGGCAGCGGGTCGTCGAACAGGTTCAGCCGTTCGCGCAACTCGTGGGCCGGCACCGGTTGCTGATCCGCCGGCAAGGCGTTCGGGTCGACCGGGGTGGCCGGAGCCGCGCCGTTCTGACCTTGCTCTGCCGGTTTTGCGGCATCGGCACCTTGCGCACCTTCGATGGCCGCCTGGGCTTTTTTGGTCAACACCACGATGTCGATGCGGCGGTTGACCGGGTTGAACGGGTTCTCCTTGTCAAACAGCGCCGACGAGGCGTAACCCACCACGCGAGCCACTTGAGCGTCCGGATAACTGCCTGCCACCAGTGCCCGCCGCGCGGCGTTGGCACGGTTGGCCGAAAGCTCCCAGTTGCCGAAGTCGCCGTTGCCCACGTAAGGCTTGGCATCGGTGTGGCCGCTGATGCTGATTTTGTTCGGCACCGCTTTGATGGTGTCGGCCATGGCCAGCAGGATGTCTTCGAAGTATGGCTTCAGGCGTGCAGAACCGGAGTCGAACATCGGCCGGTTCTCGGCGTCCATGATCTGGATGCGCAAGCCGTTCGGCGTGATTTCGAACAGGATCTGGTCCTTGAATTTCTGCAGCTGCGGGTTCTCGTCGACCTTGTTCTGCAGTTCTTGCAGCAGCAGCTCCAGGCGTTCCTTCTCGACCTGCTCGGCCATGCCTTCGACCTGATCGGTGTCGACCGTGACCTTGTCCGGTTGCGGCTGAGACTTCACTTCAGGGTTGAGGGTGTTTTCCGGCGCCAGGGTCGGCGTGCCGCCCAGATCGATGATGTACGGCGTACCGCTCTCGGAAAAACCGACCGGGTCCTTGAAGTAACCGGCGATGGCGATCTTCTGCTCCGGGGTCGCGGTGGACAGCAGCCACAACACCAGGAAGAACGCCATCATCGCCGTCGCGAAGTCGGCGAAGGCAATCTTCCACGCCCCGCCGTGATGCCCGCCGGCAATGCGCTTGACGCGCTTGACGATTATTGGCTGGTTATTTTCCATGGCTTAACGACCGCGAACGGCTTGTTCCAGCTCGGCAAAGCTTGGACGGTGAGCCGGGTACAGAACCTTGCGACCGAATTCGACAGCCAGCGACGGCGGCATGCCGGAGGCCGAAGCCACCAGCGAGGCCTTGATGGCTTCATAGACGTTCAGCTCTTCCTTGGCATCGTGCGCCAGCGAGTGCGCCAGCGGGCCGAAGAAACCGTACGCCGCGAGAATACCGAAGAAGGTACCGACCAGTGCCGCACCTACGTGCAGACCGATGGACTTCTGATCGCCGTCACCCAGAGACGCCATGGTCACCACGATACCCAGTACCGCCGCGACGATACCGAAACCCGGCATGCCGTCGGCAATGCCGTTGACGGCGTGCGATGGGTGCTCCAGTTCTTCTTTCAGGCTGTAAAGCTCCATGTCGAACAGGCCTTCCAGCTCGTGGGGAGCCATGTTGCCGGAGGACATGATGCGCAGGTAATCGCAGATGAACGCGGTCATGCGTTCGTCTTTCAGTACCGCCGGGTACTTGGCAAAAATCGGGCTCGCGGCGGCGTCTTCGATGTCGCCTTCGATGGCCATCATGCCTTCACGGCGGCTCTTGTTGAGGATCTCGTAGATCAGGCCGAGCACTTCCAGATAGAACGTGTGGCTGAAACGCGAACTGAACATGCTCAGGGACTTCTTGAGCACGTGCATCGTCATGTAACCGGGGTTGGCCTGCAGGAATGCACCGAGTGCCGCACCGCCGATGATCATCACCTCGAAGGGCTGGATCAGGGCGGCAATCTTGCCGTGGGAGAGCACGTATCCGCCGAGCACGCTCGCGAATACGACGATGATGCCGATAATTTTAGCCATAGGTAGAAAGGTACTTGTTTAAGTCGGGTTCAAGGTCATATTCGGAAGTTAAAAAATCTCTTCTTCTACTTATCGGCAAAACTGCGCCAGACTATAGCCAGTTCAGGCGAAAAGCCAATTTAGCCCATGCCGGGCGCGTCTACAGTCAGTGAAGATCTCGTCCAGACATGGCTAATGAAACGAACGTCCCACACGTGAAACCGACCACACTCGATGGCTGGGTGAAGTTGCTCGACAGCGTTCGCCTGCCAGTACCGCAAGACGCCCATGACCGAGTCTGCCGGGCGATTCGAGATGACCGCCGCTCGCTGCGCGACATCGCCGACCTGATGCAGGACAGCCCGGCGCTGGCCCTGAGCATCATCCGCGAAGCCAACCGCCACACCCATGGCAACATGACCGCGCCGGCGGAAAACCTCGAAGTGGCGATCAATCGCCTCGGCCTTGGCCGCACCGAGGAACTGCTGGCGCGCCTGCCCGCCGAACCTGCCGCGCAAATTCCCCAGGCCCTGCGCCAGCTGCAGATGATCAGCCAGCACGCCACGCAACAGGCCAACGGCTTTTTTGCCAGCCGCCTGGCGCGACTTTGGCAGGACATTCATTGGGGCAGCCTGCTGTTTCTGTCGCCGCTGTGGCCGTTGGCGCTGACCTTTCCCAAATTGCTTGAAGAGTGGGAAGTGCGGGTTATCCACAAAGGCGAATCAGCGCGCGTCGTGGAAAAGCAGCTGTTCGGTGTGCGCCTGCTGAAAATCGGCGAAGCGCTGGTGGAAGCCTGGCGTCTGCCGATCTGGGTGCAGCAAGGCTATCGACTGCTGCTGAACGAGCAGCGCGAACTGGTCAAGGTCCTGCGCATTGCCCGCGACGTCGATCATCCGCTGCGCCAGCAAAACCGCCTCGATGACGATCCGACCCTGCGCCGCTGGCTCAATCAACCGGCCAACACCGTGTTGCTGGCCAACGGCCTGGCCCTCTCGGCGCAACAAGCCTGGGACAGTCCGCACAGCGAGCGCTGGCAATACCTGACCAGCCTCTACCTGCAAATCTCGATGGACGAGGTGCAACAGCAGCTGCACCAACAGGCTGCCGTCAGCGCTCGCCTTCATTCCATGCCGGACCTGTGGCACCCGGCGGTTTCGCTGTTGTGGCCGTGGGGAACCCGTCGGCTGCCCGCCGGAATGCTCCCGGCGGCGGCGCCGTCCGCTGAAGATCTGACCCAGTGGCGCCGGCAGTGCGCCGAACTGCTGGCCGTGCCAAGCCGTTTCACCAACGCCATGAGCCTGACCGTCGCCGCCCGTGACGCGCTGGTCGCCAGCGGCATGCGCCGGGTGATGATCCTGATGGCCGACCGCAGCCACGCCAATCTGCGCGTCCATCAAACCTCAGGGTTGCCGAAGGAAGCCGCTGCGCTCAATTTCGTCGTCAGCCAGAGTTCGGTGCTGCAACGCCTGCTCGCGCAGCAGGCGCAAGTGCGGATCACCCCAGACAACAACGCCCAGTTTTCCGCCCTGCTCCCACCTTCGCTGCGCACGCTGTTTCGTGGCGAACATCTGTTCCTGCGCTCGCTGGTGAACAACGGCCGGGTGATCATGATCGTGGTCGCCGACCAGGGTGGCGGGCCGTTCGCCGACATCACCGTACAAGCCTTCGGCAAAACCGCGCAGTGCATCGAGAAAGCCCTGCACAGTTTTAGCCAGCGCGGCCAATGACAGCTACAATCCATCCCCTTTGTGCTCTGGAGACCTCACATGTCTGATTTCTCTGGCCTGGCCCTGGTGATCGAGCCGAGCGACCTGCTGCCGCGCCTCGAATCCCGCGATCTGATTCTGGTGGATCTGACCAGTGCCGCCCGCTACGCCGAGGGACATATTCCCGGCGCACGTTTTGTCGATCCGAAACGCACTCAGCTGGGTCAGGCGCCGGCTCCGGGCCTGTTGCCGAGCAAAGAAAAACTCGAAGAACTGTTCGGCGAACTCGGCCATCGCAAGGACGCGGTCTACGTGGTCTATGACGACGAAGGCGGCGGCTGGGCCGGGCGTTTCATCTGGCTGCTCGACGTGATCGGTCACGACAAATACCACTATCTCGACGGCGGTCTGCCGGCGTGGCTGGCGGAAGGTTCGCCGATGTCGATCCAGATTCCTCCGGCGGCGGGCGGCCCGGTTGCCCTGACCCTGCACGAGGAACCGACCGCCACCCGCGAATACCTGCAAAGCCGTCTCGGCGCTGCCGACCTGGCGATCTGGGACGCCCGCGGGCCGCTGGAATACTCCGGCGAGAAAGTCCTCGCGGCCAAGGGTGGACACATCCCCGGCGCGGTCAATTTCGAATGGACGGCGGGCATGGATCAGGCGCGCCAGTTGCGCATCCGTACCGACATGCCGCAGATCCTGGAAAACCTCGGGATCACCAAGGACAAAGAAATCATCACTCACTGCCAGACCCACCACCGGTCCGGTTTCACTTATCTGGTGGCCAAGGCTCTCGGTTATCCGCGGGTCAAGGGCTACGCCGGTTCCTGGGGCGAATGGGGCAACCACCCCGATACCCCCGTCGAGCTTTAAGGATTTTTAAGGACAGTCATGAAAGAGCGTTTGTTTATCATCAGCCAGTACCTGCTGCCGCATCACCTGCTGTCGCGCCTGGCCGGCTGCGTCGCCGAGTGCCGTGTGCGCTGGTTCAAAAATGCCTTCACCACCTGGTTCGCCAAGCGTTATCAAGTGGACATGTCCCAGGCGCTGGTTGAAGACGTAACCGCTTACGAGCACTTCAACGCCTTCTTCACCCGTGCCCTGAAAGACGGCGCACGTCCGCTGGACCAGACCCCGGGCGCGATCCTCAGCCCGGCCGACGGCGCGATCAGCCAGCTCGGCCCGATCGAGCACGGCCGCATCTTCCAGGCCAAGGGCCACAGCTTCAGCGTGCTGGAGCTGCTGGGTGGCGATGCGGCGAATGCTGCGCCGTTCATGGGGGGTGAATTCGCGACTGTTTACCTGTCGCCGAAGGACTACCACCGCGTGCACATGCCGCTGGCCGGCACCCTGCGCGAAATGGTCTACATCCCGGGCCGGATCTTCTCGGTCAACCAGACCACCGCGGAAAACGTCCCTGAGCTGTTCGCCCGCAACGAACGCGTGGCGTGCATCTTCGACACCGAGCGCGGCCCGATGGCCGTGGTGCTGGTGGGCGCGATGATCGTGGCCTCGATCGAAACCGTGTGGGCCGGTCTGGTCACGCCACCGAAGCGCGAACTGAAAACCTTCCGCTACGACGAAGCTGCCCGTGCGCCAATCCATCTGGAAAAAGGTGCAGAACTGGGGCGCTTCAAGCTGGGTTCGACCGCGATCGTGCTGTTCGGGCCGGATCAGGTGAAATGGGTTGAAGAAATCAAGGCCGGCTCGCCGGTACAGATGGGTCAGGCCCTGGCACTGTCCAACGCCTGAACCTGTTGATCCGCCCTTTCGCACATCTGCGAAGGGGCGGACACAACCTGAGTGGCGTCGTTACTCTATCTGCCCACGAAAGCCGATCGGCCCTTCGTTGGCGCAGGTATGGCTGCCGCCGAGGTTGTTCCCTCCGTCACTGAACGTGACGTTCAACGCGATAACGTTCTGGTTATCCCGCCCGCCGATCACCCACTTGCCACAAGCCTGGTAGTGCCTGCCGAAATGGCACCAGGCCAGCAGGCCAGCGGTAAAAAAGCCTGACAATCGCCTGCGAAACAGGCCACAACTGCTAGAGTTTTTGGCATTGCCCTATTCGCCGCCGGAGCTTGCCACGGCATGAGTGAGCCACGATCACGCCCCCAACTGAGCGCCCCGACGCCCACGCAGTTGCGCCTGTCCTTCTGTGAAGCCACCCCGCGCGACCTCAAACGCTGGATCTCCAACCTGCCCAAGGCCAACATCGGCGAAACCGCGCGTCTGCTGTATCAAGGCCTCGGCGAACTCAATCAACTGCTGACGCCCAGCGACAACCGCCTGCATCTGCTGGAACTGTTGCGGCCCGAGGTTTATTTCGTCTGCCAGCACCTGGAGCGGCACTTTCTGCATCAGGCGATCATGCTCGATGAGCGCTCGCGCAAGATCAGCAATCTATGCCAGGCCCTGCAAAGCCAACTGGCCATCGGTTACAAACAAATCATTCTGCGGATCGCGCCCAAGTACTCGCGGGATCGTGCAGCCCTGGTGAGCGAAGCGCTGCAACGCGCGGCTCATGCACTGAAAGCGCAACTGGTTCGCGCCACGCAGCTGTACAGCGCCGCGCCGGAACAGCTGTGGTTCGAGTTGCATCAATTGTTTCGCTGCGCCTGCGAGCTGCAACTGCAACATCGCCGGGTGCGCGACGACCTTGCCAGCCTGACCGGCGAGTTGAGCGTCGAGCAGACCTACCTCGCCGCCCTGTTGCTGGGCAGCGCCCGTTGTAATCAATTGCGACAGAACCAGATCGCACGCCTGGCCCAAGTAGTGGAACCGTGGAGTGCCTGGCTGAAACTGCACCCCGCCAATCAGGGCGAGGGGCTGTTCGCGGTTTCGGCCGAGATCGACGCCGGCCCGCGTTACCGCTCCCAGTTTCGCAGCGAGCAACAGGCCCGCCTGCTCGGCTTCGATCCGCAACCGCTGGTGAATGCCATCGAAGCCCACCTGCTGCATCAGGATGCGACCACGCCGCTGCCCGTACCGGCCGGTCTGACCCTCGACACCCTGCAACATTTGCACGCTACCTGGGGCGAAGCCGCCGAACGCAGCTTCCAGCGCACCGTCGGCCAGGGCAACCTGACCGTATGCGTCGGCATGAGCGCCCTGCACTTCTACCTCGGCGGCGAACGCACCTTCAGCGAACTGCTCAAGCACCCCGGCGCCCGTGCGGCGAATTTCAGCCGCGCGGTGGTTCAGGGCGAAAAGGATAGCTGGAGCCAAGCCTTCGATGCCGCGCCGCAGAGCACGTCCGATGAATTGTTGCCCTACGAGGAAATCCGCTACGAACCACTGATCGACGATGAAGGCGACACTGACAGCCCGCCGCATTACCCGACCTACGCCTTGCCCGTCATCAATCACAGCCCCGGTGGTTATTGCCTGGCCTGGCCAAAGGACGTACCGGCCGAATTGCAGGCCGGGGAAATGGTCGGGATTCAGGACAGCCTCAATCAGGGCTGGAGCATTGCCGTGGTGCGCTGGATCCGCCAGGTGCGCGGCGCCGGCACGCAAATGGGCATCGAACTGGTAGCTCCGCATGCCCGGCCATGTGGGTTGCAACTGGTGCGTTCGCGGGATGATCACAGCCAGTATCTGCGCGGTTTGCTGTTGCCGGAGATCAGCGCAATCGACTTGCCGGCGACGCTACTGGCGCCGCGACTGCCGTTTCAGGAGGGCAATAAAGTGCTGATCAACACCCAGGGCGAAGAGCACCGCGCCGGACTGGATCGGCGGGTGGCCAGCACTCACAGTTTCAATCAGTTTGCCTATCGCTCGCTGGAGGGCGCGCAGAATGGCGGGGGCGAAGAGGATTTCGACTCGTTGTGGAAATCTCTTTGAGCCAGGATCGCAACCGAGGGCTGCGATCCTGTGCACGGGTCAGAGCTGCCCGTCGCGATCCCGGAAGCCCAGCAGGTACAGCACGCCATCCAGACCGAGGGTCGAGATCGCCTGCTTCGCCGACTGCTTGACCAGCGGCTTGGCGCGGAACGCCACGCCCAGACCGGCGATGGCCAGCATCGGCAGGTCGTTGGCGCCGTCACCCACGGCGATGGTCTGCTCCAGGCGCAAACCTTCTTTTTCAGCCAGCTGCTTCAGCAGATCGGCCTTGCGCTGGGCATCGACGATCGGCTCGATGGCCACGCCGGTGCACTTGCCGTCGACCACTTCCAGTTCGTTGGCGAACACGTAGTCGATGCCTAGTTTGGCCTGCAGTTGCTTGGCGAAGTAGGTGAAGCCGCCCGACAGGATCGCGGTCTTGTAACCCAGGCGCTTGAGTTCGGCGAACAGGGTTTCGGCGCCTTCGGTCAGGCGCAGGGAGGCGCCGATCGAATCCAGCACGCTGACATCCAGGCCCTTGAGCAGCGCCAGACGCTCTTTGAAACTGGCGCGAAAATCCAGTTCACCGGCCATTGCCCGCTCGGTGATTGCCGAAACCTGGTCGCCGACGCCGGCGGCTTTGGCCAGCTCGTCGATGACTTCGGCTTCGATCAGGGTCGAGTCCATGTCGAACACCGCCAGACGACGGTTGCGACGGAACAGCGAATCTTCCTGGAAGGCGATGTCGACGTTCAGCTCCTGGGCCACGCTGAGGAATTCGGCGCGCAAGGCCTGCGGGTCGGCCGCTTCGCCGCGCACGGAAAACTCGATGCAACCCTTGCCCTTGTCCGCCGGAGTGTCCAATGGCATGCGACCCGACAGACGGTCGATATGGTCGATGTTCAGGCCGTATTTGGCGGTGATCGAGCTCACGGCCTGCAACTGGCCGGCGGTGACCTTGCGGGTCAGCAGGGTAACGATGTGGCGTTTCTTGCCCTGATTGCCCACCCATTGCTGGTAATCCTCTTCGGATACCGGGGTGAAGCGCACCTGCTGGTCGAGCTCATAGCCCTTGAACAGGATGTCCTTGAGCACCGACTTGCCTTGCAAGGAGTCGGGAATTTCCACCAGGATGCCGAACGACAGCATGTCGTGGATCACCGCCTGACCGATGTCGAGGATATTCACACCACCCTGCGCCAGTACACCGGTAATGGCCGCCGTCAGACCCGGACGGTCGACTCCCGTGATGTTAATCAGGACGATTTCGCGCAACGCGCACCCCCGCAACTGGAAAAAAACCGCATTCTACCCACTTTCAGTGACCATCGGGCACCGCCAGCGCTTTGCCGGTCTAGGGCCTGTCGCTATACTGCGCGTCAACTTCACGGACAAAAGAGCCGAGCTCAGTGAACCGGCCCACGCCAGTTAAAACCGATAACTTCTTTCTGCTGATCTTCCGTGCACTGCGCCACCGCCGTGTACCGATTGCATTGCGCATTGCCAGCCATAACGTGATCCTGGTCGCCCTGGCCCTGGTGATCTATGCCTGCGTGATGGGCCTGCAATTCAAGCAGGCCATGCACGAGCAGGCCGATGCGCTGGGCGAAAGCCTGACCACGCAGACCGCCACCTCCGCGACCGAGCTGCTGGTGTCCAACGACATCCTCAGCCTCAACGTGCTGCTCAACAACCTGACCAAGAACAAGCTGGTGGCCCACGCCGCCATCTACAGCGTGGACAACCGCATCCTCGCCGAGTCCGGTCAGCGGCCCAAGCACGGCCTGCTGGGCGAAGCCGAGGGCATGTACGAAAGCAAGATCACCTTTCAGGACGTGACCGCCGGGCAACTGCGCATCAGCCTGGACATGGATCAGTTCCAGCAGCCGATGACCATCAGCCTGCAAAGCATGGGCATCCTGAGTGCGATTCTGCTGGCACTGTCCCTGGCCCTGAGCCTGCGTCTGGGCCGGCACATCTCCACGCCGCTGCTGCAACTGCGCGTGTGGCTGCGGCGGATCGACGAATACACGCCGGGAATCGAGCGTCAGGACGAGATCGGCGATCTTGCCCGCCAGTTACACGCCAGCTATGCCCCGGAGCCGGCCGAACCGGAGCCCGAACCGGAACCCGAGTTCGACGACGAGCCGGAATTCGAAGTGCGCAACCTGCGTGATCCGAGTTTCGACGAAAGCCGCCCGATGGCCGCGCACAAGCCTGCCCCACGCCATGTGGTCAGCACCGTTGAAGACGACGATGACGAAGATCCGTTCGCCGACCTGCGTGACGAGTCGCTGAGCGAAACCGCACAACCGGCCGTGCGCCGACCGACCCCGAGCGTGCCGCAACATACGGCGGTGCTGGCGGTGCAACTGGGCTCGCAGGAACAACTGCGCCGCTTGCCGCGTGCGCGCCTGGAAGAGTTGCAGGATCGCTATCGCGACTGTCTGGAACAGGCCGCTTCGCTGTATCAGGGCGAAATCGAAACCCTGAACGATGGCAGCACGCTGATGCTGTTCCACACCGAAGACAGCGGCGACGATTACCTGACCAACGCCATCTGCTGCGGCGAGCTGCTGCGGGCGCTGGGCCACCAGTTGCAGATCGAAGTCGCCGACAGCGGCATCACCCTGCAATTGCAGCTGGGCCTGACTCTTGGTGACGAACTGTTCGGTCTGAGCCAGATTGACCTGCTGTTGACCGACAGCGCTCAAGACGCCCTGGCGCTGTCGCAACACAGCCGCAACCTGCTGCTGGTGGAGCGCAAGATCGGTGACGACGCGCTGATCCGTCAGCGTGCGCGGATCCGGCCGATTGCCAGCCCTGAAGGCGCCTGCTGCGTGGAGCGTTTGATGGAGCCATATCCGTCGATGCTCGAGCGGCAACTGGCGCGGATGCATGAGCGTCGGGCCTGAGGCCTTGATGTAAAGAAGCCCGCAGATGATCACTCGTCTGCGGGCTTTTTTGTGTGTGGCGTTCTGGATTTTTTATGCACTCTCGACAGCCCCTCACCCTACCCTCTCCCTCCAAGCGGTCCGACGTTTCGGGAGGGTTCGGGTGAGGGGCTTTTGATCGTCCACGCAGAGCCCCAGACACAACAAAGCCCGCACAAGGCGGGCTCTGTCCTGACTCGTTCCAGCCTTAAAAGCGGAACACTTCCATATCGGTACGAATCGGCGAAGCCATCGGGATCTTCGGCTGCTTCTCGGCTTCCGCCGCCGGTGCTGCCGGCTTCGGTGCCGGTTTGCGTGGCGCTTCGGCAACCGGTGGCTGGTTGGCCAACGGCTTGAGCGCGACCGACAGTTGCTCGGCCAGACGCTGCAGCAGAATGCCTTGCGCCTGAACCTGGGAAGCCGTGCTGCCACTGTGCAGTTCTTGCAAGTGGACGATGCGGTTGTCACGCACCTGGCCACGACGGTCGAGCAGTCGCCACTGCGCGTCAAGAATCGCCGGCTGTTTTGCGCCGGAGTCCAGACGAGTGATGGTCAACAACACTTGAACATCGGGCGTGAACCCGGTGGTCGCCGGTGCCAGTACCACCCGCTGGCTGTCCAGACGACCGGCAACCTGACGCAGCAGCAATTGATCGATATCCGACGAAAGGCTACCAGCCCAGCGACCATCGACCGAGGCTTGCAGGCTGCCGTCCGGTTGACGCTGCAACAGGGTTTCCCGCTGCAGGTAATCGGCAACGATTACAGGACCCAGCAGAACTGCCATGCCTGAGCTTTGCGCAGGCTGAGCCGGACTTCCGCTGTCCAGCTGATACAGCGACACCGGCTGGTGAACGCTGCAACCCGCCAGGCCAAGAACGCCGGCGAGCAGGAAAATAAGGGGGCGCAGAGAAGTCATCATCCCGTCCAGGTGGCCGCCACAAGGCTGACCACAGTGAAAATACTCAGCAAATATGAAGAACGCTCGGCCACGCCGGCGCTTGGAAAGGCCATATCATCCGTGAATATGCGTTCCGACTCCAGCGCCAAAGCGCCGATCTACGGGTTAAATCGAAGATCGGACGCTCTAGAGAGGCGTTCTCACTCATTTTCTCCGCCGGAGAAATCAGTACGAACGCCCCCTGGCCGCTTAATTGAGGTTTTCGACGAGCAGCGCATCCACCCGCTGGAAGCCACGTGGCAGTTTGTTACCACGGCGACCACGCTCACCTTTGTAGTGTTCGAGGTCGTCGGCCTTCAGCGACAAGGTACGTTTTCCGGCCTGCAGCACCAAGGTGGCGCCTTCCGGAAGAACGGCGATGTCCGTGACATATTCTTCGCGACTGGCCACACGCTCACCGGAAATACCGATGATCTTGTTGCCTTTGCCCTTCCCTAATTGTGGCAGGTCGCTGATCTTGAAGATCAGCAGGCGACCCTCGGTCGTTACCGAGGCCAGCCAGTTGTGCTCGCGGTCGGCCACCGGACGCGGCGCGATCACCTTGGCGTTGTTCGGCAGGCTCAACAGCGCCTTGCCGGCCTTGTTCTTGGCTTGCAGGTCTTCACCTTTCACCACGAAACCGTAGCCGGCGTCAGAGGCGATCACGTACAGCGAGTCCTCTTCCGGCATCAGCACACATTCGAACGTTGCGCCCGGCGGCGGCGTCAGACGACCGGTCAACGGCTCGCCCTGGCCTCGTGCCGATGGCAGGGTGTGGGTGGCCAGCGAGTAACTGCGGCCCGTGGAGTCGATGACCACGGCCGACTGGTTCGAACGCCCCGCTGCCGAGGTCTTGAAGCCGTCGCCAGCCTTGTACGACAGGCCGGTGGCGTCGATATCGTGGCCCTTGGCCGAACGGATCCAGCCTTTTTCCGACAGCACGACGGTGACTTTCTCGTTCGGCAGCAGATCGTGCTCGGTCAGCGCCTTGGCTTCAGCGCGCTCGACGATTGGCGACCGACGATCATCGCCGTAGGTTTCGGCGTCTTTCAGCAGCTCACTGCGAACCAGCTTCTTCAGCTTGGCTTCACTGCTCAGCAGCGCTTGCAGCTTGGCTTGTTCCTTGAGCAGTTCATCCTGCTCGTCGCGCAGCTTCATCTCTTCCAGTCGCGCCAACTGACGCAGACGGGTATCGAGGATGTAATCGGCCTGGATTTCGCTGAGGGCAAAACGCTCGATCAGTTTGGCTTTCGGCTGATCCTCGGTGCGGATGATGTGAATCACTTCATCCAGGTTGAGGTAGGCAATCAGCAAACCGTCCAACAGGTGCAGGCGGCGCTCGACCTTGTCGAGGCGGAATTGCAGCCGGCGACGCACGGTCAGCACGCGGAATTCCAGCCACTCCACCAGCAACGCACGGAGGTTTTTCAGCTGCGGCTTGCCGTCCAGACCGATGATGTTGACGTTGACCCGATACGTCGACTCCAGCTCGGTGCTGGCGAACAGGTGCTGCATCAACGCTTCGTGATCGACGCGGCTGTTGACCGGGATGATCACGATGCGGCACGGGTTCTCGTGATCGGATTCATCGCGCAGGTCGGCGATCTGCGGTGCTTTCGACGGCTTGGCCTGCATCAGCGCGGCGATCTGCTCCAGCACTTTGGCCCCGGAGACCTGGTGCGGCAGCGCGGTGATGATGATGTCGCCGTCCTCGACGTGGTACACGGCGCGCATGCGCACCGAGCCCTTGCCGGTTTCGTACATTTTCAGCAGGTCGGCGCGCGGAGTGATGATTTCCGCTTCGGTCGGGTAGTCCGGGCCCTGGATGTGTTCGCAAAGCTGTTCGACCGTGGCTTTCGGCTCGTCGAGCAGGCGCACGCACGCGGTGGCGACTTCGCGCAGGTTGTGCGGCGGCACATCGGTGGCCATGCCCACGGCGATACCGGTGGTGCCGTTGAGCAGGATGTTCGGCAAACGTGCCGGCAACACCAGCGGTTCCTGCAGGGTGCCGTCGAAGTTCGGGCCCCAGTCTGCGGTGCCCTGGCCCAGTTCGCTGAGCAGCACTTCGGAATAACGTGACAGCCGCGCTTCGGTGTAACGCATGGCGGCGAAGGATTTCGGATCGTCCGGCGCACCCCAGTTACCCTGGCCGTCCACCAGCGTGTAGCGATAGCTGAACGGCTGGGCCATCAGCACCATCGCTTCGTAGCACGCCGAGTCGCCGTGGGGGTGGAACTTGCCGAGCACGTCGCCGACGGTACGCGCCGATTTCTTGTGCTTGGAATCGGCATCCAGCCCCAGCTCGCTCATGGCGTAGACGATACGCCGCTGTACCGGTTTCAGACCGTCGCCGATATGCGGCAAGGCACGGTCCATGATCACGTACATGGAGTAGTTGAGGTAGGCATTTTCGGTGAAGTCAGCCAGCGACCGGCGTTCTACGCCATCTAAGCTGTCTGCAAGGTTGTCGCTCATGCGGGCCTCATCGGTTCGTTGTCTGGCGCAGCAGCATGGTGCCGCCGCGCTGAGTAAATTCAAGTTTGTTCAGGGCGCTCATGCCGAGCAGCACCTGATCGCCATGCAGGCCGGGCGCCACCAGTGCGCGGACATCCCGCAGCACGATGTCGCCCAGTTGCAGGCGGTCGATCCGGGTGCGATAGCCCTGGCTCAGGCCATTGGCCGTGCTCAGGGTCACACCGAAACCTTCTTCCAGCCGAAGGTTTTTCGCCACTTCGGCCGGGATTGCCACGTCGGTCGCGCCAGTGTCGAGCATGAACTCCACCGGCCGACCGTTGATCAGGCCGCTGGCGACAAAATGTCCCTGGGCGTTGCCGATCAGTTTCACTTCGATAAAGCCGTTACCCTGCTGCGAAGCCACTTCCACATTGGGATTGCGCTGGCGCTCTTCCCACTGGCCGAAGAACCGCGTGGCCAGAAACAGCGCCGCGCACCAGGCCAGAATCATCAACACCCGACCGGCGCGCCTGCCCGGCGGTTGCTGGCTCATGGCTTGGCGCTCCAGCCACCCTCGGGCGCGGCGAATCGCCAGATGATCGGGCGGACCTCGCCATCGGCCCGGGGACCAAAATTGTTGTCGACGCCGATCCACGCACCTTGAGCATCGACCACCAGCGCCTCTTCCAGCCCGAAGTTCTGCGAATAACGACGATTGGCCTGCAACAACTCGGCCGCATACGACCAGCAAAGCTCGACCTTGGCCGTCAGCGCATCGCGACGACAGATCTGGTACGCGTTGCGCTCAAGGGTAAACAGTTTGCCGTTGAACAGGGACACGTCGGAAAAATCCCGATTGACCGGGCGGGCTTTCGGAAACTGCGGCGGTTGCATTTCCATCCCGCCCTCGCTGAGCAGCACGCAGCGCCCGTCACAATCCCACACCGTCTGCTGACGCTTGATCATCAGCAAGCCACGGCTTTGCCGCTCCGCAGCCAGCCACATCTGATCGCCCGCCGGATTGATCGCCAGGCCTTCGAATATCGCGTTGAACTGCAGCAACATCCCGCTGGCCCGCGCCTCGCGGACCATCATCGGCGAGATTTTCAGCCACGACGACGGCCCCTGAGGCGGCACTTGCAGCACCGCTGCGTGGGCTTCGCTGACAATGTAGCGGTTGCCGGCGCTGTCGCAGGTGATGCCTTCGAAATCCAGATCGCCGCCCCGAATGAACGAAGCCGCCCAGGTGCGCGAGCTGATGCCCCACGGCAAGCCGCTGTCCGGCACTTTCGGCGGATCGATGCGCACGGCCGTGGCCTGCCAGACCCGGTCGCGGATATCGAGACGGTAGATCTGGTCATCGTCGCGATCCGAAACGGTCCACAGATCATTGCCACACAAGGCCAGCCCCGACAGGTTGCCGCCGCGCATGCCTTCGACCGGGTGCTCGGCGAGCACGCGCAGCTCTTGCGCAGGCTCTGCCGACACCGTCATCGAACCCAGCAGCAACGCACCCGCCAAGGCCCAGCCAAACCGCATCAGGCCAGAACCTCGGCGAGGTTGCCCTTGGATTCGAGCCAGGTCTTGCGGTCGCCGGCGCGTTTCTTCGCCAGCAGCATGTCCATTATTTCCGAGGTCTGGGCGAAGTCGTCCCCGAGGGTCAACTGCACCAGGCGCCGAGTGTTCGGGTCCATGGTGGTTTCACGCAGTTGCGGCGGGTTCATTTCACCCAGACCCTTGAATCGGGTGACCTGCGGCTTGCCGCGTTTCTTCTCGGCCACCAGACGGTCAAGGATCCCGTCGCGCTCGGCCTCGTCGAGGGCGTAGTAGATCTCTTTGCCCAGGTCGATGCGGTACAGCGGCGGCATCGCGACGTAGACGTGACCAGCGTCCACCAGCGGGCGGAAATGCTGGACGAACAAAGCGCAGAGCAAGGTCGCGATGTGCAGACCGTCGGAGTCGGCGTCAGCGAGGATGCAGATCTTGCCGTAGCGCAGCTGGCTCATGTCCTCGGCGCCCGGATCGACACCGATGGCCACGGCGATGTTGTGCACTTCCTGGCTGGCCAGCACTTCACTGCCGTCGACTTCCCAGGTATTGAGGATCTTGCCGCGCAACGGCAGGATCGCCTGGAATTCCTTGTCCCGCGCCTGTTTGGCCGAACCGCCGGCGGAATCACCTTCCACCAGGAACAGCTCGGAACGCATCGGGTCCTGCCCCGCGCAATCGGCCAGTTTGCCCGGCAATGCCGGCCCCTGGGTGATGCGCTTGCGCTCGACTTTCTTGCTGGCCTTCAGACGACGGCCGGCGTTGCTGATCGCCAGTTCTGCCAGCGCCAGACCGGTTTCCGGGTTGGCATTGAGCCACAGGCTGAACGCATCCTTGACCACGCCGGAGACAAATGCCGCCGCTTCACGGGACGACAGACGTTCCTTGGTCTGACCGGAAAATTGCGGTTCCTGCATCTTCATCGACAGGACGAAAGCGATGCGTTCCCAGACGTCCTCCGGGGCCAGTTTGACGCCACGCGGCAGCAGGCTGCGGAATTCGCAGAACTCACGCATCGCATCGAGCAGCCCCTGACGCAGACCGTTGACGTGGGTACCGCCCTGCTCCGTCGGAATCAGGTTGACGTAGCTTTCGGTGACCGAAGTACCGCCTTCAGGCAGCCACAGCAGGGCCCACTCGACCGCTTCCTTGGCGCCGGCCAGGTTGCCGCAGAACGGCGCGTCCGGCAGACGCTCGAATTCGCTGACCGCATCCACCAGATAGGAGCGCAGGCCGTCTTCGTAGTGCCACTCGACCTTTTCGCCGGTGCCTTTGTCTTCGAAGCTGATCAGCAGCCCCGGGCAGAGAACGGCCTTGGCCTTGAGCACGTGCTTGAGGCGGCTGATGGAGAATTTCGGCGAATCGAAGTATTTCGGGTCCGGCGCGAAGTACACGCTGGTCCCGGTATTGCGCTTGCCAACGGTGCCGATGACTTGCAGATCGGTGGCCTTGAAGCCATCGGCGAAGGTCATTTCGTATTCGTTGCCGTCACGTTTGACCCGCACCCGCACCTGGGTCGACAAGGCGTTGACCACGGAAATACCCACCCCGTGCAGACCGCCGGAGAACTGGTAGTTCTTGTTGGAAAACTTGCCGCCCGCATGGAGCTTGGTGAGGATCAGTTCGACGCCCGACACGCCCTCTTCCGGGTGAATGTCGACCGGCATGCCACGGCCGTCGTCGCAGACTTCCAGCGAATGGTCGGCGTGGAGGATGACCTGGATCGATTTGGCGTGGCCGGCCAGGGCTTCGTCGACACTGTTGTCGATGACTTCCTGGGCAAGGTGGTTCGGCCGACTGGTGTCGGTGTACATGCCGGGGCGCTTGCGCACCGGGTCGAGGCCCGAGAGGACTTCGATGGCGTCGGCGTTATAGGAGCTAGCGCTGGGAGTGGCCATAGGGTCTCGTCGTCAGTGATTCAATGAAAATGGGGCAAGACTTCACAGTGCGGTGAAATCGACTGCCTGATAGATATCGGCGCCAATCCCGGCAAAGCTGAGCAATGCCGGCAATTGTGTAACAAATCCCTGGAAACTGTGGTCGCCGCCAGCCTGGATGCGCAAGGCACAGGCCCGGTAATACTGCTGGGCAAGGCGATAATCCAGTGTTTCATCGCCGGTCTGCAACCATACCTGATAACGCTGCGGATCCTGTGGCGCCGGCACTTCCAGCTCGGCCAGGGCCGTCACGTGGTCGTGGGTCAGTTCCCAGGTCTCGTCGGTGTACAGGTTTTTCTGGGTGCCCAGGTATCCGTCGAACATCCGGTGCGGACTGACGGCCGGGTTGACCAGCAGGGCTTTCAGGCCATGGCGCTCGGCCAGGTGAGTCGCATAGTAGCCGCCGAGCGAACTTCCCACCAGCAACGGCCGGCCGAGTTCGGCAATTGCCTGTTCCAGCTGACCGATGGCTTCGCGCGGGTGGTGATGCAGCGCGGGGACACGCAGTTGATCGCTCAAACCCAGCCGCTCCATCACCTCGACCAGCTGACAGGCCTTTTTCGAAGCCGGCGCGCTGTTGAAACCATGGATATAGAGAATCGAACCGGACATTTGAGCTCCCTGGGCGTCGGCTGAAGATAGCGGAGTTTACAGGGAGTCGAGGGGTGTTGGGCCAGCACCCGAGGAAATCAGCGCTGTGCCCGTCAATCAGTAACCGTCGGAGCCGTAATCGACAGTGAACCGGAAATCAGTGACACGCTCCACGCCAGTCTCGATCCGCCCGTCCGGCAGCAATCGCAACCAGCGATACCCCGGCGCCTGTTCGCCAACCTTGAAATCTTCGCTGCCCGGCTCGAACTGGATGCAGGTCGACGGCGAGGCGATCAACCTTACGCCGTTGCGTTCGCGGTCGATTTCCTGATGGACATGCCCCCACAGCACGGCGCGGGCCTGCGGGAAACGGTCGAGCACTTCGAAAAACGCTTCCGGATTGCGCAAGCCGATCGGCTCCATCCAGGCGCAACCGATCGACACCGGATGGTGGTGCAAGCACACCAGATGATGGCGATCCGGCGCTTCGCTCAGGGAGCTGGCGAGCAATTGCAGTTGGTCGTCCTGCAGATACCCCGGCACCGATCCGGGCACCGCCGAATCGAGCAGGGTCACGCGCCAGTTGCCGACATCCACCACGGACTCCAGCAACGCACTCTTGACCGTCGCCTGAGCCATGATCTGGGGTTCATCGTGGTTGCCGGGGATCCAGCGGGCCGGCGCATCGATCTGCGCCGTCATCTGGCGGAATTGCTGATAGGACTCCAGCGTGCCGTCCTGGGACAAGTCGCCGCTGGCAACGATCAGGTCGATCCGCGGTTGCTGTTCAAGCACCAGCTCGATGACTTTTTGCAGACTCTCGCGGGTATTCATGCCCAGCAGCGTTCTGTCCGCCTCGGCGAACAGATGACTGTCAGAGAGTTGCACCAGCAACGCCATGTCGGCGGTGGTCAAAGTCGATACGCTCGGCAAGGCGTTCTCCCCCGGGATCGCGGGACTGGATAGGTGCGGCAATTATGCGGGGGGACAGCGTAAAGAGAAACCGGCGAAACGGACGCAGTTCACAACTTGCGGTGGTTATCGGACCGCCGCGTATTCGTGTCCGCACGCCAGGCAGTGACTCAGCCATTCGCCCAGGAACAGATTGAGCTGGGCCTTTTCGTCCGGCTGATGCATGGCCGCATTCGGGTAAGGATAGACGCCGCGAAAACGTCGCGCATGCTCGGCGCTGATCACCTCGGCCATGCGCGCGTCGTGATAGACCTGCACTTCCAGTTGCGGCACCGGCAGCCACGGCAGGCTGTGTTCCTGGCGCACTTGCAGGGTCGTGGTGTACGGACAGGTCTGCAGCACCTCGAGCGCCAGAACGCCGAGCATCTGGTCGCCCTGGGTCACGGCAATGCGCCGGGCCTGCGGGTCGTTGCGCATGTCCGGCAACAGTCGCATCAGGCGCGCGTAGTTGGCCTCGCAGGCGGCTTGCAGCCCCACGAGGTCGACGCGGTAGCGATCGCGCAACTTGTTTACGACCATAGCCCCCTCACTTCGGCGCGGTTGAGCGCCAGCCACTGCAAGGCGATGATGCTCGCCGCATTGGCAATCTGTCCGTCGCGTACAGCCTGCAAGGCATCTTCGAAAGCCCAGACCGTGACGCGGATATCTTCGGCTTCTTCCTCCAGACCATGCAGGCCGCCTGCGCCCTCCGTGCTGCAACGCCCCAGGTACAGATGCACGAATTCGTTGCTGCCGCCCGGCGATGGAAAGTATTTGGTCATTGGCCACAGGGCCTTGATGTCCAGCCCAGCTTCCTCCTGCGCTTCGCGGTGAGCAACTTCTTCCGGCTGTTCATCCTTGTCGATCAGACCGGCGACCAGTTCCACCAGCCACGGGTTGTCGGCCTTGCCCATGGCGCCGACACGAAACTGCTCGATCAGCACCACTTCATCGCGCTGCGGATCGTAGGGCAGCATGCACACGGCATCATGGCGCACGAACACTTCACGATTGATTTCGCGGCTCATGCCACCGGCGAACAGTTCATGGCGCAAATGCACGCGATCGAGCTTGTAGAAGCCCTCGTAGCATTGCACCCGCTGCACGATATCGACGGCGGTTGGAATGGCATTGGCAAAATCGGTCATGGGCATCCTCGTCTACTGCAGATTCCAATACGAGGTTCGTCTTTCTAATGGCGACCTCGACTTCGCGCCATCCTAACGCGCCCGTGACATTTGATGCAGCCCCTTTACTGTCAGCGGGATGGACGGTGAAGGCGAAACCCACTCTAATTAGCTTAGTGGCGAACTGACCGCTTCGTTGAGAGTCGAAGCGGTAACTTTTTGCCTTCCCCTGCTTCAGAAAGGACGCCCATGTCGCTTTTCAAAATTGCCTCCGTGGCCGCCATCGCCCTGACCCTGGGCGCGTGCGCCAGCCTGTTCCAGCCCAACTACCGCACGCCGCTGGAAACCACCCGCGACGCCTCGGAAACGCTGAAACCCGGTTGCTCCAACCCGGACTGCCCGCTGGTGAACATCGATACGTTGCGCTTTCCGGCAGAACCGGCTCTGGACGGCATCATCGAAAAACGCCTGCTGCAAATGACCCGCACCGCACCGAACGCCCCGGTGGCGCCGACGCTGGCAGCGTATCGCGAGCAATTCCTGGCCAACGCCGGCCCGCGCAACAGCAGCTATTTGCAGGCGAAAGTACGCGAGCAGCATGACGGTCTGGTGATCATCGAAACGTCGAGCTACCTGGACACCGGCGGTGCCCACGGTACACCGGGACGCGGTTTCATCAACTATTCGCGTCAGCAGCACAAGGTGCTGACCCTGGCGGACATGTTGCTGCCGGGTCAGGAAGAGGCGTTCTGGAAAGCCGCGCAAGTGGCCCACAACAGCTGGCTGATCAGTACCAAGCTCGATCAGGAACCGGAGTTCGTGAAGAGCTGGCCGTTCGTCAAAACCCCTAACGTGGCGCTGACCTACGGCGGCGTGATCCTCAAGTACGACGTGACCACCATCGCGCCTTATGCGCTGGGCCACGTCGAACTGAAAATCCCTTACCCGCGCCTGAATGGCATTCTCAAGCCCGAGCTTTTTCCCGGCCGTAACTGAAAGCTCGGCCGAGCACGAGTTGCAGCAGCCCTGCCAGCACCAGCGCCGGCAGGGTCGCGCCGACATCCGGATACAGGTTGGCCAGCAAGTGATAGGTGCTGATGCCACCCAGCCAGGCCAATAGTGCCGGCCAGCGCAACGCGGCCGATGACACCTGGGCACTGCGCTTGCGCAGGATGAAGTGATCCACCAGTACCACGCCGAACAGCGGTGCGAACACCGAACCGATCAGCAACAGGAAGTTCTGGTATTGCGCCAATGGCGCGAGCAAGGCGATCAGGGTGCAGATCACACCGATGGCCAACGCCAGATGCTCGACTTTCAGACGCAACAGAATCCCGCTGGAAACCGCCGCCGAGTGAATGTCGGCGAAAGCGTTTTCCGACTCATCCAGCAGAATCAGCAACAGCGGAATGCCCAGACCTGCGCCAGCCAGCGCCAGCAGCAGCGCGTTGACCTCACCGCTCGGCGCAAAGGCCAGGGTGTAGGCCACGCCCAGGCTCATCAGCCAGAAATTGCCGATGAAGAAACCGATCGCTGTGCCGCCGAATACGTTCTTCGCCCGCTGCCCGAAGCGCGAGTAGTCGGCGATCAGCGGCAGCCACGACAGCGGCATCGCGATGGCGATATCGAAGCCCACGGCGAGCGGCATCGAGCCATCCCCGGCCTGTGCCCACAAGGCGGCGAGATCGGCCTTGGCAAACAGGTTCCAGGTCAGCCAGATGCACGCGCCCAGAATCAGCCAGATGCCCCACTTGCGCAGGATCTTGCGCACGAACGTCAACGGCCCGCTGACCGCCAGCAACGTCGCCAGCGCACCGAAGCACAGGGTCCACAACATCGGACTGGCCCACAGCGAACCTTCGCTGAATGCACGAGTGCCGAGCAGGCTGGCCGCATCGCGCATGACGATGATTTCGAAAGAACCCCAACCGATCAGTTGCAGCAGGTTGAGCAGCGCCGGCAGGCTCGCGCCTTTGCTGCCGAGGCTGAGTTTCAGCGCGGCCATCGACGACAGGCCGGTGTCGCTGCCGATCACGCCAACGGCGGCCAGCAACAAGACGCCGACCAGGGTGCCGAGGAAAATCGCCAGCAGCGCTCCCGACAGGCCCAGCCCCGGCGCCAGCAGTGCACCGGTCTGCAAGACCATCAGGCCGATGCCGAGGGAGAACCACAGGGAAAACAGATCGCGACCGCCGAATACACGCTGGCTGGCGGGCACGGCGAGGTCGGGGGAATAAGTACCGGGTTGAATGCTCAAGGGTGTTATCTCAGAGGGACATTTGTTGTTGTGTCGACCGTATTCGCGAGCAAGCTCGCCCCCACTTTGGAATGCATTCAAATGTGGGAGCGAGCTTGCTCGCGAAGGGGCCATTACAGGCCCCACCCTTTCAGGTCAGATCAAACCTTCTTGTACAGCTGACTGCCTTCCTTCCTGAACCGCTCGGCCTGTTCCGCCAGGCCCTGGGCGACATCCACGTCGACCGCGTCGATCCGCTGGTTGGCCGCGTATTCGCGGACTTCCTGAGTGATCTTCATCGAGCAGAATTTCGGCCCGCACATCGAACAGAAATGCGCGACCTTCGCCGAATCCTTCGGCAGGGTTTCATCGTGATACGAGCGGGCGGTGTCCGGATCCAGACCGAGGTTGAACTGGTCTTCCCAACGGAATTCGAAACGCGCCTTGCTCAAGGCGTTGTCGCGGATCTGTGCGCCCGGATGCCCCTTGGCCAGGTCCGCTGCGTGAGCGGCGATCTTGTAGGTGATGATCCCGGTCTTCACGTCATCCTTGTTCGGCAAGCCCAGGTGTTCCTTCGGCGTCACGTAGCAGAGCATCGCGCAACCGAACCAGCCGATCATCGCCGCACCGATGCCGGAAGTGATGTGGTCGTAACCCGGTGCGATGTCGGTGGTCAGCGGACCGAGGGTGTAGAACGGCGCCTCGTCGCAGCACTCCAGCTGCTTGTCCATGTTCTCTTTGATCAACTGCATCGGCACGTGGCCCGGGCCTTCGATCATGCATTGCACGTCGTGCTTCCAGGCGATTTTGGTCAGCTCGCCGAGGGTTTCCAGTTCGCCGAACTGCGCTTCGTCGTTGGCGTCGGCAATCGAGCCCGGACGCAGGCCGTCGCCCAGCGAGAAGCTGACGTCGTAGGCCTTCATGATTTCGCAGATTTCCTCGAAGTGGGTGTAGAGGAAGTTCTCTTTGTGGTGCGCCAGGCACCACTTGGCCATGATCGAGCCGCCACGGGAAACGATGCCGGTCACCCGTTTGGCGGTCAGCGGCACGTAGCGCAGCAGCACGCCGGCGTGGATGGTGAAGTAGTCGACGCCCTGCTCCGCCTGCTCGATCAGCGTGTCGCGAAACAGCTCCCAGGTCAGGTCTTCGGCCACGCCATTGACCTTTTCCAGCGCCTGATAGATCGGTACGGTGCCGATCGGAACCGGCGAGTTGCGGATGATCCACTCGCGGGTTTCGTGGATGTGCTTGCCGGTGGACAAGTCCATCACGGTGTCCGAGCCCCAGCGAATGCCCCAGGTCAGTTTCGCCACTTCTTCTTCGATGGACGAACCCAGCGCGCTGTTGCCGATGTTGCCGTTGATCTTCACCAGGAAGTTACGGCCGATGATCATCGGTTCCAGTTCGACGTGGTTGATGTTGGCCGGAATGATCGCGCGGCCACGGGCGATTTCTTCGCGCACGAATTCAGGAGTGATTTCTTTCGGGATGCTCGCGCCGAAGCTGTGGCCGGCGTGCTGCTGATTCAGCAGACCGGCAGCGCGGGCCTCTTGCAGTTTCATGTTTTCGCGGATGGCGACGTATTCCATCTCGGCGGTGATGATGCCTTTGCGCGCGTAGTGCATCTGGCTGACGTTGGCCCCGGCCTTGGCGCGGCGCGGGTTGTTGACGTGGGCGAAACGCAGCTTGGTCAGTTCCGGATCGGCCAGGCGCTCCTGACCGAAATTCGAGCTAAGGCCCGGCAGGCGCTCGGTGTCGCCACGGTCGTCGATCCATGCCGAACGCACGTCACCCAGACCTTTGCGCACATCGATCACCACGTTCGGGTCGGTGTACGGGCCCGAGGTGTCGTAGACGGTGACCGGCGCGTTGATTTCGCCGCCGAAGTCGGTGGGGGTCACATCGAGGGTGATTTCGCGCATCGGCACGCGGATGTCCGGGCGGGAGCCCTGAACGTAGACTTTTTGCGAACGGGTGAACGGTTGAACCGACTGTTCATCGACCTTGGCCGAGTCACTCAGGTTGATCGCGTTTTTAGATTTTGTAGTCATCACGGGCTCTCCAGACAGCATCCAGGCAGTGGATTGTCGGAGCAGAACCTGAAAGGCACGGACGCACCAGGACTGGTGCTGTGCCTCGTCGTCGAGCGTTCGATTGTCGAACAATTTCCCGGACGAAGCACAAGAGGACTCGCCGGGTGACGAGAAATCTTGTTCCCTACGCAGGCGCTAACCTGATCAGGTTCAACGGGATCCGAAATTATTCGATCTCAGCCTCATAGCAAGGCACCCCGACAAGAACCCGGCCAGTCTAGACACAACCGGCAAAGAACGCCAACACCGCTGCAAACACCATGATGAATGGCGCAATTGGCAGATTGTTGCCTTCCGCCTGCGCAACTACACTCGCTACGCCATGCTGCGCCTTGACGCTGCATGGGCTGCGCCTTACCTTTGGCGCCCGGATTATTTCCATAATATTCATGCTAGGGATCGCCTCATGCTGCGCAAACTCTCACTGGCTGTCGCCGTGTCTTGTGCGTCCACCGCAACGGTATGGGCAGCAGAAGCGCCTTTGTCGACCAGAACGGATCTGGTCAGCGTCTATCAGGAAGCCGTCGACAACAACGCCGACCTGGCCGCCGCCCGCGCCCAGTACGGTGCGCAGAAAGAAGTCGTGCCCCAGGCCCGCGCCGGGCTGCTGCCTAACCTGTCCGGTGGCGCCCAGGTGGCCAATGTGCGCACCGACATCGATCAGCCGTCGGCGGTCGCCAACCGCAGTGCCCAGTCGTATCAGGCGACCCTGGCGCAACCGCTGTTCCGCGCCGACCGCTGGTTCCAGTACCAGGCCGCCAAGGACGTCAACGAGCAGGCCGCGCTGCAACTTTCGGCCACCGAGCAGAACCTGATCCTGCAAACCGCCGAAAGCTACTTCAACGTGCTGCGCAGCCAGGACAACCTGGCCTCGACCAAGGCCGAAGAAGCCGCGTTCAAGCGCCAGCTCGACCAGTCCAACGAGCGCTTCGACGTGGGCCTGTCGGACAAGACCGACGTGCTGCAATCGCAAGCCAGTTACGACACCGCGCGCGCCAACCGGATCGTCGCCCAGCGTCAGGTCGATGATGCGTTCCAAGCGCTGGTCACCCTGACCAACCGTCAGTACAACTCGATCCAGGGCATCGTCCACACCTTGCCGATCCTGCCGCCGGCGCCGAACGACGCCAAGGCCTGGGTCGATACCGCCGCGAAACAGAACCTCAATCTGCTGGCCAGCAACTTCGCGGTCAGCTCTGCCGAACAGACTTTGAAACAGCGCAAGGCCGGCCACCTGCCGACCCTCGACGCCGTGGCGAAGTACGAGAAAGGCGATAACGATTCGTTCGGTTTCAGCAACCCGAATGCCTTCGGCACGCCGTATGGCGGCAACGTCGAACAGCGCACCCTGGCGTTGCAGGTGAACATCCCGCTCTACAGCGGCGGCCTGACCAGCTCCCAGGTGCGTCAGTCTTATGCGCAGCTGGACCAGACCGAACAGCAACGTGAAGGCCTGCGCCGGCAGATCGTCGAAAACACCCGCAACCTGCACCGCGCGGTGAACACCGACGTCGAACAGGTACAGGCGCGCCGCCAGTCGATCATTTCCAACCAGAGCGCAGTGGAAGCCACGGAAATCGGTTATCAGGTGGGGACGCGCAACATCGTCGACGTGCTTGACGCCCAGCGTCAGCTCTATACTTCGGTGCGCAATTACAACAACACCCGCTACGACTACATCCTTGACAACCTGCGCCTGAAGCAGGCGGCGGGGACGTTGAACCCGGGCGACCTGCAGGATCTGACCCGCTACCTGAAAGCCGACTACAACCCGGACAAGGACTTCCTGCCCCCGGATCTGGCCAAGGCTGCCGAAGCCCAGCTCAAGGCTCGGCCTTAAACAAAAAACGCAGCCCTGAGGCTGCGTTTTTTATGGGCGGTCGATCAACCTTCCCAGTCCATCGAGCAAGCGCTGCAACGCGCCCTGATTGCGGCGCATCACGCTCAGCCCGTTTTCTGCCATGCGCTGTGCGTCGCGCGGCAGTTCAAACAGACGCTGCACTTCTGTCGCCAGACCTTCAGCGTCATCCACCTCGGCCAATGCCCCGGCGCTGCGCAGTTGCGCGGCGATGTCGAGGAAGTTGAACAGGTGCGGGCCGCTGATCACCGGTTTCGCCAAGGCTGCCGGTTCCAGCAGATTGTGCCCGCCGTTGGGCACCAGGCTGCCGCCGACGAACGCGCTGTCAGCCAGGGCATAGAGAAACAGCAGCTCGCCCATGGTGTCGCCAAGCAGCACCGAAGTCTGCGCATCGACGCTCGCGCCAGTGGAGCGACGCACCGTGGCAAAGCCTTCACGCTGGCACAACTCGAACACCGAGTTGAAACGCTCCGGGTGACGCGGCACCAGAATCAGCAACGCATCGGGATGGTTGGTGAGCAAGCGACGGTGAGCATTCAGCACCACTTCGTCTTCGCCTTCATGGGTGCTGGCGGCGATCCACACCGGGCGCTCCTGAGCCTGCCACTGGCTGCGCAGCTCAGCGGCGCGTTGCAGCAGTTGCGGGTCGATGGTCAGGTCGAACTTGATCGAGCCAGTGACTTCGACTGTCTCCGGGCGCGCACCGAGATCACGGAAGCGCTGGGCTTCGGCTTCGGTCTGTACGGCGAACAGGCTCATCTCGGCGAGCATCGGCGCGGTCAGTTTGCTGAACCGGCCATAGCCCTTGGCGGAACGCTCGGACAGTCGTCCATTGGCCAACGCCAGTGGAATCCCGCGCTTGGCACATTGGTGAATGTGGTTGGGCCACAGTTCGGTTTCCATGATCACTGCCAGTTTCGGCTGCACGCGATCCAGAAAACGCGCGGCGGCACAGGGCAAGTCATACGGCAAATAGCAGTGCTGGATGCGTGGCTCGTTGGCGAACAGCGCATGGATACGTTCCGAACCGGTTGGCGTCATGCAGGTCACGGTGATCGGAAGCGTCGGATAGCGTTGCAGCAGCGCGCGGATCATCGGCGCGGCGGCGATGCTTTCGCCCACCGACACTGCGTGGACCCAGATACCACCGGGTTGCAATGTCGGCATCCCGTAGGAGAAACGTTCGCCAATCCGTTGGGCATACGCCGGCGCCTTGCGCGAGCGCAGCCACAGCCGAATCGCCACCAATGGCAGCCCCAGATAAAACAGCGCGGTGTAGAGAGTTCTATTCATGGCGGCGGAGTTTATCGGCTTTTGCCGCCGATCGCCCGCAGGTGTATGGCAAATCGCTCCGCCAGCCAACGAGCTGCCGGCCCCAATGGTTCGTCACGGCGCCAGACCAGTTCCACCACCAGTGCCGGCGGCGTCCATTCGCTGTCCAGCTCCACCATCAGGCCCTGATACGCCGAGTACTGCACCACATGGCGCGGCAGCCAGGCCCAGCCAAGGTCGCGCACCAGCCATTCGGCCATCACGTAGAAACTGTCGGCGCGCCACACCTGTGGGCTGGCCGGTTCGCTGCCGGGGTAGACGCTGGTCTGGGTCGACATCAGCAGCTGCCGATGCTGGGCCAGTTGCTGGCAATTGACCCGGGACTGCGCGGCCAGCGGATGATTGACGCCGCAGACCGTGACCATCTCCACGCTGCCCAGCACCCGGCGCTCCAGCGCTTCGGGAATTTCGTCGTGATAGAACAGCAGCCCGAGATCGGCCCGGCGCTCCACCAGTTTGCGTGAAACCTCGCCCTGGGCGGCGCTGGTCAGTTGCACCTCCAGACTCGGGAACTGCTCGGCCAGCGCACCAAAACTTTCCACCAGCGCCTGATAGGGCATTGCCTCGTCCTGCGCCACCCGCAATTGCGCCTCCTGCCCGCGCATCATGGCCACGGCCCGGCCGTTCAGGCGTTCGCACTGACGCAGCACTTCGCGCGCCTCCTCCAGCAATGCCTCCCCCGCCTCGGTCAGACTCGGCTGACGACCGCTGCTACGCTCGAACAGGCTGACTCCGAGATCGTCCTCCAGCATCGCGATCGCGCTGCTGATCGCCGACTGTGCCTTGCGCTGCTGACGCGCCACAGCGGAAAACGAACGCTGCTCGGCCACCGCAACGAACACCCGCAACTGCTCCAGATTCCACTGCATGCTCATTGACCAACCCATCTTTTATACAGATAGGTAATGACTTTACCCCATCTGGGGAGTCACTAGAATGCCGCCTCAGAAAGCAATGCTTCACATGAGGAATTGAACATGAACGCTTACGTCTACCTGGCCATCGCCATCTGTGCCGAAGTGATCGCGACCGTTTCGATGAAAGCCGTCAAAGGCTTCAGCACGCCACTGCCACTGGTGCTGGTCATCGTCGGCTACGCCATCGCGTTCTGGATGCTGACCCTGGTGGTACGCAGCGTACCGGTGGGCGTGGCCTACGCGGTGTGGGCCGGCATGGGCATCGTGATGGTCAGCGTCGCGGCGCTGTTCATCTATGGGCAGAAGCTGGATCTCCCGGCGATGCTCGGGATGGCGCTGATCGTGCTCGGCGTGGTGGTGATTCAGCTGTTCTCGAAAACCGCCGGCCATTGAAACACTGACGAGCATCAAGCCATAAGCTGCAAGCTCGACCGATTTACAGCTTCGGGTTGCAGCTTGCAGCTTGAAGCTTGAAACTTGCGACTTCTTCAAACCCTGAGGTCGTTGCATGCCATCTCCAATTTCCACCGACGTGCTGATTGTCGGCGCGGGTGTCGCCGGTCTCTGGCTGAACGCGCGTCTGCGTCGCCAAGGTTTCTCGACCGTGCTGGTGGAAAGCGCCAGCCTTGGTGGCGGACAGAGTGTGAAGTCCCAGGGCATCATCCACGGCGGCGCCAAATACGCGTTGCACGGGGCGCTCACCGGCGCCTCGGAAGCCATCGCCGACATGCCGCGTCGCTGGCGTGAAGCTCTGGCCGGCAACGGCGAACTGGATCTGACCGGCGTGCGCCTGCTGTCCGAAGCCCATTACCTGTGGTCGCCGGGCACCCTGGCCGGCAACCTCACCAGTTTCTTCGCCAGTAAAGCCGTGCGTGGCCGGGTCGATCAGGTCAAGGGCGATCAGCTGCCGCCGGCCCTGCAAGACAAACGCTTCAAGGGCAAGGTCTACCGCCTCGCCGAACTGGTGATCGATGTGCCGAGCCTGATCCAGCGTCTGGCCGACCTGTCCGGTAACGGTCTGCTCGCCGGACAAAACATCGAGCCGTTGCTGGAAAGCGGCGTGCTGGTTGGCCTGAAGGTCGACGGCCGTGAGATTCGTGCCCAGCGCATCGTCCTCAGCGCCGGTGCCGGTACTGCCGATCTGCTGACTGCTTTGGGCCTGACCCATCCGGCCATGCAACGCCGGCCGCTGCACATGATCATCGCCAAAGGCCCGGGCCTGAAGCCGCTATATGCGCACTGCCTCGGTGGCGGCACCAAACCGCGCATCACCGTAACCACGCACCCGGCCGCCGACGGCCAGTGGGTCTGGTATCTGGGCGGCGACATTGCCGAATCCGAAGGCGTGGCCCGTGAACCGGCCGAACAAATCGCCACCGCCCAGAAAGAACTCGGTCAGCTATTGCCATGGATCGACCTGAGCACGGTGCAATGGGCCACCCTGCGCGTGGATCGCGCCGAACCGTTGCAAACCGGCCTGACCCGCCCGGACAACGCCTTCCTCGCTGAAGAAGGACGCCTGCTGGTCGGCTGGCCGACCAAACTGGCCCTGGCGCCGGACTTTGCTGACCGGGTGATGGCATCACTTCAACGCGACGGCATCCAGCCGAGCCATGCGACCCCGCTGCCAGAACTGCCAAAACCACCGATGGGCGTTCCCGCCTGGGAGCAACTGCTGCCATGAGCCTGCCGACCCTGCACGACCTGCATCGCCCGCTGGGCAGCACCGGCCTGCTGGTTTCGCCACTGGGCCTGGGCACCGTCAAACTCGGCCGCGACCAGGGCGTGAAATACCCCAACGGCTTCCAGATCCCCGACGACGTCGCCGCGCGCATGCTGCTCAGGCAGGCGCGGGAACTGGGCATCAACCTGATCGACACCGCACCGGCCTATGGCCGCAGCGAAGAACGCCTCGGCCCACTGCTGCGTGGTGAGCGTCAGGACTGGGTGATTGTCAGCAAGGTCGGCGAAGAATTTGTCGACGGCCAATCGACCCACGATTTCAGCGCCGCTCACACCCGGATGTCGGTGGAGCGCAGCCTGCAACGTCTGGAAACGGATTTTATCGACCTGGTGCTGGTGCACTCCGACGGTAACGACCTGGCGATCCTCAACGACAGCGAAGTCTACGCAACCCTCGCGGCGCTGAAGGCCGAAGGCAAGATTCGCGGCTTCGGCTTCTCCGGCAAAACCGTCGACGGTGGCCTCAAGGCACTGGAGCAAGGCGACTGCGCAATGGTCACCTACAATCTGAACGAACAAAACGAGAAGGCGGTCATTGACTATGCTGCTGCCCACGGCAAAGCCATTCTGGTGAAAAAGGCGCTGGCCAGCGGTCATGTGTGCCTGAGTCCCGGCGTGGATCCGGTGCGCGCCAGCTTCGAGTTGCTGTTCGCCCAGCCCGGCGTGGCCAGTGCCATTGTCGGGACCATCAATCCGCTGCACCTCGCCCATAACGTTGCGACCGTTGCCCAGGTCCTTCGTGGTCACTGACGCCGCCTCGCGGCCTTAAGCAGGAGCCGACATGCCGCGTACGCTCATCAGAAAGAACCCGAGCAACTTCAAGACGCTGCCGCTGTTCGTCGAAGCCACGCCGGAAGGCCTGACCTATCAGAGCGTCGGCATGCCGCTGAATTTCACCCAGACCCTTCAGCGGCGTAAACCGGTCAACGTGGCTGACGCCGAGCGCTTTGCGCTGGAGCTGGCCAACCTTGGTGTTTCGGTGCGTCTGACCCTGCACTGGCAGAATCGCGATTACTGGGTGCTGGTGCGTCAGCGGCGGCAGGATCGCGGCGACGTCGTGCTCAAGTTGATTTCCGGTTACGTGCCAGCCCATGAACTGAATATTCCGCTGCACACGGCGATCCAGGAGATCGCCGAGGAATGCCTGCTGGAAACCCCGGAAGGCTGGCTCGGCGGGCGCTTCAACGACACCTGGCTGCCGGCGCCATACGCTTCGGCGCTGCATTATCGCGAGGCCCTGCCCTTTCGCCTGACGCCGCTGTCCGGTTCAGCCAGGCCGGTGCGCTGCGCCAATCTGCAATTGCTTGAACGGCCACGGGCTTACGTGCACTTGCCGACCGCGTCACTGCAATTGATCTACGACCTGCGGCTGGATGTACCCAAGGAAGCCAAGAGCCTCAGCCTGTTCCATGTCGATGAACGACTGGAAGGCGATCAACTGGTGGCCCGGCTGGACCGCAAGCGCCCCGATCTCTACCTGATGCCGCTCAAGGACGGCGCGCCCTTGGCCGAGTTGTATACCCTCAAGCGCGACAAGCTCCTGCCGGCCGGCACCCGCGGGCTTTATCTGGCCGAAAGCTTTGCGACCCAGACGGGCTGGGTCGTGCGTGAAGAGCGGATTCGCTGGAAAGACTGGGTCGTGCAACAGGGCCTGCAACCGGCGAAGCCGCCTCGCGCGGGACTCAAGCAATTGAGTCTGAAGGCGCTGCGTCTGGTTGGCATCGGCAAGAAACGCGCGAGCAAATAGCCGACTAGCGCCGACGATCCATCCAGGTGCGCAAGGTCGCGAAGAAATGGAAATAGCGGTTTTCACGCTTGCCCATGCCGCGCTTGGGCGAAAACGACTCTTCGGCAAAAGCGCCGGTGATTCGCACCCGAGAGGCTTGGGTCGGTAGCGTGCAGACTTTGGCACCGGCCTGCTGTAGTGCGTACTTGAGCAAGCGCTCGGAGTGCAGCTTTCTTCCCGTGGCTTTGCAGAATTGGAAAATGCGCTCGATCCGCTTGCCATAGGCAACATAGGTATCGCGCCCGCAAATGGCAAAGCGGTCGTTCAACCCGCCCCACCACTGCCAGTCCGGAATGTAGGCAAAGTGCCTCCGGGCCTCTGAATGATTGAACACATAGGCGGGCAGCGGATTGTGGAAGAAATTGTCCGGGCGCACGAACACGACGAAATCGGGATTGAAGGTTTCGATCATGCTGGTCACTGTGTGCAGTGAATTGAGCTGATAGATCAGGTTGCGCAGCGACGCATAGTCATCGGCCCAAGTATCGCCCTGCGCTTTGACCTGCTCGAAATCCCAACGCTCCAGTACCCCGTCAGTCGAAGTCAGGGCCCCGATCATCGGCTCGAATGGCTGATAGTTGTCAGCCCCCAACTCGCCTTTTTCGCCTGAGCGGAAGTTCTGTACTTCATCGATTTTGTACAAATGATAGAAGCACTGTACGTCGCTGCCCGCCGGAAACTGCGCCAGAACGTTCTGTTCAATGGAAGGGAAGCAAATCTGCGAATTTCTCGGGATCCCGAAAAAAGCGACGGCAATTTTCAACACTCAACAGCACCTTCTATTTTTGGCAAAAGAGCTTTTGCCACCAGTGACGCGGCTGCAAAGGCACCACAATGACGTCCGACTGCTGCAGCCAGTCGCGCTCGTAATCCCAGGCATGCCCACCCCACAGTTTCCCCGCTTCGTTGGAAAACCCCAGGGTCATGAGCTGATAGGAATAACCGGCGTGACCGCGCAACCAGTCTAAAACCACCAGCGTATTGAAACCGGTAGATGGCCCAACGTAGCGCTTGCCGCCCGGACGGTCGACGGGATAGTTCCACAGAGCCGGCAGCGGGATACGATCCCAATACATGGCCACCCGTGGCAACGGACACATCGGTGCGGCGCAGCCGACCAGCATGGTGAAACAACGCTCGCCCGCATGCTCGAACAACCGTTGCACGTCCGGGCCGTAAGGCAGACCAAAAAAATAGGCGTCCGGCGCGTTATAGCCATGCACGAAGACGTTCAAGCTGTGCTCGTTGAGCAGCGGCGCCTTGATGCAGGTGTTGAAACTGACGACGACGTCATTGGCGCTGATATTCAGCGCCTGAAAATCCGCCGCCGTGATGGCCGGATTATTCGCGATCAGGATGACCCGGTGCGCGCGGCTCAGGCATTCGCGCAATGGCTCGGGCAACGCATCCAACACCGACTGGTCACCGCCGGGGAGCGCATCCAGCGCCATATGTTCATCCTTCATTCAGACCGGCACCTTCATGCCGAAACGCAGTTTCACCCAGAACCGCGTGAATGCTGACGGCGGCTGCCATGGGCGCATCTCGCGCTGTATTTCAGTGGCGAGGGCCTGGCCGACACGGGCGAAGGAATAGCGACTTTCTGCAAAGGCCTGACCATTGCTGGCAATACGCTGCGACAGCTCCGGATCGCCCTGCAACAGCTTGATCTTTTCCACCGCCTCGTCTTCGCTGCGATAGAACACGGTGTTGTGCATGTCTTCGAAGCCAAGCAACTTGTCTTCTTCGCCCTGACTCCAGGCCAGCAGCACACAACCGCAGGCCATGGCTTCGTAGTTCTTGATCATGAACTCGTTCATGCCGATGTCGGCGCTGACGAAAATCTTGATGCGATTGAGCGTTTCCAGGTATTCGGAGCCGGAGCGGGTGCGGGTCACCAGCATACCGGTACGCTGCGCCAGCGATTCGAGCAGTGCCTTGCGCTGGGCGTACTCGGTACTTTTCAGGCTGCCGAGAAAACCGATGGGAATGTCGCGCTCGGACCCGGTGTTGCGCAGCATCTGCTCGTCGTAACCCTTGGAGACGAACACCGTGTCGATGCCTTCAGCGAGCATCTTGCGTGCGACCACCGCCCCGGAAACCAGCGCCCGGCAACTCGGCAGGCGCTTGTAGAGACGCGAATAAACGCCACGATATTTACTGGCGGGCATGTAGTTCTGGTAGGCATCGTGTTCGAGAAAGACCAGCCCGGGAATGCACTTGAGCACCCGCAGTTGCGAGACCAGGCGCTTGACCCTGGAGAAGATAACGACACGATCAAAGGTCTGGTAATCAACCGAGGCCAAAAAAGGCCCCAGGTTCATCTGTTGCTGTTTGCTGAGCCGATAGATGACACATTCATCACAGTTCTGCTGCACGATGTCGTAGAGCCGGTCGAGAATGACCCGCTGTTCGTTCATCACCAGGAGCATGACTTTCATAGGTTAAATGACCACACGATGTAGGCAGGCAAGCGCAGCGGATTCAAACCTGCCAACATCAACGGAAACGGTTAGATCCCCAAGGCAAAATCCGTTCACACGCAGTCCAAAACAATAAAGTTCCATCTGATCAACGACTGCGGATTTTTTCGACAATCGCGGTGGTTGAACTGTTTTCCACCAGTCCCAGCACTTTCACGGTGCCGCCATAAGCCGTCACGATGTCGGCGCCGACCACCTGGTCAATCCCGTAATCCCCGCCCTTGACCAGCACGTCCGGCTTGACCTCACGCAGCAGGTTTTCTGGCGTGCCTTCAGGGAAGCTGATGACCCAGTCCACCGCCCCAAGCCCCGCCAGCACAGCCATGCGCCGATCGACACTGTTGATCGGACGGCCAGGCCCCTTGAGGCGGCTGACCGAAGCATCGTCGTTGACCGCGACAATCAAACGATCGCCTTGAGCCCGCGCCTGCTCCAGGTAGGTCACATGACCTGCATGGAGGATGTCGAAGCAGCCATTGGTGAAAACGATTTTTTCGTTGTGTGCACGGGCATCGGCCACCGCCAGCAGCAGTTGCTCCAGACCCAGCACGCCGCGCTCGGAACCTTCCTCACGCTGAATGGCACGACGCAGCTCCGGAGCGCTGATCGCCGCCGTACCGAGCTTACCAACGACGATGCCCGCCGCCAGGTTGGCCAGCGCCACCGCGTGTGGCAGTTCCTCACCGGCAGCAATCGCCGCCGCAAGGGTGGAAATCACCGTGTCGCCGGCACCAGTCACGTCGAACACTTCACGGGCCCGCGCAGGCAAATGCAAAGCCGGATGATCCGGACGCAGCAGTGTCATGCCGTGCTCGCCACGGGTCACCAGCAATGCGCCGAGATCCAGGTCGTGCATCAGCTTCGCGCCCTTGGTCACCAGCTCGTGCTCATCGGCGCAACCGCCGACGATTGCTTCGAACTCGCTGAGGTTCGGGGTGATCAGGCTCGCGCCCCGGTAGATCGAGAAATCCTTGCCCTTCGGGTCGGCCAGCACCGGGATGCCTTTGGCACGGGCGGCCTGGATCAGCGCCTGATGGTTTCTCAGGGCGCCTTTGCCGTAGTCGGACAGCACCAGCACCTTGATGCCTTCAAGCAGGTCATCGACCTGCGCGCCGAGGGCCAGGGCGTCGGTGGCGAACGGTTCTTCGAAGTCGATACGCAGCAATTGCTGGTGCCGGCTCATGACCCGCAGCTTGACGATGGTCGGCTGGTGCGCGATGCGCTGGAACAAGGCTCGCACGCCCGCACCCTTGAGGCTGTTGCTCAGGCTGTCGGCGGCTTCGTCGTCACCGGTCACACCGACCAGCGACGCCGGCGCACCCAGCGCGGCAATGTTCAAGGCAACGTTGGCGGCACCGCCCGGGCGGTCTTCGATTTGCTCGACTTTAACGACAGGAACCGGCGCCTCAGGGGAAATCCGTGAGGTACCGCCATGCCAGTAACGGTCGAGCATGACATCGCCGACCACCAAGACAGGGGCTTGATCGAATCGCGGCATGGACAACTTCATGGAGCAACCCACATACAAAATGAACAGGGGCGCGATATTAACACAGGGTCAAGGGCCGTCCGCCTCAATCTGAAAGGTCGCGCACCCAGAACAACTCGTGGCGCCGCACAGCCTTGCGGAAAAACTCATTACTGCCAGTGACAGGCCAGCGACGCCCCGCCAGTCCCTGCTGGATCCAGCGGCGCAATTGCCGTTTGAACACTTGCCCGCCCTGCAAGTCGTGCTCCATGGCTAACGCCATGGCCTTATCCAGTTGCACGTCCGGCGACAGCACCGGACTCCACAAGCGGTTGGCCGGCAATGGTTCGATGGCTGGCGGCAGCGCGATCCCGCCACCGGCAGGGCCCATTGGCCAGCGGTCGTTGTCATGCAAATGATTGGCGTACAGCAACATCGTCGTCGGCTTCCAGCTACTCAGGCCAACGGCCTCAAGCAGCGCTTGAGTCGAGGCGACGTGATCGCTGTGTGGATCCAGCTCGGGATGCGGCGTGACGACGACCTCTGGACGGTAATGCTTCAGAAGCGCCGTCAGGTCTTCGACAAGGTTCTGCCAAGTTGGCTGCCCGTCAACATCGGCGGGCAAGGTCAGCGGATTGTGACGGCGCACAGTGCGCACATCGCCTTCCTGCGACTCGAGGGAACCGAAAGCCGTGGCCGGCTCAGCGGCCATCGCAGGCAATTGCAGGCAGTAATAACCCAGCTGCACGCAACGTTCGGCCGGCACGCCACCCCACAGAGGAATCACCAGACTGTCCCAACTGCGCAAACGCCCCTTCAACCGCGCTGCGGCGGCCTGATCAAGGCCCATACGCTGGAAATCTTCAGCTTCGATCTCGCCTTGGGTCAGGGTGACGATGCTGACGTCTTCACTACGGCTGTAAAGACCGAATGCCGCAAGCTCGGCATCGTCGGCATGAGGAGCGATGACCATAACGCGCTGGCGGCTGTAATCAGGGTTCGCCATGACCCAAAGCGTGCCCATGGTACCCGCCGTGCAATATCGTCCGCGCAGGGTCAGCACGCCCTGCGCCAAAGCATCTGCCTGCCCGGAAAGGTTTAGGTAACGCCGCCCTTTCACCCCGCGCTCGAAGTCCTGGCGATCATCCCCCACCGCAACGTAGGGATCGAGCCAGCGACCCAGCCAGCCAGCCTTCAATTCAAGTTCGAGAATGAGTGTCTCGCCCGGCGCCAACGGCTCGCTCAGACGCACCACACCGCCGTCCAGACTGACAGTCTGTCGCGCGGTGTCCGCAGGAAAGTCGTATTGGTAGTCGTCGGACGGCCGGTAAAACAAGTGATCGGCAAACCACGCTTCGTGGGCAACCCAGGCCAGTACCAGCAACAGCGGCACCAGCGACCAGCCGACCAGAAAGCCGACCAGAAACAGCGCAACCACGAAGGCGATGAGGAACAGACGCTTGCCGCGTCGGTGTGCCTTGAGAAGCTGTTGCTTGCGAGCGCTCATCAATTCAGACCTTGTAGACCGGCACCGTGTGGCACCAGCGATCCTTGTACTCACGGTCGGCACGACCGAATGAATAACGCAAAGGCTTACCCAGTGCCTGCGCGTCTGCCCAGGCCTGCTGGGTATTGACGAAACTCAACACGCTACCGGGGCTGAACTCGCGACTCTGCGGGTCGACGCCACCATTGATGTATTCCAGCGAGACCCATTGCGGCGCTTCGACGCGGTACAAAACCTGAATGGCCACGGGTGCCGATTCGAGCATGACCACGGAACCGGTCATGAACTCACGCAACAGAGTGAATACCTCAACGAGCCCGGCCCTGCCAGGTACTTCGAAGCCCCAGCGGCGTTCGAACAGATCACTGTAAGTCTGCGCCTGCTGCGCCGCAGTAAAGTCCGACATCGGCACCAGCGAACCACCCGCCTCTTCCAGCAGGCGCTGCTCGCGACGCTGGTTGTAGCGAAATTTCTTCGAATACTCTTCCGGCAACCGGGCCAGGGCCAAGCCCTCCGGCTGCACTTTCAAGGTACTGATCTGCTCGGCATTGAGCTGGGACACATAGGCCATGCGTTGGCGAACCGGCACGACGACATCCGGCGCGATCGGCAGAATGATTTCCGCATTACCCATGTCGAGCAATCCGCGTTTGCCCTCGCGCTTGAGCACTTCCTTGGACAAGGCCACATGACGGCCCCAGCAAGGAATCGCAGCTACTACCTCGTCGCCAACGACCCAGCCCAGATAACGCAGTTCGATGCCCACGAACATCGACAGCCGCTCGACCACCTCGGGATGCGTGGCAAAGCTGCCGCCGAAGCGCTGCCAGGCGCGGGCGTAAGCATCCTGGTCTATCTCCGTCCAGCCACGCTCACGAATGCTGCGAAACACCTTCAGCATACGTTGGTCGCGTGGGCTGGCTGGAGCTCGTCACCTTCTTCAAACTCCTTGGCATGCAGACGGGAGTAATAGCCGTTCTGCTCCAGCAGTTGCGCGTGGGTTCCGCGCTCGACGATCCGGCCTTCATCCATGACCAGAATCAGGTCGGCCTTCTCGATGGTGCTCAAGCGGTGAGCGATCACCAGGGTCGTGCGGTTTTGCACCACGTGATCCAGCGCCGCCTGAATATGCCGTTCCGACTCGGTATCGAGGGCAGACGTAGCCTCGTCGAGAATCAGCAGCGGCGCATCCTTGAGCAGCGCCCGGGCGATGGCAATGCGCTGGCGCTGGCCGCCAGACAGCAACACGCCGTTTTCACCGACCAGGGTTTCGTAACCTTCCGGCATCTTGATGATGAATTCATCGGCATAGGCCTCGGAGGCGGCCCGTTTGACCTCCTCGAACGGCGCACCCGCCAGGTCGCCATAAGCGATGTTGTTGGTCACCGTATCGTTGAACAGCGTGACCTGCTGGGTCACCAGCGCAATCTGGCGACGCAGACTGTGCAAGGTAAAGTCCTGCACACGGATGCCATCGAGCAGAATCTCGCCCTGTTCATGCTGATAGAAGCGTGGAATAAGACCGGCAAGCGTCGACTTGCCGCTGCCCGAACGCCCCACCAGCGCGACCATTTGCCCCGGTTCAACGACAAAACTGATGTCGTTGAGCACCTGCTTGTCGGTGTCCGGGTATTGGAAACTGAGGTTGCGCACTTCCAGACGCCCCTCAAGGCGATCCTGTTCGACCGTGCCCTCATCCACTTCAGCCGGTTCATCCAGTTGCTCGAAAATACTTTCGGCACCGGCTACGCCTTTCTGAATGGTCGAGCTGACTTCCGAGAGCTGGCGAATCGGTTTTGGCAACAAACCAGCCATGGTGATGTATGCCACCAGGTCCCCCGGTGAGGCATCGCCACGAAGGTACAGCACGAGGAACATGACCACGGCCATGGCGCTGTAAGTCACCAGTTGCAGCATCGGTGTGTAAACCGCGCCGGTCTTGGTCATTGTCAGTTGCTTGTCGGTGTTGCTCTGGCTGGCCTCGCGAAAGCGGGTCTTTTCATAGAGTTCGCCGCCGAAACTGCGCACAACGCGATAACCATGAATCGTCTCGGAGGCAACGTGCGTGACGTTGCCCATCGACACCTGGATCTTTTTGCTTTGCTTGCGGAATTTCTTGCTGGTGCTGTTCACCATGATGCCGATCACCGGCAGGATGGCCACCATCACCAGCGTAAGCTTCCAGTTCATCCACAACAGGGTGAAGAACAGGAAAATCACGGTCATGCCTTCGCGAATGACCACCTTGATCGCGTCCGTTGCCGCGCCGGTGACCATGGTCACGTTGAAGGTAATCCGGGAAATCAGATGGCCGGAGTTGTTCTTGTCAAAGAACCGGTTAGGCAACTCCAGCAGCTTGTTGAACAGCACCACCCGCAGGTCATGCACCAATCCCAGGGAAACCCGGGCCAGGAAGAAGTTGCCAAGGTACGAACCCACGCCCTGTAACAGCGCGATGAGCACGATCATCAACGGCACGGTTTCGAGCAACTGCAATTTGCCCAGATAAGGGTTGCCTGGAAACAGACTGGCTTCAGGATTGGCCAGACCATCGACGAAATACTTGAGGATGTAAGCGAGCATCGGTTGAGTCGATGCGAAGATCAGAAACCCGACGATGCTGAGAAGAAAGAGGCCGGCATAAGGCCGCACGTAAGCCAAAAGGCGGAAATAGATCGCCAGCGTTGACTGGGCTTTCGGTTCAGGACTGCTCATGGTGATCCGCACAATTCAGTGAGGCGGGGATGATATCACACGCATTTTTACCCCGATAAACATGACTTCAAGCCAGCCCTTGATCAAGTCGGTTAAGATACGCCGCTAATGATGGGGAGCCCGATAATGCAATCGATTGATCACAGCACCTACGAGGCACTGCGCGCCGGTGCACACGTACTGGAAGCCGACGGCTCCGGTGACAAGGTGCTTCGATTGGCCGATGGATGCATGCTCAAGCTGTTCCGTCGCAAACGCCTGCTCAGTTCGGCACTGTTCTATCCGTACGCACAACGCTTTGCCGACAACACCAGAGCACTGGAACAGCGCGGCGTTCTTTGCCCAAAAGTCATCGCTGTATACCGCATCCCGAGTATCGAGCGCGACTGCGTTTATTACAGTCCACTGGCGGGCAAGACCGTGCGCCAGCTGCAAGGCTCCAGCGAAGGGACGGACACACTTAGATTTCAACTGGGCGCGTATTTCGCGCAATTGCACGAGAAAGGTGTGTACTTCCGATCGCTGCACTTCGGCAACGTCGTGCTGACCCCGGACAACCAATTGGGCCTGATCGATATCGCCGACCTGCGCTGCCAGAAGCGCGCACTCAGCGACAGCAAACGCCTGCGCAACTTCGCCCACTTGCTGCGTTACAAGGAAGACCGGCAATGGTTGCTGGGGGAAGACGCCGGCGATACGTTTATCGAGGGTTACCGGCAGGCCCTGCCGAGCAACCGGCAGGCACCTCTGATCTCGCGCCTGCGCCCGCTGCTGGGTTGAGCCTTAGCGGCCGATGACCACCACCGTGGCACCTTTGCGATTGGCGAAATGCTCGATGACGCGCAGCTTGTGCGCCGCCAGCCACTCGTTCAGCCATGGTTCGTCACCCTTTGCTTCAATGACGAAATAACGAAAGTCACTGGCATGAGCTGCCGACATGGCTTCTTCCTGAGTCAGAACAGGCATTACATAGCCGCGACCGGCGTAGTAGCTGATCCGCCCATCCTCGAAGTAAGTCGGCGCACCCGGCTCGACGTGGGAGGACATCCAGCGTCCCGCCTCGACATAGTGGGTTTTGCCGGCCCCAGTGGAAATGACGTTGGCCAGCATCACCAGCAACCCTACGATCACCAGCCCCTTGCCCCATCGCGGAAACTCGCGGACAAACGCCGCCAGCCCCATCGCCAGCACCGGCACAAACAGAAGATTCAGGAAGCTCAGGTAGCGTGTATTCATGAACTGCTGCTTGATGAAAAACAGCACCAGAACAAGCAGGTAACACAGCGCCGCCCAGGCGAAGGGACGGTAGTCGCGCCAGTAAATGCCCAGCACCACCCAGTTGCGACGCAATATGAACGGCACAGCAAAAGGCCCCATCAACTTCACGAAAGTGATGGCCATGGTCGCCAGGATGCCGAAGAAAATGATCCGCCCGGCTTCGTCCTGGGAGTACTTGTTGATGAGTGAATTGGCGAACTGGTCGCATAGCATCTGAAACGACGACAGCACGCCACGAGGTTCAATCATGTCCAGATAGAGCATCACGCGGGCAGACAGAAGCACGCCGGACACCGAGATCACCAGCAGACCCAGGATCGGCAACAGTGAAAACTGGAAGAATTGCAGGCGCCGAGTCGAAGACCAGAGATTGGGCAGTTGCCACAATCCCAATGCCACCACCATCAGTAACGCCTCCAGGCGAAACAACGCCGCCGCGACAATCGCCAGATGAATGAGAGCAGCACGCAACCAGCCGCCTCGCGTCTGCCAGCGAAACGCGAGCCACAGCGCAAGCGTGCAAAAAAACCAGAAACCGCACTCACGAATGATGTCGTTACGAAAGGCATTGACCGCAGGCATTGCCAGCACCACCAGACAAGCCCAGCGAGTGATGTGGGGGGTACGCTGGCGGATGCAATCAACCATCAACGCGCTGGTGCCGGCAAAAAACAGTCCGCACCAGAGATAGGCACTCAGCTCCAGTGGCAGATGCAGGACGGCATGGGTGCCTGCCAGAAGTAAGGAAAACCAGGGCCAATCGAACGCTGCCCACGCCACATTGGGCCCATGCTCGGTGACTTGCTGCGCAATATCGATGTACAGCGCCGCATCACGCCCGACGGTTGCAGTACCCATGACTGCGATCAACGAGAGCAGAACACTGCCCCAAAATGCCAGCCAAACTGGGTATTCGTCGATGATTCTGGATACTCGAGTTCCCACTTTACTGCCCGTACCTTTCACCCAGCCACCTCATCGACACTCGTTACCAGGTACGCGCCTGTTCACCGCGAACCATTTACCGAAACAGCAACCGCAAAGCCTTGCGAGTGTATGACCAGCGCGAGAACGTGCGCCAGTCTGCACGCAACGCCTGAAAATAGAACCCTTTGGCCAGAGCGTATTCGCCGTGAGAGTAACAATCACGAAACAACGACAGGCAGCGCTGCGCCAGAAACGCCTGACGCAGGTCAAGCATCTCTTCAGGCATGCGTCGACTGGAGAACACTTCACTCACAACCTGCTCTGTACCGGCGGCAAGGCTTTGACGCAAATCATGTCGCATGCTGTCAGCGTGCTTGTAGATAAGGGCCAGAGGCTTGTCCAGAACGCTGCACGGGAAACGCGCCAGCACTTGGGCAAACACTGGCAGATCCTCGACGTTGCGCAAATGCTCAGGATACGTGCCAGGAACGAACACTTCGCGATGCATCGCGCAGGCCCCGTTGGAAATCGACACGGTCTTGTCCAGCAGGTAGCCCTGTAATCGCTGCCGGGGGGTTAAAGGCAGAGGTTTGGCTGGCTGCAGGCTGTGCCTGCCATCAGCAAACACCGACCAATGGGCACCAATGACCATCATGGTTTGAGGGTTATTGGCAATATGCTCCGAAAGCGCAGCCAGCGCGCCGGGCGCCATTTCGTCGTCGGAGTCGAGGAAAATCAGATATTGCCCGCTCGTCTCCTCAAGCCCGCGATTGCGCACGGTAGACAACCCGCCATTGCTTTTGCGCAACGCACGAAAACGCCCGCCATGCTCGAGCAGAAGCCTCTCCACTACCTCAGGCGTCTCATCCGTCGACCCATCGTCGATGACCAACAGATCCGCCGCAGCCTCATCCAACTGCGCCAACACCGACTCCACTGCACGAGGCAGCGTTCGTGCGTAGTTGTAAACCGGAATAACGACGCTGATCAGTGTCTCAGTCAAGACCGTATCCCTTCACACCCTCTTTAACGACCAGAATATCTTCCATGATCAGGTACTGCAGATCCGAGCCGAAGAACATGTTCAGGGCATCGGTCGGCGAGCAGATCATCGGTTCACCACGGCGGTTGAGCGAGGTGTTCAGGGACACGCCGTTGCCGGTCAGCACTTCCAGCGCCTTCATCATGTCGTAGTAGCGCGGGTTGTATTCGCGCTTGAGCACCTGGGCCCGGGACGTACCGTCTTCGTGGACGACTTCCGGCACTCGGGTCTTCCACTCTTCCGCCACTTCGAAGGTGAAGGTCATGAACGGCGCCGGGTGATCGATCTTGATCATCTGTGGCGCAACGGTGTCGAGCATCGACGGGCAGAAAGGCCTCCAGCGCTCGCGGAACTTGATCTGGTGGTTGATGCGATCAGCCACGCCAGCCACGCTCGGGCAACCGATGATCGAACGACCACCCAGTGCACGCGGACCGAATTCCATGCGGCCCTGGAACCAGGCCACCGGGTTGCCATCGACCATGATTTTGGCAATCTGCTCCGGCATGTTGTCGAGCTTGCGCCAGGTCGGCTTGTTCTCGTGACGGGCGCACGCGGCGATCACGTCTTCGTTGCTGTACGACGGGCCGAGGTAGACGTGTTCCATCTTCTCGACCGGCACGCCACGGGCGTTCGACACATAGGCTGCTGCGCCGACTGCAGTGCCGGCATCGCCGGAAGCAGGCTGCACGAACAGCTCCTTGACGTCGTCACGGGCGATGATTTTCTGGTTGAGCTTGACGTTCAACGCACAGCCACCGGCGTAGGCCAGCTTGCCGGTTTCCTTGAGCACGTCGCCCAGATAGTAGTCGATCATCTGCAGCGCGATTTTTTCGAACAGCGCCTGAATGCTGGCGGCGTAGTGGATGTACGGCTCGTCGGCGATGTCGCCCTCGCGCTTCGGACCCAGCCACTCGATCAGCTTCGGCGAGAAATAGTAACCCTTGCCCTTCTCTTTATAGCGACGCAGGCCGATCACGTTGGCGTAGTCAGTGTTGATCACCAGCTCGCCGTTCTCGAACGAGGCCAGACGCGAGAAATCGTATTTGCTGGCGTCGCCGTATGGCGCCATGCCCATGACCTTGAACTCACCGTCGAGCATGTCGAACCCGAGGAACTCGGTGATCGCGCCATACAGGCCGCCAAGGGAGTCCGGATCGAAGAATTCCTTGATCTTGTGGATCTTGCCGTTTTCGCCATAACCGAAGAAGGTCGTGGCGTACTCGCCCTTGCCGTCGATGCCGAGGATCGCGGTTTTCTCTTTGAAACCCGAGCAGTGGTAGGCGCTGGAAGCGTGGGCCAGGTGGTGTTCCACCGGTTCGATCTTGATTTTCTTCGGATCGAAGCCCAGTTGCTCCAGGCACCAGACGATCTTGTTGCGATAGCGCTTGTAGCGACGGTTGCCCATCAGGATCGCGTCGAGCGCGCGATCCGGGGCGTACCAGTAACGTTTGGCGTATTGCCAGCGAGCCTTGCCGAAAATGCTGATCGGGGCGAACGGAATCGCGACCACGTCAACGTCGGACGGCTTGATGCCAGCCTGCTCCAGGCAGAACTTCGCCGATTCGTAGGGCATGCGGTTCTTTGCATGTTTATCGCGTACGAAGCGCTCTTCCTCAGCCGCCGCGACCAGCTTGCCGTCGATGTACAAGGCTGCTGAAGGATCATGGCTAAGGGCGCCGGACAGGCCAAGAATCGTCAATGCCACAGGGGTCTAGCCTCTTTAGTCTGCATTCAGGCGCGATGCGCCTTGAAAAATGATGTGCCCCCGCACCGGGCGAGAGACAGCTAAAGGGCGGGATTATAGCTTAAAAGCGCCGACAAACCTCTAGCGGAACTGGCCGGCCGGTGCGTTGACACTCAAGCAGCGTCGACATAGACTCCAGCACAAATGGACTGGGAGATCCCGGTCGGCGCTAATGCCTCGGTGAGATCATCGGGGCTTTTCGCTTTCTGGGGATGGGAAAAGCTTCAAACCCCAATTCTCGAAACCCTCTCCAACTTTGCTCCGCCCCCCGCTGCAATAGAACTTGCGCTTAAGCACGTCAAAAGCACGGTTTCCCTGACCCGCCCTCAAAAAGCTCATGCCAATGGGCCTCGCAACAAGATCGGCTAGCTGCAGGCCGGTGGAGTTCACCTGTTTGGTTGCAAAAACGATGTCTAACGGCAGTTGAATACCCCATCGATTCGCCCCGCCACACATCCTGCGAAACTCCAACTCAAGCTCGTTATCCTCTCGCTTTCCTCGACGCTCGAAAATCACATGCGTCAGCGCCCCCTGCTGATTCTTCTCTTGCAAAAACTCGTAGAGCGTTTCCAGACAAAAGCCGAGAGCAAGGTGATAAGGATTGTGTCCCGTGCCTTGTTTTTCGCGGAGGGAAGCCTTGTCTACGACGCAACTGATCAAAACAAAGTTGCTGGCTTCAATGATGCAAGTCAGCTCCTCAAGAAAAGCATTTTTGTGATCTCTGGACATGAAGAGACCAGAAAACGATCCTTTTTCTTTACGAATTTCGAGTTCATGCAGACCGATCAGATCGTGCCCCATATGTGCAAACTTGAATTTCTGTAGAGCAGGAATGACTTTCTCGCAGTAATGCCTTTTATGAAAGGCACAAAACGCGAGCACGAAGACTGGATAGTTGGGATCCAGTGTCTGCATTCCGTGATCACCGCTCTCATCGACATAAACGATGATATCGCTGTATTCACTGATTGGGGACAACGTGATTACCCACGGCCTGATCGCCAATAAACACCGACATTCCCGTCCACCGCCTGGCGATAGATCGTATACGGCAGGCAAGCCGTGTCGAAGACGCCGGACAGAGTCAGGTCAAGCAGGAAGACCGGCACCAGAATGCCGGTAGGATCGGGCGGCGCGTGCAGCAGACAGAAATCATGGGCGAGTTCACTGTAGATGCGCGGAATTAACTGACAGTAAGTTTTCTGTTTGCGCAGACAGCGCGTGGCGGCTTCGTCGCCCCGCAACACCGTAACGGCGGTGCCACAGCCGGACAGCGCCAGGGAAAATGCCCCGATAGCGATAGAGGTTTCGATGGTCAAGATTTGCCCTCCGGGTACGTCGGGACAAACTAGCACCGGGGTTTTGCGAGGGGTAGTTCATGGGTTCTGGCAAGGCTGTAGGAGAAATCACAAGGATTTGTCACCACGAACCTCGCCAGATTTTTATTACAGAAATGTCTTATGCTCAGGCGAAAACAATCACGCAGCGTCCAATGCATCCTTGGGCAAACGCTGATCAATCACCCGATACAACGCACTGCTCTCGGGCCAGTTGCGCATGAAGCGCGCGCGATCCCGGGCATAGGCCGGAGCAAAGCTGCCCGCCGAGCCGTGCTGGCACATCGAATCCAGATCGATCAGCGCCCAGCGATCTTCCTGCCAGAACAGGTTGTGTCCCTTGAAGTCGCCATGGCTGATGCGCTCGGCAATCAACCGCGCAAACAACTGATCCAGCGCCTGCAACTCGGCTTCCGGCGCCTCGCCGCTTTCGACGTACGGCGCAAAGCGCTCGATGATGTCCGGCCCGGCCAGGTATTCGGTGATCAGATACGCCTTGCTGCGCAACCAGAAAAACCGGGTTTCCAGCACCGCCAGCGGTTTGGGCGTGGCGATGCCGAGGAATGCCAGGCGATTGCCTTCGCGCCAGGAATGCCAGGCGCGGCTCGGACGCCAGAAGCGCTTGAGCCAATGGGCAAAATTCTTGATGTTGTAACGCTTGATCACCAGCGTACGCCCGGCAACCTCGACCTTGCCGACACTGGCCGCGCCACCGGTCTTGTAAAGATGGCCCTGATCGAGCAGGGCATCGGCCTGCTCCAGCACCGGCAGCATCGCGGGCTCTTCCTCGCGGCGAATCGACCGCAGACCAAATGCACCACGCTTGACGCTGAACAGCGTGCATTCACGACCGACCTTGATCAGGTAATCCTTCAAGCGCCAGGCGCGCACCTTGTCGATCTGCTTTTGCAGGGCTTCCAGCGGCAGCGCGTGTTCGCTGTTGCTCAACAGGTAATACACCAGCAATTCTTCGGTGAACGGCTCAAGCGACTTGGGCAACTGAGCGAAGAACACCCCGAGATTTTCCAGCACTTTCTGCCGGGACAACGGCTGGCCGGCGGTTTCCACACAGATGCCGGCACCATCGATCAGATACAGCTGGCCGCCATGGCGCAACAGATTGTCCAGGTGCAGGTCTTCCTGCCACAGGCCTTTGCCGTGCAACTGACCGATGGCGCCCAGGGCCTCGGCCAGCACCGCCGATTGCTCGTCGGCCAGCACCGGCAAGGATTCGACCTTGTTCCAGGCATCGCCCAGGCTTTCGGCGCCTTCGAGGAACTCGAACAGCAGCCAGCCGCCCTCACCGTCCTTCAGCCCATCGGCCAGCAGCAACGGCGTGGTCATGCCCTGAGCGGCGAGCAGTTTCACACCTTCCAGTTCACGCTGAAAGTGCCGCGCAGCCTTATTGCCGACCAGCAACTTGGCCAGCACCGGACGCCCGCGCCACACACCGGCACCCACATAACGCTGACCCGGCAACACCCGCAGCAGACTGAGCAATTGCAAATCGGCAGCGCCCGCCGCATCGGCCAGCGACACCGTCAGCGGCAGGCTCGGCGTGCGCCCGGCGTTTTTCAAGTCCGACAGCTGCATCAACGGGTCTCCTTGTGACTGCGCCGCGCGGTCAGTCGCATGATCCAGCTGTCGACCAGCGAGCTGTCTGTCGATTGATCGAGATACGCCGCCAGCAGCTCACGCAATTGCGCTTCGCTCCACTCTGGCGCACGACGCTGCAGCGGCTCCAGATCCTTGACCCGGTCACGCATACCGAACCACAGGGGCCGGGTCTTTTCCAGGTCGATCAACTGCGCCTGATAGCCATCGCCTTCGGCGCGCAAGAATATGTGCTTGGGATAGAAGCAGCCGTGCACCTGACGCATACCATGAAGATGACGCGCCAACAGGCCACAAGACTTGAGAATCGCCGATTGCTGCGCGGCATCGAGGTCCGACCAGCGCTTCAACAACGAGTCGAGATCGTCCCAGCCATCCAGCGCGCGGGTCAGCAGGATCGCACGGACCTCGCCATTGACCTTGCGCTCACCGAAGAACGCCGCCTGCAACGCCGGAATACCAAGTTTGTTGTAACGACTGATGTTGCGAAATTCCCGGGCGAACGTCGGCTCGCCGAACGGCGCGTGCAACGTGCGGGTCAGGTAATTGCACTGGCGCTTGAGGTAATAGGCATGCCCTTCCAGCTCCAGACGGAACACGCTGCTCCAGCCGCCACCGTCGGTGTTGGGCTCATCCACGGCCTCGAGCTGCTTGGACCACAGCGCATCGAACGTGCCGAGACCGTGGCGCTCCAGCAGCGCACGGTCTTCAGTGGCCAGAAAATCAGTCATTCGCGTCCCTCGAAAAATCTCACCACGTGGCGAATCCGTTGCTTGTCGGCGGCATTCAGCCGATCACGTCCACGATATTGCAGGTAGAAGCGCAGGCGCTGGGTGTTCGACAGGTGATACTTGGCCACCTTGTCGAGACAGGCCAGATCCTTGGTGATCCGGTACTTGAGCCAGAAGCCGCGCCAGAAATCGCCGTTCGGGCAGTCAATCAGATACAGCTGCGCCTGATCGTCGATCAGCAGATTGCGCCACTTCAGATCGTTATGGGTGAAGCGGTGGTCGTGCATGACGCGGGTATAACCGGCCAATTGCCGGCTGACGCCGTCAACCCAGGCACGATCCTTGAGCTTGGGATCGTTGCGTTCGGCCAGCGCCGACAGGTCTTCGGTGCGCGGCAGTTCACGGGTGATCATCGCCCCGCGATCGTAAGCCATGCCATTGCGCTCCAGGCCCCACGCCACTACTTCGGCGGTAGGAATGCCCCACTTGGCGAAGCGTTTGAGGTTCTGCCATTCCATCTTCACCCGGGGTTTGCCCAGATAACGCCGCAAGCCTTTGCCGGCGCCGACGTAGCGCTTGACGTAATAGTTGACGCCATTGAACTGCACGCGAATGACCTCGGACAATGGATCGCGGGTCAGGCGCTCGCCTTGAAGGGCAAAGACCGCTTCGAGGCTACCGAAATGCTGCGCAAGCTCACTGTACTCAGGCTCCAGATTCCAACCCGCCATCAGAGCGCATCCCCGTAACGTTGCTTGCGCGCGTAGAGCTTGTTGGCCTTGCCTTCGAGCCAGCTCAGCAACGGCGCCTCTTCGGCCAGGATCTGGCGCAGCGGTTGCTGGAAGTAACCTTTGAGGAAACGCAGCTTGTCACGTCGGGTCAGGCCGATGTCCAGCGCGGAAAAGTACAACGCCGCCAGATCCTTGTTGCGCCAGCGCCGGGTGATCGCCGGACGGGTCTGGGCACGGTGCAGGTCGATCACCGAGAGTTTGAAATCTTCGGGAGTCACCGGTTTGTCGGTGTGCAGCAGAAAGTGGCAGATGTAGCAGTCGCGGTGATTGACGCCGGCGCGATGCATCATGCCGGTCATGCGCGCAACCTCGGCGATCAGCGCCCGCTTGAGTTTCGGCTGCGGCGGTTGCTTGACCCAGTCGATGCTGAAGTCTTCAAGGCTGATGGTCGGCGCCAGCTCTTCGGTGACGATGAACGAATGCTGATCCGCCGGGTTGCTGCCCTTTTCGCCATACGCGACGGCGGTCATGGTCGGCACGCCGACTTCCTGCAAACGCTGGATGGCTTTCCATTCCTGACCCGCGCCGAGCACCGGCAGTTTGGCGGTCAGCAGGTTCTTGAAGATCTCGCCCCAACCGATGCCCCGGTGGATCTTGACGAAAAAGCCATTGCCGTCGACTTCCGTGCGCAACGTCCGGCGGGCTTCCAGCTCGCGGTACACCTCGCCCTGCAAGCCCTCGACTTCCACGAACGCATCGCGGCCAGCCCACAGGCTCTTGAACGGTTCAGCCAGCATCAACTTCATTTAAGCGTGCTCCGCCAGAATCACATCGGCCGCGTGCTGCGGCATGCTGTACAGGTCGGCCGTCTCGGCGAAGGCCAGACCGTTGCGGCTCCAGGCCGCCCGTGCAGCGTCGTCGTTCAACATGTCAGTCAGGTATTGCGTCAGTTGTGCCTGATCGAACGGTTCGTCCAGCACTCGCCCGGCATCGGCCTCGGCGATGTAATGGGCATAACCGCAGACCGCGCTGACCAGCACCGGCAACCCGGCGACCAGCGCTTCAAGCAGCACCGTGCCGGTGTTTTCGTTGTACGCCGGGTGGATCAACAAGTCGGCGCCGAGCAGGAAACGCGGGATATCGCTACGCCCCTTGAGGAACGTCACGTTGTCGCCCAGACCCAGTGTTGCACTCTGCATCTGGAACAATTTGGGGTCATCCTGGCCGATTACAAACAGCCGGGTGCGTTTCTTCAGCTCGGCAGGCAGTGCGGCCAGCGCTTTCAGGCTGCGATCGACGCCCTTGGTCTTGAACCCGGAGCCGATCTGCACCAGCAGCAGCTCGTCGTCCTTGAGGTTGAATTCGGCGCGGAAACCGGCGCGAATCTGGTCGGCATCCGCCGGACGGCGACGGTCCTGGGCGATGCCTGGCGGCAGCAGGTGGAAGCGTTCCAGCGGCGTGTCGTAATGCTTGATGAAAAGCGGCTGCTGCACTTCGGAAATCATCAGCACTTCGGTCTTCGCGTCTTTGGCGAACACCGCGCGCTCGTACTCGGCGAAGTGGCGGTAGCGGCCCCAGCGGCGATACAGGGAATTGCGCAGGTTCTGCGCCTTGTCTTCGAAGCAGCCGTCGGCGGCGTAGTAGACGTCCAGCCCCGGCATCTTGTTGAAGCCGATCAGGCGATCCACAGGACGCTTGGCCAGGTCCGCTTCCATCCACGCGCTGAGTTTTTCATTGCGTCGATGATTGAAGAACGCCTTGACCGGCGCCACCAGCACTTCGAAGCCGGGCGGCACGTCGCCTTCCCAGATCAGGGTGTAGACGCGGATCTGGTGTCCGCGCTTCTGGCATTCGAGAGCGATGCGCATGAAATCGCGCTGCAAACCGCCGAACGGGAAATATTTGTACAGGACAAAAGCCAATTGCATCAGCGCAGCTCCTCAGCCATCAACAACGTGCTCAGTCGGCTGGCCACACGCTCGGGATTCAGACGCGTGAAGCACAGGGGCCACTCGCGTTTCAGGTCAAACTGACGGGCATCCTGCGCGGTCGGTTGATACGTACATTTCTTTTGCAGGCACGGCGCGCACGGGAAATCGCTGCCGAGGTGAATCTGCAGCTTGCCGTAGGCGCCGGTCAGGCCCGGGTTGGTCGGGCCGAACAGCGAAATCGTTGGCACATCCAGTGCCGCAGCCAGATGGCCGAGACCGGTGTCCACCGCAACGCAGGCCTGGGCCCCGGCCAGCACCTTGCCGACCCCGGCCAGGTTCAGCTTCGGCAGCACTTCGGCATGTTTGAAACCGGCGGCGATACGCTCGGCCCGTGCCTTTTCCAGCGGGTTGCCCCACGGCAGCCTGATGCCGACGCCGAGGTAGCCGACCCGTTCGGTCAGCTCGCGCCAGTAGGCTTCCGGCCAGTGCTTGGTGTCCCAGGTGGTGCCGTGGAGGAACACCACGTAAGCATTCTTGCGCGGCAACTCGACCAGACGCTCGACGTTGAGACCGTAATCGCCCAGGCCTTTGGGCAAGTCGTAACCCAAGGCGATAGCGAACAACTGACGCACGCGCTCGACGGCGTGCTGACCACGGGCCACCGCCAGTTTGCGGTCATAAAAGCGCGCGGCAATCGGCTCGCGGGCCGAGCCCTTGTCGAGACCAGCCACCGGGGCTTTGACATAGCGGGTCAGCCAGGCGCTTTTCAGCAGGCCCTGAGCGTCGATCACCAAGTCATATTTGTTCGCCCGAACGGACTGCTTGAAGCGTTTCCACTCACCGCTCTTGATGGTTTGCCAGATGTTTTTGCGCCAGCGACGGATCGCCACCGGAATCACTTTGCCTACGGCCGGGTGCCAGGTCGGAATCTCGGCGAAACCTTCTTCCACCACCCAGTCGAACTTGATCCCGGGAATGGCCCGGGCGGCATCGGTCAGCGCCGGCAACGCGTGAATCACGTCGCCCAGCGATGAAGTCTTGATCAGCAATACCCGCAAGTTAATGAACCTCGACCACAGAGCCCTGCAAACGCTGCAAGGCATCGTTGACCGCGTCCGGCATCAGCTGGCGCAGGCAGTTGTAATGGCCGAAACGGCAGGTGCGGTCGAAGCAAGGGCTGCAATCGAGGCCCAGACGGACGATTTCCACATGCTCGGCCAACGGCGGGGTGAAACCCGGCGAGGTCGACCCGTAGACCGCCACCAAAGGACGATTCAGCGCGGCGGCCACGTGCATCAGGCCGGAATCGTTGGAGACGACCGAGTCGGCGCAGGACATCAGGTCGATGGCCTCGGCCAGCGAAGTGCCGCCGCTGAGGTTCACGGACTCTTCGCGCAAGCCCGGAATCAGCCGCGCGCGGATGTCTTCGCCCACGGCGTGATCGTTCTTCGAGCCGAACAGCCAGACCTGCCAGCCTTCGCGAATCCGCGCCTCGGCGACCTTGGCGTAATGCTCGGACGGCCAGCGTTTGGCTTCACCGAATTCGGCGCCGGGGCACAACACCAGCACCGGGCGGTCAAGGGTCAGACCGAACTTGGCCAATGCAGCCTCGCGGGTCACCGGATCGATTTGCAGACTCGGACGCGGATAGGGTTTCGGCAGTTCGGCATTCGGTTCAAAGGCCAGCGCCATGAAACGCTCGATCATCAGCGGATAACGTTCTTTATCCAGCGTGCGCACGTCATTGAGCAGGCCGTAGCGGAATTCGCCGCGCCAGCCGGTGCGTTTCGGGATGCCGGCGAAGAACGGCACCAGCGCCGACTTCAGCGAGTTCGGCAGCAGGATCGCCTGGTCGTACTGGCCTGCCAGGGATTTGCCAATCCGCCGACGGGTCGCCAGCTCCAGCGCGCCGTGGCCGAGCGGGAAGCTCAAGGCCTTGCGCACTTCGGGCATGCGTTCGAGGATCGGCCGGCTCCACTCGGGGGCCAGCACGTCGATTTCGCACTGCGGGTGGCGCTGCTTGAGACACTGAAACAGTGTCTGCGCCATCACCATGTCACCGACCCAACTGGGCCCAACGATCAGAATATTCATGTGGTTTCCATAAACGAACCGGGGAGGCTTTACGCCTCCCCGTCTCGAGAATCAGCTTAGCCCCAGCTCATGCCAGATCCGCATCACCTGCCGCCGTTCGTCCGCGAACTGATCGCCCGGTATCACCCCGGCGTCCTTCTGCAAGGCCTGCCGGTGGGCGGCGGAACGATACGCCTTGTAGGCCTCGCGCAACAGGCTGGCGTCTTCGGCAGGCATCAGCCCCTCGTGCTCCAGCTCTTCCAGAATGCGGATATTGTCCGTCCAGCGCAGCAACGGCGGGTGGGTCTGCGACCACGCCAGGGCCGCGTATTGCACCATAAATTCAATATCGACGATACCTCCGGCGTCCTGCTTGAGGTCGAACGGCGCCGTGGCCTCGAAGGCATTCGCCCCGGTGCCGGCAGCGGTGCTCTTGCTGCCGAGGTTGTCGCGCATCTTGGCACGCATCTCGCTCACTTCCTGTTGCAGTTTCGTCAGATCCCGCGCCTTGCCCAGCACCTGGGCCCGGACGTTCTCGAAGGCCTGCCCGACATCCTTGCTGCCTACCAGCACCCGCGCCCGCACCAGGGCCTGATGCTCCCAGGTCCAGGCTTCATTTTCCTGATAGCGCGCAAACGCGCCGAGCGAACTGACCAGCAGCCCCGACGCCCCGGAAGGACGCAGGCGCATGTCCACTTCGTACAACTGACCGGAGTTGGTCTGCGCCGTCAGCAGGTGGATGATCCGCTGGCCGAGCCGGGTGAAGAACTGCGTGCCATCGATGGGCTTCGGCCCATCGGTTTCGGCCTGCTGGTCGCCATCGTGGATGAACACCAGATCCAGATCCGAACCATGCCCCAACTCGATCCCGCCGACTTTCCCATAACCGACAATGATGAAGCCGGGATCGCACAGCGTGCCATCGGTGCGCAGCGGCGTGCCGTACTTGGCCACGGTCTGGCGCCAGGCCAGGGCCAGCACTTGCTCCAGAATTGCCTCGGCCAGCCAGGTCAGGTAATCGCTGACTTTCATCAACGGCAGGCTGCCGGCGATTTCCGAGGCGGCGACGCGCAAGCGGTGCGCCAGTTTGAAATGACGCAGGGCTTCCATCTGTTGTTCGAGGTCGTCTTCCGGAATCCGGGTCAGGCGCTCGCGCAATTCGGCGGCCAGTTCCGGCGCCAGCGGCGGCTTGAACAGGCGACCTTCGTTGAGCAGTTCATCGAGCAACAGCGGGAAACGGGTGATTTGCTCGGCGATCCACGGGCTCGCGGCACATAGCGTCAGCAAGCGACGCAGCGCACCGGGGTTTTCCGTCAGCAAGACCAAATAAGCCGAGCGCCGGGCCACGGCCTCGACCAGCGGCAGAACGCGCTCCAGCACCAGATCGGGACTTTCGTGTTCCACCGCCTGAGCCAGCAGGCGCGGAATAAAGGCATCGAGACGCTCGCGCCCCAGACGTTGCATCGCCCGCAACTGCGGGCTGGCACGCAGGCTCGCCAATGCTTTCAAGGCCTTGGTTGCGTCGGCGAAACCGCCCTCTTCCAGCTGGCGACAGGCCGCCTCTTCGTCCTGAGCCTCTTCCCACAGCGGCAGCCATTCACCGCCGACCACCACTTCGCTCTCGGCACCTTCGTCCTCATCGGGATCGGCGATCACTTGCGCGAAGTGCCAGGCCACGCGGCCGCGCCAGAACATCAGCTTCTCGTGGAACGCCTCCCAGTCGGCGAACCCGAGCATGAACGCGATACGCGCTTGATCCTGAGCGCTGTCCGGCAGCATCTGGGTCTGACGGTCGGCAATCGCCTGGATCGCGTGTTCGGTGTAACGCAGGAATTCGTAACCTTCGCGCAGTTCGCTGATCACCGCCGGCGGCAGATAGCCCTGCCCTTCGAGCGTGCCCAACACCTTTAATAGAGGCCGCTGTTGCAGACTCAGGTCGCGTCCGCCGTGAATCAGTTGAAAGGCCTGGGCAATGAACTCGACCTCACGGATACCGCCGGAGCCAAGCTTGATGTTGTCGGCCATGCTCTTGCGCCGCACTTCCTGCTGGATCAACTGCTTCATGGTGCGCAGCGCTTCGATCGCCGAGAAGTCCAGATAGCGACGGTAAACGAACGGCCGCAGCATCTCCTGCAACTGCTCACCCGCCACCTGATCGCCAGCCACCACCCGCGACTTGATCATCGCGTAGCGTTCCCAGTCGCGGCCTTGGTCCTGGTAATACTGCTCCAGTGCATTGAAGCTCAGCACCAGCGCGCCGGACGAGCCGTACGGGCGCAGGCGCATGTCGACGCGGAACACGAAACCGTCGACGGTGATCGGGTCGAGAGCCTTGATCAGGCGCTGGCCGAGACGGATGAAAAACTCCTGATTATCCAGCGGGCGCTTGACGCCGACGGTTTCGCCGCCTTCGGGGTAGGCGAAGATCAAGTCAATGTCCGAAGACAGGTTCAGCTCGACCGCGCCAAGCTTGCCCATGCCGAGGATGACCATCTGCTGCGGTTCGCCGCTGCGCCGGCCGGTCGGCGTGCCGAACTGGTCGCAATGGCGGCGGTACAACCATTGATAGGCTTGATCGATGCTGGCGTCGGCCATGTCCGAGAGGTCGCGGCAGGTCTGCACCAGATCGGCCTGGCGATTGAGATCGCGCCAGATGATCCGCACCTGATGCCGGGTGCGCTGACGGCGCAGGACGCGGCCCAGTTCATCTTCGGTCTGTGCGCTGCTGACCGCAGCCGCAATCTGCCCGCACAACTCGCCGGGGGCGAACGGCCGGTCCAGCTCGCCGGACTGCACCAGCGACAACAACATCAAAGGGTCACGAACGCTCTGTTCAATGACAAAATCGCTGGCGGCGCTGACGCGGGCGAACTGCGCCCAGCGTTCCGGCGTCCAGGACGAGAAGCCGTGATCGTCTTCCAGCTGACCGACAGCCGCACGGAACGACTGCTCCGATCGGCTGACCAACGGCAGGAGAATGGCGGGCAGTTCGGCAAGCGCGGGCAGGGTCATGGTCTATCCTTGATCGGCGTGTAAATGGCCGCTTGTAGTGATGATTGAAAAACCGCTACGCGAAGGACTGTCGAACAAAAGTGAGAAATAGCTGAAATTTCTTTTTCTTTGGCAGCCAACATCAAACTTTCACCTTTTTCGGATGGCTAAAGACCAACCTTAACGATTATTCTCACAACGCAGTCGGAGGCCACAAGCCTTTCATCTGTAGTTTTACTACTCGTCTATACATTCGAAAGGCTGAAATGCCGGATGATTTGTAGTAAAACTACACGCCGCCGGAACAACCTGTCGGCAATCCAAGAATTTTAAATCGTCTGCCCACAAGGCCAGTCGCAAACTCAGGCAACCGATTCTGGAAGCCTTTCCGCCCTGGAGCAAGCCATGCAAGACCTCGATCCCGTCGAAACCCAGGAATGGCTGGACGCCCTGGAATCGGTTCTCGACAAAGAAGGCGAAGACCGTGCTCACTATCTGATGACCCGTATGGGTGAACTGGCGACCCGCAGCGGTTCGCAGCTCCCTTACGCCATCACCACGCCTTACCGCAACACGATCCCCGTTACCCACGAAGCACGCATGCCTGGCGACCTGTTCATGGAACGCCGCATTCGCTCGCTGGTACGCTGGAACGCGATGGCCATGGTAATGCGTACGAACCTGAAAGATTCTGACCTGGGTGGTCACATCTCCAGCTTCGCTTCCAGTGCGACCCTGTACGACATCGGCTTCAACTACTTCTTCCAGGCCCCGACCGATGAACACGGCGGCGACCTGATCTACTTCCAGGGCCATACCTCGCCAGGCGTTTACGCCCGTGCGTTCATGGAAGGCCGCATCACCGAAGACCAGATGAACAACTTCCGCCAGGAAGTCGACGGTCAGGGCCTGTCGTCCTACCCGCACCCTTGGCTGATGCCTGACTTCTGGCAGTTCCCGACCGTTTCGATGGGTCTGGGCCCGATCCAGGCGATCTACCAGGCTCGCTTCATGAAGTACCTGGAACACCGCGGTTTCATCCAGCCGGGCAAACAGAAAGTCTGGTGCTTCCTGGGCGACGGCGAGTGCGACGAGCCGGAATCCCTGGGCGCCATCTCCCTGGCCGGCCGCGAGAAGCTGGACAACCTGATCTTCGTCATCAACTGCAACCTGCAGCGCCTCGACGGCCCGGTTCGCGGCAACGGCAAGATCATCCAGGAACTCGAAGGCGTGTTCCGCGGTGCCCAGTGGAACGTCAACAAAGTCATCTGGGGCCGTTTCTGGGACCCACTGCTGGCCAAGGACGTCGACGGCATCCTGCAACGTCGCATGGACGAAGTCATCGACGGCGAGTACCAGAACTACAAGGCCAAAGACGGCGCGTTCGTTCGCGAGCACTTCTTCAACACGCCTGAACTCAAGGCGATGGTTGCCGACCTGTCCGACGACGAGATCTGGAAACTCAACCGTGGCGGCCACGACCCGTACAAGGTCTACGCGGCGTACCACCAGGCGGTCAACCACAAGGACCAGCCTACCGTCATTCTGGCCAAGACCATCAAGGGTTATGGCACCGGTGCCGGCGAAGCGAAAAACACCGCGCACAACACCAAGAAAGTCGACGTCGAAAGCCTGAAACACTTCCGTGACCGTTTCGACATCCCGGTCAAGGATGCCGACCTGGAACACCTGCCGTTCTTCAAGCCGGAAGAAGGCAGCGCCGAAGCCCGTTATCTGGCCGAGCGTCGTGCCGCACTGGGCGGTTTCGTTCCGCAGCGTCGTGCGCAGAGCTTCAGTGTGCCGACTCCGGACCTGGACACCCTCAAGGCAATCCTCGACGGTTCCGGCGACCGCGAAATTTCCACCACCATGGCCTTCGTGCGGATCCTCGCCCAGCTGGTCAAGGACAAGGAAATCGGCCCGCGCATCGTTCCGATCATCCCGGACGAAGCCCGTACCTTCGGCATGGAAGGCATGTTCCGTCAGCTGGGCATCTACTCGTCCGTCGGCCAGCTCTACGAGCCAGTCGATAAAGACCAGGTGATGTTCTACAAGGAAGACCAGAAAGGTCAGATCCTTGAAGAAGGCATCAACGAAGCGGGCGCCATGAGCTCCTTCATCGCTGCCGGTACTTCGTACTCCAGCCACAACCAGCCAATGCTGCCGTTCTACATCTTCTACTCGATGTTCGGCTTCCAGCGTATCGGCGACCTGGCCTGGGCTGCCGGCGACAGCCGCACCCGTGGCTTCCTGATCGGCGGCACCGCCGGCCGCACCACCCTGAACGGTGAAGGCCTGCAGCACGAAGACGGTCACAGCCACCTGCTGGCTGCCACCATCCCGAACTGCCGCACCTACGATCCGACCTACGGCTACGAGCTGGCGGTGATCATTCAGGACGGCATGAAGAAGATGACCGAAGAGCAACAGGACATCTTCTATTACATCACCGTGATGAACGAGTCGTACCAGCAGCCAGCCATGCCGGCCGGTGCCGAAGAAGGCATCAAGAAAGGCATGTACCTGCTCGAAGAAGACACCCGCGACGCGGCGCACCACGTACAGCTGATGGGCTCCGGTACCATCCTGCGTGAAGTCCGTGAAGCGGCGAAGATCCTGCGTGAAGAGTTCAACATCGGTGCCGACGTATGGAGCGTTACCAGCTTCAACGAACTGCGTCGCGACGGGCTGGCCGTAGAGCGCAGCAACCGTCTGAAACCAGGCCAGAAGCCTAAGCGCAGCTACGTCGAAGAGTGCCTGAGCGGCCGTAAAGGTCCGGTCATCGCCTCTACCGACTACATGAAACTGTTCGCCGAGCAGATCCGTCAGTGGGTACCGTCCAAGGAATTCAAAGTCCTGGGCACCGACGGTTTCGGCCGCAGCGACAGCCGCAAGAAACTGCGTCATTTCTTCGAAGTCGACCGTCATTTCGTGGTGTTGGCAGCCCTGGAAGCACTGGCTGACCGTGGTGATATCGAACCTAAAGTCGTGGCCGAGGCCATTACCAAGTTCGGTATCGACCCGGAAAAACGCAACCCACTGGACTGCTGAGGAGAAACTCTGTGAGCGAACTCATTCGCGTACCTGACATCGGCAGCGGTGAAGGTGAAGTAATCGAACTGTTTGTGAAGGTCGGCGACCGTATCGAAGCCGACCAGAGCATCCTGACTCTGGAATCGGACAAGGCCAGCATGGAAGTGCCGGCCCCGAAGGCCGGTGTCATCAAGAGCCTGAAAGTGAAGCTGGGTGATCGCCTGAAAGAAGGCGACGAACTGCTGGAACTGGAAGTCGAGGGCGCCGCGCAAGCGGCCCCTGCTCCGGCTGCCGCTCCTGCTGCCAAGGCTGAAGCTGCACCGGCTGCCGCGCCTGCTGCCGCGCCAGCCGCTGCCCCTGCTGCCGCTTCGGTTCAACAAGTGCACGTGCCGGACATCGGTTCGTCGGGCAAGGCCCAGATCATCGAGATCCAGGTCAAGGTCGGCGACAAGGTCGAGGCTGATCAGTCGCTGATCACCCTGGAATCCGACAAGGCCAGCATGGAAATCCCGTCGCCTGCCGCTGGCGTGGTCAAGGCCATCAGCGTCAAGTTGAACGACGAAGTCGGCACTGGCGACCTGATTCTGGATCTGGAAGTGGCGGGTGCTGCGGCCCCTGCTGCCGCCGCTCCGGCCCAGGCTGCTGCTCCAGCCGCTGCCGCAGCGCCGGCGCCTGCCGCCGCGCCAGCCGCACCGGTTGCCGACAGCGTTCAGGACATCCACGTTCCGGACATCGGTTCGGCCGGCAAGGCCAAGATCATCGAAGTATTGGTCAAGGCTGGCGACAGCGTTGAAGCCTATCAGTCGCTGATCACCCTGGAATCCGACAAGGCGAGCATGGAAATCCCGTCGCCTGCCGCTGGCGTGGTGGAAAGCGTTTCCATCAAGCTGGACGACGAAGTCGGCACCGGCGATCTGATCCTCAAGCTGAAAGTCAAAGGCGCCGCTCCGGCTGCTGCCCCGGCTCCAGCTGCCGCCGCTGCTCCGAGCGCTCCGGCGCCAGCCGCTGCTGCTCCGGCTGCCGCTGCACCTGCTGCCGCCGCTCCGGTTGCTGCTCCAGCCAAGCCGGGTGCGAAAGTTCACGCCGGCCCTGCCGTGCGTCAACTGGCTCGCGAATTCGGCGTCGAGCTGAGCGCTGTCGGCGCCAGCGGTCCGCACGGTCGCATCCTGAAAGAAGACGTTCAGACATACGTCAAAGCCATGATGCAGAAGGCCAAGGAAGCACCGGCCGCTGCCGCTGGCGCAACCGGTGGCGCGGGCATCCCGCCGATTCCGGCCGTCGACTTCAGCCGCTTCGGCGAAATCGAAGAAGTGCCGATGACCCGCCTGATGCAGGTCGGCGCTGCCAACCTGCACCGCAGCTGGCTGAACGTGCCGCACGTGACGCAATTCGACTCGGCGGATATCACCGAGCTGGAAGCGTTCCGCACCGCACAGAAAGCTGTCGCAGAGAAGGCCGGCGTCAAGCTGACCATCCTGCCGCTGCTGCTCAAGTCCTGCGCCCACCTGCTCAAGGAACTGCCGGACTTCAACAGCTCGCTGGCCCCAAGCGGCAAGGCGATCATCCGCAAGAAATACGTGAACATCGGCTTCGCCGTCGACACCCCGGATGGCCTGCTGGTACCGGTCATCAAGAACGTCGACCAGAAGAGCCTGCTGCAACTGGCCGCCGAGGCCGCTTCCCTGGCTGAGAAAGCCCGGACCAAGAAGCTCTCGTCGGACGAGATGCAAGGCGCCTGCTTCACCATTTCCAGCCTCGGCCACATTGGCGGCACCGGTTTCACGCCGATCGTCAACGCGCCGGAAGTGGCGATCCTCGGTGTTTCCAAGGCAACCATCCAGCCAGTCTGGGACGGCAAAGCCTTCCAGCCGAAACTGATGCTGCCACTGTCGCTGTCCTACGATCACCGTGTGATCAACGGCGCCGCTGCCGCACGCTTCACCAAGCGTCTGAGCGACCTGCTGGCGGACATCCGCACCATCCTGCTGTAAAGCGCTCGGCCCTCCGGCAACGGAGGGCCGACCGTGTCCCACGTTTTCGAGCGCCACACGCTCGTACCTCAACCCCGTCAGTTTGGCGGGGCTTTTTTTTGCCTGAAATAACTTCCGCCCGAACTTTTTCCCACAACTCGTGCTGATATAAGCCACACCTCAAGTCCACTTCCTGTTGATATTTTTCAGCAACAGGCAACTAACCTTGGCGTATTAAAGTTGCACCAATAAAACGGGGCAACTTTGTTCATCACCAACTTCTATTCGAATGGATTCGAACATGCTGAAACCTACTGTCGGCCCGATCGTTGGCCACACAACAACTCATCAGGCGCGAATCTTTATTCGCGGCGGACTGCAACATAACACGGCCGTATTTGCCGGCATTCGTTACCGGCCATTGGATTCCAAACAATGGCAAACGGGCCGGTTTGTAAAGCTTGATTCAACTCGCGACATGACTGAGGTGCTGGTACTCGATCATTTGCAAGCCGACACCGAATATGAATACCAGACCGGCTGGTTCAGCCCGATGAGCCCCGTCCACACCGTCCACAGCGTGGCGGAGCTGCCGCTGCAATGGCCACGAGAAACGTATCGCCTGCGCACCCGCAGCCATCAGCCGTTACAGCCGCGTGCCTACATCCTTGGTTCCTGTCGCTACCTGCGCATGACCTCCGGCATCCCTGTCCTCCCGCATCTGGGCGACCGGATCTTCGCGTCCATCAGCCAATTGATCGAGGGAGCACAACCGGCAGTCAGCGCAATCATGATGTGTGGCGATCAGATCTACGCCGATGATTTGAACCTGCTCGCTCCTGACCGCGACTATGACGAGATCATTGCAAAGTATCGTGCGGCGTTTTCCCTGCCCAATATTCGACGACTGATGTCGGAGACTTCGACTTACATGATTCTTGATGATCATGAAATAGAAGATAACTGGCCCATGAACGCCAACAAGTCCGATGAAACTCTCTATCGCAATGCAATGGCGGCTTACGATATTTATCAAGCCAGCCATAGCCCGATCTGTTCAACAACAACTAACGGCACTATCGATCGAACCTCTCTGACGCACTACTGGTATCAATTCAGTGACGGCGATATCGAATGGTTTGTAACGGACAGCCGAACTCGCCGCAACTTGTCGAACGACAACCGCCGCATCCTCGATGAAGAACAGGAACAGGCCTTGTGCAAGTGGCTGGTCGACAGCCCGGCGCGGGTCAAGTTCGTGGTCACCAGCGTCATGTTCTACCCCGACCGCAAACTGAACGGCAACGATGCCTGGGCGGGCTTCCCCGAACAGCGCCTGCGCCTGCTGGAGACCATCCGCAAGCATCGGCTCAAAAACGTTGTGTTCATTTCCGGCGATGTGCATGGTTCGCTGACCAGTCGCCTGAGCCACAGCGAAGACCCGGACTTTGAAGTACACACCGTCGTTTCCTCGCCGCTGAGCAACAGCAAACTGCTGCCCTACGCCACCGCCGCGACCTTCAGGCTCGACTCGCCACTGGCACAGACCGAGTCAGGCGAATACCGGCACGCGCTGACCAGTCAGGTCATCAGCCAGGACAACTTCGCGCACATGGTGGTCGAGGCCGGGCGGATCCAGGTCAACTACCACGACCGCGATGGCAAGCCTCTGCAATCGATCGATATTCCGTTGCGGTGAATCCAGCGGCAACGACCGTTCCGGATGCCAGAAGGCTCTGGAACGGGCATCACCACGCTTGAAAGCATTAGTTTCCGGCAAGCGCTGGAGAAATGTTCACTGCAGCCGACATATTCTTATAGCACTTGGCCTTCATGTCTCTTGTCAGTCAGTGCCGCAATGATGCAACCTTGCCGCAGGCAACAGTAAAGAGGGCGAGAGCCCGGCGCGTTCAGCAAATTTCCAAGCGAGTTCCCTTCATGAAGAGCCAACCCGATGCCGCCAGCCGTATGGTGGCCGAGGTAGTGACGCAGTTGCCTGTGCCCTCGCGGCTCGGCATGCTGCGTTTCGAGCGCTTGAATGAAGCCAGCTGGGCGATGCTGTTTCTCGATCCCAACTGCGAACGTCAGTTCGGCCAGCCCGCCGTCGAACTCTGCGCCCTGGTCGGCTCGCCCTACGCCAGCCTGATGGAGCCCGAAGCGCGCTATCAGCTGCATGACACGATCCAGCAGCAACTCGGCCAAAGTCCGCATTATCTGGTGCGCTACACCCTGCACACCGCCGCCGGCGCCCTGAGCATTCTTGAACTCGGTGAGGCCTACAAACAGCACAACCGTCACTTGCTGCGCGGTTACCTGCTGGCGGTCGACAACGTGTTCGACGAAGCACCAGCGCTGCCGTCCGTCGACCTGGAAACCCAGAACTCGCGCCTGCAAATCGCCCTTGAGCTCAACCAGCGTGCCCAGCAGGAGCAACTGCAGCATCTGGAGCGGGTGCGCGCCCAGCAGGATCTGATCCTGTTGCTGGCCCGCCAGCGCTACAGCAGCCAGAATTCCCTGCAAGAAGCCGCCGAACTGATCACACGCTGCGCCTGCGACATCTATGAAATCGACTGCGCCAGCCTGTGGAATCTGGAAGGCCAGAAACTGGTGCCGATCTCGGCCTACCACCGCGCCACTCAGGAATACATTCTGCCGGAGGCCATCGACGTCAGCGGCTTCCCCGATTACATGGAAGCGCTGCACAGCAGTCGCGCCATCGACGCGAACAACGCGATGCGCGACCCGCGCACCCGGGAGATGGCCGAGGCCCTGCGCCCCCGTGACGTCAACGCCATGCTCGACGCCAGCATCCGCGTCGACGGCCAGGTGGTCGGCGTGCTGTGCCTGGAGCAGACCGGCGTCACCCGCGCCTGGCAGTCCGACGAAATCGCCTTCGCCGGTGAACTGGCCGACCAGTTCGCCCAAGTCATCAACAATCACAACCGCCGCACCGCCACCAGCGCCCTGCACTTGTTCCAGCGCGCGGTCGAGCAAAGCGCCAACGCCTTTTTGCTGGTCAATTGCGACGGCGTGGTCGAGTACGTCAACCCGAGCTTCACCGCGATCACCCAGTACACCACCGAGGAAGTCCACGGCCAGCGCCTGGCGGAGCTGCCGGCCCTGGAAAACCTCAGCGAACTGTTGTTCGACGCGCCCTCGGCGCTGGCCAAGAGCAACAGCTGGCAGGGCGAATTCAAGAGCCGCCGGAAAAACCTCGAACCCTACTGGGGCCAGTTATCGATCTCCAAGGTGTACGGCGACAACCGTGAGCTGACGCATTACATCGGCATCTACGAAGACATCACCCAGTCCAAACTGGCGCAGCAGCGTATCGAACGTCTGGCGTATACCGACAACCTGACCAACCTCGGTAACCGGCCTGCATTTATCCGCAACCTGGATGAACGCTTCGCCCGGGACAGCGATACCCCGATCAGCCTGCTGCTGGTGGACATCGACAACTTCAAGCGGATCAACGATAGCCTCGGTCACCAGACCGGCGACAAACTGTTGATCAGCCTGGCCCGGCGCCTGCGCAACAGCCTGAGCTCCAGCGGCAGCCTGGCGCGGTTCGCCAGTAATGAATTCGCGGTGTTGCTCGACGACACGGACCTGGAGACCGGCCAACAGATCGCCAGCCAGCTGCTGATGACCCTCGACAAACCGATGTTCGTCGACAACCAGCTCATCAGCGTCACCGGCTCCGTGGGCCTGGCCTGCGCGCCGCTGCACGGCCGCGACCCGCAGACCCTGATGCGCAACGCCGGCCTCGCCCTGCACAAGGCCAAGGCCAACGGCAAACATCAGGTGCAGGTGTTCACCGAAGCGCTGAACGCCGAAGCCAGTTACAAACTGTTCGTCGAGAACAACCTGCGCCGCGCCCTGACCCAGAACGAGCTGGACGTGTTCTATCAACCCAAGCTGTGCCTGCGCAGCGGTCGGTTGCTGGGCATGGAAGCGCTGCTGCGCTGGAATCACCCGGAACGCGGCATGATCCGCCCGGACCAGTTCATCAGCGTCGCCGAGGAAACCGGCCTGATCATTCCGATCGGCAAATGGATCGCCCGCCAGGCCTGCCGCATGAGCAAAGCGCTGACCGCCGCCGGCATGGGCAAACTGCAAGTGGCGATCAACCTGTCGCCCAAGCAGTTCTCCGACCCGGATCTGGTGGCCTCGATCGCCAACATCCTCAAGGAAGAAGCCCTGCCGGCCAATCTGCTGGAGCTGGAACTGACCGAAGGCCTGCTGCTGGAGGCCACCGAAGACACTCACCTGCAGCTCGATCAGCTCAAGCGCCTGGGCCTGACCCTGGCGATGGATGACTTCGGCACCGGCTACTCGTCGCTCAGCTACCTGAAAAAATTCCCGATCGACATCATCAAGATCGATCGCAGCTTCATCCATGAAATCCCGGACAACCAGGACGACATGGAAATCACCTCCGCCGTGATCGCCATGGCCCACAACCTGAAGCTCAAGGTCGTGGCCGAAGGCATCGAGACCGCCGAGCAACTGGCGTTCCTGCGTCGCCACCGCTGCGACGTCGGCCAGGGCTATCTGTTCGACCGGCCGATTCCGGGCGGCGAGCTGATCCAGGCACTCAAGCGCTACCCGCGCGGCCCGCTCTGCCTCTAAATCCCATAATCCCCCAACCCTGTGGGAGCGAGCTTGCTCGCGAAAGCGCTGGGTCAGTCACTGCAAATGTTGAATGGATCGCCGCCTTCGCGAGCAAGCTCGCTCCCACATTTGAATAGTGCGAAAACGGGCATCATTGGGCACACTGGTGGTCTGCTTATTTACATCCCATCCTGACTGAGAGGAACGATCATGGTTCTGCGCTCGGAAATTCTGGTGAACAAAAACGTGCTACCGACTAAAGAACAAGCTCTGCCTGGCCGCGAAACTCCGATGGCCCTGCCTGAAAAACACTTTGTGTTCGAAGACACGCCGCTGCTGGGCCCGTTTTTCGAAGACGTCGACTTCGCGATTTTCGGTCTGGGTTGCTTCTGGGGTGCCGAGCGTCGCTTCTGGCAGCGCGAAGGTGTGGTCAGCACCGTGGTCGGCTACGCCGGCGGCTACACGCCGAACCCGACCTACGAAGAAGTCTGCTCGGGCCTGACCGGTCACGCTGAAGTCGTTCTGGTGGTGTTTGACAAGGCCAAGGTCAGCTACGAAGAGCTGCTGGCGATGTTCTGGGAATTGCACAACCCGACGCAGGGCATGCGCCAGGGCAATGACATCGGCACTCAGTACCGCTCGGTGATCTATGCCACCACGCCGGAGCAACTGGAAGCAGCGCTGAAGAGCAAGGCCGTATATCAGGCCGAGCTGTCGAAGGCGGGTCTGGGTGAAATCAGCACCGAGATTGAACAGGCCCCGACCGTTTACTTCGCCGAGGCCTATCACCAGCAGTATCTGGCGAAAAATCCGGAAGGCTATTGCGGGATTGGCGGCACCGGCGTTTGCATGCCTCCGAGCCTGGCGGGTAACTAAGCCCGCCCTGATCGCTCCCGCGCTACGCCTGATCGTTCCCACGCTCCGCGTGGGAATGCCTCAATGGACGCTCTGCGTCCGCTGTTGGGACGCGGAGCGTCCCGGGCTGCATTCCCACGCAGAGCGTGGGAACAATCGGTCAGCGATCAGCTCTCGGCGATCAACCAATCCATCTGCCACCCACCCTGGGTCTGGCCCAGCTTCTTGGACAGCCACGGCAGCAGCTCACGCAATTCTTCCTCCAGCCCCCACGGCGGATTGGCAATCGCCAGCCCGGAGCCGTTCAGGCTGTTCGGCGTATCCAGCGGATGCACCAGCAACTCGACCCGCAGCAACTTCGGCGCGCCGGTGCCGGCCAGATCCTGATAGAAACGACGTAATGCGCGCTGGTCCTTCACCGGATACCAGATGGCCGCCACGGTCTGGCGCATCCGCGAGATCGCTTCTTTCAAGGAGGCCGCGCAACGCTGCATCTCGTCGAGTTTCTCGAACGGCGGATCGATCAGCATCACCGCGCGTTTCTCGGCCACCGGCAACAACGCCCGCGCCACATGCCAGCCCTCACCCAGATGCACGGCCACACGACGGTCGCCCTTCATGTTGTCCTTGAGCAGCACGCCGTCTTCCGGGTGCTTCTCGTTGAGCAACACCCGATCCTGAGAACGGGTCAGACGCCGCGCCAGCTCCGGCGAACCCGGGTAGTAGCGCAACTGGCCATCCGGGTTCATCTCGCGCAGCACATTCATGTAGTCGGCGGTCAGCGCCGGCAGATCCGGTTGATCCCACAACCGCGCGATGCCTTCCAGGTACTCGCCGGTACGGTTGGCCTGATCGCCCTGCAGGTCATACAGACCGATGCCGGCGTGGCTGTCGAGATAGGCAAACGGCTGCTCCTTGCGCGACATCAAGGCGATGAGACGGGTCAAGGTCAGGTGTTTGAACACATCGGCGTGATTGCCGGCATGGAAGGCGTGACGATAATTCATGGCTGCTCCTGCGAGGGCCGTGAAGTTTACCTTTTACCGGGCGGCAAGTCAGGGGCTCGCAGCTGAGTGGCGTCCCGCTGTGCTGATGATCGTTCCCACGCTCTGCGTGGTAATGCAGCCCGTGACGCTCCGCGTCGCATGGGGTATCAGCCCCAACTGCGGTGGACGCCTGGAACGCGGAGCGTCCCTGGAAGCATTCCCACGCGGACCGTTCGACGCCTCGACGTGGGAACGATCGAGTCAGAACGGCATGGCGCGTAGTCGCTTGCCAATCACATCCAAGACATCGCAGCCGTCACGCAGCGGAATCACACAGAGTTGGGCGAAGTCGCTGAGGATGACCGAGTCGCATTCGACCGAGCCGCGCATGCACATGTTTTCGAGAACCTGGATGACCGCGCGGATACGGTAGTTGGCGGCGTCCATCAGCACATCGAGCGGGGCGTGGGTGTCGATGAACAGTGTGGGCATGTCGTTGCAGTTGCTGGTCAGCGCCATGAGGCGGTTGTTGGGGTGGGGGATGAAGGGCTCGTACGGTGGATCGGGTTTTAACGTCGACATTTATTGCACCTCGGCAGGTTAAGTGAAGCTGCCAACGACCTTCCTACAGGTTTGGGTGGCAGCTGTACGCGAGAGTAGGAAACTGAGGAACCCACCAAACTCAGCTACGCCGAAGCGTTCCCGCGCACAGCCGCCGCGAACAATGTCATGGGCACGTTCAAGTGCCGCAATCAAAGAGCAGAGCGAATGCACGGCGAGTTTTCCAAGGGTTCCTACACCCTGTCACCACTCTCGCAGTGACAGCCAAAAGACTATCCCCGCACCACCGCGCCCACCAGTTCACGCAAACCGCCGCAACTCGCAGGAAACGTCCGAAGCCTTTGCCCGGAAATTTCACTCTGACTCGTCCCGCAAGTAGTCCAGCAATGCCGAAGCCGACGATTCGTCCGACGCCGTAACCGCAAAAAATCTGACAACCTTGCAGCGCAAGACATCGGCGGGAAACGCCTCGAACAACGCCGGCTGCTCCTCGCTCAACCACTGCAAGGCGTTGTTGATCCGGGCTTCATCGCCAAATTGCGCCAGCAGCTTTTCCGGCACCGTCCACCAAGGAAACTCCCGCCCCGAGACCCGCGCCCTGCCCCCGATCTCGACAGCCTGACCGTTGATCAAGCCTCGCGTGAGAACCGGCAGCAATTGCCCGGCCTCCACTTCGGACGACTCAAGTATCGGCAACAAAAACCGCCCATCCCAAAACCGGAAGAACACCGCTTTCCCGTCCGGCATCAGCACTTGGGTCAAACTGCGAAAGTGCTCGACCACCGCCTCAAGCCCCGCCGAAGAGACCGCCAGCCAGCCCCAGTCGCGAGACTCCGTGGTCGCCACCCAATCCAGAAACTCACTGCCCGCGTCGACGATTCCCACATAGGGCATCACCGCATCCCACTCGGCATAGTTCGTTTCCGCCCAAACAGGGCTGGGTGCCGACGCAAACTTCGAGCGTTGCCAAACTTTGAACGGCTCGGCACTGCTCGCATTGCAGAAGATGGCGAAGAGTTGTTCAGCACTGTCAACGGGGTGGGCTTGAAGCCAATTTCTAACGGAATCGTCTCTCATAAACCTATAACTGCCTGCCATTCAATTTCATTCAAGCCACCCCATAAAGTTCGCAACCAATAAAAAAACAACCATCGCTACGAAGCTTCCAATTGCTGATAAATACACAAAGCGAATCAAACGCAACAAACCCTTCGGAAAATTCAGTAAGTCACTCTCATCCAACGCCCCCCCCTTGATTGCCCGAGATGGCATGAGCAGGTACGAGCCGATGCACGCCAACATGAAATAAGCACCTGTAACCCCACCACTCAAAGGCTTACGAACTAACACGCCTTGCGAATTACTGAGAAAACGAAAAATCGCCTCCATTCTGAATAGAACGAGATAGAACTGACCGACAACAGATATGAAAGCAAACCCAAAGAACATTCCGCCAAAAGTCAAAACGAACAAAACCTCTTCTTCATTGGTCATGTGCGAGTATCAACGATACAAAACGTACATAACTGCAAGCAGCGCAGAAAGGGACCACATAAAGCAGTTGGAGAACTTAACTATTAATTTCAGGTGCCTTGGAAATTGCTCGTAGTCCTCGGCATCCAAAAGCCCTTTATTTATGGCGCGATGAGGGAAAGTTAGCATCATACTCACATAACCCAGCAATGAAAGCCTACCAAGGATGCCCCGATCAGACCTCAGTGATCTGTGCATCACTGCGGGAGAATTGCTTAAATGTCCCAACACCTCTTTCATACGAAAGTATGCGAGGTAGAGCATCAAAGAAAAGTTAACCAAAAATAATCCAACCAGCGTCAACACGACCCAAACGTATGGATCTACCAATCCGAATTTCACTCCGTAACCTCATATATAAGTTCGCCCGCCCACTCACCAACTGCGGCACCAACCTCTCCACCTACCAATGATCCAACACCGGGTAATACAATTCCGCAAGCAAGGCCACCGAACCCCGCAGTTCCAATACCGATGACAACGCATGTACCGGCTCCCGCCCAAGCCCCCATAGCACCTCCAGCAACATTCCCCCCTAATTTCCCTGATTCAGTAATTTTTACCTTTCTGCAGCCTCTGCCGCCCCCGCCTGGCAAGTATCTTTTACCTTGACTCCTGAAGCAGCCGCGCCCAGACCAATTCCAATCCAGCCGCCCAATTTCATCACCTTACTGGCTTTGCTTACCCCTTCAATATGCGTCGCATAGCCCGGAATTCCGACGGAACTGCCAGCTTTTCTCCAGTGATGAACCAAGTTGCGACTGGAAATACCCAACGCACTTCTAAGGTCCGGGTGGTCGGGTAAACCGACCATTTTGCGCATCAGTGGGCTGAGGCTGTTATCCAGTTGCGCCATCAACTGTTTGCGCCTGGAAAAGAAATCAGCGCCCTGAAGTTTTCCGTGTTTTTCGAAGGTTTGCTTATGCAGTATCTCCAGCTCTTTCAGCGTCTTGCCAAGATTGTCCAGATGATTACTGAACATCGCCGAGCCGATCCCCACGGCCGTCGAACCCTGAGATAAAAACGACTGAATCTCACCGTGATGCCGCGCCATAAACTCAGCCTCCGCATCACTCATTGGCGCCAGCGCCGCATCAACCTTCTGCGCCGCCTCCATCAATAAGGCTTCTTCGCGCGTGCACTGCGTATTACGTGGATCACTCAGGACAATAAGTTGACCGGGTTTTGCGTATTGAGTGAGTTGTGGATTAAGACTGCGGAATTTATCCAGCACGGCAGAATCCGGCTGCGGGAACAACATTGATTCAAGCGCTGCCCGAGACATTCCCTGTTCAACAATATGAAAGCCCGGCTCAACGCTGGAAGGCGTTGGCCGGGCCGAAGGCTTTGGGGAGTGAGTCAAGCTGTTCGAGGGCAGAGTCGGAGTTGGGCACACACCCTCCTTACAGCGCTCGCATTCTTCACAGAACGGCGCGTCTCCCTTAAGGCTCATGATTTGCGCGGCAGTCAGAATCGCAGCCGGCGCTGCCACCAGTTTTTCCGGCAACCCCGGCACGGTCGGCGCGGCGCTCATCGCCGCCATCGGCGCACCACCCACCACAATCGGCACGCTACTGAAAATCCCGCCGGGGCCAATGTTGATCCACTGCCCGCCCGCCTGAATCGTCGCGCTCGCCCCACCGTCGATCACCACTTGCTGGCCGGCGCTGACGTGGAATTGAGCGCTGGCGTGGATCGCCTGATTACTCACGCGGATGTGCCGATCGCCGGCCACCGTGAGGTGGTCGTCCTGCTTCACTTCGGTCTGGCGCTGACCGTGGGTGATGCGTTGCTCATCGGCTTTATGTTCATGCTTGGCGAGACCGGTGACGACGACACTGCGCTGGTTATCCACCTGCACCTGCTGATCGTTCAGCACATGCTGGGTCCAGTTTCGCTGGGCGCGCAGGTAGATTTCCTCGGCGCCTTTGCGATCTTCGATGCGCAATTCGTTGTAACCGCCACCACCCGGACTGCTCTGACTGCGGAAAATGCTGCGGGTCTTGTCGGCCGGCAGGTCCAGCGGCACGGGTGTTTCGGCGTTCGGCAGGCAACCCATGACCAACGGTTTGTCGGCATCGGAATCAATAAACCCCACCAGTACTTCCATGCCGACCCGCGGAATCAGCACGCTGCCATAACGGTCATGGGCCCAACCGCTGGCGACCCGCAGCCAGCAACTGGAATGCTCGTTCAGTTCGCCGTCGCGATCCCAGGCCAGTTGCACCTTGACCCGACCGTACTCGTCGCAATGGATTTCACTGTCTTTCGGGCCGGTTACCACGGCCGGTTGATAGCCGAGCATCCGAGGCTTTTCCGGGCCCATCGGCGGGCGAAAGAACACGTCCCACGGCGTGGCCAGAAAGGTATTACGGTAACCCTGGAATTCGTCGCCATCGCTGGTGACCGATTCCTCCAGCACTTGCGGCTGTCTTCCATGGTGTTCGATAGCGGTCAGCAGCCAGAGGTCATTCAAATCCTGGCGCGGATGCTCGGTCAGTTGCAGGAAATGTCCGCTGACCAAGGAGGATTGATCGCTGCGACCCTCGGCCTGACGGTAGTCGGCGATATGTCGCTCAAGCGTGCGCTGGGCCTGCTGCCTGCCGGTTTCGCGCTCGGTGAACTGGCCAGGAAAGTGGTAATCCTCGAGTACCGGGCGCTGTTCGCTCTCGGCGCGACTTTGCAGCGCCAGCCGGGGCTTGGTGAAGTCGTAATCACGCCGGGTGACCACGCTGGTGCGGGTTTCCACGCGGACGGTGAAGCGTTTGATCGCCGGTGCCGCCGCAGCCATGCCGCTGCCCGGCAGGTACAGGGTCGGCTCGGCCAGACGCGGAAACACCGTTTGATCGTCGCCGAACACCATCAGATGCCCGTCCGGGCTGTGCTGAAAATGGAAATGAATGCCCACTTCGGCACACAGGCGCTGAATGAAGGCGAGATCACTCTCGGCGTACTGCACGCAATATTCACGGGGCGGATAATCGCTGCCGAGGCGAAATTCGAAGGCATCGCGCAGGATCGCGTGATCCTTGAGGATCTGCGTCACGATCTGCGGCACGCTTTGGTGCTGGAAGATTCGCTGATTGATCCGGTGACCGAGATAGGCCAGGCGCGGAACAAGGCTGACGTGGTAGCGGGTCAGACGCTTGCCGGAATCCCCCTGCCCGACCCGATAGATCTGACCGTGGATACCGGAACCGCCTTCATCAAAACTCAGAAACGCCTGACAGTGCAGCAGGCTTTCCAGATCCAGATCCGGCCGTTCACTGACCAGTTCCAGGTCAAAGCGAAAGGGTTGGCTGATGGCTTCCTTGCCCGTGAACTCAAGGACTTTGAGGTCAAATTGGGCGCCTTCGACGGTCAACGTGAAACGCGGTTGATTGGCAGGCGCGAACATCCGATGTCTCTCTGCAGATTGAGGGCGGGCGATTCTGCATGAGGGGCAACTAGTGCAGGTTGGGTGACTGAAAAATCAGATTTTCCCTACTTGAAACTTCACTTTCCCCTTCAAAAATTGGCGCTTTCAACTACAGACATTTCCCTCAACAACATCACCAATCCCTGTGGGAGCGAGCTTGCTCGCGAATGCGGTGTGTCAGAAAAACAGATTTGAATGACAGGACGCCTTCGCGAGCAAGCTCGCTTGTATGCTGGTACTTGAAGGGAGGAGGAGGGACAAGGCTCGATTCTGACTGTTGGCGCAGTACAGATCCGTGGGAGATTTCTCCCCTCCTCCTTTCACCCAAGCGCCGATAAAGAATGCATCTGGCTAGACCGACGATAGGAACAAGCCTGCGCCTCTGGGTGAGCCCTTCAAGTGCTCAAAACCATATCTCGGGGGGTGTTCAATGGCAATGTCGGTTTCTGTTTCCAAGCCAATCGTGGGCGTGGATGTCGCCAAAGATGAGCTGGTGATCTACCAGACCGAACTGGATCTGCTGGAAACGCTTCCCAATAACAAGCCAGCCATCAAGAAATGGCTGAAAACCTTGCCGGCACCGGTCGACATAGCAATTGAGTCGACCAATATCTATCACTTGGAATTCGCCGATCTGGCCCATGATGCCGGCTGCACGATTTACATGGTCGGTGGCTATGAACTAAGCCACTACCGCAAAGGTGTGAAGGTTCGCGCCAAAACCGACGCGCTGGATGCAAAGCTGCTCGCCCGTTATCTGAAAAACGAATATGAAGAGCTTCACCCATGGACTCCACCATCGCCGCTGTATCGTCAGCTCTTGAGCCTTTTCCGCCGGCGCGCCGCGCTGGTTCAGGCACGAGTTGGCCTGGTACAGAGCTGGGCAAATGAGCCGCTGCTCAAAGCCGCTTTTGCCGAGCAAATAGCCTCAATGCAGAGGCTTGAAGTGCTGGTCGAGAAGATGATCAACGACCTCCTTAAAGAGGCCGGTTTACTTGTCCATCTAAGGCGCTGCATGAAAGTTGAAGGCATAGGCTTTTTGACTGGAGCTCGCCTGATCGCGGCGTTTCAACGGGGCGAGTTTAAAAACGCTGACGCATTCATCGCTTTTTTGGGGATGGACTTACGGGTTTCACAGTCGGGGCAGAAGGACGGTCGTCGCAGTCTGACAAAACGAGGTGATCCGGAGGCGCGCCGACTTTTGCACAATGCAGCCATGTCGGCCAGCCGAACAGCGACCTGGAAAGGTTTTTATGAAGAGCAACGAGCTAAAGGGTTCAGCACCACTCAGGCACTGGTGATTCTGGCCCGTAAACTTGCTCGGGTCGTATTCGCACTACTAAAGGGGCAGAGCGAATACCAGCCGAAAGCAAGTTGAGGGTTTCCCCTAAACCATAGAATCTCCCACAGGGCTCTCGGTGTTTTCAAAGAACTTGCAGACAATAAAAAACGGCCCGTTTCCTGGCAGGAAACGGGCCGTTTTTTTGTGAGCTTCAGCTCATTCCCATCACTTGTTCAGATGGAAATCCTTCTCGGCCGCTTCAAAGCGCTGAACCATGCCAACGCTCGGCTGGCCCATCAGGCTGACCAGGTAGATTGCCAGGCTGGCGAAGATGAAGCCCGGGATGATTTCGTACAGACCCAACAGTTCGAAATGCTTCCACACGATTACGGTGATCGCGCCGACCAGAATGCCGGCCAGTGCGCCGTTTCGGGTCATCTTTTTCCAGATCACCGAGATCAGCACTACCGGGCCGAAGGCTGCACCGAAGCCGGCCCAGGCATAGGACACCAGACCCAGCACGCGGTTTTCCGGATTGGCGGCCAGAGCGATGGCGACCAGGGCGACCAGCAGCACCATCGCACGACCGACCCACACCAGTTCAACCTGGGAAGCGCTCTTGCGCAGGAAAGCCTTGTAGAAGTCTTCGGTCAAGGCGCTGGAACACACCAGCAACTGGCAGCTCAGGGTACTCATCACTGCCGCGAGAATCGCCGACAACAGCACGCCCGCAACCCACGGGTTGAACAGGATTTTCGCCAGTTCGATGAATACGCGCTCGTGGTTTTCGGTCACTGGACCCGCCACTTCCGGGTGCGCCGAGAAGTAAGCGATACCGAAGAAGCCCACGGCCACGGTGCCGCCCAGGCACAGGATCATCCAGGTCATGGAGATGCGACGGGCGTTGGCGATGGATTTCACCGAATCAGCGGCCATGAAGCGCGCCAGGATGTGCGGCTGGCCGAAGTAGCCCAGACCCCAACCCATCAGCGAGATGATGCCGATGAAAGTGGTGCCCTTGAGCATGTCGAAGTTGCTCGGGTCCTGCGCCTCGATGGCCAGGAACGTGGTATCCACGCCACCGGTAGCCAGCAGCACGATGATCGGGGTCAGCAGCAGCGCGAAGATCATCAGGGTGGCTTGCACGGTGTCGGTCCAGCTGACCGCGAGGAAACCGCCGACGAAGGTGTAGGCAATTGTCGCCGCAGCACCGGCCCACAGCGCCGTCTCGTAGGACATGCCGAAGGTGCTTTCGAACAGGCGGGCGCCGGCCACGATGCCGGAAGCGCAGTAGATGGTGAAGAACACCAGAATCACGACTGCGGAAATGATCCGCAGCAGACCGCTCTTGTCTTCGAAACGGCTGGAGAAATAGTCCGGCAGGGTCAGCGCATCGCCGTTGTGTTCGGTTTGAACACGCAGACGACCGGCGACGAACAGCCAGTTCAGGTAGGCACCGACGATCAGGCCGATGGCGATCCAGCTTTCGGACAGGCCGGACATGTAGATGGCGCCCGGCAGGCCCATCAGCAACCAGCCGCTCATGTCGGAAGCGCCGGCGGACAATGCCGTCACCACACTGCCCAGGCTGCGGCCGCCCAGAATGTAATCGGAAAGGTTGTTGGTGGAGCGATAGGCCATGAAGCCGATCAGCACCATTGCTGCGATGTAGATCACGAACGTGATCAGGGTTGGATTGCTTGCGCTCATTACGTACGTGCCCTGGCTTTGTTTTTATGTAGCGGCGGCGGTTGCACCGTTTGCAGACTGACGTCTGACAGACGATTCGCACGGCCACGCATTTAGGACCAATGTTTCCCCAGGAAAGCCATTGGCCGGTGCGCAGGGTTTCCCCGGTTGCACCTTGGGCGCGAATCCTATGCAACAAAGTAAAATAGGTGCAACCAGTTTCTGGAGAATAAGTTGCACTCAGTCGGATTTATCCTGCGAAAGTCGCTTTTTGCTCCCTTTTAACGCAGTCACAGCGCTTTTCTAGAAGCAAAAGCACCAAGCAGGAGCAGCACTTTCGTACCAGAAATTATTTCCTGACGAGTTGCAGAATATTCCGACAAAAAAGGGTTGCACCCGGTTGCACCTCTTTCGGCTCGCGGCTAATCTTGCCGCCAGCTGTTGTCGCGCAACTGCGGCACCTATGAGGATAAAAATATGGCTACCACCACCCTTGGGGTCAAACTTGACGACCCGACCCGCGAGCGCCTGAAGGCTGCCGCAACCTCGATTGATCGCACACCGCACTGGCTGATCAAGCAGGCAATTTTCAATTACCTGGAAAAACTCGAGGGTGGTGCAACCCTGACCGAGCTGAACGGTTTGACCGCCAAGGACGCCGACGACGCGGGCGAAGTCCACACCGATCACGCTCACCAATGCTTCCTCGAATTCGCCGAAAGCATCCTGCCGCAATCGGTGCTGCGCGCCTCGATCACCGCCGCTTACCGTCGCCCCGAGCCGGAAGTGGTGCCGATGCTGATCGAGCAGGCTCGCCTGCCGGCACCGATGGCCGAAGCCACCAACAAACTCGCTGCAACCATTGCGGAAAAACTGCGTAACCAGAAGAGTGCCGGTGGTCGTGCAGGCATTGTTCAGGGCCTGCTGCAGGAATTTTCCCTGTCGTCCCAAGAAGGCGTGGCGCTGATGTGCCTGGCCGAAGCGCTGCTGCGTATCCCGGACAAGGGCACTCGCGATGCGCTGATCCGCGACAAGATCAGCACCGGCAACTGGCAGCCGCACCTGGGCAACAGCCCGTCGCTGTTCGTCAACGCGGCGACCTGGGGCCTGCTGCTGACCGGCAAACTGGTCTCCACCCACAACGAAGCCGGCCTGACTTCATCCCTGAGCCGCATCATCGGCAAGAGCGGCGAGCCGATGATCCGCAAGGGCGTCGACATGGCCATGCGCCTGATGGGCGAGCAGTTCGTCACTGGCGAAACCATCGCCGAAGCCCTGGCCAACGCGAGCAAGTTCGAAGCCAAGGGTTTCCGTTATTCCTACGACATGCTCGGTGAAGCGGCGCTGACCGAACACGACGCCCAGAAGTACCTGGCCTCGTACGAACAAGCCATTCACTCGATCGGCAAAGCGTCCCACGGCCGTGGGATTTATGAAGGTCCGGGCATCTCGATCAAACTGTCGGCCCTGCACCCGCGTTACAGCCGCGCCCAGTACGAGCGCGTGATGGACGAGCTGTATCCGCGCCTGCTGTCGCTGACCCTGCTGGCCAAGCAATACGACATCGGCCTGAACATCGACGCCGAAGAAGCCGACCGCCTGGAGCTGTCGCTGGATCTGCTTGAGCGCCTGTGCTTCGAGCCGCAACTGACTGGCTGGAACGGCATCGGTTTCGTGATCCAGGCCTATCAGAAACGCTGCCCGTATGTGATCGACTACGTGATCGACCTGGCTCGCCGCAGCCGTCATCGTCTGATGATCCGTCTGGTGAAAGGCGCGTACTGGGACAGCGAAATCAAGCGCGCCCAGGTCGAAGGCCTGGAAGGCTATCCGGTCTACACCCGCAAGGTGTACACCGACGTTTCCTACATCGCCTGCGCCCGCAAACTGCTGTCGGTACCGGAAGTCATCTACCCGCAGTTCGCCACGCACAACGCCCACACGCTGTCGGCGATTTATCACATTGCCGGTCAGAACTATTACCCGGGCCAGTACGAATTCCAGTGCCTGCACGGCATGGGCGAACCTTTGTACGAGCAGGTTGTAGGCAAAGTTTCCGAAGGCAAGCTGAACCGTCCGTGCCGCGTGTACGCTCCGGTCGGTACCCACGAAACCCTGCTGGCGTACCTCGTACGTCGTCTGCTGGAAAACGGCGCCAACACCTCGTTCGTCAACCGCATCGCCGACCAGTCGATTTCGATTCAGGAACTGGTGGCCGACCCGGTTGCGCAGATCGAGCAGATGGCAACCGTGGAAGGTGGTTTCGGCCTGCCGCATCCGCGCATTCCGCTGCCGCGTGACCTGTATGGTTCCGAGCGCGCCAATTCCAGCGGCATCGACATGGCCAACGAACATCGTCTGGCATCGCTGTCCTGTGCCCTGCTGGCCACCGCGCACAACGACTGGAAAGCCGCGCCGATGCTCGGTTGCGCCTCCAGCAACGAAGCGCCGGTTCCCGTCCTGAACCCGTCCGATCTGCGTGACGTGGTCGGCCATGTGCAGGAAGCCACGGTCGAAGACGTCGACAACGCCATTCAATGCGCCCTGAACGCCGCACCGATCTGGCAGGCGACCCCGCCGGCCGAACGCGCCGCGATTCTGGAACGCGCCGCTGACCTCATGGAAGGCGAGATCCAGCCGCTGATGGGCCTGCTGGCCCGCGAAGCCGGCAAGACCTTCGCCAACGCCATCGCCGAGGTCCGCGAAGCCGTCGACTTCCTGCGTTATTACGCGGTGCAGGCACGCAACGATTTCAGCAACGACGCCCACCGCCCACTGGGCCCGGTGGTCTGCATCAGCCCGTGGAACTTCCCGCTGGCGATCTTCAGCGGTCAGGTTGCTGCCGCACTGGCTGCCGGTAACCCGGTGCTGGCCAAACCGGCCGAACAGACTCCACTGGTCGCCGCACAAGCCGTGCGCCTGCTGCTCGAAGCCGGGATTCCGGAAGGCGTGCTGCAACTGCTGCCGGGTCGCGGTGAAACCGTCGGCGCCGGTCTGGTGGGTGACGAGCGCGTCAAGGGCGTGATGTTCACCGGTTCCACCGAAGTCGCGCGCCTGCTGCAACGCAACATTGCCGGCCGCCTCGACAACCAGGGCCGTCCGATCCCGCTGATCGCCGAAACCGGCGGCCAGAACGCGATGATCGTCGACTCTTCGGCTCTTACCGAACAAGTAGTGATCGATGTGGTGTCGTCGGCCTTCGACAGCGCCGGTCAGCGTTGCTCGGCCCTGCGTGTCCTGTGCTTGCAGGAAGATTCCGCTGATCGCGTCATCGAAATGCTTAAAGGTGCGATGGCTGAAAGCCGTCTCGGCAACCCGGAGCGTCTGTCGGTGGACATCGGCCCGGTGATCGACGCCGAAGCCAAGGCTGGCATCGAGAAGCACATCCAGAGCATGCGCGACAAAGGTCGCAACGTGTACCAGGTGGCCATCGCCGATGCCGAGGAAGTCAAACGCGGCACCTTCGTCATGCCGACCCTGATCGAGCTGGAAAGCTTCGACGAGCTGCAGCGCGAGATCTTCGGCCCGGTGCTGCACGTGGTGCGCTACAAGCGTAAAGAGATCGACCAGTTGATCGCCCAGATCAACGCCTCCGGCTACGGCCTGACCCTCGGCGTGCATACCCGCATCGACGAGACCATCGCCAAGGTGATCGACAACGTCAACGCCGGTAACGTCTACGTCAACCGCAACATTGTGGGTGCCGTGGTCGGCGTCCAGCCGTTCGGTGGCGAAGGCTTGTCGGGTACCGGCCCGAAAGCCGGTGGCCCGCTGTACCTGTACCGTCTGCTGTCGACGCGTCCTACCGACGCCATCGAACAATCCTTCGCTCGCGGTGATGCTGCCGTGGCGCCGGACGTTCGTCTGCGTGACGCCATGAGCAAACCGCTGACTGCCCTGAAAGCCTGGGCCGACAGCAACAAGTTCGCCGACCTGAGCACCCTGTGCGTGCAGTACGCAGCGCAGTCGCAAAGCGGTATCACCCGCGTGCTGGCCGGCCCGACCGGCGAAAAGAACAGCTACGCGATCCTGCCGCGCGAACACGTGCTGTGCCTGGCGGACATCGAAGGTGATCTGCTGACTCAACTCGCGGCGGTACTGGCGGTGGGTGGTTCGGCTGTCTGGCCGGAATCCGACACCAGCAAGGCATTGTTCGCACGCCTGCCGAAGGAGATTCAGGCGCGGATCAAACTGGTTTCCGACTGGAACAAGGACGATGTGGTGTTCGATGCGGTTCTGCATCACGGCCACTCCGACCAGTTGCGGGCGGTCTGCCAGCAGATCGCCAAGCGTGCCGGCGCCATCGTCGGGGTTCAGGGCCTGTCCCAGGGCGAGACCAACATTGCGCTGGAGCGTCTGGTGATCGAGCGTGCGCTGAGCGTCAACACCGCGGCAGCGGGTGGTAACGCCAGCCTGATGACCATCGGCTAATCCTCGCGCGATCGTTCCCACGCTCCGCGTGGGAATGCCTCAAGGGACGCTCCGCGTTCCAGCCGCGCTGCCAATTTCAAGTCTGGCACCGATGGGACGCGGAGCGTCCCGGGCTGCATTCCCACGCAGAGCGTGGGAACGATCGCACACCAATATAGAAATGGGCGCCCTCACCGGCGCCCATTTTTTTGGCCTCTCCATCACCGTCATCAATCTTCCTGTTCAGTCTTTATTCGCACGCCTAGACTCGGCCCATTCCAAAAAAGGTAGGCCGCCATGTCCGAGACGCTGCTCAGTTCCCGCAATCTGGCTTTCGAGCTGTACGAAGTCCTCGATGCCGAGGGCCTGACCCGGCGTGAGCGGTTTGCCGAGCACAACCGCGAAACCTTTGATGCCGCCATCGGCACGGCGCGCAACATCGCCGAGAAGTACTTCGCACCGCACAACCGCAAGGGCGATGAGAACGAGCCGCGCTACGAGAACGGTCAGGCGATTCTGATTCCCGAGGTGAAACCGGCGGTGGATGCCTTCCTCGAAGCCGGATTCCTCAACGCCGCGCGCAGTTTCGACGCCGGCGGCATGCAACTGCCTACATTGCTGTCCCAGGCCTGCTTCGCTCACTTTCAGTCGGCCAACGCCGCTTCGACCTCCTATCCGTTCCTGACCATGGGCGCGGCCAACCTGATCGAAAGTTTCGGCACCGAAGAGCAGAAGCAGCGCTTCCTGCAACCGATGATCGACGGCCGCTTCTTCGGCACCATGGCCCTGACCGAACCCCATGCAGGCTCGTCGCTGTCGGATATTCGTACCCGTGCCGAGCCGGCGTCCGACGGAACTTATCGACTCAAGGGCAACAAGATCTTCATTTCCGGCGGCGATCACCCGCTCTCGGAAAACATCGTGCACATGGTGCTGGCCAAGCTGCCGGATGCGCCGGCCGGGGTGAAGGGGATTTCGCTGTTTATCGTGCCCAAATTCCTGGTCAACGATGACGGCAGCCTCGGCAAGCGCAACGACGTGCTGCTGGCCGGGCTGTTTCACAAGATGGGTTGGCGCGGAACGACCTCGACTGCGCTGAACTTCGGCGATAACGGCGAATGCGTCGGCTATCTGGTTGGCAAGCCGCATCACGGTTTGAGCTACATGTTCCAGATGATGAACGAGGCGCGGATCGGCGTCGGCATGGGCGCGGTGATGCTCGGTTATGCCGGTTATCTGTACTCGCTGGAATACGCTCGCGAACGTCCGCAAGGCCGGGTACCGGACAGCAAGGACCCGACGACGGCGCCGGTGGCGATCATTCAGCACGCGGATGTCAGACGCATGCTGCTGACGCAAAAATCCTACGTCGAAGGTGCGTTCGATCTCGGCCTGTATGCGGCGCGACTGTTCGATGACACCACCACGCTGGAAACCGAAGCCGAGCGCAAACAGGCTCACGAGCTTTTGGATTTGCTGACGCCGATTGTCAAATCCTGGCCGTCGGAGTTCTGCCTGAAAGCCAACGAACTGGCGATCCAGATTCTCGGCGGCCACGGTTACACCCGCGAATACCCGGTGGAGCAGTACTACCGCGACAACCGCCTGAACCCGATCCACGAAGGCACCCACGGCATTCAGTCGCTCGACTTGCTGGGACGCAAACTGGCGCAGAACGGTGGCGCCGGACTCAAGCAACTGATGCGCCTGATCGCCGACACCGCCGAACGCGCGACGGCGTATGGATCGTTGACCGCACTGCGTGAGCCTTTGGAGAAACTGGTGGCGCGCCTACAGAGCGTGACCATTGGTCTGCTTACCGACCTGGCCCAGGGCAAGGTCAACAGCAGCCTGGCGAACTCGGCGTTGTACCTGAAGGTGTTCGGGCATGCGGTGATTGGCTGGCGCTGGCTGGAGCAGGCGCTTCGCGCCGAGGAAGGGTTGGCCAAGGGCAATGCGGCGGATGCCGACTTCTATAACGGCAAGTTGCAGGCGGCGCGGTATTTCCTGACGTGGGAAGTGCCGGGGTGTCAGCATGAGCTGACGTTGCTGGAGACCCGGGATGACACGTGCCTGGCAATGCAGGATGCATGGTTCTAACCCCTCACCATGATCATTCCCACGTCGAGGCGTCGAACCGTCTGCGTGGGAATGCCTACTCTGACGCTCTGCGTCACGATCTTGAGGGGACGCGGAGCGTCCCGGGCTGCATTCCCACGCGGAGCGTGGGAACGATCAGTGCCTCGACAGGGAACGATCAGTCAGCTCAGCTTGAACCCACCCATCTGCCGCGCCAGATCATCCGCCAACCGCTGCAACATCTGACAATCCTCACGACAAGCGCGAACCTCGCCCGCCGTGGCCCGCGCCAGATCGGAAATCCCCTGCACATTGCGGTTGATCTCTTCGGTCACCGCCGACTGCTCCTCTGTCGCCGTCGCGACTTGATGGTTCATGTCGCTGATACGCTCGACCTGCCCGGTAATCGCGGTCAGTGAAACCCCGGTACGCTGACTCGATTCAACGCCGGTGCCCGTCGCGGCCTGGCCGGTGCGCATCGATGACACCGCATTCTCCGCCCCCTGCTTGAGGCTGCCGATCATCTGCTGAATCTCGTCGGTAGACGCCTGAGTGCGGCGCGCCAGCGTCCGCACTTCATCTGCCACCACCGCAAAACCACGCCCCATATCGCCGGCCCGCGCCGCCTCGATCGCCGCGTTCAACGCCAACAGATTGGTCTGCTCGGACACCCCGCGAATCACCGCCAGCACCTGATCGATCGACGCCACCTGATGCGCCAGTTCACCTACCGCGCCGGCAGCAACGCCGATTTCATCGGACATGCTTTCTATATGGCGAATCGACCCGCCGACCACTTCCCGCGCCTGCATCGCTTCATCGCGGGCGGTTTGCGAGGCGAGCGCCGCGTTACCGGCATTCTGGGCGATCTCCTGCACGGTCAGGCCCATTTCGTGGACGGCGGTGGCGACCATATCGGTCATTTCCTGCTGGCGACCCGAGCGTTCGGCGGTGTTATCCACAACCCTGGCCACCTGGCCGACGGCAACGCGCAGACGCTCGCTGGTGGTCAACACTTCGCCGATCATCCCGCGCTGGCTGTCGAGGAAACGGTTGAAGCCCCGAGCGAGGTCGCCCAGTTCATCGGCGCGGCTGGAATCTAACCGGTGAGTCAAATCTCCACCACCGCTACCGATTGCTACCAGTGCCGCTGTTACCTGACGAATCGGTCGCACCAATCCCTGGGCCAGCCAGATCACCAGCGCCAGACAAACAACCGCCACGGCCAGACCGATACCGCTGCTCATCCACATCGCCCGGCGGGCTTCGGCGTAGATCTGCGACTGTGGCACTTCGGCCACCAGGGTCCAGCCGAGGTCGCGCAAAGGCAGGCTGAAGGCGAGGAAGTCTTCGCCATCGCGCTGGAAGCTGCTGTTGGTCGCTACTTTGTGGCCCATGACCGCTTGCGCCGCATTGGCGCCGATCTGCTCCGTGAGGGTGCGTTTGCCGCTGAACTGTGCCTCGGGATGAACCTGAATCAAACCGTCGGAACGCACGAGATAGACCTTGCCGCGTTCGCCGAAACTGAAGTTGTGGATCAACTCGGACAGCTCTTTCATGCTCAGCCCGAGCCCCGCAACGCCGACCACTTTGCCGGCCTGCTCCACCTTCAAGTCGATGAACAGCGCCAGCTCTCCGGTAGCTCCGTCGTTGTCGATGTTGAGAGTTCGAGGCTGGTTGCTGTCGAGAAACGAGTAGAACCACGCATCGGCCGGCTTGTCGCGACTGAGGGTGCGATCCAGACCTTTTTCGGTGATGTAGTGATTGGATTCGGTGCCAATGATCAGCGCCGTGAAAGCCTTGTGTTCGGCGCGGATACCTTCCAGATACTGCGCGAAGCCGGCCGTTTTGCCGGAGTCTTCACCATTGGCCAGCCAGTCGCGGACCATGGTGTTGCTGGCGATGTCTTTGGCGGCGGTGAGGGGTTGAACGAGGATACGTTCGATGTCGTTGCGCGTCGCTTCGATGCTCGACGGCAACGCCTGTTCGACCAGATAGCTCTGGGCGAGGCGGTTGACCACCAGGGTATAAATGCCAACCACGATCAAGATGCTGACCAGCAGAGCGGTGCCCATGCCGAGGATCAGCTGCCATTGAATACTGCGACGCCAGAACTGCATGGAGCACCCCAAAGAATAAGAGGCTGAAACACTGCAACAGCCGTGCCGATTGTATACAGCTCAATCGACAATCTTATTCTTTGATTGTGCGCAACCCCATCAACCCTGATTGATGGTCTTGGCGATGGTCTCGACCGTGGCGCTGACTTGCTCTTGGTAACGCTCGAGTTCTTCCTGATGCTGCTTCTTCATTTCAATCTGCTGCGAACACAGATTCATCGCCGCCAGCACCAGCAGGCGGTCGCCGATCAGAGTCGGGTATTTGCGCTTGGTGTCGGCCAGTGCGGCCTTGAGCATCAAGGCGGCGTCCAGCAGGGTCTGTTCTTCCCCGGCCGGTGCCTTGATCGAATAGTCCTCCCCCATGATGGAGATGACTTTTACCCCTACTGTGCCGTGGTTCATGCGCTGACAGGACCGGCGTTGACGCGATCAACCAGGGCCTGGATGCGTGCGGCGGTGGCGCCGTGCTTTTCTTCCTGTTCCATCAGGCTCAGTTGCAGGCTTTCGTTTTCATCCTTGGCCCGGGCCAGTTCCGTGGACAGGGTCTGGTTGGTTTCCGACAGGGTCTGGTTCTGTTGCACCAGATCGCTGACGAGCTGTTCCAATTGGCTGAGGGATGCTTCCAACATTTTGATATTCCAAGCGTTTTTCAAAGGGCGCGTACGATAAAGAAAAGTCGTCGTGGATGCCAGGATTAAACCGGCGCAAGGCCTTGATTTTCCTGGCGGCTCGACCGTTCTCGCGAGTCTTAGAGACTGTGATCTGCCGATCTGGTTCCTGCACTTCGTCGCTTGCGTGCGGATGCGACAAATACGCACACCGACTCAAGACTTTAGTCGTATGACCGATAAGTCACCCAACAGCAGTCTCAGCCCGCACGGATGCGGCCCTTCTTTGGTATCCGCCTCCATGTCCCTTCGCAATATGAACATCGCCCCCCGGGCGTTCACCGGTTTTGCCCTGATCGGCGGCCTGATGCTGATTCTCGGCATATTCGCCCTGAACCAGATGAGCAAGATCCGCGCAGCAGGCGAAGACATCGCCACCGCCAGCGTGCCTTCGATCAAGGCCCTGGACGAATTCACCCAGTTGACCCTGCGCCTGCGCGTGCTGTCGTATCGGTTGCTGATCAACCGTGAGCCGGACGTCCAGCAAAAAACCATCGAGCTGTTCGATTTGCGCAACCGGCAGATCGCCGACGCGCAACGCGCCTACGAGCCGCTGATCGAAGGCCCGCAAGAACGCGCGGCTTACGATCAGTACGTGCAATTGCTGGCGCAGTACCGTCAACTCGAAGACCGCATGAAGACTCTGTCGCGCAACAATCAGGTCGACGAATTGCGTCAGATGCTCAACACCGATTTGCTCGCCAACTCCGAAGCGGTGAATACCGCCCTCGCGCGTTTGCTGGAGATCAACACCCAACAGATCGCCGAGACCAATCAGGGCGCCACTGATCAGTATTCGATGTCGTTCAATCTGGTGGTGACGCTGCTGGTGATTGCCACCGGCCTGACCTTGCTGTTCGCCTGGCTGCTGACCGTCAGCATCACCAAGCCGATCGCCAAGGCACTGGATGCCGCGGAAACCATCGCCGAAGGCAACCTGACCCAGCCGATCCATGTGGATGGCAGCGACGAAGCCGGACGCCTGCTGGCGGCCATGGCCAAGATGCAGTCGAAACTGCGCGATACCCTGCAGCGGATTTCCGGCTCGGCTACGCAACTGGCGTCCGCCGCCGAAGAGCTGAACAGCGTCACCGACGAAAGCGCCCGTGGCCTGACCCAGCAGAACAACGAAATCGAGCAGGCTGCCACGGCGGTCAACGAAATGACCAGCGCTGTTGAAGAGGTCGCGCGCAACGCCGTCAGCACGTCCGAAGCTTCGAAGAATGCCACCACCTCCGCCGGCGACGGCCGCGATCTGGTGCAGGAAACCGTCAGCGCCATCGAACGCATGAGCGCCGACGTGCAGAGCACTGCGACCCTGATCGGCGATCTGGCCAACGAATCACGCGATATCGGCAAGGTGCTGGACGTGATTCGCGGCCTGGCCGACCAGACCAACCTGCTGGCACTCAACGCTGCGATTGAAGCGGCCCGTGCCGGTGAGGCCGGTCGTGGTTTTGCCGTGGTGGCTGACGAAGTGCGGGCCCTGGCGCATCGCACCCAGCAGTCGACCAGTGAAATCGAGCGCATGATCGGCAGCATCCAGAGCGGCACCGAACACGCGGTGGATTCGATGCGCAACAGCACCGAGCGCGCCGAGTCGACCCTGAACATCGCCCGTGGCGCCGGCCTGTCGCTGGACACCATCAACACCGCCATCGTGGAAATCAACGAGCGCAATCTGGTGATCGCCAGCGCCGCCGAAGAACAGGCGCAAGTGGCGCGGGAAGTGGATCGCAACCTGGTGAACATCCGCGATCTGTCGGTGCAATCGGCGACCGGCGCGAATCAGACCAGTGCGGCGAGTAACGAACTGTCGCGTCTGGCGCTGGATCTGAACAATATGGTTGGGCGGTTTAGCCTCTAAGCCTCTGCATCGATCGTTCCCACGTCGAACCGTCTGCGTGGGAATACAGTCGCCCTCCGCGTTGATCGTTCCCACGCTCTGCGTGGGAATGCAGCCCGGGACGCTCCGCGTCCCAGAAGCGGACGCAGAGCTGTCCATTGAAGCATTCCCACGCGGACGGTTCGACGCCTCGACGTGGGAACGATCGCCTCCTCTGGTACAAAACCTTTTTGACAGCATCACATTTCAACAGGTTAGAATCGCTGGCACGCAGACTGCATGGTCAGTTTGTGCCCGTCTTTCCGCTTCTGGAGTACTGCCTTTGAATGCGACGACCATCAACAGCCTGTTCTTGATCGGCGCGTTGCTGGTAGGCGCAAGCATTCTTGTCAGCTCCCTTTCCTCCCGTCTCGGCATCCCGATTCTGGTGATCATCCTTGCAGTCGGCATGACTGCCGGGGTCGATGGCGGCGGCATCATTTTCGATAACTACCCGACGGCCTATCTGGTCGGCAACCTCGCACTGGCAGTGATCCTGCTCGACGGCGGCTTGCGCACCCGGGTGTCGAGTTTCCGCGTGGCCCTGTGGCCGGCCTTGTCGCTGGCCACGGTCGGCGTCCTTATAACCACCGGCCTCACCGGCATGGCCGCCGCGTGGCTGTTCGACCTTAATCTGATCCAAGGCCTGCTGATCGGCGCCATCGTCGGTTCCACAGACGCCGCGGCGGTGTTCTCGCTGCTCGGCGGCAAGGGCCTGAACGAGCGGGTGACCGCCAGTCTGGAAATCGAGTCCGGCAGCAACGACCCGATGGCAGTGTTCCTCACCGTGACCCTGATCGACATGCTCGCCAGCGGCCAGACCGGCCTGCACTGGAGCCTGCTGACCCACCTGATCCGCGAGTTCGGCATCGGTGGCGTGATCGGCCTCGGCGGCGGCTGGCTGATGCTGCAACTGGTCAACCGGATCAATCTGGCTGCCGGCCTGTATCCGATTCTGGTGATCGCCGGCGGTCTGGTGGTGTTCGCCCTGACCAACGCCCTGCACGGCAGCGGCTTCCTCGCCGTGTACCTGTGCGGCCTGGTGATCGGCAACCGCCCGGTGCGCAGCCGTCACGGCATCCTGCACATGCTCGACGGCATGGCGTGGCTGGCGCAGATCGGCATGTTTCTGGTGCTGGGTTTGCTGGTCACTCCGCACGATCTGCTGCCGATCGCCTTGCCTGCCCTGGGCCTGGCGCTGTGGATGATCCTGTTCGCACGGCCGCTGTCGGTGGTAGTCGGGCTGCTGCCGTTCAAGGCCTTCCATGGCCGCGAAAAAGCCTTCATTTCCTGGGTCGGCCTGCGTGGCGCGGTGCCGATCATTCTGGCGGTGTTCCCGCTGATGGCCGGGCTGCCGAATGCGCAGCTGTACTTCAACCTCGCCTTCTTCATCGTGCTGGTGTCGCTGCTGGTGCAGGGCACGAGCCTGCCGTGGGTGGCCAAGCTGCTCAAGGTGACAGTACCGCCGGAGCCGGCACCAATCTCCCGCGCCGCCCTCGAAGTACACGTCACCAGCGAGTGGGAACTGTTCGTCTACAAGCTCGGCGCGGAAAAATGGTGCATCGGTTCGCCCCTGCGCGAACTGAAAATGCCCGAAGGCACCCGTATCGCAGCCCTGTTTCGCGGCCAGCAACTGCTCCATCCGTCGGGTAGTACGGTGCTGGAAGTCGATGATTTGCTGTGTGTTATCGGCCATGAACACAACCTTCCGGCCCTCGGAAAACTGTTCAGCCAGGCGCCGCAACGCGGCCTCGATCTGCGCTTCTTCGGCGACTTCGTACTTGAAGGAGACGCGCAGCTCAAAGCGGTTGCCGCCCTGTACGGCCTGCCCGCCGAAGGCATCGACCCGGACATGACTCTGGGCCACTTCATTGCTCAGAAAGTCGGCGGTGCACCGATCGTTGGCGACCAGGTGGAATGGAACAACACCCACTGGACGGTTGCGGTCATGGACGGGAACAAGATCGGCAAAGTGGGCGTCAGATTCCCCGAAGGAAGTCGCCCAGGCCCCGGGCTCTTCCTCTAAACTGCGTCCACTCCAACTTGCTTGACCGGTCTCTATGCCTACCCTGCGCTCCTTTTTCGTCGCGGCCCTGCTGGGCCTGAGTCTTACTGTCGGCCCGCTGCAAGCCGCCGAACCGCCGTCCAGCGAAGCCGTGCAGGCCAGTCTGGACAAGATCGCCGACAGCAAACTGCCCGACGCCGATAAAAAGACCCTGCAAACGGTCCTGCAAAACACGCTGAACCAGCTCAATAACCGGCGTGACTACGAGCAGAAGCTGATCGATCTCAAGCAGCAACTGGCCTCGGCACCGAAGCAAACCATCGAGAACACCCGCGAACTGACCCGCCTCAAGGCCAGCGCCGTGGTGCCGGTGGCGCAGCGCTTCCCCAAGGAAAACATCCAGCAGCTGGAGCAGATGCTCACCGAGCGCTCGACCCAGCAAAGCGATCTGCAAAAGGCCCTGGCCGAAGCCAACAGCCTGATCATCACCGCCCAGACCCGCCCCGAGCGCGCCCAGGCCGAGATCTCCAGCAGCCAGACGCGCATCCAGCAGATCAACAACATCCTCAAGACCGGCAAGGACGGCGGCAAGCCCCTGAGCGCCGAGCAACGCGACCAGCTCAACGCCGAGCTGGCCGCCCTGAACGCGCTGATCCCGCTGCGTCGGCAGGAACTGGCCGGCAACAACCAGTTGCAGGATCTGGGCAACAGTCAGCATGACCTGCTCTCGGAGAAATCCGACCGCCTGGACCGCGAGATCCAGGAACTGCAAACCCTGATCAACCAGAAGCGTCTGGCCCTGTCTCAAGAGACCGTGACCCAGCAATCGATCGAGGCGCAGAAGTCCGGCAGCAGCACCCTGCTCGCCACCGAAAGCGCGGCCAACCTCAAGCTCTCCGACTATCTGCTCAAGAGCACCGACCGCCTCAACGAAGTCACCCAGCAGAACCTGCAGACCAAACAGCAACTGGACAGCGTGACCCAGAGCGATTCGGCCCTCGACGAGCAGATCAACGTGCTCAAGGGCAGCCTGCTGCTGTCGAAGATTCTCTATAAACAGAAACAGGCCCTGCCACGCCTCAAGGTCGATCGCGACCTGGCGGACCAGATCGCCGATATTCGTCTGTATCAGTTCGAAGTCAGCCAGCAGCGAGAACTGCTGAGCAACCCGACGGCTTACGTCGACAACCTGCTGTCCACCCAGCCGCCGGAGCAAGTCACGCCGCAACTGCGCAAAAGCCTGCTGGAACTGGCCAACACCCGCGCCGACCTGCTGGAGCGTCTGAACCGCGAATTGAGCGCGATGCTCAACGAGTCGATCACCCTGCAACTGAACCAGAAACAACTGCTGAGCACCGCGCAGAGCCTGCGTGCGACGCTCGACGAGCAGATGTTCTGGATTCCGAGCAACAAGCCACTGGACGCCGAATGGATGCGCGGCGTGCCGGAACGCCTCAAGCGTCAGATCGACACCTTGCCACTGGCCTCAAGCTTCAGTGAACTGACCGACGGCCTGACCCAGCGACCGCTGTTGTTCCTGCCGCTGGCGCTGCTGATCGGCGCGTTGCTGTGGCGCCGCAAGCAGTTGTATTCGCGCCTGAACAAGGTTCACCAGGACATCGGTCACTTCAAACGTGACAGCCAGTGGCACACGCCGCAGGCGATTCTGATCAATATTTTGCTGGCGATGCCGGTGGCGCTGGGCCTGGCCCTGTGCGGGCTGGCGTTGCAGATCGACGCCCGCGGGCAGAACGCCAACATGGGCGCGGCGCTGCTGCAAATGGCCCAGGCATGGCTGGTGTTCTACACCGCTTACCGGATCCTCGCGCCGGGTGGCGTGGCCGAATTGCACTTCCGCTGGGAAAAGCCGCAGGTCGAATTCCTGCAAGGCTGGGTCCGTCGCCTCGGACTGGTGGTCATGGCACTGGTGGCGGTGGTGGCGGTTGCCGAGTTGCAACCGGCGGCGCTGGCCGACGATGTCATCGGCATGCCGGTGGTGCTGACCTGCTACGCCCTGATGGCATGGCTGCTCAGCCGCCTGCTGATCAGCAGCCCGACCCACGAAAACGCTTCGCTGTTCCGCAAGGCCGTAGGCGTGATGTTCACCCTGCTGCCTATCGCGCTGTTCGTCGCTGTGTGCTTCGGCTACTACTACACCGCGCTGAAGCTCAGCGACCGTTTGATCAACACGCTGTATCTGCTGATGTTCTGGCTGGTGATCGAGGCCACTTTCGTCCGTGGTCTGGCGGTCGCGGCCCGCCGCCTGGCTTACCAGCGCGCCCTGGCCAAACGTCAGGCTGCGAAGGAAGCCGGCGATGGCGAAGCGGTGATCGAAGAGCCAACCCTGGACATCGAGAAGGTCAACGAACAGTCCCTGCGCCTGATCCGCCTGGCCCTGCTCGGCGGTTTCATCGCCGCGCTGTACTGGGTCTGGGCCGACCTGATCACCGTGTTCTCGTACCTCGACAACATCACCCTCTACGAATACACCAGCGGCACCGGCGCCAACATGAGCATGGTGCCGATCAGCATCGGCGACATGCTCGGCGCGCTGATCATCATCGGCATTACCTTTGCGCTCGCCCGCAACTTGCCGGGCCTGCTGGAAGTGTTCGTACTGTCGAAACTCAATCTGGCCCAGGGCAGTGCCTACGCGACCACGACGCTGCTGTCGTACGTGATCGCCGGGGTCGGTTTCGTCTCGACCCTGTCGACACTCGGCGTGAGCTGGGACAAGTTGCAGTGGCTGGTGGCGGCGCTCTCTGTGGGCCTCGGTTTCGGCATGCAGGAGATCTTCGCGAACTTCATCTCCGGCATCATGATCCTGTTCGAGCGCCCGGTGCGGATCGGCGACACCATCACTATCGGCAACCTGTCGGGCACGGTGAGCAAGATCCGCATCCGCGCCACGACCATCACCGACTTCGACCGCAAGGACATCATTGTCCCGAACAAGACGTTCATCACCGGGCAACTGATCAACTGGTCGCTGACCGACACCATCACCCGGGTGACCCTCAAACTCGGCGTGGATTACGGTTCGGATCTGGATCTGGTCAAGGAACTGCTGCTCAAGGCCGCCCGGGAAAACCCGCGCGTGCTCAAGGAACCCGAGCCGCACGTGTACTTCCTCAACTTCGGCGAAAGCACTCTCGATCATGAACTGCGCATGCATGTGCGCGACCTCGGTGACCGCAACCCGGTGCTCGACGAGGTCAACCGCTTCATCAACCGTGAGTTCAAGAAGCAGCACATCAACATCTCGTTCCGGCAGATGGAGGTGTACCTGAAGAACCTGCACGGCCAGGAATACAAGATGGTGCCGATCGAGCCGGAAACCAAAACCATCGTCCCGGTCAGCGACGAGCAAAAACCGCTGCAAGAGCCGCCGCCCGCCAAACTCGACTAACCGGACTAATCCCAGCAGAATGCTCGGACATTCTGCTGGAGCCGGCCCTTGAAAGCCCTCGACGAACTGACCTTCGACAACCGCTTCGCCCGCCTGGGCGACGCGTTCTCGGCCCATGTGCTGCCCGAACCGATCGACAATCCGCGACTGGTGGTCGCCAGCCCGGCGGCCCTCGCGCTGCTGGATCTGCAACCGGCGGCGGCTGACACCCGGGAATTCGCTGAATTGTTCGGCGGCCACAAGTTGTGGGCCGATGCCGAGCCACGGGCGATGGTTTATTCCGGGCATCAATTCGGCGGGTATACGCCGCAACTGGGCGATGGTCGTGGGCTATTGCTGGGCGAGGTCTATAACGAAGCCGGCGAGCACTGGGACTTGCATTTGAAGGGCGCCGGGCAGACGCCGTTCTCGCGCATGGGCGATGGTCGCGCAGTGCTGCGCTCCTCGATTCGTGAATTTCTCGCCTCCGAAGCGCTGTATGCGCTGAATATCCCCTCGTCACGCGCCGCCTGCGTGATCGGCTCCGACACTCCGGTCTGGCGTGAGAAACAGGAGCGCGCCGCGATGGTGCTGCGCCTGGCGCCGAGCCACATTCGCTTCGGCCATTTCGAATATTTCTATTACACCAAGCGTCCCGAACAGCAGAAGCAGCTCGGCGAGCACGTGCTGGCGATGCACTACCCCGAATGCCTGGAACAGCCGGAACCGTATCTGGCGATGTTCCGCGAGATCGTCGAGCGCAACGCCGAATTGATCGCCAAATGGCAGGCCTACGGTTTTTGCCACGGGGTGATGAACACCGACAACATGTCGATCCTCGGCATTACCTTCGACTTCGGTCCATTCGCCTTCCTCGACGATTTCGACGCGAACTTCATCTGCAACCACTCCGATGATCAGGGGCGCTACTCCTTCAGCAATCAGGTGCCGGTCGGCCAGTGGAACCTCAGCGCCCTGGCCCAGGCCCTGACGCCGTTCATCAGCGTCGAAGCCCTGCGCGAAACGCTCGGCCTGTACCTGCCACTGTTCCAGGCGCACTACCTCGACCTGATGCGCCGCCGTTTCGGCTTCATCACCGCCGAGGACGACGACCAGCAGTTGCTGGAGCAACTGCTGCAACTGATGCAGAACAGCGGCGTCGACTACACGCTGTTCTTCCGCCGCCTGGGCGAAGAGTCAGCCGAGCGGGCCGTCGCTCGCCTGCGCGATGACTTCGTCGATATCAAAGGTTTCGATGCCTGGGGCGAGCGTTATGTCGCCCGTGTCGCACGCGACGGCGCGACCGATCAGGAACAGCGCCGTGCGCGGATGCATGCGGTGAACCCGCTGTACATCCTGCGCAATTATCTGGCGCAGAAGGCGATTGATGCGGCCGAGCAGGGTGACTACTCCGAGGTACGGCGGCTGCATGCGGTGTTGAGCAATCCATTCGAGGAACAGCCTGGAATGGAAAGCTATGCGGAACGGCCGCCGGAGTGGGGCAAGCATCTGGAGATCAGTTGTTCGTCGTAAGCGGGAACGACTGCACCTTGATAATCGATCCGTACGGCTCCAGATCAGTCGTACGATCCCGTTTTATTCATTGAGCTGATCATGACCGACCCACTCCTCATCCCCTGCCCCTCCTGCAACGGCCTCAACCGCATCCCCGCCGAGCGCCTCAACGATCATCCGAAGTGCGGCCGCTGCAAGTCCGAAGTGCTGTTGAACAAGCCGTTTGAACTCAAGCAAGGCGATTACGCCAGTCAGATCAAGGGCGATCTGCCGTTGCTGGTGGACGTGTGGGCGGACTGGTGCGGGCCGTGCAAGTCGTTTGCGCCGGTGTTCGAGCAGGCGGCTGCGCAGCTGGCAGGCAAGTGCCGGCTGGCCAAGCTGGACAGCGAGGCCAATCAGCAGTTGTCGGCGCAGTTGGGGATTCGTTCGATTCCGAGCCTGATTCTGTTGCGCAACGGCCGGGAAGTGGCCCGTCAGAGCGGGGCCTTCCCGTTGCCGCAGTTGATGGCCTGGCTGCGCAGCCAGGGCATCTGACAAGGCTTCAGGCGTCTTCGAGCAGGTTGTGCAGTTCCACGAACTGCTGCGTCAGCTTGTGCCGCGGGTCGAGATGGATCAGCGGCATACTGGCCTGATGCGATTCGCGCATGCGCACTGAGCTGGCGAGGTAGACCGGCAATACCGGCAGGCCCTCGGCGATCAGTTCGTCGAGGATCTGCTGCGGCAGGCTGGCCCGGGCCTGGAACTGGTTGACCACAATGCCTTCGACTTCCAGGCCTTCGTTGTGGTCTTCCTTCAACTCGTCGATCTCGGCGATCAGACCGTAGAGGGCCTGACGCGAGAAGCTGTCGCAGTCAAAGGGAATCAGTACCCGATCGGCGGCAATCAGTGCCGAGACCGCATAGAAATTCAGCGCCGGCGGCGTATCCAGATAGATCCGGTCGTAATCTTCCGACAATTCGTCGAGCAGCTTTCGCAGCTTGTTGATCTTGTGTTTGGCCTCGAGCTTGGGTTGCAAGTCGGCCAGTTCGGCGGTGGCGGTGATGATGTGCAGGTTGTCGAACGGCGTTTCGTAGATATCCGCCTGATTCTTTTTCGAGAACGGCCCGGAAGACAGGGTCTGCTTGAAGAAGTCGGCAATGCCCATCGGAATGTCATCACCCGTGAGCCCGGTCAGATACTGAGTGGAGTTGGCTTGGGCATCGAGGTCCACCAACAGCGTGCGATAACCCTCGCTGGCGCTCACCGCCGCCAGATTGCAGGCAATGCTGGATTTGCCCACGCCACCTTTCTGATTGAACACCACGCGCCGCATGACAAAACCTCCGTGTATCAAAGAATGACCGAGTGTAGTGGTGCCCGGTGCCGGTTCGCTACCTCGATGGATACGGACTACAGAGTCAGGCGCCAATATCCCAATGAATACGGGGCAAAGACACCCGTTGATCGCCGATTCGCCCGACAGACAGACACCCGACAATCTGGATAATGGCCAAGTGACAGTTTTCTGCTGCGTACCATTCGGTCCATTTCACTGCGCAAAATGTAACCAGCATTTGCTACACACTCGTCGCACCGGGATAATGCGCGCCACCCGGCGCCACGCGCCATGCCATTTCAGGCTAAATCAGCTCAGCGGCGACGTTGGCGAAACCGCGTCAAATCGGCCCGCAGGGGCGGGATAAATGTCCGTGATCAACTTCAACATCGCCCAATGGCGCGCCTGGGCTCCCGGGCTCGACAGCGTGGAAGCCTGGCAGGCCTGGAGCCGACAACCGGTCGTGCTCGAAAGCAGCGATGCCGCACCCGATGTGTCGTTTCTGCCGGCCATGCAGCGCCGTCGTCTCAGCCGTCTGGCGCGGATGGCGTTCAGCGTCGGCTGGCCGCTGGCCGACGGTCGGGAAAATCTGCCGCTGGTCTTTGTCTCCCGGCATGGCGAAACCCCGCGCACCTTTGAAATCCTCAGCGATCTGGCTAACGAACAGCCGCTGTCGCCGACCCAGTTCAGCCTGTCGGTGCACAACGCGATCATCGGCCTGTGGTCGATCATGCGCGGCGAAACCAGCGAAATGACCGCCCTCGCCGCGGCCGGCGACGGCCTCGAACACGGCATGCTCGAAGCCGCCACATTGCTCAACGAAGGCGCCCCGGCAGTTTTGCTGGTGATCACCGAGGAACAACCGCCCGAAGCCTATTCGACGTGGGTCGACGACGTTCCGTTTCCCTATGCGGTCGGGCTGTTGCTCACCCCCGGTACCGACTGGCGGCTGACCCTGAACAGCGCCCCGCAAGCAGTGTCAAAACCGCAGTGGCCCCATGCACTGAATCTGCTGCGAACCCTGCTCGGTCAGCAACCCCATTGCCAACATGCCTGGAAGACTCGTCTATGGACCTGGCAACGCAACCTGTAATCGGAAAAAACCGCGATGCCTATTACTGGCGTCTGCTGGCCACCGCCACCAGCTTCGCCCTGTTCGGGCTCGGTGGCCTGTGCCTGCGCCTGCTGGTATTCCCATTGCTCGGTTGCCTGCCGGGCGACGCCATTGCGCATCGCGAGCGGGCGCGCCAGACCGTCAGCCGGCTGTTCTGGTTTTTCGTTCGGTTCATGGCCCGTACCGGCGTGCTGACCTACGACATCCAGGGCGCCGAACGTCTGGGCCGTCCGGGGCAGATGATCATCGCCAATCACCCGTCGCTGATCGATGTGGTGTTCCTGATCGGCCTGGTGCGTCGGGCCAACTGCGTGGTGAAGAAAAGCCTGTGGGAAAACCCCTTCACCCGTGGCCCGCTGCGCAGCACCGAATACATCAGCAACGACGGCAGCATGGACATGCTCGATGCCGCCGCCAACGCGCTGCAAAGCGGCCAGACCCTGATCATTTTTCCCGAAGGCACCCGCACCCAACCGGGTCAGGCGCCAGCCTTTCATCGGGGCGCAGCGGCCATTGCACTGCGCGGTGCGAAAATCGTCACCCCGGTGGTCATCCAGGTCAGTCCGACCACCCTGACCAAGGCCGAACCCTGGTATCGCATCCCCAGTCGCCGCGTGCACTTCAGTTTTCGCGTCGGGGCCGATATAGACCCACAGACTTTTGCCGCGCAGGGACCTGCCCCGCAGGCCTCGCGCAAGCTCAATGACTATTTGCACCAATTCTTTATCAAGGAGCTCGCCGAAGATGAGCGATCTAAACCGTGACATCAAAGAGCTGATCATCGACGCCCTGGGCCTCGAAGACATCAGCGCAGAGGACATCGGCGACGACCAGACACTGTTCGGCGAAGGCCTGGGCCTGGACTCCGTCGACGCTCTGGAGCTCGGCCTGGCGATTCAGAAAAAGTACGGCATCAAGATCGACGCCGACGCCAAGGACACCCGCAACCATTTCACCAACGTGGCGAGCCTTGCGGCGTTCGTCACTGCAAAACAGGCAGCTTGAGACCGGACCATGCAAACTCGTGACGACATTTTCAACACCCTGCGCGATGCCCTGGTCGAGCTGTTCGAACTGGACCCGGCTCGCGTGAGCCTGGAATCCAACCTGTATCAGGATCTGGAAATCGACAGCATCGACGCCGTCGACCTGATCGATCACATCAAACGCCAGACCGGCAAGAAAATCGCCGCCGAGGAATTCAAGTCGGTGCGTACCGTCAGCGACGTGGTCGAGGCGGTCTACCGTCTGGTTCAACCGGCCGCATGAGCCGACTGTTCGGCCTCGGCCTGCTGCTGGCGGGCCTGCTGTATCCCTTTGCGGTGTATTTCGGCATGGAGCATTTCGCGCCATGGCAGTTCGGCCTGCTGCTGGGCGGCCTGTGGCTGGCCCGGGCGCTGACCGGCGAACGCAAGCCCGGCAGTCTGTGGATGGCCTGCGTGGCGATCGTGTTCTGCCTGCTGCTGGCGGTGTTCGACAGCCCTTTGCTGTTGCGCTGGTACCCGGTGCTGATCAGCGGCTTCATGCTGGTGCTGTTCAGCCTGAGCCTGAAATACGGGCCGCCGATGGTTGAGCGTCTGGCGCGCCTGCGTGAGCCGCAACTGCCGCCCAAGGCGATTCGTTACACCCGCCAGGTCACCGTGGCCTGGAGCGTGTTTTTCTTTTGCAACGGTTTGTGCGCCGCCCTGCTGACACTCTGGGCGCCGCTGAACTGGTGGATGTTGTACACCGGCCTGATCTCCTACGGATTGATCGGCCTGATGTTTGCCATTGAATGGCTGATACGACAAAGGGTAAGAGGTCGCCCATGAACTGGATAAAACTTGAGCAGCTGTTGCTCAAGGATCTGCCGCAGCGCGCAATCACCGTCGCGCCGGCACTCGATCACGCACACCTGCGCGAGCAAGCCCTGAGTCTGGCCGCCGGTCTGCAGGCCCGCGGCGTGAAGCGTCTGGCAGTGCATCTGGAAGATGCCGCCGAGCTTGCCATCGCCCTGCTCGGTGCCTGGCGCGCCGGCATCAGTGTGTTGCTGCCTTCGGATCTGCAAGCGCAGACCCGACAGCGCTGGTCGAACGAAGTCGATCTGTGGCTCACCGATCAGGCCGATGACGCTCGCCTGAGCGATCTGCTGCAACCTCCTCTGCCCGCTGCCGAACTGGATCTCGACCAGTGCCGTCTGAGCCTGTGCACCTCCGGCTCCAGCGGCGAGCCCAAGCGCATCGACAAATCCCTGCGGCAACTGGCCAACGAAGTCGAAGCCCTTGAGCAACTGTGGGGCGCCGATCTGGGTGAGGCCTGCATCCTCGGCAGCGTCGCCACCCAACACATCTACGGCTTGCTGTTCCGCGTGCTGTGGCCGTTGTGCGCCGGGCGTCCGTTCCTTCGCAAGCAACTGGCCTTCCCGGAAGACCTGCAACGCGCCAGCCGCGAGCACCCGGCCTTTGCCTGGGTCGCCAGCCCGGCGCTCCTCAAGCGCATGGGCGACAACCTCGACTGGCCAGCGCTGAGCGTCGTGCGCCGGGTGTTTTCATCCGGTGGCGCACTGCCGGCAGACGCCGCGCAAAGCCTGCATCAACGTCTGGGACAATGGCCGACAGAAATCCTCGGCAGCTCGGAAACCGGCGGCATCGCCTGGCGTCAGGGCGAATCGTTGTGGCAGCCGTTTGCCGGCGTCGAGTTGAGTCAGGACAGTGACGGCGCCTTGCTGATCGCTTCGCCGTATCTGCCCGCCGGGCATGTCGAACACACCGCCGATGCGGCGCGCATTCAGGGCGATGGCCGCTTTGAATTGCTCGGACGGCTCGACCGGATCGTCAAACTCGAAGAAAAACGTATTTCCCTGCCAATGCTTGAACAGGCGCTGGTGGCTCACGACTGGGTCGCCGAAGCACGTCTGGGCGTGGTGCAGGAAAACCGTGCGTCCCTCGGCGCGCTGCTGGTGCTCAGCGAATCCGGCCTGTTTGCCCTGCGCGAACATGGCCGGCGCAGCCTGACCGAAACCCTGCGCCGTTATCTCGGCGACCATTGCGAAGCCCTGGCCCTGCCCCGCCGCTGGCGCCTGCTGCGACAACTGCCGCTGAACACTCAGGGCAAGTTGCCTCAGGCCGACGTCGAAGCCTTGCTGCTGGCGCCACGGCCAAAGGCGCCGGAGATTCTGGAACAGGCCGAAACCGAGGGCGAATGGAACCTGCAATTAAGCGTTCCGCCGGATCTGGCCTACTTCAGCGGCCACTTCCCCAAGGCCCCGGTGCTGCCCGGCGTGGTGCAGGTCGAATGGGCGCTGAACCTGGGTCGGCAACTGCTGAACCTGCCCGGCACGTTCGCCGGCATGGAAGTGCTGAAATTCCAGCAACTGGTGCGCCCCGGCGATGAAATCCAGCTGCACCTGCGTTTCGACCCGGAGCGCGGCAAGTTGTATTTCGCCTACCGCAACGACACCGCCACCTGTTCCAGCGGGCGGATTCTGCTGGGGACTGGCGATGCATAACCCTTGCGCAGTGATCCCGGTCTACAACCACGAAACCGCCATCGGCACGGTGGTCGACGCCCTGCTCGCCGAAGATCTGCCATGCATTCTGGTGGACGATGCCAGCAGCAAATCCTGCGCCGCGGTGCTGGACGCGCTGGCCGAGCGCGAGCGGGTTTATCTGGTGCGCCTCACCGCCAACCAGGGCAAGGGCGGCGCGGTCATGACCGGCCTGCGTGAAGCCGCGCGTCTGGGCTTCAGCCATGCCTTGCAGGTCGACGCCGACGGTCAGCACGACTTGCAGGATGTCGCGCGTTTCATCGAAGAGTCCCGCGCTCACCCCGAGTCGCTGGTCTGCGGCTATCCGCTGTATGACGCCAGCGTGCCCAAGGGCCGTTTGTATGCGCGTTACCTGACCCATGTGATGGTGTGGATCAACACCTTGTCGCTGCAGATTCGCGATTCGATGTGCGGCTTCCGGGTGTATCCGCTGGAACCGACGCTGGGCGTGATCGATTCGGCGCGGATCGGCAAGCGCATGGATTTCGACTCGGACATTCTGGTGCGCCTGGCGTGGCGCAATCAGCCGATGCGCTGGTTGCAGACCAGCGTGCATTACCCGCTGAACGGCGTGTCGCACTTTCGCCTGTTCCATGACAACGTGCTGATCTCGAGCATGCACACGCGCCTGTTCTTCGGCATGTTGCTGCGCCTGCCCGTGATCCTCTGGCGACGGTGGCGCCCATGACCGTCGAGACCGACAAGAAGCATTGGGCCGACCGCGAAGAGCGCGGCAGTTTCCTGCTGATGAAACTCACCGCGTTCGCCGCCAAAGTCCTTGGCCGACGCCTGCTGAGCCCGTTGCTGTACGGCATCGTTCTGTACTTTTTCCTGTTCGGCCGCACGGCGCGGCGCAGTGCCTGGCAGTATCAACAGCGCCTCGCTGACTGGAGCGGTCGCCGCGAACTGCGTCCGACCCGTTGGAGGGTGTTCCGCCAGTTCATGGCATTCGCCGATTCGCTGCTCGACAAGCTCGACGTGTGGAACGGCAAGCTGAAGATCGAGCAGATCGAAATCATCGACCCGGCGCTGCTGCGCAATCAGTTGCGCGGCAGTCGCGGGCAAATGCTGGTGGGCGCGCATCTGGGCAACCTCGAAGTGTGCCGGGCGCTGGCGGAGCTGGGCGAAAAGGTCACGATGAACGTGCTGGTGCACACCAAGCACGCCGAGCAATTCAATCGCCTGCTGGGCGAAGCCGGAGCAACCAATTTGCGGCTGATCCAGGTCAGCGAGCTGGATCCGGTGATCATGCTGCAACTGCACGAACGCCTGGAGCGCGGCGAGTGGCTGGCGATTGCCGGCGACCGCGTGCCACTGCATGGCGGGCGCAGCGTGACCGTGGACTTTCTCGGCCACCCGGCGCCGTTCCCGCAAGGGCCGTGGCTGCTGGCCGGCCTGCTGAAATGCCCGGTCAACCTGCTGATGTGCCTGAAACAGCCCGACGGCCACTATCGCCTGACCCTCGAACCCTTCGCCGACGCCGTGGTGTGGTCACGCCGCGAGCGCGAACAGGTCATTCATCAGTGGGCCACCCGCTATGCGCAACGCCTGAGTCACTATTGCCTCGAAGCACCGTGCCAATGGTTCAACTTTTACCCATTCTGGAAAACCGATGACAACGCCAACTCCTGAGCCGGTCACCTTCGGCGAACGCCCTTTGCGCATCGAAGACGTGCTGGCCCTGGCCAACCGTCAGGCGCCCGTGCAGTTGCAGAGCGACGCGCCTTATCGCGAACGCATCGCCAAGGGCGCGCGGTTCCTCGATTCGCTGCTGGACAAGGAAGGCGTGATCTACGGCGTGACCACCGGTTACGGTGATTCCTGCGTGGTCGCGGTGCCGCTGCATCACGTCGAGGCGCTGCCGCGTCATCTCTACACGTTCCACGGTTGCGGGCTGGGTAAACTGCTCGACGCCCCGGCCACGCGCGCGGTACTGGCGGCGCGTTTGCAGTCGCTGTGCCACGGCGTGTCCGGGGTGCGCATCGAGTTGCTGGAACGCCTGCATGCGTTTCTTGAACACGACATTCTGCCGCTGATCCCCGAAGAAGGTTCGGTGGGCGCCAGCGGCGATCTGACGCCGCTGTCCTACGTTGCCGCGACCCTGTCCGGCGAGCGTGAAGTGATGTTCCGTGGCGAGCGCCGCCAGGCTGCCGACGTACACCGTGAACTGGGCTGGACGCCGCTGGTGCTGCGTCCGAAAGAAGCGCTGGCACTGATGAACGGCACCGCCGTGATGACCGGACTGGCCTGCCTCGCCTACGCCCGCGCCGATTACCTGCTGCAACTGGCCACCCGCATCACCGCGCTGAACGTGGTGGCGCTGCAAGGCAATCCGGAACACTTCGACGAGCGCCTGTTCGCCGCCAAGCCGCATCCGGGCCAGATGCAGGTGGCCGCGTGGCTGCGCAAGGATCTGGCGATCGACGCGCCGACCGCGCCGCTGCACCGCTTGCAGGATCGCTACTCGCTGCGCTGCGCACCGCACGTGCTGGGCGTGCTGGCCGACAGCCTGAACTGGCTGCGTTCGTTCATCGAGACCGAACTCAACAGCGCCAACGACAACCCGATCATCGACGCCGAAGCCGAGCGCGTGCTGCACGGCGGGCACTTCTACGGCGGGCATATCGCGTTCGCCATGGACAGCCTGAAAAACCTCGTGGCCAACGTCGCCGACCTGCTCGACCGACAACTCGCGCTGCTGGTGGACGAGCGTTACAACCACGGTTTGCCGAGCAATCTGTCCGGCGCCAGCGCCGACCGCGCGATGCTCAACCACGGCTTCAAGGCTGTGCAGATCGGCGCCAGCGCCTGGACTGCCGAAGCGTTGAAAAACACCATGCCGGCCAGCGTGTTCTCGCGCTCCACCGAATGCCACAACCAGGACAAGGTGAGCATGGGCACCATCGCCGCCCGCGACGCCATTCGTGTGCTGGAGCTGACCGAACAGGTCGCCGCCGCCACGCTGCTCGCCGCCAATCAAGGCGTGTGGCTGCGCGGTCGCGATGCAGACGCGCGTCCGCTGCCTCCGTCCCTTGCCGCGATGCACGAAGCGCTGGCCCAGGACTTCCCGCCAGTCATCGAAGACCGCGCCCTGGAAGGCGAACTGCGCCTGTGTCTGCAACGCATCGCCGAGCAACACTGGAGGCTGCATGCGTAGTGCCGGAGTGCTTCACGCCGATACAGAAATCCTCGTGCCGTTCTTTGACGTCGACACCATGCACGTCGTCTGGCACGGCCATTACGTGAAATACCTGGAAGTGGCGCGGTGCGCATTGCTCGACAAGATCGGCCACAACTACAACCAGATGGTCGACTCGGGCTACGCCTGGCCGGTGATCGACCTGCAATTGCGCTACGTGCGCGGCGCGGTGTTCGGTCAACGGCTGAACGTGCGCGCCAGCCTGGTGGAATGGGAAAACCGCCTGAAGATTCACTACCTGATCACCGACGCCGAGACCGGCGAACGCCTGACTCGCGCCAGCTCGGTGCAGGTTGCCGTCGAAGTCAGCAGCCGCGAGATGCAACTGGCGTCGCCGAAAGTCTTCACCGATGCCGTGGAAAGGATGCTGCGATGAATGTGTTGGTGAAATCCCTCGGAGCCCTGGCGCTGCTGACGCTGTCGTCGCTGGCCAACGCCTTCGACCTGCAACAGTTGAGCGAGCAGCTGGCGAAACCGGACGTGATCCACGGCCAGTTCACCCAGGAAAAGCACCTGCGCGCCCTGCCACAGCCGCTGATCAGCAAGGGCAGTTTCGTCCTCGCGAAAAACCATGGCCTGCTGTGGCTGTTGAAAACGCCGCTGCAGCAGGACTACCGCATCAGTGCCAAGGGCATCGCCCGACGTGATGCCAGCGGCTGGCAACAGCTGCCGAACAAGAGCGCCGGCGCCGAGCAGAACCGTTTGTTCCTCGCCGTGCTGCAAGGCGACAGCAGCGGCCTGCAACGGGATTTCGAACTGGCCCTGAGCGGCGACGCGCAGCAATGGCAACTGACCCTGAGCCCGCGTTCGGTGCTGCTCAAGCAGGTCTTCAATCAGATCAACATCAGCGGCGGCGCGTTGGTAAACACCATCGAACTGCTGGAAACCCAGGGCGACAGCACCGTGCTGCGCATGCAGGACAGCACCGCCGGCCAACCTCTGAGCGACGCGGAGCAACATGACTTTGCCGAGTGAACGCAGGCTGCCCTGGCTGTTCCTGATCCTGCTGCTGGCCGTCGTCGCACTGGGCGCCTGGCAATGGCGCGACGGCGCGCCGCTGTCGGCGAACCTGATGGAACTGGTGCCCGGCACCCACCCGGACGCCCTCGAAGTGCGCGCCGAACAACGCATGCAGGAGCCGCTCAACCGCGACATGCTGGTGCTGGTCGGTCACGCCGATCGTCAGCAAGCCGTCGCGATGGCCCAGACCCTGGGCGAGCAATGGCAGGCCAGCGGCCTGTTCGAAAAGGTCCAGTGGAACCTGCAAGCCGACCTGCCGGCCCTGCGCACGCAACTGCTGCAAGGGCGGCTGGCGATGCTTTCGGCGGATGACCGGCAACTTTTGACCAAACATCCCGACGCCTTCATCCAGCAACGGGTGCAGGCGCTGTTCGACCCGTTCACCGGATTCAGTCTGGTGCCGAGCCAGGACGACTGGCTGGGCCTGACCGGGCGCATCCAGAACAGCCAGCCGCAACATGGCGCGGTGCAACTGGACATCGGCAGCGGCGCGTTGATCGCCGATGCCGACGGCAAGAGCTGGGTGCTGCTGCGCGCACGCACCACCGGCAGCGCCTTCGACATGAATCAGCCGCTGCAAGTCGCCGCTCTGCTGCAACACAGCCGTGAGCTGGCAGCGAGCGCCAACGTGCAATTGCTGGCCGCCAGCGGCCTGCTTTACGCCGCCAACGGTCAGCAACAGGCGACCCGGGAAATGACCTGGGTCGGCGGTGGCGCCACCGTCGGCATCCTGTTGCTGTTGCTGCTCGCCTTCCGCCGCTGGCGGGTGCTGCTGGCGTTCATTCCGGTGCTGGTCGGCATGCTGTTCGGGGCTGTGGCCTGTGTTGCGCTGTTCGGGCACATGCATGTGATGACCCTGGTGCTTGGTTCCAGCCTGATCGGAGTGGCGGTGGATTACCCGCTGCACTATCTGTCCAAGAGCTGGAGCCTCAAGCCGTGGCGCAGTTGGCCGGCGCTGCGCCTGACCCTGTCCGGGCTGACGTTGAGCCTGATCACCAGCGCCATCGGTTATCTGGCGCTGGCCTGGACGCCTTTCCCGGCACTGACCCAGATCGCGGTGTTCTCCGCCGCCGGTTTGCTCGGCGCCTACCTGTCGGCGGTGTGCCTGTTGCCGGCGCTGCTGAAAAACGTCGAACTGCGCCCGGCGCAATGGCCGCTGCGGCTTGCCGAACGTCTGGTGCGACTGCGGGAAAATCTGCTCGAACACGTCAGGACTCCGGTGTTGCTGGCCCTGCTGATCGCCTTCTGCGTCGGTGGTCTGCTGCAACTGGAGAGCAAGAACGACATTCGCCAGTGGGTCGGTGCCCCGCAACGCCTGACCGATGAGGCGCAGACCATTGCGCGGATTACCGGTTATCAGCCGACCAGCCAGTTCTTCCTGGTGCGCGCCGCCGACCAGCAGCAATTGCTGGAGCGGCAAGCGGCTTTGAGCGAGCGGCTGGATCAACTGGTCAACCTCGACAAGTTGCAAGGTTATCTGGCGCTCAATCAACTGGTCAGCCCGCCGGCTCAGCAACAACAAGTTCGTGAAGCGCTGAACAAGTTGCCGCCGTTCTGGCAGCCGTTGCTGGAGGTCGGGGTGCCGCTGGCGGCGCTGCAGAACGAACTGCAACAGTTGCAGGCCCTGCCCGCCGAAGACATCGATGCCGCGCTGGCCGGCCCGCTCGGCGAGCCCTACCGCACGTTGTGGCTGGGACGGACCGAGGACGGCGTGGCGGCAATGGTCAGCCTGCAAGGCCTGAACAATCCGTCGCTGCTGCGGGTGCAGGCGCTGGACCTGCCGGGTGTGATGCTGGTGGACCGGCTCGGTGATCTGAACAAGGTATTCGCCCAGACCCAGATCAGCGCCGCTGAACTGAAACTCGCCTCCTGCGTGTTGATCGTGCTGGTGCTGATGCTGCCGTTCGGTCTCGGTGGCGCCCTGCGGATCGTCGCCCTGCCGCTGCTTGCTGCGCTGTGCAGCCTCGCCAGCCTGGGCTGGCTCGGCCAGCCGCTGACCCTGTTCAGCCTGTTCGGCCTGCTGCTGGTGACGGCGATCAGCGTCGACTACGCAATCCTCATGCGCGAGCAGGTCGGCGGCGCGGCCGTCAGCCTGCTCGGCACCTTGCTTGCGGCCGCCACCACCTGGCTGTCGTTCGGCCTGCTGGCGGTGTCGAGTACGCCAGCGGTGAGCAACTTCGGTCTGTCGGTGAGCCTCGGTCTGGCCTTCAGCTTCATGCTCGCGCCGTGGGCCGGGCGTCAGGCCCATGCGGTTGCCGTCACGGAGCGTTCAGCGTGATGGTGTGGATTTTCTGGCTGATGGCCCTGGCGCTGTTCTTCGTCGCCACCCGGGTCGGCCGGCATTTCGGGCTGATCCCGATCGTCAGTCAATTGCTGCTGGCCAGCTTCGGCCTGCCGCTGCTGATGTACTTCTGGATCGAACCGGGCTGGCAACTCAACGGCGCCGAACTGATTGCGCCGGGCTGGCTGAAAAACCTCTACAGCCTGAGCTTCGCCCTGTTGCTGGGGCACATCCTCAGCGACGTGATCGACCTGCGCCTGGACCGTCAGAGCGTGAAGATCGCCCTGCCGAGTTTCGCCGTGCCGTTCACCTGCGGCCTGGCGACGGCGTACTGGCTGTTGCCGACGCAGCCGTGGATCAACTCGCTGGCCATCGGCCTGGTGTTCGCCATCACCGCGATCCCGGTGCTTTACCTGTACCTGCGCCATATCGACTATCCGCCTGCCGCCACCCGGCGCCTGGTGCAGACCGCGATCCTGATCGACCTGACCTGCTGGACTCTGTTCGGCCTCGCTCAGGGCAGCCTGCACCTGAGCAGTCTGTTGTTGCCGCTGGGGCTGGCCTGCGTGCCGGTGCTGCTGCGGGTGTGCGGCATACGCCGGCCATTGACCTACAGCCTCGGTTTCTTTGCGCTGCTGGTGCTGGCCGAACACTACAAACTCAACGCGCTGATTTTCGGCATCGGCTATCTGTTGTGCATGGCCGCGCTCAAGGTGCCGCTGGTGTTGCCGCTGCCGGCGCACTGGATGAACCGCTTGCAGACGTGGGTCGCGATTCCGCTGATCCTCACTTTCGGCATCGTGCAGATCGATGTGCACAGCGCCCTCGCCAGCCTTGGCGCTGTGCAATGGGCAGCGCTCCTGCTGCTGCCGGTCGTTAGCAAAATCGTGGGCAACTGGCTCGGCCTCGGCTGGGCCGGCGCGTCGTTCGCGGGCGCCAGCCGCTGGCGCGAAAGCGTGCTGCTGAACATTCGCGGCTTGAGCGAAATCGTCTTTCTCAATCTGCTGTTGCAACAACAGCTCATCAGCCCGGCGCTGTACTTTGCGCTGATGCTGATGGGTCTGATCGCGACGCTGTTGCCGGCTTTCATCGGCCTGCACCGGGCGTCACTGAATCCTATTGCCGTACCCAGGAGCTCGCGTGCCAATCGTTGAAATGGAATCCCGTCAGGTCGTGATCATCGGCGCCGGCCCCTCCGGCGCCATCGCCGCCGCATTGCTCAAGCGCAAGGGACACGACGTGCTGGTGATCGAGCGCCAGCACTTCCCGAGGTTTTCCATCGGTGAAAGCCTGCTCTGCCATTGCCTGGATTTCGTCGAAGAAGCCGGCATGCTCGAGGCGGTGAATGCCGCCGGATTCCAGCGCAAGAACGGCGCGGCATTCGCTTGGGGCGAGCGTTACAGCGCCTTCGATTTTGGTGACACCTTCACCGCCGGCAAACCGACGACCCTGCAGGTACAACGCGCCGACTTCGACAAGTTGCTGGCCGATCAGGCGGCGTTGCAGGGTGCGGAAATCCGCTACGGCGACGCGATTGTCAGCGTCGATTTCGAACGCCCGCGCCCGCAGCTGAATGTGCGTCGCGAGGACGGCAGCGAATACCGCGTCGAAGCCGATTTTGTCCTCGATGCCAGCGGCTACGGCCGCGTGCTGTCACGCCTGCTCGACCTGGAAGCGCCGTCGAATTTCCCGGTTCGCCAAGCCGTGTTCACCCACGTTGAAGACCACATCGATCATCCCGGCTTCGACCGCGAGAAGATTCTCATCACCACCCACCCGCAGCACCGCGATATCTGGTTCTGGTCGATCCCGTTCAGCAACGGGCGCTGCTCGGTGGGCGTGGTGGCTGCCGCCGAACATTTCGCAGGTCGCGATACCGACCTCGACGCCTGCCTGCGCGGATTCATCGCCGAAACCCCGAGCCTGGCCAAAGTGCTGAACAACGCCGTGTGGGATACACCGGCACGCACCCTCGGCGGCTATGCAGCCAACGTCAAAACCCTGCACGGCCCGGGCTTCGCGCTGCTGGGCAACGCGGCGGAATTTCTCGACCCGGTGTTCTCCTCCGGCGTGACCATTGCCATGCGTTCGGCAAGCACGGCCGCCGCTGTGCTGCACCGGCAGTTGCAGGGCGAAGCGGTGGACTGGCAACGGGAGTTCGCCGAGCCGCTGAAACGCGGGGTCGACACCTTCCGCTGTTACGTCGAAGGCTGGTACGCCGGCACTTTCCAGGACGTGATTTTCCACGAGCAAGGCTCGCCGGAAATCCGCCGCATGATCTGCTCGATCCTCGCCGGTTACGCCTGGGACGAACGCAACCCGTTCGTCAGTGAAGCGCGCCGTCGGTTGAAGACGATCTCCGAACTCTGTGCAAGGGACGACACATGAATTACTTGAGCGACAACTACGTCGAGGAAACCCGTTTCGGCTTCTGGTTCCTGCGCAGCCACACCTGGCAACACCATGTGCTGCGCGTGGCGATCAACGATCTGCGCGGGCTGTTCAGCGAATCGTTGCCAGCCAACCCGGTGCTGCTGGATGCCGGTTGCGGCCAGGGCAAGTCGTTCGGCCATCTGCGCCAGACCTTCGCGCCACAGCGCCTGATCGGCGTCGATGCCGATCCGCACAGCCTTGAACTGAGCGCCGCCGAGGCCGCGCGTCAGGGCTTCGACGTCGAGCTGATCGGCAGCGACTGCGCGACGCTCAATGTGCCGGACGCCAGCGTCGACCTGCTGTTCTGTCACCAGACCTTCCATCATCTGGTCGAGCAGGAAAAAGCCCTCGCCGAGTTCTATCGAGTGCTCAAGCCGGGCGGTTATCTGCTGTTCGCCGAGTCCACCGAGGCTTACATTGATACGTGGGTGATTCGCTGGCTGTTCCGCCATCCGATGCACGTACAAAAGAGTGCGGCGCAGTACCTGGAGATGATTCGCCAGCAGGGTTTCGAGTTCGGCGAACAGAACGTTTCGTACCCGTATCTGTGGTGGAGCCGGTCGAAGGATTTCGGTTTGCTCGAACGTTTTGGCCTGCGCCAGCCCAAGCCCTTTGGCCAACGGGAAGAAACCCTGGTCAACGTGGTGGCCCGCAAACCGCTGCAAGGTGATAACTGATGCCACACATCGCATGTGGGAGCGAGCTTGCTCGCGAAAACGGTATTTCAGACACCAGAAAGGTTGAATGTGAGATCGTATTCGCGAGCAAGCTCGCTCCCACAGTGTCCGATGTATGCCGTTTTTTTGTGCTCGTCGTTGTACTGTTCTTGAGTGCCTGCGCCAGTCGGGCGCCGCTGCCGGTTGGCAACCCGAACCTGGCGCTGCCGATGCAATTGCATATCGAGCGGCATCTGGCCGGGCAACAGCAAGACTGGTTGCTGGTGATCCAGCGCGAAGGCCCCGGCATCCGCTGGTCGATGATGGATCCACTGGGCATTCCCCAGGCGCGTCAGCAGTTGATCGACGGGCACTGGCAGGCTGACGGCCTGCTGCCGCCCAACCCGGAAGCCCGGGAACTGTTCGCCGCGCTGCTGTTCGCCCTGACCCCATCGGGCGAACTGTCGCGCAACTACCCCGACGCGCAGCAACAGGGCGGCCAACGTTCCCTGCCGGCGCGCTGGGACATCCGTTACACCCAACCCTTGAGCTTCGAATTGAATCTGCCCCAAGGCCCGCACTATCGCGTAACGCCACTCGGTGAACCGACGTCATGACCGCCTACCTCAATGCCCTCGGCGTGATCTGCGCCCTGGGGCGCGACAAGCAAGCCGTGGCACGCAACCTGTTTGCCGGCGACTGCTCGGGCATGCGCCGCGAGTCCGGCTGGGTGCCGGAGCGCGAGCTGCCGGTGGCCGCTGTGCACGGCGATCTGGCGCCGATTCCAGATGCCTTGGCCGACCAGCGCAGCCGCAACAACCAACTGTTGCTGGAAGCCGCGTTGCAGATTCGCGATGACATCGAGCAGGCGATCCAGACTTACGGTCGTGATCGCATCGGCGTGGTGCTTGGCACCAGCACTTCGGGTATCGACGAGGCCAGTCGCGGCTTGGCGCACTACATTCGGGACCACCAGTTCCCGGCCGATTACGACTACCGGCAACAGGAACTCGGCGCTCCGGCGAATTTCCTCGCCGACTGGCTGCAACTGAGCGGCCCGACCTATGTGATTTCAACTGCCTGCACCTCCAGCGCACGCGCACTGATGAGCGCCCGGCGCCTGCTTGATCTGGGCCTGTGCGACGCAGTGCTGTGCGGCGGTGTCGACAGCCTGTGCAAGCTGACCCTCAATGGTTTCAGTGCGCTGGAAGCCGTGTCGGACGAGCGCTGCAATCCGTTTTCCGCCAACCGAAACGGCATCAACATCGGCGAAGCGGCGGTGCTGTTCGTGATGAGCAAAGAACGCGGCGCAGGGCCGGGCATCGCCCTGCTCGGCGCTGGCGCCAGCTCCGACGCGCACCACATTTCCGCGCCGGAGCCGACCGGCCGTGGCGCGCGGCAATCGATGCAGAAAGCCCTCGATCAGGCCCAACTGCAAGCCGGCGATATCAGCTACCTGAACCTGCACGGCACCGCGACTCAACACAACGACGCCATGGAAAGCCTGGCCGTCGCCGCGCTGTTTGTCGACGGCGTGCCGTGTTCCTCGACCAAACCGATGACCGGCCACACTCTCGGTGCCGCCGGCGCACTGGAAGCGGCGTTCTGCTGGTTGAGCCTGAGTGCCGACAATCCCGACCACGCCTTGCCGCCGCACATCTGGGACGGCCAGGCCGACCCGGCACTGCCAGCGTTGAAGTGGGTGACCGCAAGCGAACGCCTGGCGTCCACTGCACCCCGCTACCTGATGAGCAATTCGTTTGCCTTCGGTGGCAATAACGTCAGCCTGATTATCGGAGACGCCCCATGACCCACTGGCCGCTCGCCGAACTGCTGCCCCACGCTGGCGACATGATCCTGATCGACCGGATCCTGAGCTTTGACGACGAACAGATCCACACCACCCTCACCGTCCGGCCCGGCGGCCTGTTCAGCCTGCCCGACGGCAGCCTGCCGGCCTGGGTCGGCGTCGAGCTGATGGCGCAAAGCGTCGCCGCGTTCGCCGGCTGCCATGCACGACAGAAAGGCAATCCGGTGGAGCTGGGTTTTCTGCTCGGCACACGCAAGTTCGAATGCAATGTCGCGGCCTTTCCGGTCGGCAGCGAACTGACCATCCATGGCCTGCGCTCGCTGGAAGACGACAACGGCATGGGGGTATTCGAATGCCATATCAACGCGCCCGGCATCGAGGCCAGCGCCCGGCTGAACGTGTTCCGCCCGCCGCAGGCGGCGGACTATCTGGAACAAACCCGCAACGAAACCAACAAGGAGTAGAACGATGACTGAATCAATACTGGTCACCGGCTCCAGCCGTGGCATCGGTCGCGCCATCGCCCTGCGTCTGGCCAGCGCCGGCCACGATATCGTCCTGCATTGCCGCAGCGGCGTGAGCGAAGCAAAAGCGGTGAAAGCCGAAGTCGAAGCGCTCGGCCGCAACGCGCGCATCCTGCAATTCGACGTGGCTGACCGCGAAAGCTGCAAAACCATCCTCGAAGCCGATGTTGAAGCCCACGGCGCCTATTACGGCGTGGTGCTCAACGCCGGCCTGACCCGCGACGGCGCCTTTCCGGCCCTGAGCGACGACGACTGGGACGTGGTGCTGCGCACCAACCTCGACGGCTTCTACAACGTCCTGCACCCGGTGATGATGCCGATGATCCGCCGCCGCGCCGCTGGTCGCATCGTTTGCATCACCTCGGTTTCGGGACTGATCGGCAATCGCGGCCAGGTCAATTACAGCGCCTCGAAAGCCGGCGTGATCGGCGCCGCGAAAGCCTTGGCGATCGAACTGGCCAAGCGCAAGATCACGGTCAACTGCGTTGCGCCGGGCCTGATCGATACGGCGATGCTCGATGAAAACGTGCCGGTGGAAGAACTGATGAAAATGATCCCCGCACAACGCATGGGCACGCCTGAAGAGGTGGCCGGTGCGGTGAATTTCCTGATGTCGGCGGAAGCGTCGTACATCACCCGCCAGGTGCTGGCGGTCAACGGAGGCTTGTGCTGATGAAGCGCGTTGTCGTCACCGGCATGGCCGGCATTACCTCGCTGGGCAGCGACTGGGACACCATCGCCGGCAATTTCGCCGCCAACCGCAGCGGCATCCGCCGGATGGACGAGTGGGATCGTTTCAGCGAGCTCAACACGCGCCTGGCCGGGCCCATCGATGATTTCCAGGTACCGGCGCACTGGACCCGCAAGCAGCTGCGCAGCATGGGCCGGGTTTCACGCCTGGCCGTCTGCGCGGCGGAAAAAGCGCTGGCCGATGCCGGCCTGCTTGGCGACGAGTCGATCAAGGACGGGCGCATGGGCGTGGCCTGTGGTTCGTCCACCGGCAGCACCGACGAAATCAAGGCGTTCGGCAACATGCTGCTCAACTCGGTGGCCGAAGGCCTTAATGCCAACTCCTATGTGCGGATGATGCCGCACACCACGGCGGCGAACATCAGCATCTTCTTCGGCCTCACCGGCCGTTTGATCCCGACCTCCAGCGCCTGCACCAGTGGCAGCCAGGGTATCGGCTACGCCTACGAGGCGATCAAGTTCGGACGTCTGCCGCTGATGCTCGCCGGTGGCGCCGAAGAGCTGTGCCCGACCGAAGCCATGGTGTTCGACGCGCTGTACGCCACCAGCCTGAAAAACGATGCACCGCACACCTCGCCACGCCCGTACGACAAGGGCCGCGACGGTCTGGTGATCGGTGAAGGCGGCGGCATGCTGGTGCTTGAAGAGCTGGAGCACGCCCTTGCCCGCGGAGCACACATTCACGCCGAAATCGTCGGCTTCGGCAGCAACGCCGACGGCCAGCACACCACCCGCCCCGAACAAGTCACCATGCGCCGGGCGATGGAACTGGCGCTGGAAGACGCAGGCCTTGCGCCGGACGTCATCGGCTACGTCAACGGCCACGGCACCGCCACTGAACAGGGCGATGTCGCTGAGACCCTGGCCACCAGTGCCCTGTTCGGCGAACGCATGCCGATCAGTTCGCAAAAGAGCTTCCTGGGCCATACCCTCGGCGCCTGCGGGGCGCTGGAATCGTGGTTCAGCATCGAGATGCTCAACCGTGACCTGTACGTGCACACGCTCAACCTCGATGAGGTCGATCCGCACTGCGGCAAGCTTGATTACCTGCGCGGCGAGTTCCGCCAGATGAGCCACGAATACGTGATGAACAACAATTTCGCTTTTGGTGGCGTCAACACTTCGTTGATTTTCCGCCGCTGGCACTGACCGCAACATTTCTGGAGTGAAGGGAATGACTCAGTTTCACCGCATCGCCGCCATCCTGGCCCTGGCTTTCGTACTCGGCGGTTGCACCAGCAAACCGGTATACAACGCAAAGGAAGAGTTTTCCAGCAACCTGGGCTTCACCGACGCGCAGATGAGCCGTGCCATTGTCACGGCGCTGAATGACCGCCAGTGGGTCGTGCAATCGGTACGTCCGGGCATGATCAAAGCCGCCATCACTGTGCGCGGCCGCCATCACGCCGAAGTCGACATTCCGTTCAGCGCGACTTCGTTCGAGATCGACTACCGCAGCAGCTACGGCCTGGACGCCAAGGACGGCAAGATCCACGGTAACTACAATCGCTGGGTCAATCGTCTGCGTGACAACGTACTCAAAGAGCTGTCGATCAACCCGGACATCGAAGCCGTCAATAACCTGGGCATCATCAAGCAAGGCGCCGATGAGCCGACTTACCTGAGCTTCCGTGAAGGCGTCAAACGCGCTACCGACGCCGGCCTGCTCGACGGCAGCGTGAAGTTCTACCTGGCCGGCGAAGTGCTGCCCAACCAGGTGCGCAAACTCGACACCGTCAGCAGTAGCCGCAAGACCAACGGTTCGAACAAATCCGACGCCGACGCCTGCTTCTGGGCGCTGCAATCGGCCCTCGCGACCTTGCAGGCAGCGGCGAAGAAAGCCGATGCGAATGCGGTAATCAACATCGCCAGCGTCGACCAGCGCGACCTGTACAAAGACACCGAAAAATTCCAGTGCCGCGCCGGGCTGGTGGTGTCGAGTGTGGCGTTGCGCGGGGATCTGGCGCACGTGGATTGATTGAGCCGTCGGAAACGACAAAGGGCGCCATTCGGCGCCCTTTTTTCCATCTATTGCACAAAAAACTGCACACAAGGAAAGCTCAGCGTTTCTATTCGGAAAAGTCCCACATTCAGCGCATTTTCTACTCTGTAAGGTCAGTGGTGCCGCGATCAAGCGGCACACCTCAAGGACGAAAAAATGCGTAAAAAAGCGGTAATCGTTTTCAGCGGCGGGCAGGATTCCACGACTTGTTTGATCCATGCCTTGTCAAAGTACGACGAGATTCACTGCGTCACGTTTGATTACGGACAACGCCATCGCGAAGAAATCGACGTAGCACGTCGACTGGCGAAAGAACTGGGTGTGACTGCGCACAGCGTGATGGACGTGAAGGTACTCAACGACTTGACCGTCAGCAGCCTGACGCGTCACAACATCCCCATACCGTCCGCCAATTCATCCGGAAGCGATTTGCCCAACACATTCGTACCTGGAAGAAACATTCTGTTTTTAACGCTCGCGTCGGTTTATGCGTATCAAATTCGGGCTCAGACTGTGATTACAGGTGTCTGTGAAACAGATTTTTCTGGCTACCCGGATTGTCGTGATGATTTCGTTAAAACGCTAAATGAAGCTATCAACTTAGGCATGGAATATGAACTGCGGCTAGAAACGCCACTGATGTGGTTGACCAAGGCCGAAATCTGGGCGCTGGCCAGTTATCATGATCGGCTCGACTTTGTTCGCGAACATACACTGTCTTGCTATAACGGGATAAAGGCTGGTGGCTGTGAGGAATGTGATGCTTGTGCTCTTCGCTCCAAGGGACTAGACGAGTTCCTGAAAAACAAGAAAAAATTCACAAACAGTTTGAGATATCGATTGAGCTTAAGTTAACTCCCCAACGAACAGGAGGAGGAGCGTAATAACGCCCCTCCCCCGATGCCTGCTATGCGACCTTACTCTCCGCAACAAACCTTCTAAAAAGCGACCTTGCTCCGTACGCGGGAAAAACATTGAAAAATGCAAAAAACATTTTTATGGTGATTTGCACCATCACGATTGACAATATTTCATCACTCTCCAGCACACCATAAAAAGCTATAAAACAAAAAAGTACACTATCGATCAGAACTGCAAAAAACGTACTAAAAAAGACACGCAGGAAGAGATACCTAGAATTTGTCAACTGCTTAATTTTGCACAAGAGGTATGAATTAATGTATTCGGAAAACAGAAACGAAACCGATGAGGCCAACAACACCGAGGAAACATGCGATACCACTTCACCATAAGGTTCATCAAGTTTCCAATCCGCCACTCCCGGCATCATTTTTGCCGCACTCAACAATAAGATAATCAGCGCATTGCTCAGAAATCCAAAAAAAAATTGCCCTTCTGGCCAGCTTGAACCCATACAACTCATTCAACATATCGACTACGAGAAAGGTCAGAGGATAGAGAAAAACCCCGGGTGTCAGAACGACGTCAAATTGCTCGATATAGATCAGCTTTGTCGCGCCAATATTCGAGAACACATACAACACCAAGAGCAACAGGTTTAATACAACATAGACCATCCAGGATCGTTCATGACGGTCTGCCAAATCATAGGCGGTCACGGCTGCACTCGTAGAATAATATTTCCTGTATATACTTTTGACCTCGGCCCTGCTGAGATCATCAATCAAATCACTTTTTAGAAGCTCCGCCAATTTAAGCTTAATCAGCTTGCCAGTTGAAACAATCATGACTACAGCCAGCTTCTTATCCGACTCAAAACCCACAAGCTTATACTTATCTCTCATAACTTCAATAGTTTCCGACATTAAACCTTTCCTCTATCAAATCTCCTATGATACGTACACCAACATCGAACTCTGAGCCGGTGACAATTATGAATTTTCTGGTACGCTCGTCATATACAAGCTTTTCATTCTTGCTAATCGATACGCCTTTTCTAACTATCAGAAGGTCACCCACCTCATTGGCCCCGACTATCTCACTCTCCAAAAGCACGCCTATTAGATTACTCGCCGCTCCGAAGTAGTAGGTCAAAGGATGCGATATAGCCAACTCGCCGATCCTTTTATCCAAACTCTGAAGCAGCAAGCTTTCTTTGATGATCGGAACTGCGGCTGGATTCATATTCCCGTGCAAAGAAACAGTGGATTCAATTATTTCCCGCTCTTCAAAATCAACAGTTTCAATCTCCTTGTAAGATACCCCGAAAAAATCCGATATCTTCCGGATCGTAGATTGCTGCACGTTAACCACTCTACCCTCCAGAATATTATAGATAGTTGTCCTGGTTAACCCACTGGAGTTACACAGTGAAATTCTCGTCTCACCTCGGCTTTCTATCAGGTACTTAATATTCCTTTTTAGCTTTTCTGTTTTTTCTTTCTTATGCATTAAATATCTGCCAATCATTTTATAGGTTGAAGCTCATCCGCTACTTGTTGGAATGTTGCAGATTGCTGCCAAACGCTGATGAATTGTACAGCCACAGCAGCATGTTTAAATCAACGTTGAATACTAAACATCGAATAGAAGATAAATCCCACAATATTGAAAGACGTTACCCACAGGCATCCGCAAAGAATCATTTAATTACACAAACGTTCAATTATTTGATTAATAGAAGCGAAATTATTAGTTATAAATACATCCGCTTTCCACGCCCTTCGCTGAGCACCTATGAATAACTGGAAGTGGATGTCACTACTCATAAAAAACCAGAAGGAGTTCCGAAATGAAAAAAATTGATTCCTACCCCACGCAATCGCTAGGTACAAGTAATCCAGCCACGCCCGACCAACTCGAGACCACTGTCCGCGTCACCTCCCACCTCTCGCTTAAACCGGAAACGCTTAGCCACATTTTCACAATCCTTCCGGAGGTCGACACTGAGTCATTGCTTTGCCATGCGTCCGAAAACCTCGCTTCGCTCAATATCATGGCTACGAATCTCGCGGGCGAGGTGGAAGGGCCGCAGCGGAACGTAACGTTGGCTATTCAGCAGCTCACCGTCCTGAGCGAGTTGCTGGTGAATCGGGCGCTGGACAACCTGGATCCTCCTTGAAAAAGAGCCTGCAAACTCACTGAACGCTGACTACCGAGTATCCGCACCTATTACCTAATGGAGTTCTTCTGTCATGGATCGATACAGGCCTATCACCGGAATTGACTGCGAAATACCTTCACTCCTGATCGACACTCAAGCACCACTGGACGTACTTCACGAAATAGCCGCCTATCGCATACGCACTGCGACACAGTTTCTTGAAAATCTGGCGTTCAGCGAGGGCATTTACAGTGAGTTGGCGAAGGTATTGGTCACATCGTTGCGCGATGGCTGTGACTTGTTGGATGTGATCGGGCGCAGATTGCAGGATGAAACTTCGACTCAGGAGGTAATGCAATCAAACCTTTGAAAATGACAAAGGGCGCCTTTCGGCGCCCTTTCACAAACAGGTTGGCTTGTCATCGCCTGTCACCTGTCTGGCTCTGCGATGGCTGGTTGCCCAGGATCCTCAGAGTCTCACAAGCCCCTTTCGGGAACGCCGGCAGTATTGCCTGAAACCTCATGTCGAGCAACGGCTGGCATTTGGCTTCGATGCGCCACTTCCGTTGCCATCACAGTCCCAACGCCCGTCTGACCGCAGTTTTAATGGCGTGAAACTCGTCTGTTGCAAGATGTGAGATCAGGTAAATGCGCTTGCCTTGCCGATCCCGGCTTTTGATCCGATCAAGCCGCGAAAGGCTGACCGTGGCAATCATGTCGCACTTTGCCCAACAAGTCGGACTGGCCCCCTGAAGGTGACTTGCAAGTTCAAGATGGTGCCCAAGCAAACAATCAGGGGCGGTGGTACTCAACGGCACTACTGTTACCAACAGGCTGTTGGTTCGATGTTTACGTATCACAACAACAGGTCTGACTTTGACCATCTCGGGGACTTCATAACCCCTGAAATCGCAAATCAAAACGCTGCCCTCCTTAGGCTGATATCGAAGTGGCATCCGTGACACTCGTTTGAAAAAGAACTGATTTTGCGCAACAACGGCCATATTCCCTAAGACAGTTCCGTTTCTCGAAATGTACGGAGTCGAGCCAACCAAACCTGTTCACCACAACTACACTCGCTCAAACAGGTCGACACACTACGCCTGCCGGAACGGCGAGCCCGGTTGATCACTCGCGGTTCTCTTTCACCGTCAAGGAGATGACCATGCAAGCGAAAGCCCTGATCACCGCCACCCTTATCGGCCTGCTCCCCAGCGCCAGCCACGCCACCAATCTGATGTACATGCCGTTCGAAACAGTCGTGTCGGATGCGATGCGTGCCGGGCGGCTGGATGGCAGTGTGAAGTTTTATCTGGTCGGCAACGGGCCTCAGGGCACTCAGCGGTTGTTGCAGCGCGGAGTGGTCAGTGACTTGAAGACCAACGGCTTCAACAAGAGCGATCACGACTCGTGCGAGTGGGTGCTGCAGTCGAATCTGATTGCGTTGCAGGCCGAAGCCAAGCGTGTCGGGGCGAATGCGGTGACCAATATCGTCAGCTACTACGACCAGCACGTACGCAAGGATCTGAATACTTACGAATGTCGCGCCGGGGTGTTTGTGACGCGCGTGGCATTGAAGGGGGATCTGGTGCGGCTGCCCTGATCAACCGGCTTCAACCTTGCGCGTGAGCAACTCGACGAATGCCTTGGCCATCGGTGATTTCTGGTCCTTGCGCTGCACCAGCCACACGGCCGAAATCGCTTCAGGATCGAGCAAGGGTCGATAAACCACGCCATCGATGCGCATCCGCTGATAGGACGCCGGCAGCACCGACACGCCCAAACCCGCCGCTACCAGACCGATGATGGTCATGGCTTCGCCCGCCTCCTGTGCAAAATGCGGACTGAATCCGGCATCTCGGGCCAGGTTGATGAGTTGCGAGTACAAACCACTGCCGTAGCTGCGCGGAAAAAACACAAACGGTTCGAGGGCCAGTGCCGAGAGGAACAGCCCCTCTTCAGAGCCCTGCGCCAGCGGATGTTTGGAGCTGAGCACGGCCACCAGCGGCTCGCGCATCAGTTCGACCACGCTGAGCGAATCCGGCAAACCCAGCGGCCGCATGATGCCGACCTCGATCGACTCGTCCACCAGCGCATCTGCCACCTGAGTGCTGCTCATCTCCCGCAGGTTCAGATGCACGGCCGGGAAGCGTTGGCGAAACGAGAAGATCGCCTGGGGAATGGTCGAGTTGAATGGCGCCGACGAGGTGAAGCCGATCTTCAGTTCACCCAGCTCGCCAAGTTGCGCGCGGCGGGCCACGTCGGCTGCTTTATCGACTTGCGCGAGCACCAGCCGCGCTTCCTCCAGAAACAGTCGCCCGGCCTCGCTGAGCTCGACCCGACGATTGGTACGCTCGAAAAGCCGCGCGCCGACTTCCTGTTCCAGTGCCTGAATCTGCTGGCTCAGCGGTGGCTGGGAGATACCCAGCACCTGTGCGGCGCGGCCAAAGTGCAGTTCTTCGGCCACGGCGATGAAGTAGCGCAGATGACGCAATTCCATGAACACTCCATTAGGTCGTTAAAACTATCAAACAGGTCGAACAATATATTGGATAGAAACATTAGCCAGCTATATGATTTTTTCACTGCCTGCCCGCACCCTCCGAGGTCCGATGTGAAAACCGCCGTCGCTCCACTGGCCCATGAAGTTCCGCCCGCTGCGGCGGACGATGTGCTGACCGAACTGCAAGAGATCTACATCGAGAAAGGCACGCCCGCGTTCATGCGCACGGTACTTGCGCTGTTCAGCGGCGGCTTCGCGACGTTCGCCCTGCTGTACTGCGTGCAGCCGATGATGCCGTTGCTGTCCCACGAATATTCGATCAACGCGGCGCAGAGCAGCCTGATCCTGTCGGTGGCCACCGGCATGCTGGCGTTCGGTCTGCTGATCACTGGCCCGATTTCCGATCGGATCGGGCGCAAACCGGTGATGGTTGCCGCACTGTTTGCCGCTGCGTTGTGCACCGTCGCCAGTTCGATGATGCCGAGCTGGCACGGCGTGCTGATCATGCGTGCGCTGATCGGGTTGTCGTTGAGTGGTCTGGCGGCGGTGGCAATGACGTACCTGAGCGAGGAAATTCACCCGCAGCACATCGGTCTGGCAATGGGTTTGTACATCGGCGGCAACGCGATCGGCGGGATGAGCGGGCGTCTGATCACCGGCGTGCTGATCGACTTCGTCAGCTGGCACACGGCGATGATGGTGATCGGTGGTCTGGCGCTGATCGCGGCGGCGGTATTCTGGAAAATCCTGCCGGAGTCGCGCAACTTCCGTTCCCGCTCGCTGCACCCACGCAGCCTGCTCGACGGCTTCACCATGCACTTTCGCGATGCCGGCCTGCCGCTGCTGTTCCTCGAAGCGTTCGTGCTGATGGGCGCGTTCGTCACCCTGTTCAACTACATCGGTTATCGCCTGCTGGCCGAGCCGTATCACCTGGATCAAGTGTTCGTGGGGCTGTTGTCGGTGGTGTACCTGTCGGGCATCTACAGCTCGGCGAAAATCGGTTCGCTGGCCGACAAACTGGGCCGCCGCAAAGTGCTGTGGGCCATCATTGCCCTGATGTTCGCCGGCCTCGCCCTGACGATGTTCACGCCGCTGCCACTGGTGATCGTCGGCATGCTGGTTTTCACCTTCGGCTTCTTCGGCGCCCACTCGGTGGCCAGCAGCTGGATCGGCCGCCGGGCGCTCAAGGCCAAGGGCCAGGCGTCGTCGCTGTACCTGTTCAGCTATTACGCCGGGTCGAGTATCGCCGGGACGGCAGGCGGGGTGTTCTGGCACCTTGGCGGCTGGAACGGTATTGGTTTGTTCAACGGCGCGCTATTGCTGGTGGCGCTGTTGGTGGCGTTGAAGCTGGCGAAGTTGCCGCCTTTGGGTGGTGGCGAAAAGGTTTAGCCACAACTGCGCCCTAGCAGTAACGGCGGGCCAAGGTACACTGACGGCATTCGTCTGCTTTGGTAAAGGAAGCCAGAATGCGCCTGGACCGTCTCCACATTAAGAATTTTCGTTGCTACGAAGATGCCACGTTCGACTTTCAGCCGGGATTCAATCTGGTGGTGGGGGTTAATGGGAGCGGGAAGACGTCGCTGCTGAATGCTGTAGCACAAAGCTTTAACGATATCTTCGGTTCAGTCGGCCATCCTATGACGCTTTCCGACGATGAAGATGTGCGCACGGTCATCAACCATCACGAAAATGGAAACCGATTCGAAAGGGTTTTTCCGCTGGTTTTAGAGGGCCACGGCAAAGCGTTTCAATCTTCATCCTGGGCTCGGGCAAAACATCAACCTTCACACGGTTCGATTCCTCCTATACCTGTGGTGGACATCAACGCTCTCAACTCATCCTCTGCGCTCGCAGGCAAGATTGACCTTCCGCTGATCGCCTTTTATCGAGCAGACCGCCGCTGGACTATCGCCAACACGTCTACCGAACAGGCTGCATCACTGAAACTGTCGCGACTTGATGGTTATAAGAATTGGTCGAACACAGCCACCAATCTGCAAGACTTTGAAAGTTGGTTCGTTAAAAAGACATTGGAGCAACTGCAAAAAGCTTTCCGGTCTGCAAAGCCAGTAACTGAGTTTTACGATGAGCTTTCACTGGTAAATTCTGCCTTGCAAGTGATGTTACCGGGCTCAAGTGGACTTTATTACGACGTCGAACTTGCGAGCTTGATTGTTGAAATGGGCGGCAACGCCACTTCGAAGTTCAGCAATCTAAGTGATGGTCAACGCGGGATGATTGCATTGTTCGCCGATATCGCCCGCCGCATGTGCATCCTCAACCCCCACATGGGCAAAGATGTCCTGAAAAACACCTCAGGCGTGGTCATCATCGACGAACTGGATATCCACCTTCACCCGGCCTGGCAACGCAGCATCGTGCCTGCATTGAGACAGGCTTTTCCCAAAGTCCAATTCATCGCCGCAAGCCACTCCCCACAAATCATCGGCAGCCTGAAACCTGAAGAAGTAATCCTGTTGCACAACGGGGATCCGACTCATCCGCGGGTCACCTACGGTCTGGATTCCAGCAGCGTGCTTGAAGAGGTAATGGGCGTTACGCAGCGCGAACCAGAAATCGAAGATCTGCTGTCCGAGCTTTTTTCCACGTTGGAAGACAACGACCTCGAAAAGGCAAAATCACAACTTGAGGCGCTGAAAAAGAAAGCTCCCGACCTACCGGAATTCGCCGGCGCCGAAGCACTGATCAGGCGCAAGGAGATTCTCGGCAAATGAAGCGAGTGCTCAAAGGAACTGAACCCGCTTCATTTACAGATTGGAAAAACTCGGCGAACGACGAGTGGAGCCCAACTTACCCAACGCTACAAAACCCGCAAAAACGGGATTTGCATAATGCCCTGCTTAAGGAGCAAGGCTTCTTCTGCTGTTATTGCGGCCGGGAAATAGATGCCTCGACCAGCCATATCGAGCACTTCAGACCTCAAGAGCATTTCGAAGAGTTGGCGTTGGAGTTTCACAACCTTCATGCCTCCTGCCTGCGAGAAACCAAGCCCGGCAATCCGTTGCACTGCGGCCATAAGAAGGGCAACTGGTTCGACGAAAACCAACATATTTCTCCCACCGACGAGAACTGTGAACAGCGCTTCCGATATCTGCGAACCGGCGAAATCCAGCCAAAAGATTCTGACGACCTTCCCGCCACAAAGATGATCGAGGTATTGGCGCTAGACATCGCCTACCTCAAAAATCGACGGCAGGACACAATCCGCCGCCTCTTCGATGATGAGTTTGTCATGCAAGTCAGCGAGGAAGAACTTGAGCGGTTGGTGACGGCGATCCGAAATACCGCGATTCCCGATCAAAAAACCTTCGACCACATCATCGCCCGCTACGCCGAACAGCTCCTTGGACGCTAAACCCATCGCAAACAAAAACGCCCGGCATAAGCCGGGCGTTTTTGTTTTCTACCATTAGAGCTGAGCGCCGATCACTGGTGATACTGCGCCGACAACTCATGTACGGCACGCAAGAACGCACCCGCATGCTCAGGATCAACTTCCGGCGTGATGCCGTGGCCGAGGTTGAACACGTGGCCGCTGCCCTTGCCGTAGCTGGCGAGGATGCGCCCGACTTCAGTGCGGATCGCTTCAGGTTTGGCATAGAGCACGGTCGGGTCCATGTTGCCTTGCAGCGCAACCTTGTCACCAACAAGGGCGCGGGCGTTGCCGATGTCGCAGGTCCAGTCCAGACCCAGCGCATCGGCGCCAGCGTCGGCGATGCTTTCCAGCCACAGGCCGCCGTTCTTGGTGAAGAGGATCACCGGCACTTTGCGACCGTCGTGCTCGCGGATCAGGCCGCTGACGATTTTCTTCATGTAGGCCAGGGAGAATTCCTGATACGCCGCCGCCGACAGGTTGCCGCCCCAGGTGTCGAAAATCTGCACCGCTTGCGCACCGGCCTGGATCTGGCCGTTGAGGTACCCAGTCACCGACTGCGCCAGCTTGTCCAGCAGCAGGTGCATGGCTTGCGGGTTGTCGTAGAGCATCGCCTTGGTCTTGCGGAAGTCTTTCGACGAGCCGCCTTCGACCATGTAGGTGGCGAGGGTCCACGGGCTGCCGGAGAAACCGATCAGCGGCACGCGACCGTTCAGTTCGCGGCGGATGGTGCTGACCGCGTCCATCACGTAGCCGAGGTCTTTGTGTGGATCCGGGATCGGCAGGGCTTCGATGTCGGCCAGGGTGCTGACGACTTTCTTGAAGCGCGGACCTTCACCGGTCTCGAAGTACAGGCCCTGGCCCATGGCATCGGGAATGGTGAGGATGTCGGAGAACAGGATCGCCGCGTCCAGTTGCGGATAGCGGTCGAGGGGTTGCAGCGTGACTTCGCAGGCGAATTCCGGATTCATGCACAGGCTCATGAAATCACCGGCCTGGGCGCGGCTGGCGCGGTATTCCGGCAGGTAGCGGCCGGCCTGGCGCATCATCCACACAGGGGTGACGTCTACGGGTTGCTTGAGCAGGGCGCGGAGGAAACGGTCGTTCTTCAGGGCAGTCATGTCGGCATCCGGAAAAAAAGTGCGGGCATTTTCTCAGAGCGCGACGCAAAAGGCACGGATGCAGGTCAGCCTTTTGTCTATCGGGTCAATTTGTCGCAATAAATACGGGGCATCAGCAACAGCGAGAAACAACTGTGGGAGCGAGCTTGCTCGCGAATAGGCCTGTACATCCAACATTGAAGTTGACTGACAGGCCGATTTCGCGAGCAAGCTCGCTCCCACAGAGTTATTGCTTTTGTTTCAGGATCCGGGTTTAGACGCCCAGATAATCCAGGATCCCTTCCGCCGCATTACGGCCTTCGAAGATTGCCGTCACCACCAGGTCGGACCCGCGCACCATGTCGCCACCGGCGAAGATTTTCGGGTTGCTGGTCTGGTGCTTGTACTGACCTTGCTCGGGCGCAACGACGCGACCCTGGCTGTCGGTCTGGATCTCGAACTGCTCGAACCAAGGCGCCGGGCTCGGGCGGAAACCGAAAGCGATGACCACGGCGTCGGCCGGGATGATCTCTTCGGAGCCCGGAATCGGCTCGGGGCTGCGACGGCCACGGGCGTCCGGTTCGCCGAGACGGGTCTCGACCACTTTCACGCCTTCGACCTTGTCCTCGCCAACGATGGCGATCGGCTGGCGGTTGTAGAGGAATTTCACGCCTTCTTCCTTGGCGTTCTTCACCTCTTTGCGCGAGCCGGGCATGTTCGCTTCGTCACGACGATAGGCGCAGGTCACCGACTTGGCGCCCTGGCGGATCGACGTGCGGTTGCAGTCCATCGCCGTGTCGCCGCCGCCCAGCACCACGACCTTCTTGCCTTTCATGTCGACGAAATCTTCCGGCGACTTTTCAAAGCCCAGGTTGCGGTTGACGTTGGCGATCAGGAAGTCCAGCGCGTCATACACGCCTGGCAGATCTTCACCGGCAAAACCGCCCTTCATGTAGGTGTAGGTACCCATGCCCATGAACACGGCATCGTATTCGGCGAGCAGTTGCTCCATGGTCACGTCCTTGCCGACCTCGGTGTTGAGGCGGAATTCGATGCCCATGCCGGTGAAGACTTCGCGGCGATTGCTCAGCACGGTCTTCTCGAGCTTGAACTCGGGGATGCCGAAGGTCAGCAGACCGCCGATTTCCGGGTTCTTGTCGAACACCACAGGGGTCACGCCGCCGCGCACCAGCACGTCGGCACAACCGAGGCCCGCCGGGCCCGCGCCGATGATCGCGACACGCTTGCCGGTCGGTTTGACCTTGGACATGTCCGGGCGCCAGCCCATGGCGAACGCGGTGTCGGTGATGTACTTCTCGACCGAACCGATGGTCACCGCACCGAAGCCGTCGTTAAGGGTGCACGCACCCTCGCACAGACGATCCTGCGGGCACACCCGGCCGCAGACTTCCGGCAGGGTGTTGGTCTGGTGCGACAGCTCGGCGGCCTGGAGGATGTTGCCCTCGGCTACCAGTTTCAACCAGTTCGGAATGAAGTTGTGCACCGGGCACTTCCATTCGCAATACGGGTTGCCGCAACCCAGGCAGCGGTGGGCCTGATCGGCCGACTGCTGGGGTTTGAACGGTTCGTAGATTTCCACGAATTCTTTCTTGCGTTGACGCAACAGTTTCTTCTTCGGATCCTTGCGCCCGACATCGATGAACTGGAAGTCGTTATTCAGACGTTCAGCCATTGTTAAAACCTCATCAAACTCTTCAGGCGCATATCACTGCGGGTTGGCACGGGTGCTGGAAAGCAACGACTTCAGGTTGGCAGCCTTCGGCTTGACCAGCCAGAAACGACGCAAGTAGTCATCGAGGTTCTCGGCGAGTTCACGACCCCACTCGCTGTCGGTTTCCGCGACGTACTCGTTCAGCACGTTCTGCAGGTGGCTGCGATAGGCTTCCATCGCCTCGCCGCTGATCCGCTGGATTTCCACCAGTTCGTGGTTGACCCGGTCAACGAAGGTGTTGTCCTGGTCGAGCACGTAGGCGAAACCACCGGTCATGCCAGAGCCGAAGTTGTAACCGGTCTTGCCCAGAACGCAGACAAAACCACCGGTCATGTACTCGCAGCAGTGATCGCCGGTGCCTTCCACAACCGTGTGGGCACCGGAGTTGCGCACGGCGAAACGCTCGCCTGCGGTGCCGGCGGCGAATAGCTTGCCGCCGGTGGCGCCGTACAGGCAGGTGTTGCCGATGATGGCGCTTTCCTGAGTCTTATAGACGCTGCCTTTCGGCGGCACGATGGTCAGCTTGCCACCGGTCATGCCTTTGCCGACGTAGTCGTTGGCGTCGCCTTCCAGGTACATGTTCAGACCGCCGGCGTTCCACACGCCGAAGCTCTGACCCGCAGTGCCCTTGAAGCGGAAGGTGATCGGCGCTTTCGCCATGCCCTGATTGCCGTGCTTGCGCGCGATTTCGCCGGAGATCCGTGCGCCGATCGAACGGTCGCAGTTGCAGATGTCCAGATCGAACTCGGCGCCGCTGAGGTCGTTGATCGCCGATGTCGCCATCTCGACCATTTTCTCGGCCAGCAGGCCCTGGTCGAATGGCGGGTTGCGCTCGACGCCGCAGAACTGAGGCTTGTCCGCCGGGATGTGATCGCTGCCCAGCAGCGGGGTCAGATCCAGGTGATGCTGCTTGGCGGTCTGGCCTTCGAGGACTTCCAGCAGATCGGTACGGCCGATCAGCTCCTCGAGGGAACGCACGCCCAGCTTGGCCAGCCACTCACGGGTTTCTTCGGCGACGTAGGTGAAGAAGTTCACCACCATGTCGACGGTGCCGATGTAGTGATCCTTGCGCAACTTCTCGTTCTGGGTGGCGACACCGGTGGCGCAGTTGTTCAGGTGGCAGATACGCAGGTATTTGCAGCCCAGAGCGATCATCGGCGCGGTGCCGAAGCCAAAGCTTTCGGCGCCGAGGATCGCTGCCTTGATCACGTCGAGGCCGGTTTTCAGGCCGCCGTCGGTCTGCACCCGGACCTTGCCGCGCAGGTCGTTCCCGCGCAGGGTCTGGTGGGTTTCGGCAAGGCCGAGTTCCCACGGCGCACCGGCGTATTTGATCGAAGTCAGCGGCGAGGCACCGGTGCCGCCGTCGTAGCCGGAGATGGTGATCAAGTCCGCATAGGCCTTGGCCACACCGGCGGCGATGGTGCCGACGCCCGCTTCAGCCACCAGTTTCACCGAGACCAGCGCATTCGGGTTGACCTGTTTCAGGTCAAAGATCAGCTGCGACAAATCTTCGATCGAATAGATGTCGTGGTGCGGCGGTGGCGAAATCAGGGTCACGCCCGGCACTGCGTAACGCAGCTTGGCGATCAGCCCGTTCACTTTACCGCCCGGCAGTTGACCGCCTTCACCCGGCTTGGCGCCCTGGGCAACCTTGATCTGCAGCACTTCGGCGTTGACCAGGTATTCCGGGGTCACGCCGAAACGGCCGGTCGCGACCTGTTTGATTTTCGAGCTCTTGATGGTGCCGTAGCGCGCCGGGTCTTCGCCGCCTTCGCCGGAGTTGGAACGCGCACCGAGGCGGTTCATGGCTTCGGCCAGGGCTTCGTGAGCTTCCGGCGACAGGGCGCCCAGCGAGATGCCGGCGGAGTCGAAGCGCTTGAGTACCGATTCCAGCGGCTCGACTTCGCTGATGTCCAGTGGCTTGTCGAGGGTCTTGACCTTGAACAGGTCGCGGATCATCGACACCGGACGGTTGTCCACCAGCGAGGTGTATTCCTTGAATTTGGCGTAGTCGCCCTGTTGCACCGCGGCTTGCAGGGTGTTGACCACGTCCGGGTTGTAGGCATGGTATTCGCCACCGTGGACGAACTTCAGCAGACCGCCCTGCTGGATCGGCTTGCGCGGACTCCAGGCTTCGGTGGCCAGAGCTTTCTGCTCGGCTTCGATGTCGACGAAACGCGCACCCTTGATACGGCTCGGCACGCCACGGAAGCTCAGCTCGCAGACTTCCTCGGACAGGCCGATGGCTTCGAACAGCTGAGCACCGCGATACGACGCGATGGTCGAGATGCCCATCTTCGACAGGATCTTCAACAGACCCTTGGTGATGCCCTTACGGTAGTTCTTGAACACCTCGTAGAGGTCGCCCAGCACTTCACCGGTCCGGATCAGGTCGCCCAGCACTTCGTACGCCAGGAACGGATAGACCGCCGAGGCGCCGAAACCGATCAGTACGGCGAAGTGGTGCGGATCGCGTGCAGTGGCGGTTTCAACCAGGATGTTGGAGTCGCAGCGCAGGCCTTTTTCGGTCAGGCGATGGTGCACCGCGCCGGTGGCCAGCGAGGCGTGGATCGGCAGCTTGCCCGGCGCGATATGGCGGTCGCTCAGGACGATCTGGGTACGACCGGCACGCACGGCTTCTTCAGCCTGATCGGCGACGTTGCGGATCGCCGCTTCGAGACCGACGCTTTCATCGTAGTTGAGATCGATGATCTGCCGCTCGAAACCCGGGCGGTCGAGGTTCATCAGCGAGCGCCACTTGGCCGGGGAAATGACCGGCGAGCTGAGGATCACGCGCGAGGCGTGTTCCGGCGATTCCTGGAAGATGTTGCGCTCGGCACCGAGGCAGATTTCCAGCGACATCACGATCGCTTCACGCAGCGGGTCGATCGGCGGGTTGGTCACCTGCGCAAACTGCTGGCGGAAATAGTCGTACGGCGTGCGCACGCGCTGGGACAGCACGGCCATCGGCGTGTCGTCGCCCATCGAACCAACGGCTTCATAGCCTTGTTCGCCAAGCGGACGCAGTACCTGATCGCGTTCTTCGAACGTGACCTGATACATCTTCATGTATTGCTTGAGTTGATCGACGTCGTAGAAAGCCGAACCGTGATCGTTGTCTTCCATGGTCGCCTGAATGCGCAGGGCATTCTTGCGCAGCCATTGCTTGTACGGATGACGGGATTTCAGACGGTTGTCGATCGCGTCGGTGTCGAGGATCTGCCCGGTTTCGGTGTCCACGGCGAAGATCTGGCCCGGGCCGACACGGCCTTTGGCAATCACGTCTTCAGGCTTGTAGTCCCACACGCCGATTTCCGACGCGAGAGTGATGAAACCGTTGGTGGTGGTGACCCAGCGCGCCGGGCGCAGACCGTTACGGTCGAGCAGGCACACCGCGTAGCGACCGTCGGTCATTACCACGCCGGCCGGGCCGTCCCACGGCTCCATGTGCATCGAGTTGTACTCGTAGAACGCACGCAGGTCCGGGTCCATGGTTTCGACGTTCTGCCACGCTGGCGGAATGATCATCCGCACGCCACGGAACAGGTCGATGCCGCCGGTGACCATCAGTTCGAGCATGTTGTCCATGCTCGAGGAGTCGGAACCGACACGGTTGACCAGCGGGCCGAGTTCTTCCAGATCCATCAGATCGTTGGTGAACTTGGTGCGGCGGGCCTGGGCCCAGTTGCGGTTGCCGGTGATGGTGTTGATCTCGCCGTTGTGGGCGAGGAAGCGGAATGGCTGGGCCAGCGGCCATTTCGGCAGGGTGTTGGTGGAGAAGCGCTGGTGAAACACGCAGATTGCGGTTTGCAGGCGCTGGTCACCCAGGTCCGGATAGAACGCGGCCAGGTCGGCCGGCATCATCAGGCCTTTATAAATGATGGTCTTGTGGGAAAAGCTGCAGATGTAGTGGTCGGTATCGGCAGCGTTGGCCACGGAAGAACGACGACGGGCGCTGAACAGCTTGACCGCCATGTCCTGATCGCTCAGGCCTTCGCCACCGATGTACACCTGCTCGATCTGCGGCAGGCGCTCAAGGGCCAGGCGGCCGAGGACGCTGGTGTCGATTGGCACTTTGCGCCAGCCGATCAGTTGCAGGCCTTCGGCCAGGATCTCGCGGTTCATGTTCTCGCGAGCGGCTTCGGCCTTGGCCGGATCCTGATTGAAGAAAACCATGCCCACGGCATATTGCTTGGGCAGCTCGACGCTGAAGGTTTCCTGGGCAATGGCACGCAGGAACACGTCGGGCTTTTGAATCAGCAGACCGCAACCGTCACCGGTCTTGCCGTCGGCATTAATCCCACCGCGGTGGGTCATGCAGGTCAGGGCCTCGATGGCCGTTTGCAAAAGGGTATGACTGGGTTCGCCCTGCATATGGGCTATCAGGCCGAAACCGCAGTTATCCTTGAATTCATCTGGTTGGTACAGACCTGCTTTCATAGACACTTTCTCACCAGGCTGCCTCTTGTCGAGGCAAATTTCTTTTCAATTCAACCACTTGCTTGCCGCGCCGAACGTACGCCGGCTTTGCGGGGGCAAAAGGGTGGTCATTGTACACAGCGACACAGAGGCTCACAAATTTGACGACGAAATGTCGCAAATTCATGTCGCATTTGTGAAAGGTTTAAAGCGATCTGCTGTGCTAGTCAAAACTTTTTTAATTTTGACCGCAACGACTCAAAGACTACTGTGACGCAGACACCACAAGGCACGCGACCTGAAAGGAAGCGCGCACTTGTAGAAATTTTGAGGTGCTTGGAGAGGCGGCCTGGGTAAGGCCGCCGAATCTTCAGCGAGTTGTTGCCAGTTCCTGTTGGACGCTGGCGACAGTGCGAGGCCAAGGTTTACCAGCCTGAACCTTCGCTGGCAAGGCCTTGATGGCAGAAACGGCTGCATCACGATTGGCGAAGTTGCCGTAGGTGATCACGTACAGAGGCTTGCCGTTGAGGACTTTCTTGAAGTAACGGTACTCGCCGCCCTGCTCCTTGACGAAGTTTTGCGCGGTCGCTTCGGAGCTGGTGCCGAGGATCTGCACCACGTAGTTGCTGGTCGGCTGACCGGCGTACCAGCTGCCACCGGCTGCCTTGGCGACGGTGACCGGCTTCTCGGCAGGTTTGGCGGCGGCAACAGGCTTGGCAGGCGCAGGAGCCGGTTTGGCCGCTGGAGCGGCAGGAGCAGGCGCAGGCTTGGCGCTAGCGACCTGGGTTGGCGCCGGGGTCGGTTTGGCTGCCGGAACCGGAACCGGGGTCGGCGCAGGTCCGGCCGGAACGCCCGCCGGTGGCGCAGTGGTGGTCACGGTCGGTGGCGTGTTGCTGGAACCTTCGACCGGCACACCGTCGTCGCCTTCGGTAATGCCGCCAGCCGCTTCAGCCAACGGACCGCGCATCACCGGTTGCGAGTTGCCGACCAGCGGCAGCGGCATCGGCTGGGTATTGCCGTTGAATTCGACGGACGGCGCGCCACCCGCCTGCGGCGTGCCCTGGCCCAATGGCAGTTGCGCCTGCTCGTTGGCCGGCGCACCGGTGGTCGGCGCCTTGTTGCGACCCGGCATCAGCCAGGCGGCAGCGACCGCGACCACAACGACGGCGGAAATCGCCAATACGTGTTTCTTCGGCATGTTGAACCCCATACTTGGACGCTTGACCGCGGAGCGGCTTGCAATCATGACTTCGATCAGAGCATCGCGAGCGACCTGGTTGATGTTGCCCGGCCAACCCTCGGAGCTTTCGTGAATATCAGAGATCTGATCCGCGGTGAAAAGTTCGACACCCCGGCCCGCGCCTTCCAGCCGCTGGTCGAGATACTCGCGGGTTTCTTCTTCGGTGTACGGCTGCAATTCGATGACGTGGAAGCGCTCTTCCTCAAGGTGCAAAGCCTCGAGCTGGGCAATCAGCGACGACTCACCGAACAGGAACACATGCGGGCGGCCTTCCGGAGCGCCGGCGCCCAGCGCCATCAGGGCTTCAAGCGCGGACTCGTCGAGCTGCTCGGCATCGTCAACCAGCAGATAGACTTCCTGCCCTGTCAGCGCCAACTGTACGACCTGATCGAGAATCGCCCCGACCTCGGCCTGCGCCACGTCCAGCGCTTGGGCGATCTGACGCAGCACGCCGGCTGCATCGCCTGCGCCACGGGCGGAAACGACAACGCTCTGCACCGATTGCTTGTTGGTGCTGGCGACCAGCGCCTGACGCAGCAGGGTCTTGCCGCTGCCCTGCGGGCCGGTAACCACCAGCAGCAACTGGCTGTAACGCGCCAGATGATGCAGCTGCCCCAGCACCGGCTTGCGCTGGGCCGGAAAGAATTTGAAGCCCGGAACCCGCGGCGCGAAAGGGTCGTGACTTAACTGGAAATGGCCGAGGAACGCCTCGTCGGCATGCAAACTAGTCATCGGAATCTTATTAACCTTTAAGCTGAGCCAGAGCGCGGTAATCCGCTCCCAGCGTGGCCTGTAGAACCTCTTTCGGATAATCGTCGGTCACCACCGCTTCGCCCATCCGGCGCAGCAGCACCAGGCGCAAGCGACCGTCGATCACTTTTTTGTCAATTGCCATGTGTTCAAGAAAATCGGCTTCGGTCATCTCTTCCGGCGGGATCACCGGCAGACCGGCACGCTGGAACAGGCGGATGCCGCGATCACGCTCCTGCTCGCTGATCCAGCCGAGGCGCGCGGACATTTCCAGTGCCATCACGGTGCCAGCGGCGACCGCTTCGCCATGCAACCAGACACCATAGCCCATGTGGGTTTCGATGGCGTGGCCAAAGGTGTGGCCGAGATTGAGGGTGGCCCGCACGCCGGTTTCCTTCTCGTCGGCACCGACCACCGCAGCCTTGGCGGCGCAGGAGCGTTCGATAGCATAGGTCAGGGCCGTTTGATCCAGCGCGCGCAGGGCGTCAACGTTGTCTTCGAGCCAGGTCAGGAATGGCTCGTCGCAGATCAGACCGTACTTGATGACTTCCGCCAGGCCGGCCGACAGCTCGCGCGCGGGCAGGGTTTTCAGGGACGCAGTATCGATCAGCACCACGTTCGGCTGATAGAACGCGCCGACCATGTTCTTGCCCAGCGGATGGTTGATCCCGGTCTTGCCGCCCACCGACGAATCGACCTGGGACAGCAGCGTGGTAGGAATCTGGATGAAATCGACGCCACGCTGGTAGCAGGCGGCTGCGAAACCGGCCATGTCGCCGATTACGCCGCCGCCGAGGGCGATTACCGTGGTGCGGCGGTCATGACGGGCGGTCAGCAGGCCGTCGAAGATCAGTTGCAGGGTTTCCCAGTTCTTGAAGGCTTCGCCGTCGGGCAGCACCACGGAAATCACTGAGAACTGCGCCAGGCTGCGGGTCAGACGCTCGAGATAGAGCGGCGCAACGGTCTCGTTGGAGATGATTGCCACTTGCCGCCCGTGGATATGCGGGGCCAGCAATTCAGGCTGGTCCAGTAATCCTTCGCCAATATGAATCGGGTAGCTGCGCTCGCCTAGGTCGACCTTGAGTGTCTGCATGTGTCCCCACAGTGAAGATGGAAGCAGGCGTCCTGCCCTGAATTATTGGTTGTCTGCGGCCTGTAGCGGGTATGACGCCGCTCGCACGCCATCCGCCACAACCTCGGCGGGCTGTGACAGGACGCCGAGGATAGCGCATTTCGAGCGATGCTTTAACGGGGCGGAAGCTGCGCCAGGCGGTCGAGAATATCGAGCACGACCATGCGCGGTGGCCGCTCGTCGGTTTCCACCACCAGATCGGCGATTTCCCGATAGAGCGGATCCCGGATCGCCAGCAGATCGCGCAAGGTTTTCTCCGGATTGGCGGTGCGCAGCAACGGCCGGTTGCGATCGCGAGAGGTGCGGCCGACCTGCTGTTCGACAGATGCGTGCAGGTAGACCACCCGCCCGCCCTCGTGCAGGGCCTTGCGGTTGGCATCGCGCATCACCGCGCCGCCGCCGGTCGCCAGCACCACGCCGTCGAACGCGCACAACTCGGCGATCATCGCCTGCTCACGATCACGAAAGCCGGGCTCGCCTTCCTTGTCGAAGATCCACGGGATATTGGCGCCCGTGCGCAGTTCAATTTCCTTGTCGGAATCCTTGAACGGCAGGCGCAGCTCTTTGGCCAGTAATCGGCCGATGGTGCTTTTTCCAGCCCCCATCGGTCCTACAAGAATCAAATTTCGCACAGAATCAACGACTCACAGCAATCGCCTGGTTATTCATGATACGCGGAGTGAGAAATACCAGCAGCTCGGATTTTTTCTCCGAAACCACATCACGCCGGAAAAGGCGGCCAAGATACGGCACATCGCCAAGAAATGGCACCTTATCTACGACCTTGCTTTGAGTATTTGAGAAAACGCCCCCGATCACGATGGTCTCGCCGTCGTTCACCAGCACCTTGGCATTGACCTCGTTCTTCTTGATCGGCGGAACATCCTGCACTTTGTTCAGGTAATCCGGTTCGTCCTTGGTGACCTTCACCTCCATGATGATGCGGTTGTCCGGGGTGATCTGCGGCGTCACTTCCAGCGACAGCGACGCTTCCTTGAAGGACACCGACGTAGCGCCGCTGGAGCTGGCTTCCTGATACGGAATCTCGGTGCCCTTGAGGATTTTCGCGGTTTCCTTGTCGGAGGTGACCACCTTGGGCTGCGAGACGATTTCGCCGTTGCCGGTTTTCTCCATCGCGGTCAGCTCAAGGTCCAGCAAGACGTTGTCGGTGATGAATGCGATGCCGATCCCGGACGTGTTGTTGACTGTACCCATGTCGACGAACGGCGAGTTGGTGCTGGTGCTGCCCGGCGTGCCAATGGTGGTCGAAGAGCCGTTGCTGACCCCGGAAGTGTTCCAGTTGCCCTTGTTCTGGATCGAGCCGCCCCAGCGCACGCCCAGGCTCTTGTCGTAGTCGACGTTGGCCTCGACGATCCGCGCCTCGATCATCACCTGACGCACCGGAATATCCAGTTGCGCCACGATCCGCCGCAGCTCGTCGAGGCGATCCTGGGTCTGGTAGGCAATGATGTTGTTGGTCCGCTCATCGACGGTGATCGAACCCCGTTCGTCGACCTTGGCCTCGGCGCTGGTGACCGACTGGAACAGCTTGGCGATGTCCGCAGCCTTGGCGTAGTTCACTTGCAGCAGCTCGCGGCGCAACGGCGCCAGCTCAGCGATCTGTTTCTGCGACTCCAGTTCCTGCCGTTCCCGCGCTGCAATCTCATCTGCGGGCGCCACCAGCAACACGTTGCCGACCTTGCGCTTGTCCAGGCCTTTGGTCTTGAGCACCAGATCCAGCGCCTGATCCCACGGCACGTTCTGCAGGCGCAAGGTAATGCCGCCCTGCACCGTATCGCTGGCCACCAGATTGAGGTTGGTGAAATCGGCGATCAGTTGCAGCACCGAACGCACATCGATGTCCTGAAAGTTGAGCGAGAGCTTTTCGCCGCTGTAGCTGTTGCGGTCGGCGTTGCGCTTTTGCAGGTCATCGATGGTCAATGGGCGGATGCTGACGGTCAGCTTGTTGTCGGTCTGGTAAGTGGAATACTCGAACGTACCGCTGGGTTCGACGGTGATCGTCGCCCGATCACCGCTGACACCGGCATTGACGAACTGCACCGGGGTGGCGAAATCCTTGACGTCGAGGCGTACCCGCAGCGGTTCGGGCAATTGGGTACGGGCGAAATTGAGCATGATCTTGCCGTCGTGCTCCTGGATGTCCGGAGCGATGGCCGGGTCGGACAAATCGATGACCACATTGCCCTCGCCCGCCGTGCCACGCTGGAAATCCACGCCGCGAATGGCTCTGGCAGTCGGCGTAAACGTGCGGACTGGCGCGGCCACAGGTGCTGCGCGCGGTGCACGCGCCGCCGTACGCGGTGCAGCGACTTTGCTGCCTTGCCCGACCACCACGAACACCGTATTGCCTTCGACCCGGGTGTCGTAAGGTGCCAGTTGCGTCAGGCTGATGATCAGCCGCGTCCGGTTATTGGCCTCGACTACCGTGACCGTGCGGGCATTGCCGCTGCCCAGGTCGCGAGTCTTGCTCGTCAGCTGACTGGCCACCCCCGGCAGATCGAGGGCGATCCTTGCCGGCGAATCGGTGGTGTAGCCTTTAGGTTGCGGGGGCGGGCCGTCGAACGACAGCTTCAGCTCGACCCGGTCGCCCGGCAGTGCCGCGACGTCCAGCGCCTTCAGATTGGCTGCCTGTACCATCGGCGAAAGCAGCGCTATCCATAGCGAAAAACCGAGGGTGGAGAAAATCCTGTTCATTGTTCGACTTCCACTTATGAATGCTCTTTCAAAGGAATGGTGCGCGGCCGCTCAAGCCAGGCACCCTGGCCATCCGGAACGATTTCCACCACATCGACTTGTGAAGCACTGATGGCGACGATGCGCCCGTCGTTGCGGCCCAGATAATCGCCGACCTTGAGCCTGTGGACGCCACCCGCCCCACGCAGCAGGGCGAAGGAACCTGAGGCGTTGGCAATCGTGCCGACCATTTCGAATTGCTCGATGTTGAAGCCTTCGAGGTATTGCTTGACCCGGTGGGGATCGGGTTTTACGTCGCGCGAGCCATGTTTCTGCCCGGCCAGGTCGACCCGCAACTGGCGCGAAAACGGACTGCGCAGGTTGGCAGCGCTATAGGTGAACGTAGGGAAGGAGCGGAAGGTCGGGGTCGGCTCGATCTTGCCCGGCGGGCGCAGACGCACTTCATTCATATAAGCGTCGAGGTCGCTGAAGTCATCGCCGCCACAACCACCGAGCATCAATACCAATGCCGACAAGGCGATAAAACGGACCGGGCTCATTTCTGCAGCCCCTTGTCGTTATAGCGGTAGGTCTTGGCGAGGATGCTCATGCGCAACTTCGGTCCGCCTTCGGGATTGGCCGGCGCCAGCTCGAAATCGTGCAGGGTGACGATCCGTGGCAAACCGGCCACGCCGCTGACGAAAGTCGCGAGGTCGTGATAGGCACCGGTCACGGTGATCTGGATGGGCAGCTCGATGTAGAACTGCTGGGTGACCTCCGGCAGCAGCTTGATCTCCTCGAACTCAAGACCGCTGCCCAGCCCGGTGCGGGTGATGTCTTCCAGCAACCCCGGCACTTCGGTGTCACTGGGCAGTTGCCGCAACAGTACGCCGAACGAGTTTTCCATCTCTTTCATCTGTTGGGTGTACAGCTCCAGATTAGCCGCCATGCGCGCCTTGCTCGCGAACTGCTCCTTGAGAGTCGTCTCCTCCTCACGCTTGAGCTCGAGCTGGTTCTCCAGGTCACTGATGTAAAAGTTATAGCCAAGCGCCAGGACCAGCACCATCAACAGCCCGCCGGCCAGAGTTTTGACCACTGGCGGCCAGGAGCCGATGTTGCTGGTGTCCAGGTCGTTGAAATCGACATTGCGCAGGCTTTGCAGCCACTCGGACGGCTTCATTGCTCGCCCTCCTCGAGCCTGGGTCGAGTCTGGCGAACGGTCAGTTGAAAGACATTGGCCTGATCCACTTGGCCGGCGGTGGTGGCTTTCACTTCATTGAGGTTGGGCGCGTCGAACCAATCGGACGCGTCGAGGTTGCGCATCAGGTCGGATACGCGATTGTTGGACTCCGCTGCACCGCTGATCGACAGGGTCTTGCCGACCATTTTCACATCGGTGAAATACACCCCGTCAGGCAAGGTGCGCGCCAGCTGATCGAAGATCCGCCCGCTGATCTGCCGGTTGCCCTGCAAGTCCTGGATGATGCGCATGCGCTCCACCAGTTGCTGACGACGGGCCTTGAGCTCGCTGATCTGCTTGATCCGCTCGTCGATTACTTCGATCTGCTTGCCAATGTAGTCATTGCGCGCCACCTGCCGGGCGATGGCGGCGCTGATGATCTGATCGGCAATGAGCACTGCCCCCACCGAACCGACCACCACACCAATCAAGACCAGCAGGAAGCGTTTGCGCCGTTCTTCGCGGCGCTCTTCGCGCCAGGGTAAAAGGTTGATCCGCGCCATCAGTCGAAACTCCTGAGCGCAAGCCCGCAGGCAATCATCAGGGCCGGCGCATCGCTTGCCAGCGCCCCGGCGTTGACTTTGCTGCTCAAGGCCATGTCGGAAAACGGGTTGGCAACCTGGGTCGGGGTGTTCAGGCGCTCTTCGATCAGCCGGTCGAGCCCGGGCACCGACGCCGTGCCGCCGGCCAACAGTATGTGGTCGACGGCGTTGTACTGGCCGGAGGCGAAAAAGAACTGCAGGGAACGCGACACCTGCTGCACCAGCGCCTCGCGAAACGGTTGCAGCACCTCGCTGACGTAGTCGTCCGGCAGCCCACCCTGCTTCTTGGCGAGCCCCGCCTGCTCAAGGGTCAGACCATAACGGCGCTGGATTTCCTCGGTCAGTTGTCGACCACCGAACAATTGTTCGCGGGTGTAGATGATCCGGCCATTGTGCAGGACGCTGAGGGTGGTCATGGTGGCGCCGATGTCGACCACGGCCACGGTCAGCCGGTCCTGGGACGCGGCCAGTTGCGTGGCCAGCAGGCCGAACGAACGCTCCAGCGCATAGGCTTCGACATCCACCACCCGCGCGGTCAGCCCGGCCAGTGCGAGCGCCGCTTCGCGGACTTCGACGTTTTCCTTGCGACAGGCGGCCAGCAGTACGTTGACCCGCTCGGGGTTGCGCGGCGAGACGCCCTGGACTTCGAAGTCGATGGCGACCTCGTCCAGTGGATAGGGAATGTATTGATCGGCCTCGATCTTGAGCTGGTTTTCCAGTTCGTCGTCGGACAGCCCGGCGTCCATCTCGATAACCTTGGTGATCACCGCCGAACCGGCCACCGCCACTGCCACGGTTTTCAGCCCGGTGCGCGCCTTGACCAGGACCCGGGACAGGGCCTGGCCGACGCCCTCGAGCTCGGCGATGTTCTTTTCGACCACGGCACTCGCCGGCAACGGCTCCACCGCATACGCCTCGACCCGGTAGCGCTCCCCCTGACGACTCAGCTCCAGCAGCTTCACCGATGTGGAACTGATGTCGATCCCCAGTAACGTATTGGCCTTTTTATTGAAGAGTCCTAGCACTACCAATTCCCTATGACTATCCGTGAGTTACGGACTCTGTAATGCGCATTGCGTTCCCTCGCCCCGTCTTGACAGAAGCGCAAATGACGCCCTCAGCGGAAAAGTGCTTATAATGCCCAGCGTTTTTTTCCGCTTTTTACTGCCGGCGCGGGTCGTTCTGTGTTAACCGGAACCCTGTCGCCCAATTCATTCTTTGCCGTGGATGTCCAAAAGCCTTGATTCGTCTGCTGAAATTTTTCGGTTGGTCCATCGTCGCCGTTTTCTGCGGACTGCTTTTAGGTCTCAGCGGCGCGTTTCTTTACCTTAGTCCGGGTTTGCCATCTGTGGAGGCGCTGAGAAGCATTCAGTTGCAGATTCCGCTCCGGGTCTACAGCAGCGACAACAAGTTGATCGCAGAATTTGGCGAAATGCGCCGTACACCGATCCGTTTCGCCGACATTCCCCCCAATTTCATCAATGCGTTACTAAGTGCTGAAGACGACAACTTCGCCAATCACTACGGCGTCGATCCGAGCAGCCTGATGCGCGCCGCGACCCAACTGGTCAAAAGCGGGCACATCCAGTCCGGCGGCAGCACCATCACCATGCAGGTGGCGAAAAACTTTTTCCTGACCAGCGAACGCAGCTTCTCGCGCAAGACCACTGAAATCCTCCTGGCGCTGCAGATCGAACGACAGCTGACCAAGGACGAGATCCTCGAGCTGTACGTGAACAAGATCTATCTGGGCAACCGCGCCTACGGCATCGAGGCGGCGGCGCAGGTGTATTACGGCAAGTCGATCCGCGATGTCAGCCTGGCGCAGATGGCGATGATCGCCGGCCTGCCGAAAGCCCCGTCGCGCTTCAACCCGCTGGCCAACCCGGCGCGCAGCAAGGAGCGTCGCGACTGGATCCTTGGCCGCATGTACAAGCTCGGCAAGATCACCGAAGCCGACTACACCGCCGCGGTCAACGAGCCACTGAACGCCAGCTATCACGTGCCGACCCCGGAAGTGAACGCGCCGTATATCGCCGAAATGGCCCGTGCGGAAATGGTCGGCCGCTACGGCAGCGACGCGTACACCGAAGGTTTCCGCGTCACCACCACGGTGCCGAGCAACCTCCAGGAAATGGCCAACACCGCGCTGCACGAAGGCCTGATGACCTACGATCAGCGTCACGGCTACCGTGGCCCTGAATCGCGCCTGCCGGGCAAGACCCGCGAAGCCTGGGCCACCGAACTGACCAAGCAACGCACCATCAGCAGCCTTGAGCCGGCCATCGTCACCCAGGTCGACAAGAACGGCCTGCAGGTACTGACCCGCACCGGCGAAGAGCACGTGGCGTGGGACACCATGAAATGGGCCCGCCCGTTCCTCAATACCAACAGCATGGGCGCCAACCCGCGTCAGCCGTCGGATGTGGCGCAGGTCGGCGATCTGATTCGCGTGCAACGCCAGCCGAACAATTCGCTCAAGTTCAGCCAGATCCCACAGGCACAAGGCGCGCTGGTGTCGCTGGATCCGCAGAACGGCGCAATCCGTTCGCTGGTCGGCGGTTTCGCCTTCGAGCAGAGCAACTACAACCGCGCGATGCAGGCCAAGCGTCAGCCGGGCTCGAGCTTCAAGCCGTTCGTCTACAGCGCCGCGCTGGATAACGGCTACACCGCCGCCAGCCTGGTCAACGATGCGCCGATCGTGTTCGTCGACGAATACCTGGACAAGGTCTGGCGTCCGAAGAACGACACCAACACGTTCCTCGGCCCGATCCGTTTGCGTGAAGCGCTCTATAAGTCGCGCAACCTGGTTTCGATCCGCCTGCTGCAGGCGATGGGCGTAGGCAAGACCATCGACTACATCACCCGCTTCGGCTTCAACAAGCAGGACCTGCCGCCAAACCTTTCGCTGGCACTGGGCACCGCGACCCTGACGCCGATGGAAATCGCCACCGGCTGGAGCACCTTCGCCAACGGCGGTTACAAGATCACTCCGTACATCATCGACAAGATCGAAAGCCGCAACGGCGAGACGCTTTTCGTCGCCAACCCGCCGACCGTACCGCAGGGCGGCGCGGCCACCGACGGCATTGCGGCACCGGCGACCCAATCGATCACCGTCGACGCAGCACCGGTTCCGGGTGAAGCGCCGGGCAGCGCCGCTGTGCCGCAAGCACCGGCAGTCGCCGAGCGCATCGTCGATGGCCGTACCACCTACATCCTCAACAGCATGCTGCAGGACGTGATCAAGCTCGGCACCGGCCGTCGTGCACTGGCCATGGGCCGCAGCGACATCGCGGGCAAAACCGGTACCACCAACGAATCCAAGGATGCGTGGTTCTCCGGTTACAACGCCGATTACGTGACCACCGTGTGGACCGGTTTCGACCAGCCGGAAAGCCTCGGTCGCCGGGAGTTCGGCGGCACCGTGGCACTGCCGATCTGGATGAACTACATGAGCGCCGCGCTGAAGGACAAGCCGCCGCACGTCCAGCCAGAGCCGGAAGGCATCCTCAGCCTGCGGGTGGATCCGGTCAGCGGCCGTGCAGCCTCGCCGAGCACACCGGGTGCGTACTTCGAGCTGTTCAAGGCCGAGGACACGCCGCCGTCGGTCAACGAGATCGGCAATGGCACCGTGCCGGGCAGCCCGCTGCCGGCAGATGAGCAGGCGCCGATCGATCTGTTCTGATCCTGATCCTGAACCGCTAAAAAGCCCCGCCTTCGATTGAAGTGCGGGGCTTTTTATTGCCTGTTCATTTTGTGTTGTCCGGGCCCTCCTCTTCGCGGACAAGCCCGCTCCCGCAGTAACCGGGTGTACGCTCCATTTGTGAACGCCACAAAACTCTGTGGGAGCGGGCTTGCCCGCGAAGAGGCCCTTAAGATCACCCCAAAATCAACAGGCACAAAAAAACCCCGACTCTCACGAGCCGGGGCTTTCGGTTGATGCGCTACAACGACTTAGCCGTTGAACACGTCATCCACGCTTTTCAGCGGGTAGTTCTTCGGATACGGCAGGGTCGCCACACCGGTCTCGATCGCGGCCTTGGCCACAGCGTCGGAGACGACGGTGATCAGGCGTGCGTCCATCGGCTTCGGAATGATGTACTCACGGCCGAACTCCAGCGCATCAACGCCGTAGGCGGCGCAGACTTCCTTCGGCACCGGCAGCTTGGCCAGGTCCTTCAGGGCGTTGGCGGCAGCGATCTTCATTTCTTCGTTGATGCGCTTGGCGCGAACGTCCAGAGCACCACGGAAGATGAACGGGAAGCCCAGTACGTTGTTGACCTGGTTCGGGTAGTCCGAACGGCCGGTGGCCATGATCACGTCGTTACGGGTGGCGTGAGCCAGTTCCGGGGAGATTTCCGGATCAGGGTTGGAGCAAGCGAAGACGATCGGGTTGGCCGCCATGCGCTTGAGTTGCTCGGCGCTCAGCAGGTTCGGGCCCGACAGGCCGACGAATACGTCAGCGCCTTCGATGGCGTCGTCCAGGGTGCGCTTCTCGGTAGGATGAGCGAACACGGCCTTGTACTGGTTCAGGTCGTCACGGCCAGCGTGGATCACGCCGGTACGGTCAACCATGAAGATGTTCTCGACCTTGGCGCCCATGCTCACCAGCAATTTCATGCAGGAGATGGCGGCAGCGCCTGCGCCCAGGCAGACGATCTTGGCGTCGGCCAGGGTTTTGCCAGCGATTTCCAGAGCGTTGATCATGCCCGCAGCGGTCACGATCGCGGTGCCGTGCTGGTCATCGTGGAATACCGGAATGTCGCACTGCTCGATCAGAGCGCGTTCGATCTCAAAGCACTCGGGTGCCTTGATGTCTTCCAGGTTGATGCCGCCGAAAGTGATGGAAATGCGTTTTACGGTGTCGATGAAGGCTTGCGGGCTTTCGGAGTCGACTTCGATGTCGAAGACGTCGATGCCGGCGAAGCGCTTGAACAGCACGCCTTTACCTTCCATGACTGGCTTGGAAGCCAGTGGGCCGAGGTTACCCAGACCCAGAATCGCGGTGCCATCGGAAATGACTGCAACCAGGTTGCCCTTGCCGGTGTACTTGTAGGCCAGTTCAGGATCGCGGGCGATCTCGCGCACTGGTTCAGCTACGCCGGGGCTGTAGGCCAGCGACAGGTCGCGGGCGGTAGCAGTGGCCTTGGTGAGCTCGACACTCAGCTTCCCTGGACGAGGATTGGCATGATATTCGAGAGCGGCAGTTTTCAGATCAGACATTTTGGCATTCCGCTTTTTACTGTTGGACAGACTGGTCAGCGAGGATACGCGCCTCGCAAAGTCCCCACAAGACTGCCCGGTCACCCCTGTCAAGCGCCCTGCCCTACGACTTTGGGCCAAGAGCCACGGCGTACAAGGGCTGGACTGTTCACAATCGACAGAAAAAATGTCTACAACTTTTTACTCAACGGGACGGCTGAAGCATCGAAGGATCGGTCAACGGCAACAGCCAGCGCGCCTGACCTGAATTCAGCCCACCGCGCCGGGAACGGTCCACCACCCAGCCACGGGCCTCGATCTGCTTGCCCTTCAACGCCTGCAGAGCGGCGACATCGAAGCGATCCAGCAGATTGGGTGCAACGCGCAGTACAAGCTTGTCCTGCAACTCGATCCAGATTCCGCCACGATTGCGCTGAACCTTGCTCACACGACCACTGACCAGCGCGAAACCAGAGCGCTCGATCTGCTCTGCTTTCAGTACAGGTGAGCGCTTCCACAGGCCGAGCCCGGCCTGTCGCGCACGGCGCTCGGCAGCTTGCTGGCAATCGATCAGATCGACATTCGGCGCCACCGCGACCTGGAAACCGAGACCATCGGCGAGCATTTGCGCTTCGAGGTTCTCACCCTTGGCGCTGAAAACGTGGGCCAGGGTTCGGCCGTAATGGTCTTTGGGCTGGGTGCCAAGGTGCAGACCAACCCGCCCGTCGCTCTCGGCGACCAGCGCTTCGAGACGCTTGCGCGCAGCCACTGCAAACGGCTCGTCGCTACGACCCTGCTTGCCGAGTTCGGGCGTATTAAGGCCGATCATCCGCACATTGCGCCCGTCGCTCAGGCGCAGGGTGTCGCCGTCGACCACCCGCTGCACCGTGGCACCGTCCAGACCAGACGGTGCCGGGCAGAAGGCCTGGGCGGCGGAGAGCCAAATCGCGGACACAAAAAAGGCGCCCGCAAGGGACGCCTTTTTCATCAGACCGGAAAATCCGCTGAGGTTTTCCAGAATGAAGGGCCTTAGGCCTTTTTCGCGCCGAAAGCACCGAAACGGTCGGCGAACTTCTGAACGCGACCACCGGTGTCCAGAGTCTTCTGCTTACCGGTGTAGAACGGGTGGCACTCGTTGCAAACGTCGACCGCCAGGGCTTTGCCGAAGGTCGAACGGGTTTCGAACTTGTTGCCGCAGCTGCAAGTTACTGCAACTACTGGGTAATTCGGGTGGATATCGGCTTTCATGGTTTTTTCCTCAGCTGGCGTGCCGCCATCCAACACGATTGTTGAATACCGCACGTAATTAGGCCGCGGATTCTACCAGACAATCCCGATCACGCAAGCTGTCACTGAGACCGACCGTCTGCTAGGCTCCCGGCCCATTGCGCGATCCCTGTGGGAGCGAGCTTGCTCGCGAAGGCGATCTGTCAGCAACATATCAGCCGCCTGACGCACCGTTTTCGCGAGCAGCCTCGCTCCCACAGATTGAATACCAATCCCTTTTATCGTTGCTATCGAGAATCCCCCGCGTGCCCGACGCTATTCTGCGCCTCGCCCTGCCTTCGCCCCTGCGCCGCCTGTTCGACTATCGGGCCCCGGCCGGCGTGCTGCGTTCGCAGTTGCAACCGGGCATGCGCCTGCGGGTGCCGTTTGGCCGGCGGGAGATGATCGGGATTCTGGTGGAGGTCACTGACACCAGCGAAGTCCCGTTGGAGAAGCTCAAACCGGCGCTCGCCCTGCTCGACGCCACCGCACCGCTGCCGCCGGCGCTGTTCAAGCTTTGCCTGTGGACCGCCCAGTATTATCAGCACAGCCTCGGCGATACCCTGAGCTGGGCGCTGCCGGTGCTGCTGCGTCAGGGCGAACTGGCCGAGGCCCGTCAGGAACGTTTCTGGTCGGCGGCTCCCGGCGCCAGCCTTGATGACCCGCGCATCGCCCGCGCCCCGCGCCAGCGTGAAGCCCTGGCGACGCTGGCCCAGCACCCTCATGGCGTCGCCCATCAGTTGCTGAGCAAACTGATGCTGAGCAAAGACAGCCTCGATCTGCTGCTGGCCAAGGATCTGGTGCAGGTCGAAGTGCGCCGCCACGCCCCCGGCGCGCGCCACGAACACTGGCTGGCCCAGCCCGAACTGCCGCTCAACGGCGAGCAGCGCGCCGCCTATGAAGCGATTCGCGCCGGGTTCGACAGTTATCACGCGTTCCTGCTGGCCGGGGTAACCGGCAGCGGCAAGACCGAAGTCTATTTGCAGTTGATCCGCGAAACCCTCGAGGCCGGCAAACAGGCGCTGGTGCTGATACCGGAGATCAACCTCGGCCCGCAGACCCTCGCCCGTTTCGAACAACGTTTCAACGCGCGCATCGCCCTGCTGCACTCGGCGGTCAACGATCGTGATCGTCTGGATGCCTGGCTTGCCGCCCGCGATGGCGAGGCCGACATTATTATCGGCACCCGCTCGGCGCTGTTCACCCCGATGAAGAATCCGGGGCTGATCATCATCGACGAAGAACACGACGGTTCCTATAAACAGCAGGAAGGCCTGCGCTACCACGCGCGGGATCTGGCGCTGGTACGGGCGCGCCAGGAAAACATCCCGATCGTGCTCGGTTCCGCCACGCCATCGCTGGAAAGCCTGCACAACGCCTACACCGGTCGCTACGGACTGCTGCGAATGAACGAACGCGCTGGCGGTGCCAAGCCGCCACGATTCCTGCGCCTGGATGTAAAAAGTCGCCCGCTGGACAGTGGTATTTCCGGACCGATGCAACAAGCCATCGGCCAGACCCTCGCCGCCGGCCAGCAGGTATTGGTGTTCCTCAACCGCCGCGGGTTTGCCCCGACCTTGCTGTGCCACGACTGCGGCTGGATGTCCGAGTGCCAGCGCTGTGATGCGCGGATGACCGTGCATCAGCGCTATGGCGAATTGCGCTGCCACCATTGCGGTTACGTCGAGCGAGTGCCGCGCCAATGCCCGAAGTGCAACAAGGTCGATCTGCGGCCGGTGGGCGCCGGCACCGAGCGCGCCGAAGAACGGCTGGCGATTCTGTTCCCGGACTATCCGGTGCTGCGCGTCGACCGGGACAGCACCTCGCGCAAGGACGCGATGAACCAGTTGTTCGCCACCATCCAGAAAGGCCAGCCGTGCATTCTGGTCGGCACCCAGATGTTGGCCAAGGGTCACCACTTCCCGCGCGTCACTCTGGTGTCGATCCTCGATGCCGACGGCGGGCTGTTCTCCGGCGACTTCCGCGCCAGCGAGCGCATGGCGCAGTTGATTGTGCAGGTTGCCGGACGTGCCGGGCGGGCGGAGGAACCGGGCAAGGTGATCATCCAGACCCACCTGGCCGACCATCCTTTATTGGTGCAACTGACCGAGCAGGGTTACTTCGCCTTCGCCGAGCAGGCCCTGAGCGAACGCCGCGCCGCCGGCCTGCCGCCGTTCGCGCATCTGGCCCTCTTGCGCGCCGAAGCGCACAAGCCGGGGCAGGCCGAAGGCTTTCTTGATGAAGCGTGCAGCGAGGCCGAGCGTTTGCTGGCCGAACAGAACCTGAGCGGGATCGAACTGCTGGGACCGGTGCCAGCGCCAATGGAGCGCCGCGCCGGGCGCTTCCGCGCGCAGCTGCTGTTGCAGGCCACGGCCCGGGCGCCGCTGCACCGATTGCTGGCGAGCTGGCTGCTGGTGCTGGAACAGATGCCAAGCGGCAGGGCGGTGCGCTGGTCGCTGGATGTCGACCCCGTCGACTTGTATTGATTGATCGATTGCTATCGCTGGCAAGCCAGCTCCCACAGGGAAATTGCATCGCTCTTGTGGGAGCTGGCTTGCCAGCGATGGCTGACGAATTGTCACCACACATCCACATCCTGCCTGCTAAGGTTGGCAAGCCCGTCTTCGCAACGGATAATGCCCAGTTTTTCCACCCGCGCATCGATGCGCCGCCGCGCTTGCGGTCGAAAGAGAAGACCATGAAAGACACCATTCGCCAGCTGATCCAACAAGCCCTCACCCAACTCGTCAACGAAGGTGTGTTGCCTGAAGGCCTGACGCCGGCGATCCAGGTGGAAAACGCCCGGGACAAGACCCACGGCGACTTCGCCAGCAACATCGCGATGATGCTGGCCAAGCCTGCGGGCATGAAGCCGCGTGACCTGGCAGAAAAAATCATCGCCGCCCTGCCGGCCGACGAGAACGTCACCAAGGCCGAAATCGCCGGCCCTGGTTTCATCAATTTCTTCCAGAACACCCAGGCGCTGGCCTCGCGCCTCGACGCCGCCCTGGCCGATGATCACGTCGGCGTGCGCAAGGCCGGCCCGGCGCAACGCACGGTGGTCGACCTGTCGGCACCGAACCTGGCCAAAGAGATGCACGTCGGTCACCTGCGCTCGACCATCATCGGCGACGGCGTGGCCCGTGTGCTCGAATTCCTCGGTGATACCGTGATCCGCCAGAACCACGTCGGTGACTGGGGCACCCAGTTCGGCATGCTGATGGCGTACCTGCAGGAAAACCCGATCACCAGCGACGAGCTGTCGGACCTGGAAAACTTCTACCGCGCCGCCAAGCAGCGCTTCGACGAGTCCCCGGAATTCGCCGACCGCGCCCGTGGCCTGGTGGTCAAGCTGCAGGCCGGCGATGCCGAGTGCCTGGCGCTGTGGACCAAGTTCAAGGACATCTCGCTGTCGCACTGCCAGAAGATCTACGAACTGCTCAACGTCAAATTGACCATGGCCGACGTGATGGGCGAAAGCGCCTACAACGACGACCTGATCAACGTGGTCAACGACCTGAAAGCCGCCGGCATGCTGGTCGAAAGCAACGGCGCCCAGTGCGTGTTCCTCGACGAATTCAAGAACGCCGAAGGCGAGCCGCTGCCGGTGATCATCGTCAAGGCCGACGGCGGCTACCTGTACGCCACCACCGACCTGGCCGCCGTGCGCTACCGCAGCGGCAAACTCAAGGCCGACCGTGCGCTGTACTTCGTCGACCAGCGTCAGGCCCTGCACTTCCAGCAAGTGTTCGCCGTGGCGCGCAAGGCCGGTTTCGTGACCCATCCGATGGAAATGGAGCACATGGGCTTCGGCACCATGAACGGCGCCGACGGCCGTCCGTTCAAGACCCGTGACGGCGGCACCGTGAAGCTGATCGACCTGCTGACCGAAGCGCAGGAACGTGCCTACAACCTGGTAAAGGAAAAGAACCCGACGCTGGCCGAAGACGAACTTCGCTCGATCGCCAAAGTGGTCGGCATCGGCGCGGTGAAATACGCCGACCTGTCGAAGCACCGCACCAGCGACTACAGCTTCAACTTCGACCTGATGCTCAACTTCGAAGGCAACACCGCGCCGTATCTGCTGTACGCCTACACCCGCGTGGCCGGCGTGTTCCGCAAACTGGGCAAGGATTTCAGCGAAGTCGACGGCCAGATCGTCCTCGAAGCGGCGCACGAGCAGGAACTGGCGGCCAAACTGGCGCAGTTCGGTGAAGTGCTGAACAACGTTGCGGAAAAGGGCACGCCACACACTCTGTGCACCTACCTGTACGATGTTGCCGGCCTGTTCTCCAGCTTCTACGAGAACTGCCCGATCCTCGCCGCCGAAACTCCGGCACAAATGCAAAGCCGTCTGCGCCTTGCCGCGCTGACCGGCCGTACCCTCAAGCAAGGCCTGGAACTGCTCGGCCTGGAAACCCTGGAGCGCATGTAAGTTGGCTGCCAAGAAAAAACCTGCACCCAAGCGTGGCGCCAGCCGTTACCAAGCTCCAGCGAAGCAGCCGATTCCGGGCTGGCTGTGGATGGCCATCGGCCTGACGGTCGGCGCGTTCATCGTGTTCCTGATGAAACTGGAGCCGGGCAAGGGCAGCGACACGGTCAAGCGCGAGAAAATCGAGCAACAGCAACAACAGAAAGCCACCAAGATCGCCGAGGCCAACAAGACCCCGCCGAGCCCGACGCAACCGGTGAAGCCGAAGTACGACTTCTACACCCTGCTGCCGGAATCGGAAGTGATCGTGCCGCCGGACGCGGTGCCGGAGAAAACCCTGCCGACGCCACAAGTGCCGGCGATCCCGACCACGCCGGTGACCCCGGCCGAAGCGGCGAAGATCGACACGGCGCGCGCGCAGGCGGCACTGGCCGGGATCACGCCGCCGCCAGCGCCACCGGTGACCAAGGCTGCACCGGTGACCAAATTCTTCCTGCAGGCCGGCTCGTTCCGCAAAGAGACGGATGCCGACAAGGTCCGCGCGCAGATCATTCTGCTCGGCCAGGCGGTCGCGGTTGAATCCGGGACCGTGAAGGATGAAACCTGGTACCGCGTACTGGTCGGCCCGTTCAGCAACCGCGAACAACTGACCACCGCCCAGAAACAACTGGCGGGCGCGGGCTTCAGCAACCTGTTGTTACAACAACGCCAGAGCCGCTGACAACTCCCCACTGACCGTTCCCACGCTCTGCGTGGGAATGCAGCCCGGGACGCTCCGCGTCCCTTGCCGCAGGGACGCGGAGCGTCCGTTGAGGCATTCCCAAGCGGAAGGTGGGAACGGTCACGTTGCTTTGCGTGGGAACGACCCCGCGCAAACCACCGCTCGTCCCCTCTCCCGCCCCGCAGTTGAAATCCTCTCCACCACCCCCATATGAATGGGCATAAGGCATTTTCGCCCCGCAGTGTGGAGACTCTTCCCTTGACCACCATCGTTTCAGTCCGCCGCCACGGCAAAGTCGTCATGGGCGGCGACGGCCAGGTTTCTCTCGGCAACACCGTGATGAAAGGCAACGCGAAGAAAGTTCGTCGCTTGTACCACGGTGAAGTCATTGCCGGATTCGCCGGTGCCACCGCCGACGCCTTCACCCTGTTCGAACGTTTCGAAGGCCAGCTCGAGAAACATCAGGGCCACCTGATCCGCGCTGCCGTCGAACTCGCCAAAGAATGGCGCACCGACCGCTCCCTGAGCCGCCTCGAAGCGATGCTTGCGGTCGCCAACAAGGACGCATCCCTGATCATCACCGGCAACGGTGACGTGGTCGAACCCGAGGACGGCCTGATCGCCATGGGTTCCGGTGGCGCCTATGCGCAAGCCGCCGCCAGCGCCCTGCTGAAGAAGACCGACCTGTCGGCCCGCGAAATCGTCGAGACCGCTCTCGGCATCGCCGGCGACATCTGTGTATTCACCAACCACACCCAGACCATTGAGGAGCAGGATCTCGCTGAATAAGCCTGACGCGGCCCCTGTGCCACGGCTTGTTTCTGCTTGAGGACCGTCAATTATTATGTCCATGACTCCCCGCGAAATCGTCCACGAACTCAACCGCCACATCATCGGCCAGGACGATGCCAAGCGCGCTGTCGCGATTGCCCTGCGCAACCGCTGGCGCCGCATGCAGCTGCCTGAAGAGCTGCGCGTTGAAGTGACCCCGAAGAACATCCTGATGATCGGCCCGACCGGTGTCGGTAAAACCGAAATCGCCCGTCGCCTGGCCAAGCTGGCCAACGCACCGTTCATCAAGGTCGAAGCGACCAAGTTCACCGAAGTCGGCTACGTCGGCCGTGACGTCGAATCGATCATCCGTGATCTGGCCGATGCCGCAATCAAGATGCTGCGCGAGCAGGAAATGACCCGCGTTCGTCACCGCGCCGAAGACGCCGCCGAGGACCGTATCCTCGACGCCCTGCTGCCACCTGCACGCATGGGCTTCGGCAACGAAGAAGCGCCGACCCAGGATTCCAACACTCGCCAACTGTTCCGCAAGCGCCTGCGCGAAGGTCAGCTGGACGACAAGGAAATCGAGATCGAAGTCGCCGAAATGGCCGGCATCGAAATCGCCACGCCTCCGGGCATGGAAGAAATGACCAACCAGTTGCAGAACCTGTTCGCCAACATGGGCAAGGGCAAGAAGAAGGCCCGCAAGCTCAAGGTCAAGGAAGCGCTGAAACTGGTGCGCGATGAAGAAGCCGGTCGTCTGGTCAACGAAGAAGAGTTGAAGGCCAAGGCCCTGGAAGCGGTCGAGCAGCACGGCATCGTGTTCATCGACGAAATCGACAAGGTCGCCAAGCGCGGCAATGTCGGTGGTGCCGATGTATCCCGCGAAGGCGTGCAACGTGACCTGCTGCCGCTGATCGAAGGCTGCACCGTCAACACCAAGCTGGGCATGGTCAAGACCGACCACATCCTGTTCATCGCCTCCGGTGCTTTCCACCTGAGCAAGCCGAGCGATCTGGTGCCGGAGCTGCAAGGCCGTCTGCCGATCCGCGTTGAACTCAAGGCCCTGAGCCCGCAGGATTTCGAACGCATCCTCAGTGAACCGCACGCCTCGCTCACCGAGCAATACTGCGCGCTGCTGAAAACCGAAGGCCTGAACATCCAGTTCCAGCCCGAAGGCATCAAGCGTCTGGCGGAGATCGCCTGGCAGGTCAACGAGAAGACCGAGAACATCGGAGCCCGTCGCCTGCACACGCTGCTCGAGCGTCTGCTGGAAGAGGTGTCGTTCAGTGCTGGCGATCTGGCCAGCGCCCACGATGACACGGCGATCCAGATCGACGCCGAGTACGTCAACAGCCACCTGGGCGAATTGGCGCAGAACGAAGACCTGTCCCGTTATATCCTGTAAGCCATACTTACAGTAGTAGCGGACCCTGTGGGAGCGAGCTTGCTCGCGAAGAGGCCGTGTCAGTCGATATCAATGTTGTCTGACACACCGCTTTCGCGAGCAAGCTCGCTCCCACATTTGCTTAAGGGTCGCCCACACTTCGGACGCCAGCCCATGACCCAACTCCCCACCGACATCAAACTGCACAAAGCCTCGAAAACCCTGTCGCTCAAATACGCGTCCGGCGAGGAATACACCCTGCCCGCCGAATTCCTGCGCGTGCACTCCCCCTCCGCCGAGGTCCAGGGCCACGGCAAACCGATCCTGCAATTCGGCAAACTGCACGTCGGCCTGACCAAGGTAGAACCGGCCGGTCAGTACGCACTGAAACTGACCTTCGACGACGGTCACGACAGCGGTCTGTTCACCTGGGATTACCTGTACGAGCTGGGGCGACGTTATGACGCACTCTGGGCGGATTATCTGGCCGAACTCAAAGCCGCCGGCAAAACCCGCGACCCGGATCAGTCCGTCGTCAAGCTGATGCTCTAGTCCGCGGCTCGGACTGTTTAGAGGGCATTTTCTAGATTCATCTGTTTGAATGCTCCGCTAAAGCGGCCCGGGATCGGCTGCTTGCGAAAAAAATCAATCTCGGGTAACCAATGGAACTGGCAAGTTCCCTGCAGTGCTCTACGACTGTAAAGCAGCTATGCAGAATCAACGGTCACCCGAGCAGTAGTACCTGGCATTGGCTGTGGAACTGCACAGCAGAAACCGGGTACTCGTCTCAGGACAATGGAGCGTCGTAGATGAGTAACAAGAATAACGATGATTTGAAGTACCAGGCCTCGGAGAACACCCTGGGGCTGAATCCTGTCGTTGGGCTTCGCGGAAAGGATCTGCTGGCCTCTGCTCGAATGGTGCTGACCCAGGCCATCAAACAACCGATCCATAGCGTCACGCACGTCACCCGGTTCGGCCTCGAACTGAAGAACGTGCTGTTCGGCAAATCGGAACTGCAACCGGCGGGCGATGACCGTCGCTTTGTCGATCCGGCGTGGAGCCAGAACCCGCTGTACAAACGTTATCTGCAGACTTATCTGGCATGGCGCAAGGAACTCCATGCCTGGATCGACGACAGCAGCCTCTCGCCCAAGGACATCGCGCGTGGCCACTTCGTGATCAACCTGATGACCGAAGCCATGGCGCCGACCAACAGCATGGCCAACCCGGCGGCGGTCAAACGCTTCTTCGAGACCGGCGGCAAGAGCCTGCTCGACGGTCTCTCGCATCTGGCCAAGGATCTGGTGCACAACGGCGGCATGCCGAGCCAGGTCAACATGGGCGCGTTCGAGGTCGGCAAGAGCCTGGGCGTGACCGAAGGCGCGGTGGTATTTCGCAACGACGTGCTGGAACTGATCCAGTACAAGCCGATCACCGAGCAAGTGCACGAGCGCCCGCTGCTGGTGGTGCCGCCGCAGATCAACAAGTTCTACGTCTTCGATCTGAGCCCGGACAAGAGCCTGGCGCGTTTCTGCCTGCGCAACAATGTGCAGACCTTCATCGTCAGCTGGCGCAACCCGACCAAGGAACAGCGCGAGTGGGGCCTCTCGACTTACATCGAAGCTCTGAAGGAAGCGGTTGACGTGGTCACCGCGATCACCGGCAGCAAGGACGTCAACATGCTCGGCGCCTGCTCCGGCGGCATCACCTGCACCGCCCTGCTCGGCCACTATGCGGCGACGGGTGAGAACAAGGTCAATGCCCTGACCCTGCTGGTCAGCGTGCTCGATACCACGCTCGACAGCGACGTCGCGTTGTTCGTCGACGAGCAGACGCTGGAAATGGCCAAGCGGCACTCCTATCAGGCCGGTGTGCTTGAAGGCAAAGACATGGCCAAGGTCTTCGCCTGGATGCGCCCCAACGATCTGATCTGGAACTACTGGGTCAACAACTACCTGCTGGGCAACGAGCCGCCGGTGTTCGACATCCTGTTCTGGAACAACGATACGACTCGACTGCCGGCCGCGTTCCACGGCGACCTGATCGAGATGTTCAAAAACAATCCATTGACCCGCCCCGATGCACTGGAAGTGTGCGGCACGCCGATCGACCTCAAGAAGGTCACGGCCGACATCTTCTCGCTGGCCGGCACCAACGACCACATCACGCCGTGGAAGTCCTGCTACAAGTCGGCGCAGCTGTTTGGCGGCAAGGTGGAGTTCGTGCTGTCCAGCAGCGGACATATCCAGAGCATTCTGAACCCGCCGGGCAACCCGAAATCGCGCTACATGACCAGCGACGAAATGACCGCCAATGCCGATGACTGGCAGGAAAATTCGACCAAGCATGCCGATTCCTGGTGGCTGCACTGGCAAGCCTGGCAGGCGGCACGTTCGGGCGAATTGAAAAAGGCACCGACGAAGCTGGGCAACAAGGCGTTCCCGGCAGGCGAAGCGTCGCCGGGCACTTACGTTCACGAGCGGTAACCGACATCTGTGGGAGCGAGCTTGCTCCGGGCGGCGTTCCGACGAAGGCGGACTGACATTCAACATTGAAGTCGACTGATCCGCCGCTTTCGCGAGCAAGCTCGCTCCCACAGTTAAAGATGAGATAGAGATTTCACCCACAGGGCCTTGAAGCATGCCGCATCCGTTCATCTTTCGAACCGTCGAGCTCGATGGCCAGACCATCCGCACGGCGGTCCGCCCCGGCAAGCCTCACTTGACGCCCTTGCTGATATTCAACGGCATCGGCGCCAACCTGGAGCTGGTGTTTCCTTTTGTCGCGGCGCTGGATCCGGATCTGGAAGTGATCGCCTTCGACGTGCCCGGTGTCGGCGGTTCCTCGACGCCGAGCCGACCGTACCGTTTTCCGGGCCTGGCGAAGCTCACCGCACGGATGCTCGATTACCTCGACTACGGACAGGTCAACGTGATCGGCGTGTCCTGGGGTGGTGCACTGGCGCAGCAGTTCGCCTACGACTATCCCGAGCGCTGCAAGAAGCTGGTGCTGGCGGCAACCGCTGCCGGTGCGGTGATGGTGCCGGGCAAGCCGAAAGTGCTGTGGATGATGGCCAGCCCACGGCGCTACATCCAGCCGTCCCATGTGATCCGCATCGCCCCGATGATCTACGGCGGCTCGTTCCGTCGCGACCCGACACTCGCCGCCAGCCATGCGGCCAAGGTGCGCTCGGCGGGCAAGCTCGGCTACTACTGGCAACTGTTCGCAGGCCTGGGCTGGACCAGCATTCACTGGCTGCACAAGATCCACCAGCCGACGCTGGTGCTGGCCGGCGATGACGACCCGCTGATCCCGCTGATCAACATGCGCATGCTCGCCTGGCGAATCCCCAACGCGCAGTTGCACATCATCGACGACGGGCATCTGTTCCTGATTACCCGGGCCGAGGCGGTGGCGCCGATCATCATGAAGTTCCTCCAGGAGGAACGTCAGCGTGCGGTGATGCATCCGCACCCGACACCGCTGGGCGGATAACCTTCCCGGCACGGATTTCTGGAGAGCGTTTTGCAACGCATCCGCACAGGTGCGTGGCAGGGAGCCACGCAGGCAACAACCCGCAACAGCGTCTATGGTGTTCTGGTTCGGTGTGTTTGTTTCTGGCCTGAAGACGAAGGAGTGTTGAGTCATGCGTGACAAACCAGCGACGGGCGTCGTGCCCAGCCCCGCCGTGTTCATCAATGCACAGAGTGCCATGACCGGCCTGCGCGGTCGTGACCTGGTCTCGACCTTGCGCAGCGTGGCGGCTTACGGGCTGCGCAATCCGATCCACAGTGCAAAACACGCCTTGAAGCTGGGAGGCGCGCTCGGACGCGTGCTGCTCGGCGAAACCCTGCACCCGACCAATCCGCAGGACAGCCGCTTCGCCGATCCGGCGTGGAGCCTGAACCCGTTCTATCGGCGCAGCCTTCAGGCTTATCTGGCCTGGCAGAAACAGGTCAAGAGCTGGATCGACGAGAGCAGCATGAGCGACGACGACCGCGCCCGCGCGCACTTCGCCTTCACCCTGCTCAACGACGCCGTGGCGCCCTCCAACACCCTGCTCAATCCGCTGGCGGTGAAGGAGCTGTTCAACTCCGGCGGCCACAGTCTGGTGCGCGGTCTCAGTCATCTGTTCGATGATTTGCTGCACAACGACGGCCTGCCACGCCAGGTCACCAAACAGGCTTTCGAAGTCGGCAAGACCGTCGCCACCACCACCGGCTCGGTGGTGTTTCGCAACGAAATGCTCGAGCTGATCCAGTACCGGCCGATGAGCGAAAAACAGTATTCGAAACCGCTGCTGGTGGTGCCGCCGCAAATCAACAAGTACTACATTTTCGACCTCAGCCCGAGCAACAGCTTCGTCCAGTTTGCGCTGAAGAACGGCTTGCAGACCTTCATGATCAGTTGGCGCAACCCGGATGTGCGGCATCGCGAATGGGGCCTCTCGACCTATGTCGAAGCCGTGGAAGAAGCCATGAACATCTGCCGGGCGATCACCGGCGCTCGCGAGGTCAACCTGGTGGGCGCCTGCGCCGGCGGGCTGACCATCGCAGCGCTGCAAGGGCATCTGCAGGCCAAGCGGCAGTTGCGGCGGGTCTCCAGCGCCACCTATCTGGTGAGCCTGCTCGACAGTGAAATGAACACCCCGGCCACCCTGTTCGCCGATGAGCAAACGCTCGAGGCGGCCAAGCGACGCTCCTATCAGAAAGGCGTGCTGGACGGTCGCGACATGGCCAAGGTGTTCGCGTGGATGCGTCCCAACGATCTGATCTGGAGTTATTTCGTCAACAACTACCTGCTGGGCAAGGAGCCGCCGGCGTTCGACATCCTCTACTGGAACAACGACAGCACCCGCCTGCCCGCCGCGTTTCACGGCGACATTCTGGATTTCTTCAAGCACAACCCGTTGACCCATCCGGGCGGGCTGGAAGTGTGCGGCACGCCGATCGATCTGCAGAAGGTCACGGTCGACAGTTTCAGCGTGGGCGGCATGAACGACCACATCACGCCGTGGGATGCGGTGTATCGCTCGACGCTGTTGCTGGGCGGTGAGCGGCGTTTCGTGCTGTCCAACAGCGGTCACGTGCAGAGCATCCTTAACCCGCCGGGCAACCCGAAAGCCCATTACGTCGAGAACGGAAAGCTCAGCAGTGATCCGCGCGCCTGGTACTACGACGCCAGGAAAGTCGACGGCAGTTGGTGGCCGCAATGGCTGGAGTGGGTGCAACAGCGCTCCGGCACCCTGCGCGAAACCCAGATGCCCCTCGGCAACGCCAATTATCCACCGATGGAAGCGGCACCCGGCACCTATGTGCGTGTGCGCTGACTGACTCAAGCCCTTTAAGAAGACTGGATGAAAACAAGCGAACGGATCCTCGAATGTGCCCTGCAGTTGTTCAATGAAAAGGGCGAGCCGAACGTCTCCACCATGGAGGTTGCCAATGAAATGGGGATCAGCCCAGGCAACCTCTACTACCACTTCCACGGCAAGGAACCGCTGATTCTCGGATTGTTCGAGCGCTTCCAGAACGACCTCGCCCCGCTGCTCGACCCGCCCGCCGATGTCGAACTGGCGCCAGAGGATTACTGGCTGTTCCTGCACCTGATCGTCGAACGGCTGGCGCAATATCGCTTTCTGTTCCAGGACCTGTCGAACCTGGCCGGACGTCTGCCGAAACTCGCCAAGGGCATTCGCCAGCTCCTCAACGTGCTCAAGCGCACGCTGGCGTCATTGCTGGCGCGGCTGAAGGCGTCGGGGCAACTGGTCAGCGACACTCAGGCGCTGGGGCAACTGGTGGAGCAGATCACCATGACGTTGCTGTTCTCGCTGGACTATCAGCGGATTCTCGATCGCGAAGGGGAAGTGCGACTGGTGGTGTACCAGATCATGATGCTGGTGGCGCCACACCTGTTGCCGCCGGTGAAGGTGGCGACGGAGAGAATGGCGCTGCAGTACCTCGAAGATCACGAATAACGCCAAAGCCCTGTCCTTTGAGGAGAAGGATGGCTTCCAAATCATCCAGACAAAAACGCCCGACCTTCACAGGCCGGGCGTTTTCTTGAGCCCTGAAAAATCAGGACTGACTGGTCGGCGTCGACGGAGTCGATGCAGCAGTCGGAGCAGGCGCCGGGGTTGGAGCCGAGGCGGAGTTCGACGTGCTTGCCAGTGCTTGCGGTGTGGTCACCGGTTTTGGTGCTGCAGCTTTCGGCGCAGCGGCTTTCGGCGCGGCCGGTTTTTTCACTGCCGGTTTTTTCGCCGCAGCCGGCTTGGCGGCAGGCTTGGCAGCAGGTTTGGCAGCGGGTTTGGCGGCAGCGGTTTTCGCTGCCGGCTTGGCCGCAGGTTTGGCGGCTGGTTTTGCAGCCGGCTTGGCGGCGGCCTTGGCAGCAACCGGTTTGGCCGCGGCTTTCGCAGCAGGCTTGGCGGCAGCGGTTTTGGCTGCTGGTTTGGCGGCCGGTTTGGCGGCTTTAGCCAGTGGCTTGGCAGCGGTTTTGGCCGCAGGCTTGGCTGCTGCGGTTTTGGCCGCGACAGGCTGAGCTTTCAGGCCGGTGAGTTTTTCGATCTGTTTGGTCAGGGTATCGACCTTCTTGTGCAGATCCTTCACCTCGTTGCGGCTCGGTACGCCCAGGCGCGAGATCGCACTGTTCAGGCGCTTGTCGAAAGCCCCTTCCAGTTGATCCCAGGTGCCCAGCGCGCGATCTTTCACGCCGCTGATGCGCGATTTTGCCGAGCTTGCAGAATCCTTGGCAGCATCGACTTTCTTGCCGACTGCAGCCTTGGTGAGCTTCTCGGCTTTCTCGCCGTCTTTGACCAATGTATCGAAGAGTTTGCTGCCGTCAGTGTCGATCTTCGAGTACACGCCTAAACCAGCCAGCCAGATCTTGCGGGAATAGTCTTCGACTTTTCCGATCCACGAGCTGCCTTCTTTATCGGTGTTCTTTTTACCAGCCATCCCGTTCTCCTTAAGATTTACGCGCGACGCGTTCGAGCAATGCCGTCAGCTCATCGAGCTTAGCAGAGAGTGCCTCAACGTCATGTTTAGACGGAATGCCGATACGATTCAAGGCACTGGCGACACGCGTGTCGAACGCCTTCTCGACCTTGTCGAGCTGAACTTCGACCCGGCCTTTGAAAGAGCTGACTTCGCTCTTGGCATCATCGATCTCGGCGTTGGCCGCTTCGAGTTTTTCGGTGACGGCTTTTTTGCCTTTCTTTTCAACAGTTTGACCAGCCTTGATCAGCTCTTGAAAGTACTCGCTGCCCTCCTGACCGACCTTGGTGTAGGCACCCAGGCCTGCCAGCCAGATCTTGCGGGCATAGGATTTGACGTCGCTCAGAGCGGAAGTCGAAGCGTCGATTTTTTTCTTCAAAATGACTTTGGCCATGGTGCACCTCACGCGCGGAAGGTTTGAGGAACTGCCCTGACGAGTGTCGGGCTCAGGCACAAAGTAGGGAGAAAAATTAGAAACGGCACCCTAACAACTGACATAAAACAGGTGGGCACACCACAAAACAAATGTGGGAGCGAGCTTGCTCCGGGCGGCGATCCGACGAAGGCGTTGTATCAGCCAACATTTCAGTCAGCAGACAGTCCGCATTCGCGAGCAAGCTCGCTTGTATGCTGGTACTTGAAGGGAGGAGGAGGGACAAGGCTCGATTCTGACTGTTGGCGCAGTACAGATCCGTGGGAGATTTCTCCCCTCCTCCTTTCACCCAAGCGCCGATAAAGAATGCATCTGGCTAGACCGACGATAGGAACAAGCCTGCGCCTCTGGGTGAGCCCTTCAAGTGCTCAAAACCATATCTCGGGGGGTGTTCAATGGCAATGTCGGTTTCTGTTTCCAAGCCAATCGTGGGCGTGGATGTCGCCAAAGATGAGCTGGTGATCTACCAGACCGAACTGGATCTGCTGGAAACGCTTCCCAATAACAAGCCAGCCATCAAGAAATGGCTGAAAACCTTGCCGGCACCGGTCGACATAGCAATTGAGTCGACCAATATCTATCACTTGGAATTCGCCGATCTGGCCCATGATGCCGGCTGCACGATTTACATGGTCGGTGGCTATGAACTAAGCCACTACCGCAAAGGTGTGAAGGTTCGCGCCAAAACCGACGCGCTGGATGCAAAGCTGCTCGCCCGTTATCTGAAAAACGAATATGAAGAGCTTCACCCATGGACTCCACCATCGCCGCTGTATCGTCAGCTCTTGAGCCTTTTCCGCCGGCGCGCCGCGCTGGTTCAGGCACGAGTTGGCCTGGTACAGAGCTGGGCAAATGAGCCGCTGCTCAAAGCCGCTTTTGCCGAGCAAATAGCCTCAATGCAGAGGCTTGAAGTGCTGGTCGAGAAGATGATCAACGACCTCCTTAAAGAGGCCGGTTTACTTGTCCATCTAAGGCGCTGCATGAAAGTTGAAGGCATAGGCTTTTTGACTGGAGCTCGCCTGATCGCGGCGTTTCAACGGGGCGAGTTTAAAAACGCTGACGCATTCATCGCTTTTTTGGGGATGGACTTACGGGTTTCACAGTCGGGGCAGAAGGACGGTCGTCGCAGTCTGACAAAACGAGGTGATCCGGAGGCGCGCCGACTTTTGCACAATGCAGCCATGTCGGCCAGCCGAACAGCGACCTGGAAAGGTTTTTATGAAGAGCAACGAGCTAAAGGGTTCAGCACCACTCAGGCACTGGTGATTCTGGCCCGTAAACTTGCTCGGGTCGTATTCGCACTACTAAAGGGGCAGAGCGAATACCAGCCGAAAGCAAGTTGAGGGTTTCCCCTAAACCATAGAATCTCCCACAGGAGGATTTCATTTCAGGCAGAAATCAGACCAGCGCTTTATCCAGCGCCTTTTCGATCTCGGCTTTGATCATGCCGCTCATGGCCGACATCATCAGGCCCAGTTCCACGTCGACCCGAATCGAATCCTCGGCCACATGCACCGCACCCTTCACGCCCGAACGCTTGAGGTTCAGGACATCGCCCGACCACTGCGGCTCCAGGCCATATTGATCGGAGAGTTTCTGCGCCAGTTTGTCGGCTTTCTCGCGGGCCGCTTCCTTGCCCAGGCTGTGGGCACGCTCAACACTGATATGGGCCATTGAATGACTCCTGCTTTTTGAATGGGGCTATGAATGCCTGCAACGAATCTTGACCGCCACTGCGGCAAATCGTCCCGAAGGTTGCCCATCTTACCTTTAGCCATTCCAAGACAAAGCATGGCTTGGGGATTAGAATGTCGCGCATTCTCTTTTGGTGACAGCGATATGACTGATCAGCGCAAAGGCAGCGATGCCGAACCCACCACTCACTTCGGCTTCAAAAACGTTCCGGAAAGCCAGAAAGCGGAAAAAGTCGCTGAGGTTTTCCACTCCGTGGCCGCCAAGTACGACCTGATGAACGACCTTCTGTCGGGCGGCATGCACCGTCTGTGGAAACGCTTCGCGATCGAACTCTCGGGCGTACGCGCCGGCAACCGCGTGCTGGACATCGCCGGCGGCACCGGCGACCTGACCAAGAAATTCTCGCACCTGGTCGGCCCGACCGGTCAGGTCGTTCTCGCGGACATCAACGAATCCATGCTCAAGGTCGGTCGTGACCGCCTGCTGGATGTCGGTGTGTCGGGCAACGTCGAGTTCGTCCAGGCCGACGCTGAAAAGCTGCCGTTCCCGGACAACCATTTCGACTGCGTGACCATCGCCTTCGGCCTGCGCAACGTGACGCATAAAGAAGACGCCCTGCGTTCGATGCTGCGCGTGCTCAAGCCCGGCGGCCGCCTGCTGGTGCTGGAATTCTCCAAGCCGACCAACGCGCTGATGTCCAAGGCCTATGACGCCTACTCGTTCGCCTTCATGCCGCTGATGGGCAAGCTGATCACCAACGACTCGGAAAGCTATCGCTACCTGGCCGAATCGATCCGCATGCACCCGAATCAGGAAACCCTGAAGTCGATGATGGTCGACGCCGGTTTTGACCGCGTGACCTATCACAACATGACCGCAGGCATCGTCGCCCTGCACCGCGGCATCAAACCCTGATGCTGCTGACCGGGCTGCTCGCCAGCGTCGAACTCGGCCTCAACCGTGTGCTGCGTCTCGACAGCACGGCGCTGCCGAGACTGGCGCACCTGACCGGCAAAGTGATTGCCGTGGATTGCCGCAGCCCGGCGCTGCAACTGTTCATCCTGCCGAGCGACGAAGGCCTGATGCTGGCGTCCCACTGGGAAACCGGCGTCGACTGCACCCTGCGCGCCCCGGCCTCGAGCCTGGTGAAACTGGCCCTGAGCAAGGACAAGACCGCGGTGCTGCACGCGCCGGAAGTCGAACTCGACGGCGACAGCGGCGTGCTGCTGGAGCTGGCGGGAGTCCTGCAGGATCTGGAGCTGGACTGGGAGTTCGAACTCTCGCGCTGGCTGGGACCTGTCGCCACGCAACTGGTCGGCGGTCACCTGCGCAGCCGCGCTCGCTGGTATCAACAAGGATTTGCCAGCCTCAACCAGAACCTCGCCGAATACCTGGCAGAAGAATCGCGCACCCTCGTCGGGCAGCGCGAAGCCGAAGCCCGTTTCAGCGAACTGGACCGGATCAAACTCGATCTGGAACGTCTCGAGGCGCGCTTCGAGCGCCTTTCCCGATCCCTCGACCCAAGCGATAACGCATGAAGCTGCTCGCCGTCCGCCGTCTGTTGCGCATCCAGCGCGTCGTGATCCGCTACCGCCTCGATGACTTGCTGTTCGATCTGCCTTTGCCGTGGTTCCTGCTGGCGCTGCGCTACGTCCTGCCGTGGCGCTGGTTCCCGCGCAAGCCGCTGGACCTCAGCCGTGGCGCACGCCTGCGCCTGGCGTTGCAGGACCTGGGGCCGATTTTCATCAAGTTCGGGCAGATCCTCTCGACCCGCCGCGACCTGTTGCCGGAAGACATCGCCGACGAGCTGATGCTGTTGCAGGACCGCGTGCCGCCGTTCGATTCGCAGCTGTCGGTCAAGCTGATCGAAGGACAACTGGGCAAAAAGATCAGTGAAGTGTTCAGCCGCTTCGACGTCGAACCGCTGGCCTCGGCCTCGGTGGCGCAGGTACACGCCGCACAACTGAAGACCGGTGAAGAAGTGGTGGTGAAGGTGATCCGCCCGGGCCTGAAACCGGTGATCGCCCAGGATCTGGCGTGGCTGTTCATCCTCGCCCGCGCCGCCGAGAAGGTTTCGGCCGACGCCCGCCTGCTGCACCCGGTGGACGTGGTCAGCGACTATGAAAAAACCATCTACGACGAACTCGACCTGTTGCGCGAGGCAGCCAACGCCAGCCAGTTGAGGCGCAACTTCGAAGGCTCGCCGCTGCTCTACGTGCCGCAAGTCTATTGGGATTGGTGCCGGCCGAAAGTGCTGGTGATGGAGCGCATCTACGGGATTCAGGTGACCGATCTGGCGACCCTCGCCGACCAGCGCACCGACATGAAAATGCTCGCCGAACGTGGCGTGGAGATTTTCTTCACCCAGGTATTCCGCGACAGTTTCTTCCACGCCGACATGCACCCGGGCAACATCTTCGTCAGCACCGTCAATCCGTGGAGCCCGCAGTACATCGCGATCGACTGCGGCATCGTCGGCAGCCTGACCCCGGAAGACCAGGACTATCTGGCGCGCAACCTGTTCGCCTTCTTCAAGCGCGACTATCGCCGTGTGGCGCAATTGCACATCGATTCGGGCTGGGTGCCGGCGGAAACCAAGCTCAACGAATTCGAAGCGGCGATCCGCACCGTGTGCGAGCCGATCTTCGAAAAACCATTAAAAGATATTTCATTTGGCCAGGTGCTGATGCGCCTGTTCCAGACCGCGCGCCGCTTCAACATGGAAGTGCAGCCGCAACTCGTATTGCTGCAAAAGACCCTGCTGAACATCGAAGGCCTGGGCCGTCAGCTGTACCCGGACCTCGATCTGTGGAACACCGCGCAGCCGTTCCTCGAACGCTGGATGCGCGAGCGCGTCAGCCCGAAAGCCTTGCTCGGCAACGTCCAGAGCCAGTTCGAACAGCTGCCGCACCTGGCCAACATGGCCCGCGATCTGCTCGAAAGGATGTCCCAACCGCACGCCAACGACCCGCCGCCACCGTGGAAAAAACGCAAGGACGATTGGTTCCTGCGTCTGCTCGGCAGTGCGCATCTGGCGGGAGGTACTATCCTCGCTGCCGGTGGTCCGCTGAACGAATTGGGGCATTGGCCTGCCGGGATCATGGTGGCCGTCGGCTTGTATCTGGTCGTTCGCCGATAGCCAGTTCCGTGATCGGCTGGCACACTGTTTCAACGCCTGAACCCGACTATTGAAGTGTGGGTTCGCTGTCGGAGTCGAAGATGAAAAACTGGCTGGACGAGATCAAGTGGGACGCCGATGGCCTGGTGCCGGCGATTGCCCAGGATCACAAGACCGGACGCGTATTGATGATGGCCTGGATGAACCGCGAAGCCCTGGAGCTGACTGCGGCGGAAAACCGTGCCATCTATTGGTCACGTTCCCGTGGCAAGCTGTGGCGCAAGGGCGAAGAGTCCGGCCACGTACAGACATTGCATGAAATGCGTCTGGACTGCGACGCCGACGTCATCATCCTGATGGTCGAACAGATCGGCGACATCGCGTGCCATACCGGCCGTCAAAGCTGCTTCTACCGCGTTTTCGAAAACGGCGACTGGAAAACGGTCGACCCGGTCCTGAAAGACCCGCACGCTATTTACTCCGCAGGACACAAACATGAGTGACACCCTGACCCGCCTCGCTCAGGTGCTGGAAGAGCGCAAGGGCGCAGCCGCCGACAGCTCGTATGTCGCCAGCCTGTATCACAAGGGTCTGAACAAGATTCTGGAGAAAGTCGGCGAAGAATCGGTCGAAACGATCATTGCCGCCAAGGACGCCGCCGTCAGCGGCGACTGCAGCGACGTGATCTACGAGACTGCAGACCTGTGGTTCCACAGCATGGTCATGCTCGCCCAGCTGGGGCAGCATCCGCAGGCAGTGCTGGATGAACTGGATCGCCGTTTCGGCCTGTCCGGACACGTCGAGAAAGCCTCGCGCCCGTCCGCCTGAACAACTATTAGAGAGGAACAGCAACATGGGCATTTTTGACTGGAAACACTGGATCGTCATCCTGGTGGTCGTGGTACTGGTGTTCGGCACCAAGAAACTGAAAAACCTCGGCACCGACGTTGGCGAGTCGATCAAGGGCTTTCGCAAGGCCATGAACGACGACGAAAAGCCGGCCGATCCGACCGTCACGCCTGCGCAGCCGGTTCCACCGGTACAGCCGCAAGCCACTGCTCAGGCCAACCCGCCGCACACCATCGACGTGCAGGCGCAGAAAGTCGAAGAGCCGATCCGCAAAGACGTGTGAGCACTGACTAATGTTTGGTATCAGCTTCTCTGAACTGCTGCTCGTCGGCCTCGTGGCTCTGCTGGTACTGGGCCCCGAGCGTCTGCCGGGTGCTGCGCGCACCGCCGGCCTGTGGGTCGGACGGCTGAAGCGCAGCTTCAACGCGATCAAACAGGAAGTTGAGCGTGAAATCGGTGCCGACGAAATCCGTCGGCAACTGCACAACGAGCACATCCTGTCGCTGGAGCAGGAGGCGCGGAAAATCTTCACGCCACCGGTTCAGCAGGAGCCGACGCCCGTGCAGCCGGCGGCAGACCAGACGCCAACACCGCCTGTCGCTGAGCAAACGATTCATGCACCGGCGAGCGTCGAGCACGTTTCTGCCGCAGCCGCTGAAGCTGCCCCGGTCATGAAACCGATCGAACCCGTAGCACCTGCGGCTGCGCCAACCACGCCAGCCCCTCACGACCCAACACAGCCTCCGCGAGCACAATGAGCGATCTCCCCGAAAACGACCAGCACATGCCGCTGGTTTCGCACCTCACCGAGTTGCGCACCCGCCTGCTGCGTTGCGTGGCGGCGATCTTCATCATCTTCGCCGGGCTGTTTGCCTTCACCCAGCAGATCTACACCTTCGTCTCGACGCCGCTGCGCGAATACCTGCCGGCCGGCGCGACGATGATCGCCACCGACGTGTCGTCGCCGTTCCTGACGCCGCTGAAGCTGACGATGATGGTCTCGCTGTTCCTGGCGATTCCGGTGATCCTGCATCAGATCTGGGGGTTCATCGCACCGGGCCTGTACAAGCATGAAAAGCGCGTCGCGGTGCCGTTGCTGATTTCCAGCATCCTGCTGTTCTACACCGGCATGGCGTTCGCCTACTTCTTCGTGTTCCCGCTGATCTTCAAGTTCTTCGCCTCGGCCACCCCGGCCGGCGTGGAAATGATGACCGACATCACCAGTTACCTCGACTTCGTCATGACGCTGTTCTTCGCCTTCGGCGTGGCGTTCGAAATCCCGGTGGCCGTGGTGCTGCTGGTGTGGATCGGTGTGGTCGACGTCAAATACCTGAAGAAGATTCGCCCATACGTGATCATCGGCTGCTTCGTGGTCGGCATGATCCTGACCCCGCCGGACATCTTCTCCCAGACCCTGCTGGCCGTGCCGATGTGGATGCTGTTCGAAGTCGGCATCCTGTTCGGCAGCCTGGTGAGCAAGCGTGAGCGCCCGGAAGAAACCGTCGACGATCATAACGACCAGCCGCCAGCGACTCAGCCATGAACCTGCTGCTGCTCGAAGAAGCCGACTTCATCGCGGCCGACCGCGTCGTGCTGCGTGATCGGCGCCTGACCCACATGCAGGAAGTCCACCGCTCGGAAGTCGGCGACAGCCTGCGGGTCGGACGCATCAACGGGTTGATGGGCTCGGCCGAGTTGCTGCGTCTGGAAGCGGGCGAAGCCGAACTGCAAGTCACCCTCGATCAACCACCGCCGGCCAAACTGCCGCTGACCCTGGTACTCGCCCTGCCCCGCCCGAAGATGCTGCGCCGGGTGTTCCAGACCGTAGCGACGATGGGCGTGTCGAAGATGATTCTGGTCAACAGCTACCGGGTCGAGAAAAGTTTCTGGCAGACGCCGTTCCTCGAACCGGAAGCGATCCGCGAACAACTGATCCTCGGCCTCGAACAGGCCCGCGATACCGTTCTGCCGGAAATCATCATCGAGAAGCGCTTCAAGCCGTTCGTCGAAGATCGCCTGCCGGCCATCACCGACGGCACCCTCGGCCTGGTCGGCCATCCGGGCAACTTCCCGCCTTGCCCCCGCGCGCTCAGCGAACCGGTAACCCTGGCAATCGGCCCCGAAGGTGGCTGGATTCCCTACGAAATCGACCTGCTGGCCAAATCCGGCCTGCAACCGGTGCAACTCGGCGAGCGTATCCTGCGGGTCGAAACCGCCGTCACTGCGCTGCTCGCCCGGCTGTTCTGAACACTGCCGTTCCAAGCCCTTCGCCAGACAAATCGCGTTACAGATTGCCATCATGCGGCCGATACACTCTCCATAAGTCCAATTAGTGGTCCGAGGGGAGTCGTCGCATGTACCGTTGGTTAGCCGAGAATCTTGGAAACGTCAGCGTCAAACGCAAGCTGGGCATCGGTTTCGGCCTGGTGCTGCTGCTGACGCTGTTGATCACCTTTACCGGCTGGACCGGCATGAGCGGGATCATCAGCCGGGGCGACAAGCTCGGTTTCATCTCCAGCCTCAATGAGCTGACCAAAGACTTGCGCCTGGCGCGCCTGGACTATGAAGCCCGCCGTGGCGAACAGGGCCCCGGCGCGGTCAACGACCTGCTCGGCAAACTCGACAGCGGCCTGCAAAGCGCCCGCGGCATGATCGAGCAACCGTCCGACGTGGCCCTGATCGATCAGCAACTGGCGGCAGTCGCCGAATACAAACGTGCCTTTGCCGACATGACCCAGGCCACCGTGCAGCGTGAAGACGCCCGCAGCAAACTCGGCGCCAGCGCCGACAACGCCGTGGCCAAGGTCAGCGAAGTCGAGAAATCCCTGCTGCAAGGCGACAGCGTTGCGCAATTCAACAGCGTGATCGAGCTGAGCAAACTGCTGCAACAGGCGCGCTATCAGGTGCGCGGCTACACCTACAGCGGCAAGGCCGACGCCGAACAACCGGCGCTGGATGCCATCGCCGCCGCCCTGAACAGTCTGGAAAGCCTGCCGAGCAAACTGCCCGAGCAACACATCGCCAACCTGCAACAGGCCACCGAATCGCTGAAGACTTACCGCGCTGCCGTCAGCCAGTTCCGCGACTCCCAGGTGAACAACGCCAAGGCGCTGGCTCGCATGTCGACCCAGGGCGACATCCTGCTCGACGTCAGCAAAAAACTCACCGAATCCCAGACCATCGTCCGCGACACCGACGCCGCGCACGCCAAAAACATGCTGATGATTGCCACCCTGCTGGCCTTGGCCTTCGGTCTGCTCGCGGCCTGGGCGATCACCCGGCAGATCATCATTCCGCTGGAGCAGACCCTGAAAGTCGCCGAACGCGTAGCCGCCGGCGACCTGACCCACAATCTGGTGTCCCTGCGCCGTGACGAACTCGGTCAGTTGCAGCGTTCGATGCAGAGCATGACCCAGGGCCTGCGCGAACTGATCGGCGGCATCAGCGACGGCGTGACCCAGATCGCCAGCGCTGCCGAACAGTTGTCCGCCGTGACCGAACAGACCAGCGCCGGGGTCAACAATCAGAAAGTCGAGACCGACCAGGTCGCCACCGCCATGAACGAAATGGCTGCCACCGTGCAGGAAGTCGCGCGCAACGCCGAGGAAGCTTCGGAAGCGGCCGTCGCTGCTGACCAGCAGGCCCGTGAAGGCGACAAGGTGGTGGGCGAGGCCATCGCCCAGATCGAACGTCTGGCCGCCGAAGTCGGCCATTCCACCGAGGCCATGGGCGAACTCAAGCGCGAAAGCGACAAGATCGGCAGCGTGCTCGACGTCATCAAGTCCGTGGCCCAGCAAACCAACCTGCTGGCCCTCAACGCCGCCATCGAAGCCGCCCGCGCGGGTGAAGCCGGACGTGGTTTTGCGGTGGTGGCCGATGAAGTCCGCAGCCTCGCCCAGCGCACCCAGAAGTCCACCGAAGAGATCGAAGAGCTGATCGTCGGCTTGCAGAACGGCACCCAGCAAGTGGCGACGATCATGGATAACAGCCGCACCCTGACCGACAGCAGCGTCGAGCTGACCCGGCGTGCCGGTGGTTCACTGGAAAGCATCACCCGCACCGTTTCGGCGATTCAGGCGATGAACCAGCAGATCGCAGCGGCGGCCGAGCAGCAGAGCGCCGTGGCCGAAGAGATCAACCGCAGCGTGCTGAATGTGCGAGATGTCTCGGACCAGACCTCGGCGGCCAGTGAAGAGACGGCGGCCTCGAGCGTCGAACTGGCGCGTTTGGGCACTCACCTGCAAACGCTGGTGGGCCGGTTCAAGGTATAACGCTTGATCGTTCCCACGCTCTGCGTGGGAACGATCGGTGACGTCGCGTTTAGAGAACTTGTCGCAGGAACGCCTGGGCTCGCGGATCCTTCGGCGCGTCGAAGAATTCCGTCGGCGAAGCATCTTCCAGCAGTTTGCCGTGATCGAAGAACAGCACCCGATCCGCCACTTCCCGGGCAAAACCCATTTCGTGGGTCACGCAGACCATGGTCATGCCTTCCACGGCCAGGTTTTTCATCACGTCCAGTACTTCGCCGACCATTTCCGGGTCGAGGGCCGAAGTCGGCTCGTCGAACAGCATGACCTTGGGATCCATCGCCAGCGCCCGGGCAATCGCCACACGCTGCTGCTGACCGCCGGACAGGCGCGACGGGTACTCGCGGGCCTTCTGGGCGATACCGACCTTCTCCAGCAACGCCAACGCCTTGGCTTCGCTTTCTTTCTGGCCGCGCTTGCGCACGACTTTCTGCGCCAGGCACAGGTTCTCCAGCACGGTCATGTGCGGGAACAGATTGAAATGCTGGAACACCATGCCGACTTCGCGGCGGTAGGCGTTGATGTCGGTTTTCGGGTCGGCCAGTTGCAGGCCGTCGATGCTCACCGAACCGGAATCGAATTCTTCCAGACCATTAAGGCAACGCAGGAAGGTCGACTTGCCGGAACCGGACGGACCGATCACCACCAGCACTTCACCCTTGGCGACAACGGTGCTGACGTTATCCACCGCGCGCACCACTTGCCCACGGGTGTCGAAGACTTTTACCAGATCGCGGACTTCAATCACTTTGCGCGAGCCTCCGCTCAAGCCGGCTGGCGATTTTCGACAGCGGCAGGTTGATCAACAAGTACAGACCGGCGACGCAGAACAGGATCTCGAACGGCGAGAACGAGGTGGTGATGACTTCACGACCGCTTTTCAGCAGCTCGGTAATGGCGATCACCGACACCAGCGAAGTGTCCTTGACCAGACTGATGAACTGTCCGGCCAGCGGCGGCAGCACGCGTTTGAAAGCCTGCGGCAACACCACATGACGCATCGACTGGCCGGCACTCAGGCCCAGCGAACGGGCCGCTTCGTTCTGCCCACGGGCAATCGACTGCACACCGGAACGGATGATTTCCGCCACGTAGGCGCCCGTGAACAGCGACAGCGCAGCGATCCCGGCGAACTCCCGGGACAGGTTCATTACCGTGCCAATGAAGAAATAAAAAATGAAGATCTGCACCAACAGCGGCGTGCCGCGTACCAGTTCGACATAGATCGTCGACAGGTCGCGCAGGGTCGGGTTGCTCGACAGCCGGCACAGCCCGGTGGCCAGACCGATCAACAAACCCAGCACGCCGGACACCACCGACAGCCAAAGTGTCGTCCACAGGCCCCACAACAGCGGACCCGCCGCCCAATGCCGCGTCACGCCCACGACGTCGCCTTCGGCCACATCGTCGCCCTGGGCGAATTGCAGGCTGTTTTCGTCGACGGTCAGGTGCTGCTCGTCACCGGCATCGTTGCGCAGGGTGACTTGCGCGCTGCCGCCCTTGCGCACCAGTTCGCTGACGGTGGAAATATCGTTCGCGCGCTGGGTTTCCTCGGCCTGATAGGCGAAGTACTGCGGCACACGGTTCCAGCGCCATTCGTAGGACATCAGCGACGTGGCGTAATACAGCGCGCCGGCCAGGCCGACCAGCACCAGCACGGTCAGGACGTGCCAGGGCCATTGGGCTTTTTTCTGTTTCATTGAATGTTTCTCTGATTCGCTCGTTCCCACGCTCTGCGTGGGAATGCATCCTGTGACGCTCTGCGTCACGCTTGCGAAGGGACGCGGAGCGTCCCGGGCGGCGTTCCCACGCAAAGCGTGGGAACGATCAGCGGGCGGGCCTTATTCCATGTCCTTGAGCCACTCGGTGCTCTTGAACCACTTGTCATGGATGCGATCGTAGGTGCCGTCTTCGTGGATCTGGTGCAGGAAGTTGTTGATGAAGTTGATGCTGTCGTAGTCACCCTTCTTCAGACCGAACGCCAGCGGCTCGTAGGTGAACGGCTTGTCGAGGAACACCAGCTTGCCGGCGCCGACCTTGTTCACCGCGACCACGTTGTACGGGGCGTCGTAGATAAAGGCGTCAGCCTTGCCGTTGACCACGTCGAGCACGGCTTCCTGCTCGTTGTCGTAGCCGTGGTACTTGGCCTTGGAGATCAGCTTCTTGGCGACCATCTCGCCAGTGGTGCCGAGCTTGGAGGTGATGCGGTAGTCGGCGCTGTTCAGGTCTTTGTAGGACTTGATGGTGCCTTCCAGCTCCTTGCGGATCAGCAGGGTCTGGCCGACCACGATGAACGGTTCGCTGAAGTTCAGGCGCAGGTTGCGTTCCTGTGTCAGGGTCATGCCGCTGCCGATCATGTCGAACTTGTCGGTCATCAGTGCCGGGATGATCCCGTCGTAACCGGTGGAGACCAGTTCCAGCTTGACGCCCATGGCCTTGGTCATGGCTTTGAGGAGGTCGACTTCGAAACCGATGATTTCGCCGCGCTTGTTGGTCATTTCGAACGGCATGTAGGTCGGATCCATACCGACTTTCAACGAGCCGCGCTTGACCGCGTCATCGATTGCGCCGGCCTGCGCCGCGTTGACTGCAACCAGTGCCGTGACGCCGACCAGCAGCATCGACAGATACTTCTTCATCTTCAAGTCCCCAAAACCATTGCGTTTGCAGCGCGAAAAACGACAGAAATGGACAAGAGTGTCCGGGTGCGCCAATTCGGGGACGGATGCTAACGCACTCGTTCGTTTGCACAAGGTTTTTTGATCGGTCGGTGCCGGATGGGGCGCAGAGCGTCCCGGCCTGCATTCCCACGCAGACGGTTCGACGTGGGAATGATTGATCCGCGTCGGTAATCGGCAGGCAAAAAAACCCCGCTTTCGCGGGGTTTCTTCATCAGGCCGGTTGCGCCTGCAAGCTCACAGGCTTGAGCGGCAGCAGCGGCGCATGGGGATCGGCTTTCACCGAGGCCCGCCAGGCGTCCAGCCACTCGGCGTGGCCTTCGGCCCACACCTGCTCGTGCAGACGGGCCAGGGCCACCGGATCGCTCAGCAGTTGCAGGCGCTCATGGTTGTTCAGCCCGGCCGGGCCGACCTTGATCGCGTGACGCACACGTTCCTGACGCAGCCATTCGATCGGCTCGGCCTCACCGTGACGCGAGGTCGCCAGCGAGCACGCCAGGGCGTTCTGCTGCGGATCGACCACGGCGCGGATGAAGCCATCGTTCAGCGCATGCCAGCGGTTTTCGTGAGTGTACTGATCGGTAGCCAGCAGCGCCTGTGGCGGATTGTATTCCTCGGGGATGAGGAACAGGCTCTCGTCACGGGATTTGAGGCCCAAACCGACGCGGCTGGAAATCACCGACACCGGAATCGACAGCATCAGCGAACCGACGATCGGCACCAGCCACCACAGGAAGCTCGGGTTCAGCCAGATCACCAGCAGCGCCCAGAGGAAGCCCAACAGGGTCTGCGGACCGTGACGCTTGACCGCTTCGCTCCACGGCGTCGAATCGTCGTCACGCTGCGGCGAGTTCCAGGTCGCAGCCCAGCCGAGGAACGCGGCGAGCACGAAACGGGTGTGGAAAATCATCCGCACCGGCGCCAGCAGCATGGAGAACAGCATCTCCAGCAGCATCGACAGAGTGACCTTGAACTTGCCGCCGAACTCTTTCGCGCCCTTGGCCCAGATCAGGATGACGCTCAACAGTTTCGGCAGGAACAGCAGCACGATGGTCGTCGAGAACAGCGCAATCGCTTTGTCCGGGTGCCATTGCGGCCACAGAGGATACAGCTGACGCGGTTCGAGGAAGTACTGCGGCTCCATCAGCGTGTTCACCGCCAGCAGCGCGGTCGACAGCACCAGGAAGAAGAACCACAACGGCGCCGACAGGTAAGACATCACGCCGGTCAGGAACACCGCGCGGTGCACCGGGTGCATGCCTTTTACCAGGAACAGGCGGAAGTTCATCAGGTTGCCGTGGCACCAGCGACGGTCACGCTTGAGCTCGTCGAGCAGGTTCGGCGGCAGTTCCTCGTAGCTGCCCGGCAGATCGTAGGCAATCCACACGCCCCAGCCGGCACGGCGCATCAGCGCCGCTTCAACGAAGTCGTGAGAGAGGATCGCACCGGAGAACGCACCCTTGCCCGGCAACGGCGCCAGGGCGCAGTGGTCGATGAACGGCTTCATGCGGATGATCGCGTTGTGACCCCAGTAGTGGGATTCACCCAGCTGCCAGAAGTGCAGACCGGCCGTGAACAACGGACCGTACACGCGGGTGGCGAACTGCTGCATGCGTGCATACAACGTGTCCATGCCCGAAGCGCGCGGCGCGGTCTGGATGATGCCGGCGTCCGGAGTGGCCTCCATCAGGCGCACCAGACTGGTCAGGCACTCGCCGCTCATCACCGAGTCGGCGTCGAGCACGACCATGTACTTGTAGTCACCGCCCCAGCGACGGCAGAAGTCGTCGAGGTTGCCGCTCTTGCGTTTGACGCGGCGGCGACGGCGGCGATAGAAGATCTTGCCGAAGCCCTTGGCTTCGCGGCAGACGTCCAGCCAGGCCTGCTGCTCGGCAACGCAGATGTCGGTGTCGTTACTGTCGCTGAGGACGAAGAAGTCGAAACGGTCCAGATCACCGGTAGCCGCGACCGACTCGAAGGTCGCGCGCAGACCGGCGAACACCCGAGGCACGTCTTCGTTGCAGATCGGCATCACCAGCGCGGTGCGCGCGTCTTTCGGAATCGGCTCGTTACCGGCACTTTTACCGGAGATCCGGTACTTATCGTGGCCGGTGAGCAATTCGAGGAAGCCCATCAGCGCGGTCCAGAAACCGGCCGACACCCAGCAGAACAGAATCCCGAACATGATCAGGATGCTGGTCTGCAGCGCATACGGCAGCACTTGCGTGGCGGTTTGCAGCAGCGGTTGATGCAGGACTTCTTCCAGATCGACAAACGACCAGCCCTGGTACGGCATGATGCCTTTCATGTACCAGCCGGCGACGATGGTCTGACCCAGCATCAGCAGCAAAAGAATGTAGCGACGGATCGAACCGACCGTGCGCCAGCGCGCCGCCGGCAGCACGTTGGCGTCCTTCGGCGGTTTCGGCGGATTGGTCCGGCCGGTCAGGCGGCGCCAGCCACGCACCAGAATGTTGGTGCGCCACGGTTCCGGCACGACCTTGGTCCGACGGATCGGCGGCGTGGCCTTCATGCTGATCCGGCCGCTGGCGTCGAGCACCAGCATTTCCGCGTCTTGCAGCTCTTCGGCGGTGCTCAGGATCAGGCGCTTGCCCACCGAAGCCTGGGCGGCTTCGGTCGGAGCGTCAAAGGTCTTGGACGACAGGCGTTCATGCAATTCGCTGAAGGACTGGCAGCCCGCGAGCTCCGCGCGCTGCTCGTCGGTCATCGGCAAATGCGCCAGGTACTCGGACAGAGTCTCTGGCTGTACTTGAGAGTTACTCATCGGCAGGCAACTGATAGCTCCAGGTCTCGGTCAGGACTTCTTCAGTCGGTGCCGATTCCGGTGTGGCTGGGGCCGCGTCCGCAGCGGCTGGCTGCTTGGCGTCTTTGTTGGCCTTGTCCTTGGCATCTGCAACCGGCTTGGCGTCGGCCTGTTTGGCCTCGGCGGCCTTGGCTTCCTTGTCGGCTTTCTCTTGTTGCTTGGCGGCAACCTTGTCGGCCTTGGCCACCGACGAATTGGACGTCGGCACCGAAGACTTGGCCAGATCAGCGGTAACCACTGGCTGCACCAGCGCTGCGCGCATCTCGGTGGACTTGCTCGGGTCCTTGATCTTCATCCGCAGGGTCAGGCGCCAGCCCTTGGTTTCCGGGTTGTAGCGCACGCTGTTCTCGACCAGTTCGGCGTTGTCGCCGACGCTGACCTGGCTGCGAACGTCCGCATCCGGGGCCAAAGCGGCCAGGGACGGGCCTTCGAAGTCGATCAGGTAGGCAACGCTGCCATCCGGCTGACGGATCAGGTTCGATTGCTTGACGTCACCCGTGGAGCGCAGGGTCTGGTTGACCCAGGCGCTGTCCGGCGCGTGCAGCGCGGCTTCGTCGATGGTCCAGTGCATGCGGTAGGCGAAGTCCAGCGGCTGGCCCGGCTCCGGCAGTTTTTCCGGGCTCCAGAACGCAACGATGTTGTCGTTGGTTTCGTCGGCGGTCGGGATCTCGACCAGATCGACGGTGCCTTTGCCCCAGTCGCCCTTCGGCTCGATCCAGGCGCTTGGGCGCTTGTCGTAGCGGTCGTCGAGGTCTTCGTAGTGGCTGAAATCACGGCCACGTTGCAGCAGACCGAAACCACGCGGGTTCTCGACGCTGAAGTTGCTCACGGCCAGGTGTTTCGGGTTGTTCAGCGGACGCCAGATCCACTCGCCATTGCCGGCATGGATCGACAGACCGCTGGAGTCGTGCAGCTCACGACGGTAGTTGAGCACTTTCGACGGCTGGTTGGCGCCGAACAGGAACATGCTGGTCAGCGGCGCAATGCCAAGCTTGCCGACCTTGTCACGCAGGTACATCTGGCCCTTGACGTCGACGATCGTGTCGCTGCCCGGACGCAGGATCAGACGGTAGGCGCCGGTCGCACGCGGCGAATCCAGCAGGGCGAAGATCACCAGGTGCTTGTCGCCCGGCTTCGGCTGCTGAATCCAGAACTCGCGAAAACGCGGGAATTCTTCGCCGGACGGCAGAGCGGTATCGATCGCAAGGCCACGGGCCGACAGGCCGTAGGTGTGACCCTTGCCGACGACGCGGAAGTAGCTCGCGCCCAGCATGGTCATGATTTCGTCTTGCTTGTCAGCCTTGTTGATCGGGTACAGCACACGGAAACCGGCGTAGCCCAGTTGTTCGGTGGCCTTCGGATCGAACTGCAGGTCGCCGAAATCGAAACGGCTCGGATCGTATTTGATCTCTTCGACGGTGTTCGCGGTGATTTCGTTGATTTTCACCGGCGTATCGAAGTGCATGCCCTGATGATAGAAGGACAGCTTGAACGGGGTCTTCTGGTCGGCCCATTCGGCTTTTTCGGTGCGGAAACGAATCTTCTGGTAGTCCGCGAATTTCATCTCACGGAATTCGTTTGGCAGGTTGCTGCGCGGGGCTTCGAACTTCTGCCCGGCCAGCTCTTTGGCCTTGGCCGACACATCGTCAAGATTGAATGCCCAAAGCTGGCCGGCGCTGAGCAGGCAGAGTACTGCCGAGCCCGCTACCAGAGCGCTGCGCAAGCGTTTGGCAGACAATTTTGCTGCATTACAGGGACTAACAATCACGAGCAACCCTCGCCGAAAACAGATCAATAAACCAACGGCCAGATGAAGTGCCTGTGAGGGATTCGGTACAAAAAAACCGACCTTTCAGGGCACCCTTGCCAAGTTGGCGAGCATTGTTCCGACTCCGCTGGGTCAAAATGATTCCCCAATCGGATCCGGACAAGTCTCTACCTAAGTCAAAATGGACCAACGAACGCTGATCCCCGTAGCGCGCGATTATCTAGTAGCCCGCGTGACAACGCATCAGGGGTAACAAAGTATTTATCGCGAAAATTCCCTGTTTTCAGTCGAAAAGCCCTTAAAAAGATGTTTCAAGCGCTTTCATGTCTGTAACAGGAAGGTGACCGGGCCATCGTTGACCAGGTGCACCTGCATATCCGCGCCGAATCTACCTGATGCCACTGTGCCATGCATCTGTTTCGCTTTGCTTAATAGATAGTCGAATAACTCTTCGCCCAACGCCGGAGGGGCGGCGGTCGAGAAACTCGGGCGCAACCCGCTTTTGGTGTCGGCGGCGAGGGTGAACTGAGAGACCAGCAGCAACCCGCCGCCCACATCCGTCAGGGACAAATTCATCTTGCCCTCGGCGTCACTGAACACTCGATAGTTAAGCAGCTTATGCAGAAGTTTGTCGGCGCTGGCCGGCGTGTCGTCGGGTTCGACCGCCACCAGCACCAATAACCCCTGATCGACACTGCCAACCACCTCGCCCGCCACTTCGACCCGCGCGCCTTTCACGCGCTGCAGCAGACCTTTCATGCTTCTTCAGGCGGCAGGTCGAGCAGACGCCGGGCCATTTTGCTGGCGGCGCGCACCAGTGCATCGGTGATGCCCGGTTCGGACGCGGCGTGGCCGGCGTCGCGGATCACCTGCAGCTCACTGTTCGGCCAGGCCTGATGCAGTTCCCAGGCGTTGTCGAGCGGGCAGATCACGTCGTAGCGACCATGGATGATCACGCCCGGCAGATGAGCGATCTTGCCCATGTCGCGAATCAACTGGTCTGGTTCAAGAAACGCATTGTTGGTGAAGTAGTGGCATTCGATCCGCGCGATCGACAGCGCGCGCTGCGGCTCGGAGAAACGGTCGACCACCAGCGGATTCGGGCGCAGGGTCGCGGTGCGCCCTTCCCAGGTCGACCAGGCCTTGGCCGCGTGCATCTGGGCGATCTGGTCGTTGCCGGTCAGGCGCTTGTGGAAAGCGCTGAGCAGGTCATCGCGCTCGTCCAACGGGATCGGTGCGAGGTAGTCCTGCCAGTAATCGGGGAACAGACGGCTGGCACCGGCCTGGTAGAACCATTCGATTTCCTGCGGACGGCAGAGAAAAATCCCGCGCAGGATCAGACCATGCACGCGCTCCGGGTGAGTCTGCGCGTAGGCCAGCGCCAGGGTCGAACCCCAGGAACCGCCGAACAGCACCCATTTATCAATGCCCAGGTGTTTGCGAATGCGCTCAAGGTCTTCGACCAGATCCCAGGTGGTGTTGTTTTCCAGGCTGGCGTGGGGCGTGGAGCGACCGCAGCCGCGCTGGTCGAAGGTGACAATGCGATACAGGTTCGGATCGAAGTAGCGGCGACTCTGGGCGTCGCACCCGGCGCCGGGACCTCCGTGGATGAACACCACCGGCAAGCCTTCCGGTGAACCGCTTTCGTCGACGTACAGCGTATGGGTGTCATCGACGGCCAGATCGTGCCGTGCGTGAGGTTTGATCTGCGGAAACAAAGTCTGCATTGCGCGCTCCGTAAGGGGTCGAGGTCATCCCTGGGGGGACTTCTATTATTCTGCCGTCCGGCATCATAAACCCGATTTACGTCAATGAGCATGCCCGCGCGCTGTCACAATTTGTCAGCCATGAACCCCAGCAGGTTCTCGAAGAGACGATCGACCTCGGCGACCTGATGCCGCGCTCGCAGGCAGCCGTGAACCAGCCCTTCGCTGTAGTACAGCGTCGCGTCGACGCCCGCCGCGTTCAGCCGTTCGGCGTAGCACACGCCGTCGTCACGCAGCGGATCGAACTGCGCCACCGCGATCCAGGCCGGGGGCAACCTACCGAAGTCCTCGGCCAGCAACGGCATCGCATAAGCGTTCGGCTGCGCGGTGCCGCGCAGGTACAAGGCGTGATAGCAATCGACATCGCTGCTGGCGAGCAACGGCCCATCGGCGCATTCGCTGCGAGACGGTAACTGCTCGTCGCCACCCAGCCCCGGATAGATCAAGACCTGCGCGCCCGGCAGCGGCTCGCCGGCATCGCGCAGCGCCAGGCACAACGCCGACGCCAGATTGCCCCCGGCGCTGTCGCCCGCCACCAGCATCCGTCCGGGATCGAACCAGAACGGCCCGCTGCGCAATGCGCGCCAGACGCTCAGACAATCCTCGAAACCGGCCGGGAACGGATGCTCCGGCGCCAGCCGATAATCCACCGCGACCACCATCGCCCCGAGCGCCATGGCCAGCTCGCAGCAGATGAAATCGTGGGAATCCAGCCCGCCGACCACCCAACCGCCACCGTGCAGATACAACACGCACGGCCAGCCACTGGCAGGTGGCTGGACGGGCGGGCGATACGAACGCACCGCCACTCCGCTCAACTGGAAATCCACCACCTCCAGCCCCGCCGGCCGTTCGGGCGTGAAGGCGCGGCACATCTCATCATAGGATTTGCGCAACCCGCCGAGACTGCTGTCATCGCTGGCAAAGCCTTCGGTCCTGGCGACGAACGCCGCCATCGACGGCGAGAGTGGATAAGTGCCCATCAGTTTTTCAGGCTGGCCTGAACCGTGGCCACGCCATCCTTGCCATCGAAACTGCTGACACCCGCCAGCCAGCGTTGCAGGTCTTCGGGATGCTCACGCAGCCAGGTCCTGGCCACTTCCTGCGGTGTCTTGCGCTCCATGATCGGGACCATCAACTGGCTTTCCTGAGCCGCAGTGAAGGTCAGGTTTTCCAGCAGTCGATGGACGTTCGGGCAGCGCTCGGCGTAGTCCGGCGCGGTGACGGTGGAAACGGTGGCGGCGCCCTCGTTTGGACCGTAGACGTCTTCGCTGCCGGTCAGGTAGGTGATCTTCATGTTGATGTTCATCGGATGCGGGGTCCAGCCGACGAACACCACGAATTCCTTGCGGTTCACCGCTCGTTGCACGGCAGCGAGCATGCCGGCCTCACCGGATTCGATGATCTTGAAATCCTTCAGGCCGAAGTGGTTGGTTTCGATCATGGTCTTGATCGTGGTGTTGGCGCCGCTGCCGGGCTCGATGCCGTAGATCTTGCCGCCGAGCTGATCCTTGAATTTCGCGATGTCGCCGAAGGTTTTCAGCCCGGCCGCCGCGACGTAGTCCGGCACTGCCAGCGTCGCCTGGGCATCCGCCAGACTTGGCTTGTCCATGACCTTGACCTGATTGGCGGCGAGAAACGGCGCGATGTTCTTGTCCATCGCCGGTTTCCAGTAGCCGAGGAAGATATCCAGACGCTTGTCGCGGATGCCGGCGAAGATGATTTGCTGCACCGCACTGGTCTGCTTGCTTTCATAACCGAGGCTGTTGAGCAGCACGTCGGCCATGCCGCTGGTGGCGATCACGTCGGTCCAGTTGACCACACCCATGCGCACGGTTTTGCAGGAAGCATCGTCGGAAGCCATGGCGCCGGCGCTGAGCAGCGCACTGCTGGTGAGGATTAACGCACAACGAGTGAACAGTTTTTTCATGTGGGATCGTCTCGTGCGGCAGCGGGTTATTGTTCGGATCAGTGTCTTCTTGCACCGTGGCCGAAACATTACGCAGCAGACGAGACGGAAAAACGAACTGTGGCGACCGGGATTTGCACAGTGGCGACTGTTTGGCTGCGCCCCCAGACCGCTCACTCACTGCAGATCGTTCCCACGCTCCGCGTGGGAATGCCTCAAGGGACGCTCCGCGTCCAGTGACGCGGAGCGTCACGGGCTGCATTCCCACGCAGAGCGTGGGAACGATCAGAGCAGACTCAGTTGTAGTGTTTTTTGCCCCAGGCGAGCAGCCCCTGCAGCAACTCCTTCAACACCACCCGCGTCGGCTCCGCCAGATCGGCGCGGTAGCGGAACGGTTCGAACTCTTCCATATAGGTGCACTGGCCCAGTTCCAGTTGCACGGCGTGGATGTCATCGGCCGGGTTGCCGTAGTGACGGGTGATGTGGCCGCCCTTGAAGCGCCCGTTCAGCACATGGGTGTAAGCGTCGTGGCGGGCGCAGATCGCTTCCAGTTGCGCGGCCAGTTGTGGATCGCAGCTGGCGCCATTGAAGGTGCCGAGGTTGAAGTCCGGCAGCTTGCCGTCGAACAGGTGCGGGATGATCGAGCGGATCGAGTGTGCATCGAACAGCAGCGCGTAACCGAACTCGGCCTTCAGCCGCGCCAGCTCTTGCTGCAAGGTGCGGTGATACGGCGTCCAGATCTGCTCCAGATACGTCGCACGTTCTTCTTTCGACGGCTCCTTGCCTTCCTTGAACAACGCAACGCCATCGAACAGCGTCGCCGGATACAGACCGGTGGTGGCGCCGGCGTACAGCGGTTTGTCGTCGGATGGCCGGTTCAGGTCGATGACGAACCGCGAATACTCGGCAGCCAGCGTGCTGGCGCCCAGTTCGGCAGCGAAATCGTAAAGCTGCGGAATGTGCCAGTCGGTGTCCGGCAGGCTTTTCGCGTCCGGGATCAACCCGGCGTCGACCGCCGGGGTCAGGCGCACACCGGCGTGGGGCATGCTGATCAGCAGCGGTACGCGACCTTTTTGAAGTTCAGAACCTTATCCACAACCGCTCTCCTACAGACTTGATTCAACGCCGTGACGCACGACGCGTTTGTCCAGTTCACCACCCAGCCAGTACGCCAGATCCGCCGGGCGGTCGATCTGCCAGGCGACAAAATCCGCGACCTTGCCGACCTCCAGCGAACCGTGGGTTTCGGCCATTCCCAAAGCTTGCGCCGCGTGAATCGTGGCGCCAGCCAGGGCTTCTTCCGGGGTCATGCGGAAGCAGGTGCAGGCCATGTTCAGCATCAGGCGCAACGACAGCGCCGGCGAAGTACCGGGGTTGAGGTCGCTGGCGATAGCGATTTTCACCTTGTGCTTGCGCAAGGCTTCCATCGGCGGCAACTGGGTTTCACGCAGGAAGTAGAACGCGCCCGGCAACAACACCGCGACAGTATCGGACTTGGCCATGGCAATGGCGTCGTCCTCGTCCATGAACTCCAGGTGATCGGCGGACAACGCGTGATAGCGCGCGGCCAGACTTGAGCCGTGCAGCGACGACAATTGCTCGGCGTGCAGCTTCACCGGCAGCCCGAGTTTTTGCGCGGTGATGAACACCCGCTCGACCTGTTCCGGGGAGAACGCCAGGTATTCGCAGAACGCATCCACCGCATCCACCAGGCCTTCGGCGGCCAGCGCCGGGAGCATCTCGGCGCAGATGTGATCGATGTAATCGTCAGCACGATCCTTGTATTCCGGCGGCAAGGCGTGAGCGGCCAGGCAGGTGCTGCGCACGCTGATCGGCAGCTCGGCGGCGAGGCGACGGATGACCCGCAAAATCTTGCGCTCGCTGGCCAGATCGAGACCGTAGCCGGATTTCATTTCGACCGTGGTCACGCCGTCGCGCATCAGGCTTTTCAGGCGTTTGGCGGCGCTGGCGAACAGCTCGTCTTCCGAAGCTTCACGGGTGGCGCGCACGGTGCTGGCGATGCCGCCACCGGCCGCTGCGATCTCGGCGTAGCTGACGCCTTGCAGGCGTTTCTCGAATTCGCCGCTGCGGTTGCCGCCGAACACGGTGTGGGTGTGGCAGTCGATCAGGCCGGGGGTGACCCACGCGCCTTGCAGGTCATTGACCGCCGGGTATTCGCCGGACGGCAATTGGCTGCGCGGGCCGATCCACTCGATGAGCGCACCGGACGTCACGATGGCCGCATCCTCGATGATCGAGTAGACGCCTTGCGCCATGGTCGCGACGTGGCAGTGTTGCCAGAGGGTTTTCATCCCAAGTCCTCGTCTTGTGATCGTTCCCACGCTCTGCGTGGGAATGCCTCAAGGGACGCTCCGCGTCCAGTGACGCGGAGCGTCACGGGCTGCATTCCCACGCGGACGGTTCGACGCCTCGACGTGGGAACGATCAGTGGTGGGGTTAAAGGCTCGGCAGCAGTTTCGCCGGAACCAGTTCGGTCAGAACCCGCGATGCCAGCAGTTCAGTCGCCGCATTGATGTCCGGCGCGAAGAAGCGGTCCTTCTCGTAGAACGGCACTTCGCGACGCAGAATCCCTCGGGCCTGCTCCAGTTTGGCCGAGGTCTTCAGACCATTGCGCAGGTCCAGCCCCTGCACCGCCGCCAGCCATTCCACCGCGAGAATCCCGCGCGTGTTCTCGGCCATTTCCCACAGGCGCTTGCCGGCGGCCGGAGCCATCGAAACGTGGTCTTCCTGGTTGGCAGAAGTCGGCAGGCTGTCCACCGAATGCGGATGGGACAACGCCTTGTTTTCACTGGCCAGGGCCGCAGCGGTCACCTGGGCGATCATGAAGCCGGAGTTCACGCCACCGTTGGCCACCAGGAACGGCGGCAGTTGCGACATGTGTTTGTCCATCATCAGCGAGATACGGCGCTCGCTGAGGGAGCCGATTTCGGCGATGGCCAGGGCCATGTTGTCAGCGGCCATGGCCACTGGTTCGGCGTGGAAGTTGCCGCCGGAAATCACGTCGCCTTCGGCCGCGAACACCAGCGGGTTGTCGGAGACGGCGTTGGCTTCGACAGCCAGCACTTCGGCGGCCTGACGGAACTGGGTCAGGCACGCGCCCATGACTTGCGGCTGGCAACGCAGCGAGTACGGGTCCTGAACCTTTTCGCAGTTCTGGTGCGAGTCGGAGACTTCGCTGCGCTCGCCCAGCAGATCGCGGTAAGCGGCAGCGGCGTCGATCTGGCCTTTCTGGCCGCGGGCAGCGTGGATGCGTGCGTCGAACGGCGAACGCGAACCGAGCACCGCTTCCACCGTCAGCCCGCCCAGCGCCAGCGCGCCGGCGAACAGGTCTTCACCTTCGAACAGACCACGCAGCGCAAACGCGGTGGAAACCTGTGTGCCGTTGAGCAACGCCAGACCTTCTTTCGCCGCCAGGGTCAGCGGGGTCAGACCGGCGACTTTCAGCGCCTCGGTCGCGTCCATCCACTCGCCCTTGTAGCGAGCCTTGCCCTCGCCCAGCAACACCAGCGACATGTGCGCCAATGGCGCGAGGTCACCGGAGGCACCAACCGAACCTTTCAACGGAATATGCGGGTAAACCTCGGCGTTGATCAGCGCGATCAGCGCATCGATCACCACGCGACGGATGCCGGAGAAACCACGGCTCAGGCTGTTGACCTTGAGCACCATGATCAGACGTACCAGCTCATCGCTGATCGGCTGGCCGACGCCGGCGGCGTGTGACAACACCAGCGAACGCTGCAGGTTTTCCAGGTCTTCGCTGGCGATGCGGGTCGAAGCCAGCAGGCCGAAACCGGTGTTGATGCCGTAGGCGGTGCGGTTCTCGGCGAGGATCTGCTCGACGCAGGCGACGCTGGCTTCGATCTGGGCCGAGGCGCTGTTGTCGAGAGTCAGCTTGACCGGTTGCTGATAGACATCACGCAGTTGGGCCAGGCTCAGTTGGCCGGGGATCAGGTTCAGCGCAGTCATTTAAATGCTCCTTTTGAGAGATTGTTATTAACTACCAGTCGCTCCGGAGCATTCCGTTATCCGTCGCCTCTCGTCTTTTGGACGATCCGCGCCTTGGCACGCTGGTATGGGTAATTGTCAGTGCAAATTCGGCAGTACGTGGTGCAGCAATTTCGGGTCTTTCAACACGCTCGCGGCAGCGGCGATATCCGGCGCCAGCCAACGGTCCTGATCGTAGGCCGGAACCTTCTCGCGCAGCAGTCGCCATGCCACATCGGTGCCGGCGCCGAAGCGTTGTTCCTTGAGGAATTCAAAGGCCTGAGCCGCCAACAGGTATTCGATGGCGAGGATCTGCGTGCAGTTTTCCAGTGCGCGATGCAGCTTCAGCGCGGCGTTGGTGCCCATGCTCAGGTGGTCTTCCTGCAAACCCGAAGTGACATAGTTGTCGAGCACCGCCGGTTGCGCCAACTGGCGGTTTTCCGCGCACAGCGATGCGGCGACGTATTGCACGATCATCATCCCGGAGTTCACCCCCGGATTGGCCACCAGAAACGCCGGCAGACCGCTGACGTGCGGGTTGATCAGGCGATCCAGACGCCGCTCGGCAATCGAGCCGATTTCGGCCATCGCAATCGCCAGCAGATCCGTCGCCAGCGCCACCGATTGCCCGTGCGGGTTGGCCTGGGACATCACCCGGAAGTCGTCCGGCGTGCCCAGCAGCAACGGGTTGTCGGTGCAGCCGTTGAGTTCGGTTTCGATCTGTTTGATCGCGTGTTCCAGTTGATCGCGCGCGGCACCATGCACCTGCGGGATCGAGCGGATGCTCAGGGCATCCTGAGTGCGAATGCCTTTGCTCGCGGCGATCACTTCACTGCCATCGAGCAAGGCGCGCAGATTGACGCCGACCTGCTGCATGCCCGGATGCGGCTTGAGCGCGATGATCTCGGCATCGAATGCGGCGATCTGGCCGCGCTGGGCTTCGAAGCTCATGGCGCCGATCACATCCGCCCATTGCACCAGACGCGTGGCGTCGGCGATCGCCAGGCAACCAAGGCCGGTCATGCACGGCGTGCCGTTGACCAGGCACAGACCGTCCTTCGCCCCGAGCTGCACCGGTTGCAGGCCCTCTTCGGCCAGCGCCTGCTGCGCGGACACCACTTGCCCGCGATAGCTGACATTGCCCACGCCCAGCAGCGCGATGCCGATGTGCGCCATGTGGGTCAGGTAACCCACCGAACCCTGGGACGGCACTTGCGGGGTGATGCCGCGATTGAGCAGCGCCAGCAACGCCTCGACCACCCGGCGATGAATACCGGATTTGCCGTGGCTGTAGTTGCGGATCGCCGAGCACATGATCGCGCGCGTCTGCTCATCGGTCAGTACCGGGCCGACGCCGCAGGCATGGCTGAGCAAGGTGTTGCGCGACAGCTGGCTGAGCTGTTCGTCTTTCAGCGAAACGTTGCACAGCGCACCGAGACCGGTGTTCACGCCATAGGCGCGCTCGCCGCTGGCAACGATGCGCTGGACGATGCCCTGTGCGTTTTCAATGCGCGCCCAGGTCTGCGCCGACAGCTCGAGCTGCGCGCCGTGACGGGCGACTGCGACCACATCCTGCCAACGCATCGGAGCGTCGGCGATAACGATTTTTTCAGCCTGGGACATCTAAAACCTCTTGGACTTGATCGTTCCCATGCTCTGCGTGGGAATGCCGCTTGGGACGCTCCGCGTCCCGCTCTCAACGCAAGACTGGAGTCCTGCGCAATGGTGACGCGGAGCGTCACGGTATGCATTCCCACGCAGACGGTTCGACGCCTCGACGTGGGAACGAGCCTGCCGTAAAACCTTTAAACCACCGCCGCCCGGCGCTGCACGAACCGGTCGACATATTCGTCCGCCGGCGAATGCAGGATCTCTTTCGGCGTGCCGACCTGGATCAGGCGGCCGTCCTTGAGAATCGCGATGCGGTTACCGATGCGCACGGCCTCGTCGAGGTCGTGGGTGATGAAGACGATGGTCTTGTGCAGGGTCTTTTGCAGCTCCAGCAACTGGTCCTGCATCTCGGCGCGGATCAGCGGATCGAGTGCACTGAACGCTTCGTCCATCAGGATGATGTCGGTGTCCGCCGCCAGGGCGCGAGCCAGACCCACACGTTGGCGCATGCCGCCGGAGAGCTGGTGCGGGTATTTGTTTTCGTAGCCCTTGAGGCCCACGGTGTTGATCCAGTGCAGTGCGCGCTCGGCGCACAGCTGCTTGCTCTCGCCGCGCACTTTCAGGCCGTAGGCAACGTTGTCGAGGACGGTCTTGTGCGGCAGCAGGCCGAAGCTCTGGAACACCATGCTGATCTTGTGCCGGCGAAATTCGCGCAGCGCTTCCATGTCGTATTGCAGGATGTCCACGCCGTCCACCAGGATCGCGCCGCTGGTCGGGTCGATCAGGCGGTTGAAGTGGCGCACCAGCGTCGATTTGCCGGAGCCGGACAGGCCCATGATCACGAAGATCTCGCCGGTGCCGATGCTCAGGGACAAGTCGTTGACCCCGACCACGCAACCGGTTTCGTTCAGCACCTGATCCTTGGTCTTGCCCTGGCCGACCATCGCCAGAGCGTCCGAGGCACGGTTGCCGAAAATCTTGAAGACGTTTTTGACTTCGATCTTGCTCACGGTTGCGTTGCTCATTTGCTCACCTCATGCCGTGGCCGACCATAAGCCTGGGTAATGCGGTCGATGACCACTGCGAGAATCACGATCGCCAGACCGGCTTCCAGGCCGCGTCCGACGTTGAGGGTCTGAATGCCCACCAGCACATCTTCACCCAGGCCACGGGCGCCGATCATCGAGGCGATCACCACCATCGACAGGGCCATCATGGTGGTCTGGTTGATCCCGGCCATGATGCTCGGCAGGGCCAGCGGCAGTTGCACGCCGAACAGTTGCTGCCAGCGGTTGGCGCCGAAGGCGTTGATGGCTTCCATCACTTCGCCGTCGACCTGGCGGATGCCCAGATCGGTCAGGCGGATCAGCGGCGGCGCGGCGTAGATCACGGTGGCGAAAATCGCCGGTACCTTGCCCAGGCCAAACAGCATCAGCACCGGAATCAGGTACACGAAGCTGGGCATGGTCTGCATGATGTCGAGCAGCGGCATCAGCACCGAACGCAGGCGATTGCTGCGCGCCGAGAGAATCCCCAGCGGTACGCCGATCAGCACCGAAATGACCGTCGCCACCATCATCAGCGCGAGGGTCTGCATCAACTTGTCCCACAGACCGACAGCGCCGACCAGGAACAACAGACCGACGATCACGGCGGTGGTCACGGCTTTGCGCGTTGCGTGCCAGGCCACGACACCGACGATGGCCAGCATCAACCACCACGGCGCGGCGCGCAGCAGGCCTTCAAGATTGACGATGGCCCACAGCAGGGTGTCGGAGATATGGCGGAACACATCGCCGTAGTTGGTGACCAGCGCATCGACCCAACCGTTGACCCAGTCGGCGATGGAAAAGGTAAAGCTTTCGGGAAACATAAGCGGCTCTCAATCAGGAAACTCAATCAAGCGATTGCGGCGAATACCCCGGCCCGCCTCTCGGTTGGCCGGGAGGAATTCGACCTACAGCGCCGCTTCGATTTTCTTGGCAGCGTCTTCACTCACCCACGCATGCCAGACCTCAGGATGTTCCTTGAGGAAGATTTTCGCCAGTTTTGGCGACTCGATACGTTCCTTCGCCATGCGGCCCAGATTCTGGTTCAGCAGGTCGATCGGCAGGTTGACCTTTTCCAGCACGGCTACCAGTTCCGGGGCTTCGTCGTGGAAGGTCTTGGACAGGCCAACCTTGATGGTCACGGTCTTGTCGACGCCCGGTTTTTCTTCCAGTTTCACCGCGTCGATCTGCCCCATCAGCGGGGTTGGTGTCCAGTAGTAGAACAGGATCGGCTCGCCACGCTTGTAGCTCGACAGCACGGCCGCATCCAGCGCCGGGCCGGTGCCCGGGCGGAAGTTGGTGTAGCTGTTTTCCAGGCCGTAGCTTTTCAGCATTTCGCTGTTGTCCAGCTCGCAGGTCCAGCCGGCCGGGCAGTTGTAGAAGCGGCCTTTGGAAGGCTCTTCGGCGTCCTTGAAGACGGCGGCGTATTTGCCCAGGTCGGCGATGTTTTTCAGGTCCGGCGCCTTGGCTTCCAGCTTGCGCTTGGCATCGCCTTCGATCACGTAGCGCGGCACGTACCAGCCTTCCACTGCACCGACCACCGGGGCGCCGACACCGACGACCTTGCCGGCCTTCTCGGCCTTGTTCCAGACCTCGCTGCGGCCGACCCATTCTTCGGCAAAGATCTGGATGTCGTTGCTGCTCAGGGCGTTTTCCATGGTGATGGAGTTGCCCGGCAGGCTGTCGGTCTTGCAGTCGTAACCTTTCTCCAGCACCACCTGCAGAACGTCGGTCAGCAGCATGCCGCTTTCCCAGTTCAGGCCGGCGAATTTCACCGGTTTGCCGGACTCGCACCAGCCGGCGGCCTGTGTCGCGCCAGCGCTGGCCAGCAGGCCCATGGAAAGCAATGTGGTCAGCAGGGTCTTGTTCGATTTCATTGTTGTGACGCTCCTAATCATGAATTGGCTTACGGCAGTCAAGAGGCATCCAGCCCTGTCCACGTCCAAATCAGGCCTGCGCCGCAGCGCGACCGGCCCCGCTTGTTTTAGGTTGTACAACGCTGTTCTGCTCGACGGGCAGAATCAGTCGATCGGGTACGGTGCCGTGCCATTTTTTCGCGCAGACGTAGTACAGCGCTGCGGGCAGCACGAGACCGATGATCCAGGAAATATCCACATCCCCCAGGGCCGCTACCAATGGACCGGTATAGAACTTGGTGGAAATGAACGGCAGTTGCACCAGCACCCCGAACACATAAACGCTGATACCGAGGATGTTCCAGCGGCCATAGCGACCGTTCGGATCCGCCAGCGCCGGTACGTCGTAGCGCTCGCGGGTGATGCAGTAGTAGTCCACCAGGTTGATCGCACTCCACGGCGTGAAGAACGCCAGCAGGAACAGGATGAAGGACTTGAACGCACCGAGGAACGAATGCTGGCCGAGCAGCGCAATCAGGGTCGCTGCGCCGACGATCACCAGCACGAACACCAGGCGCTGCATCCGGGTGACCGTCAGGTGGCCACGGAAGCCGCTGATGATGGTCGCGATGCACATGAAGCTGCCGTAGGAGTTCAGGGTGGAGATGGTGACCTTGCCGAACGCGATGCTGAAATACAGCAGCGCGGCAGTGGCACCGGTCCCGCCCAGACCGACGATGTAAGCGACTTCATGCCCGGCGAATTGCCCGTTGGCCGAAGCGGCTGCGAACACACCGAGGATCATCGCCACCTGCGCGCCGATCACCGAACCGGCACCGGCGGCGAAAAAGGTTTTCACCGAAGACACCTTGCTCGGCAGGTAGCGCGAGTAGTCCGCCACGTACGGGCCGAAAGCGATCTGCCAGGAGGCCGCGAGCGAAACCGCCAGCAGGAAACTGCTCCAGCTGAAGTGACGGATTTCCAGAAGTGCGCCGACGTCCACCTGACTCATCAGGCGGCTGAACAGGTACACGAAAGCGATCACACCAATGGCACTGGCGATCCGGCCGATCCAGTGAATCACCCGATAGCCGAGCACCGTGACCACCACGATGACGCTGGCGAACAGCAGGATGCCGACGGTGTCGCTGACCCCGAACAACTGGCCCAGCGCCTGGCCGGACAGCACGGTCCCGGTGGCGGTGAAACCGAGGTACATCAGGCACACCAGCACGATCGGGATCGCCGCGCCGTAGACGCCGAACTGCACCCGGCTGGAAATCATCTGCGGCAGGCCAAGCTTCGGCCCCTGTGCCGCGTGCAGCGCCATCACCCCTCCGCCCAGCAGTTGACCGATCAGCAGACCGATCAACGACCAGAACACATCACCGCCCAGCACCACGGCCAGGGCCCCGGTGACAATCGCGGTGATTTGCAGGTTGGCACCCATCCACAGGGTGAACTGACTGAACAGACGACCGTGTCTTTCCGCTTCCGGGATGTAGTCGATCGAACGCCTTTCGATCAACGGTTTACTGCCTGCACGATCGGTGTTGCCTGCCATGATTCAACCTCTGTGGATTGTTTTGATTGTTCACTAAGCTTCTGTAGGGCAGCTTTTCTGTGGGAGCGAGCTTGCTCCGGGCGGCGATCCGACGAAAGCGATTTGTCAGTCAGCACAGATACTGAATGTGCCGGCCTCTTCGCGAGCAAGCTCGCTCCCACACAAAGCCAAAGCCCTTTATTTGCCGGTGATCATCGGCAGGTTCAGCCCTTGTTCCCTGGCGCAGTCGATGGCGATCTGGTAACCGGCATCGGCGTGACGCATGACACCGGTGCCCGGGTCGTTGTGCAGAACGCGAGCGATACGCTCGGCCGCTTCGTCGGTACCGTCGCAGACAATCACCATGCCCGAGTGTTGGGAGAAGCCCATGCCGACGCCGCCGCCGTGGTGCAGGGACACCCAGGTCGCACCGCTCGCGGTGTTCAGCAGCGCGTTGAGCAGCGGCCAGTCGGAGACGGCATCGGAGCCGTCCTGCATCGATTCGGTTTCACGGTTCGGGCTGGAGACCGAGCCGGAGTCGAGGTGGTCGCGACCGATCACGATCGGTGCCGACAGCTCGCCGCTGCGCACCATTTCGTTGAACGCCAGACCGAGCTTGGCGCGCAGGCCCAGGCCGACCCAGCAGATACGCGCCGGCAGACCCTGGAAGCTGATGCGCTCGCGCGCCATGTCCAGCCAGTTGTGCAGGTGGGCGTCGTCCGGGATCAGCTCTTTGACTTTGGCGTCGGTCTTGTAGATGTCCTGCGGATCACCCGACAGCGCAGCCCAGCGGAACGGGCCGATACCACGGCAGAACAGCGGACGGATGTAGGCCGGAACGAAGCCCGGGAAATCGAATGCGTTTTCGACGCCTTCTTCCTGAGCCATCTGACGGATGTTGTTGCCGTAGTCGAAGGTCGGCACGCCCATTTTCTGGAAGTCGAGCATGGCTTTGACGTGAACGGCCATCGATTGCTTGGCGGCCTTGACCACAGCGGCTGGCTCGGTCTTGGCGCGGGCGCGGTATTCATCCCAGGTCCAGCCGGCCGGCAGATAACCGTTGAGCGGATCGTGGGCGCTTGTCTGGTCGGTGACCATGTCCGGGCGTACGCCGCGCTTGACCAGCTCCGGGAGGATTTCAGCGGCGTTGCCGCACAGGGCGATGGAAACAGCCTTGCCTTCGGAGGTGTATTTGGCGATGCGGGCCAATGCGTCGTCGAGGTCTTTGGCCTGCTCGTCGACGTAGCGGGTCTTCAGGCGGAAATCGATGCTGATCTGCTGGCATTCGATGTTCAGCGAGCAGGCACCGGCGAGGGTTGCGGCCAGTGGCTGGGCGCCGCCCATGCCGCCGAGACCGGCAGTCAGGACCCACTTGCCGGTGAGGTTGTCGTTGTAGTGCTGGCGACCGGCTTCAACGAAGGTTTCGTAGGTGCCCTGGACGATGCCCTGGCTGCCGATGTAGATCCAGCTGCCGGCGGTCATCTGGCCGTACATGGCCAGGCCTTTGGCGTCGAGTTCGTTGAAGTGTTCCCAGGTCGCCCAGTGCGGCACCAGGTTGGAGTTGGCGATCAGCACGCGCGGGGCGTTGCTGTGGGTCTTGAACACGCCGACCGGCTTGCCCGATTGCACCAGCAGGGTTTCGTCTTCGTTGAGGTTGGTCAGGCTCTCGACGATCTTGTCGTAGCACTCCCAATTACGCGCCGCGCGGCCGATGCCACCGTATACCACCAGCTCTTTCGGGTTCTCGGCGACTTCCGGGTCGAGGTTGTTCATCAGCATGCGCAGCGGCGCTTCGGTCAGCCAGCTCTTGGCGGTCAGCTTGTTGCCGCGGGCGGCGCGGATTTCGACGTCACGATGCTTTGTGAATGAAGAAGTGGTGCGGTTGTTGTCAGTCACGAAAAAGACTCCTCAGCGATCAATTCAAACCAACCCTGGCAGTGGGCAAGCAGCCTGTGCGCATCAGTGCGCGGCAAGCGAATCAGTGGACGCTGCGGAGAGTCTCGTTCGACTCATACGCATACGTCTTTACTTGTACATACAAGCATATGCAATCAAGCGGCCAACTTGTTGGAGGACCGTTCAACAAAAATCCAGGACAGGTCTGCAGAGCGCCTGAATCAAGGGCTCCGGCGTTCATGAATTTTTTCGCGGGGTGGATTGAGGACAGCGACAGGTTGTTACGAAAGCGTGGCTTTGCGCCACGCTGGGGCGTTCGGTAACAAGTTGGTGCGCATTTCGGGAACGTCGGGACGAAAAAAAACCGCTGCTTTCAAAGCAGCGGTTTTTGATCGTTGATCGTTAGATCGTTCCCACGCTCTGGTGCGAACGAGCAATAGCAAGAATCAGCGCGCAGACAGTTCGATCACGCAGCAACCGGCATTGACGGCAATCTCGGTCAAACCGGTGTTACCGTCCAGTTGCAGGCAGTCATGGCGGCCGAGTTGCGAGGCGCCGCCACCGACCGTGACTTCCAGCCGTTCACTGACGCTGAAGACCAGCACCGTGCTCGCCGAACTGAAAAACCGCTGTTCGCCGTCCAGCCATTGCAGGCGTGCGCTGTAACGCTGCGGCGAGTAGATCAGGTTGAAGTCGCGGATCGCGCCGCCGAGCAAGGTGCAGGACACCTGGCTCTCGCCGCTGAAGGCAAACGGGTCGAGGGGTAACAACGGCCGGGTGTCGTCGCCGTCGACACACAGGGTCATGCCGTCGCCCTGCAACACCGTGATCACCCGCTGATAACCGGCGAAGGTCGAGAAACCGCCGGATTCGGCGATGTCGGCAATCGACAGACGCCAGCCGAAACCGTCGAGGCCGGCGCCGGCGTCACGGGTGATTTCCTCGGTGCTGCCGCCGCCGTTTTTCCACGGCATGCGCGGGTAGCCTTCGGCGCGTAGAACCTTCAACTCTTTCATTTATGGAACCGACCTTCCAGACGATGACGGGAACCGGGGTGGATCAGGCGCGCCGCCGTCACCGGCTGACGACCCGACCAGGTACGACGGCGGATCAGCAGGCATGGCTCGCCTTTTTCGATCTGCAGCAATTTGCATTCGGACGCTTCGGCGAGGATCGCTTCAACCACGTGCTCGCCTTCGGTCAGCGGCGCGACCTGGTTCAGATAAGCGTAAGGCGTTTGCAGGGTGAAGTCCTGCTTGAGGTATTCCGGAGCCACCAGCGCGTTGACGAAGCGGTCTTCGATCTGCACCGGAATGTCGTTTTCGTAGTGCACGATCAGCGAGTGAAAGACCTTCTGCCCTTCGCGCATGTCCAGCGCCAGCGCGCGCTCGGAACCGGCGGCCTCTTCTTCCAGGGTGATCACCTGGCAAGTATGGCGATGGCCACGGGAGGCGATTTCGTCGGCGATGTTGTGCACTTCGAACAGCGCGGACTGGCTCTTCGGTTCGGCGACAAAAGTACCGACGCCTTGCATGCGCACCAACAGGCCGTCGGCGGTCATTTCCCGCAGCGCGCGGTTGATGGTCATGCGGCTGAAGCCCAACTGGCTGACCAGCTCGCTTTCCGATGGTACGCGGTAATGCGGCGGCCAGTTACCGCTGTCGATCTGTTGGGTGATCATCTGTTTGACGCGGGCGTACAAGGGCGCCGGACTGTCGCCCATGTTCGCGGCCAACGGGGAGACTGGAGGCGGAGTCGGCACGGTGGATCCCTGTTCATTGGATGAAAGTTGCTAGCTTGCCGGAGTTTACCGGGCAGGCAAACGTCTGTATATGTATATACAAATAACACACGATGGGGTGCCGAACCATGTCCGCCTTCTTTGCCGAACGCGCGCTGCTGCCTAACGGATGGGCCAACAATGTACGTCTCGAGGTCAGCGCCGATGGCGTGTTGACCCGAATCCAGGCCGATTCCACCGCAGATGGCGCCCAACGGCTGAGCGGTCCGCTGCTGCCGGGGATGCCGAATCTGCACTCCCACGCGTTCCAGCGAGCGATGGCGGGACTGGCGGAAGTGGCCGGCAACCCCAACGACAGTTTCTGGACCTGGCGCGATCTGATGTACCGGCTCGTCGGAAAAATCAGCCCCGACCAGCTCGGGGTGATTGCCCGCCAGCTGTACATCGAAATGCTCAAGGCCGGTTACACCTCGGTCGCCGAATTCCATTACGTCCACCACGATAACAACGGCCAGCCGTACGCCGACCCGGCCGAGCTGGCATTGCGCATCAGCCAGGCGGCCAGTGCCGCCGGCATCGGCCTGACATTGCTGCCTGTGCTCTACAGCCACAGCGGTTTTGGCGGCCAGACGCCGAACGAAGGTCAGCGCCGTTTCATCAACAGCACCGAAAACTACCTGAAACTGCAATCGCGCCTGCAACCCCTGCTCGCGCAGCAAAAGGCGCAGTCGCTGGGCCTGTGCTTCCACTCTTTGCGCGCGGTCACCCCGCAGCAGATCAGCGAAGTGCTGGCAGCCAGCGACAAGCAATGCCCGGTGCACATCCACATTGCCGAACAACAGAAAGAAGTGGACGACTGCCTAAGCTGGAGCGGTCGCCGCCCGCTGCAATGGCTGTATGAAAACACCGAAGTCGATCAGCGCTGGTGCCTGGTGCACGCGACCCACGCCAATCCGGAAGAAGTCACGCTGATGGCCAGGAGCCGCGCCATCGCCGGTCTGTGCCTGACTACCGAGGCCAACCTCGGCGACGGTATTTTCCCGGCGGTGGATTTCCTCACGCAGGGCGGGCGCATGGGCATCGGCTCAGACAGTCATGTGTCATTGAGCGTGGTGGAAGAATTGCGCTGGCTGGAATACGGCCAGCGTCTGCGCGATCAGCGGCGCAATCGCTTGTATGGCGCGGATCAGCCGATGGTCGGGCGCACGCTGTATGACGCGGCGCTCGACGGTGGCGCTCAGGCGCTGGGCCAACCGATCGGTGCGCTGGAAGTCGGCAAGCGTGCCGACTGGATCGTACTCGATGGCAACGATCCGTATCTGGCCACGGCCAGTGGTGACGGGATTCTCAATCGCTGGCTGTTTGCCGGTGGCGATCGTCAGGTACGCGATGTGCTGGTCAACGGTCAGTGGGTCGTGCGCGAGGGGCGACATGCCGAGGAGGAGGACAGCAATCGCGCCTTTACCCAGGTCCTGCGAGAGCTTTTGGGCTGACACAAACTTCTGTTACTGATCGTTCCCACGCTCTGCGTGGGAATGCAGCCCGGGACGCTCCGCGTCCCAAAAGCGGACGCAGAGCGTCCATTGAGGCATTCCCACGCGGAGCGTGGGAACGATCAGAACAGGAGAAGTCAGTTGGACGTCTTGGCCATCTGCTGATCCGACGTACGCCAGATCAGGCGCGTGGTGTCGTAACCCTGCTGGCGCGCCTTGCTCAACAGTTCCTCACGCACTACACCGTTGACGGTCGGCGTGCGCGACAACAGCCACAGATAGCGGCGACTCGGGTCGCCGACGAGAGCGGTCTTGTAGTCATCGCTGACGTACAGCACCCAGTACTGACCCTTCGCCACACCCGGAATCAGACGCGAGAACCAGGTATCGAACTCGACCCACAACTTGTCGGTCTTGCCCGGCACCTGTGGATAAGCCGTGCCTTTGACTTCTTCCCACGTCCAGTCCGCCGTCAGGCAGCGGTTGTACACCGCGACATTGCCGTCGGGCTTGAGGGAATATCGGGCTTCGGATTGTGCGCAATTGCGCTGGAAATACATCGGCAGACGCGCCAGTTCGTACCAGGTGCCCTGGTAACGCTTGAGATTGACACTGTTGACCGTCTTCGGCGCCAGCGGATCTTCACCGGACGTGGCGCAGCCGGCCAATACCAGGCCGGCCAAAAGGACAAGCAATAACCGCTTCATTGTTTTTCTCCCGTGGGCGCGGAGCCCCGGTTTACTTCAGGCCTTGGCCGGAAAACATCAGCACTTTGTCACCGGCGTACTGCACGCTGATAAAGCTGTTCTTGTCGCCCCAGGTGCAACTGGACATGCCGAGCGCGCCCGAGCAATCGGTGGGCTTGCCGAGCAGCGTCTCGACTTCAGCCTTGGCCATGCCGGCCGAGAGCTTCGAATAGTTTTCCTGATTGACCTTGCTGCATGCAGCCAACAGCACGCAAAACGACAGCAGGGCGATAGATCGCAGCGACATGGTGTAACTCCTGGAGCGGAAGGGGGATGGCATGGCGCCAACCAGAAGCTTAGAAGAGAAAACCCCTGTCTGGTTCCCTGGCAGGCCGGCTATTTGTTAACCCGCTCGTCCGGCTTTCGCCGATAAATCAGACAGTTTGTAAAGCTGTTGAGCATTTCGTCGCCTTTCGCAAAAGGCGCCTAATCTTTGGCGCGCGGCGGTCGAAATAAGAGCAGCGCAAAGCCCCAGAGTGTGGCAAATTGCCGCCCTTTCTTGACCAGCCCCTTCGCGGTAGCTCCCTTAATGACCAGAAACATGAAATTCAGCCACAAGATCTTGTTGGCTGCCGCCCTCGTGGTGGCCGTTGCATTCGCCTGTTTCATTTTGTTCAACGACTATCGCCAGCGCGAAGCCCTGCAAAGCAGCACCGAAGCGTCGATGCAGGAACTGGGCAGTCTGACCACCAGCAACATCCAGACCTGGCTGGAAAGCCGCATCCAGTTGCTGCAATCGATGGCGCAACAGGTCGTCGCCGACGGCAACGCCCCGGCCAGCCTGAAACGCATCATCGACCTGCCCTCCTACACCGGCAATTTCCAACTCAGTTACTTTGGCGGCGCCGACGGCGTGATGTTCTCGGTCCCGGCCGGCAACCGTGCGCCGGATTACGACCCGCGCGCCCGTGGCTGGTACAAGGCAGCCAATGCTGCGCAACAGACCATCGTCACCGAACCGTACATCGCCGCCTCGTCGGGCAAACTGGTGATCACCGTGGCCACGCCGGTGCAGCGCCAGGGCCAGATGATCGGTGTGGCCGGCGCCGACATTGATCTGTCGAGTGTCAGCGCGATCATCAACTCACTGAACTTCGGCGGCCACGGTCACGCGTTCATCGTCAGTGCCGACGGCAAGATCCTGATCCACCCGGACAGCAAACTGGTGCTCAAGACTCTGGCCGAGGCCTATCCCAACGGTGCGCCGAAAGTCAGCCCGGGCCTGAAGGAAGTCGAGTTCGACGGCAAGACCCAACTGATCTCCTTCACCCACGTCAACGGCGTACCGTCGGCCGACTGGTACGTGGCGCTGGTGCTGGACAAGGACACCGCGTTCTCGATGCTCAGCGAATTCCGTACCTCGGCGCTGATCGCCATGGTCATCGCCGTGGTGATCATCATCGCCCTGCTCGGCATGCTGATCCGTGTGTTGATGCAGCCGCTGCTGACCATGGGCCGCGCCATGCATGACATCGCCGAAGGCGAAGGCGACCTGACCAAACGCCTGATCATCCACGGCCACGATGAATTCGGTGCGCTGGGCTTGTCGTTCAACCGTTTCGTCGAGCGCATTCACACCTCGATCCGCGAAGTGTCATCGGCCACCGGGCAAGTCAACGAAGTCGCACTGCGCGTAGTCGCCGCGTCCAACTCGTCGATGTTCAACTCCGACCAGCAGGCCTCGCGCACCAACAGCGTGGCCGCCGCGATCAACCAGCTCGGCGCCGCCGCCCAGGAAATCGCCCAGAACGCCGCCCTCGCCTCGCAACACTCCAGCGACGCCCGCAGCCTGGCCGAAGACGGCCAGCAGGTGGTGGATAAAACCATCCACGCGATGCAGCAACTGTCGGCGAAGATCAGCGACTCATGCGGCAACATCGAAACCCTGAACAGCAACACCGTGAACATCGGGCAGATTCTGGAAGTGATCACCAGCATCTCCCAGCAGACCAACCTGCTGGCGCTCAACGCGGCCATTGAAGCAGCCCGTGCCGGTGAAGCCGGTCGTGGTTTCGCCGTGGTGGCCGACGAAGTCCGCAACCTGGCGCACCGTACTCAGGATTCGGCGCAGCAAGTGCAGAACATGATCGAAGAACTGCAAGTCGGCGCGCGTCAGGCGGTCGGCATCATGACCGAGAGCCAGCGCGAGAGCGAAAGCAGCGTCGGCATCGCCAACCAGGCCGGCGAACGCCTGGGCAGCGTGACCCAGCGCATCGGCGAAATCGACGGCATGAACCAGTCGGTGGCGACCGCGACCGAAGAGCAGACGGCGGTGGTCGAGTCGATCAACGTCGACATCAACGAGATCAACACGCTGAACCAGGAAGGGGTCGAGAATTTGCAGGCGACGTTGCGCGCTTGTGCGGATCTGGAGCAGCAGGCTGCGCGGTTGAAGCAGTTGGTGGGTAGTTTCCGGATCTAAGGCGTCCGAAGCTGTCTTCGCGCGTAAACCCGCGAAGACTGAACAACACGCTTGTCACCTCGGCCTGACTCAGGACTGAATTAAGACTAAACTCGGTCCTAGTCCACTGAGCGAGGCGCAGCCCGTGAAGCTTTCATCCCAGATCAAACCCATCAGTTACCTGAAAAGCCATACCGCCGAAATCGTCAAAACGATTAGCGAAAGCCGTGAGCCGCTGGTGATAACCCAGAACGGTGAAGCGAAGCTTGTAGTCATGGACGTCAAGAGTTTTGAAGAGCAGGAAGAAACAATGGCTCTGCTCAAACTGCTTGCCATGGGAAATCGAGAAATTGAGGAAGGCAAGTACAGGGACGTTGAAGACGTTTTCGCAGAGCTGGACAGGATCGACCCCCAATGAGTTTGAAGGTCGTTATTCTTCAGTCCGCCGAAACAGATCTCAAAGATCTTCGCACCTACCTCATCAAACAGTTCTCACCTCAAACCTGGCATAGCACTTATGCCAGCTTGAAGGTCGCTATTCGCAGTCTCGCATCCTTACCCTATTCAGGATCCATTCCCGAAGAATTAGAAAGACTGAACCTTGGTCAATATCGGCAAGTCATCTCTGGTTTGAATCGCATTATTTATGAAGTCCGAGAGCAGACTATTTATATCCATATCATCGCCGATACGAGAAAAAACCTGCCTGCACTCTTGATGAAGCGTTTGCTTCAAGGCAATCCCTGAGTCTGATGCAGCTCAGAAACTCGACCCCGGCTGCGAAAGAAACTCCAACTCCTCCACCGTAGACTCCCGCCCCAACACCGCATTGCGATGCGGAAACCGGCCAAACCGGGCAATCACCTTCTGATGCCGCTCGGCATAATCCAGGTTGTCGGCAAACACCCCGCGCTCCGCCTCCGGCTGTTCTGCCACCAGTTCGATGAATCGCGAGACGGCTTCATTCTGCACCGCGAGGTTTTCGCAGTGTTCGAAGACAAGGTAGATGAAGAGTCGCTGGATCGGTTTCAACTGCCGATCGAAGTCTGCAGCAATCCCCTGAGCAACCAGCTTCTGGGCCCGTAGATCACCGGAAAAAGCCTTGGGCGTATCGCGAAAGATCATGCGCGGGAGTTGGTCGAGCAACAGCACCACTGCCAGCCAACCTTCGGGACGTTGCGTCCACTCGGTCAATCCGCCAGCGAGGGCCTGATCGACAAAGACCCCGAAACGCTCACGCGCTTCGAGGTCCTGGCTGTCTTTCTTGCCAAACCACAACTTGCCCTGTTGCGCCGAAACTTCAGTGGCTGATTCGGCATGACCGAACCACCAATCGAGCAACGGCTGCCAGGGCGCGGTCATGGTTTATTCCTTGTGGTAAGCCGTGGCGCGGGCGACTTCTTCTTTCGAGCCGAGGAACACCGCTACGCGCTGGTGCAGGCCTTCAGGCTTGATGTCGAGAATGCGCTGGTGGCCGTCGGTGGAAGCGCCGCCTGCCTGTTCCACCAGGAAAGACATCGGGTTGGCTTCGTACATCAGGCGCAGCTTGCCCGGCTTGGACGGCTCGCGGCTGTCGCGTGGGTACATGAACAGACCGCCACGGGTCAGGATGCGGTGCACGTCGGCCACCATCGCCGCGACCCAACGCATGTTGTAGTTCTTTTTCAGCGGGCCTTCTTCACCGGCCAGCAGTTCGGAAACGTAGCGCTGTACCGGAGCTTCCCAGTGACGCTGGTTGGACATGTTGATGGCGAATTCCTGGGTGCTTTCAGGAATGGTGATGTCTTCGTGGGTCAGGACGAAGCTGCCCATTTCGCGGTCCAGGGTGAAGCCCTTCACGCCGTTGCCCAGGGTCAGGATCAACATGGTTTGCGGACCGTAGATCGCGTAACCGGCCGCGACCTGCTGGGTACCTGGCTGCAGGAAGGCCTTTTCGTTCAGGGCTTCGTTCTGGCTCAGGTATTCGTTCGGGCAACGCAGTACCGAGAAGATGGTGCCGACCGGGGCGTTGATGTCGATGTTCGACGAACCGTCCAGCGGGTCGAATACCAGCAGGTAGGCGCCTTTCGGGTATTTGCCCGGGATCTGGTAGGCGTTGTCCATTTCTTCGGATGCCATGCCGGCCAGGTGACCGCCCCACTCGTTGGCTTCGAGCAGGATTTCGTTCGACAGCACGTCGAGCTTCTTCTGCACTTCGCCTTGCACGTTTTCCGTGCCCATGCTGCCCAGAACGCCGCCCAGGGCGCCTTTGGACACGGCGTGGCTGATTTCCTTACAGGCGCGCGCCACCACTTCGATCAGGAAACGCAGATCGGCAGGAGTGTTGTTGCTGCGGGTCTGCTCAATCAAATAGCGACTCAGGGTAACGCGGGACATGGACGGCTCCGGTGGAATGGGGGGCTAAAAACCCGCGCAGTTTACAGGGAGTCTGAAACCGTAGCGAGCAATGACGCCCGGTAACGTGCGTCGAGTGCAATTCCTGCTATCAGACGTGATCGGACCTGGAGAGTTCAGGCACCGGATTCAGCGTAGTTGGAAACCCGACGGGTGTAGCGACCACACCCGTCATATTCAGGATTTGGCCGGTGGCTTGCGCAGCAGACTGAAGGCCATCGCCGCCAGAAACAGCACGCTGAGCAACAACACCGCCCACAGGCCGAATTTCTTCCAGTTGGTGTGGCTGGTCGCTGCTGCAGTGGCCGTCGAAGTCTGGGTCGCCAGCGCTTCGCCCTGCACCGCGGCCTTGCCCAGCGTGGCCAGTTTCTCCGGTTTGAAATCGGGAATCAGCGTGGTCAGCGGCAGGTTCGCCGTCTTCACGGTCGGATTGCCCAGCGCCAGGCTGTACGGCCCTTCACCACGGGCAAGGAAGATCACCTGCGTGGCGCGCACCGCATATTTCAAGCTCGGTGCCTGTTCGCCGAGGCCGCCGCCGCGTTCGTCGACCGTGAGCTTCAACTGCTGCACGGTCTGGCCGTAAAGCTGCAATTCGTTCTGCAGCACGTCCTGGCCATTCTGGGTCAGGCGATAGAGCAGACCGCTGCTCAGCGGTTGCCACGGCAGACTGCTTTCGCGACGTCCCGACAACGTCACCGGCGCCAGACTGTTGGCCTGCTTCAGTTCGACCTGCACCCGCTCGATGTTCAGCCCCATCGGCAACTGCCAGGTGTATTCCCCGGCTTTGCCGCTGCTGCCCGCCAGCGCCGGCGACCAGACCAATGGCAGCGGCAGGTGGCGCGGGTCGCTGCTTTTCAGTTGTGCCGACGTCAGCTCCGGCGCCGAGGCCGGGGAATCCCACAGCAGACGCAGATACCGCGCCGATTGCCCCGGCAGCGCCACTTCATGTTGCTCGACCCGTTCGTCGGCAAAGGTCAGGCGCGCGACCTGGCCTTCGCCCCAGGCTTGCCAGTGCTGCAAGTCGTCGCTGGCCTCGATGCTGAAACGCTGGAAGCCGTCGCGCTCGCTGGTCCAGTCGAGGATCAATTGCTGCAACGGCGCCTTGATCGCACTGGCGTCGAGCAGCCAGCCACGCAGCACTTCTTCACCGGCTTCGAGCTGGCTGGACGGCTGCACTTCCACTAGCGTGCCGGTGGTGGTGGATTGCACGCGAACGCTCGGCGCGCGCTCGGTCGCATCCGCCGAGTTGTACAGCGGGAACCACTTCACGTCATGTAACTGGCCGTCGTCGCGGGTCTGTGCTGATTCCCGGGCCAGGGCATAGGCCTGCGGCTCTCCGGCGGCATTGAACACCCGCAGATCGCTGAGATCGGTCTGACGTGCCTGCAACTGCACGCTCAGCGGCAGTTCGAGGCGATACCACGGGCCTGCGCCACTGACCGACAACGGCACCTGCGCGGCGAAGTCCGCCGGTTTTTCCTGGGCGCCGGCCGTCATGGCCACCCCCAGCAACAGCCAACCGAGATTAAGCTTGCGACTCAAGACGACACTCCTTCGGTTTCCGGGGCCGGTTTGTCCGCCGCCGGTGCAGCTTCGGCGCGTTTGGGCGGCAGCGGCGCAAAGTAGCCCACCACCAGCAGCAACACGCCGACGCCGATGAACGAGACGATCCGGGCCAGTCCGCCACGGTTGCTCAATTCGACAAAAATCAGTTTGGCCACCACCAGCGCAATCAGCGCCGCGCCGATCAGCCACACTTCGCGGCGATGGCGCAGGTGCCCGCCGATCATCAGCCCCAGCGCCATCAGCGTCCAGACGATCGACAACCCGGCCTGCACCAGCATCGATTCGAGCAGCAGATCCAGCTCGAACGGAATCCCCGCCCAATGGTGCGCGGCGCGGGTGACCAGCGCGGTGCAGAAGGCGAACAGCGAAACACCGGCAATCAGTTGCGTGGCGTAAGCCGCGTAATCCTGGCGGATCGACAGCTCGGCAACAGCGCTGCGCGACCAGACGTAAACACCGAACAACGCAAACAGCAGACCCAATTCCAGCGGGTTGAGCAGCGGCACATAAGGCAGCGGTTCGGCGTTGCCATCGCTGACGCCATTGGTCAGCCAGAACCAGACCAGCATCAGCACCGCCAGCGGCGCCGCCGCGTACAAACGGTACTCACGAGGGAACGCCGCCACCGGCCATGGCCAGTTGCGCGGCGCGGCCATCAGCAACAGATACACGCTTGGCAGAATCGCCCAGCCCAGCCAGCGCCAGGCGTTGTATTGCTCGGACAACAGCAGCAGGCCGTAACGCAATTCCAGCGCCAGCACGCCGATCAGCAGCCAGCAACCGAGTACATGCGCCGTGCTCAAGGCCCGCGCCGGCAGCATGGGCGCCAGACGCCGCAGGCTGATGAAATGCACGACGAACACCGCCGCCCACGCCAGCCAGCCGAAATTCGCCGCCGGGTGATAACGCGAATGCCACGCGGCGAGCAACACCAAACCGGCCGCTGGCATCAGCAGGGTGCAGAGCAGACCGAGAGACGGCCATTTCAGGCGCGAGGCCAACAGCGTCCACAACACGACGCTCAGCGCGGCGACCAGCAGCAACAGCGTCGCCTGCACATTCAGCGGCGCAAACCGCAGCACTTCACTAACCCACGCCAGCGCCCACCAACCGGCGCCCCACACCAGCAACACTTCGGACAACCGCTGCAAACTCAGCACATCGAAAGCCGAAGCGTGATTGCCCAGTTGCAGGCGCCACGCCCCGATCATCGCCGCCAGCCCCAGCACCAGCGGCGTCCAGAAACCGCCATGGGCCAGTGGCCGCAGACTTTCGCTGGACAGCGGCCCGAGCAGCTCGGGACCGGCCAGCAAGAACGCCGCGCCGCCGATCAGTTGCAACAACAGACCGAAGACAAAACTCACGCGCTGCCTGAGGTACAGACTGAGCCAGATGATCAGCAAGCCACTGGCCGCCCACACCGCACTCGCGGTTTGCCACGGCAGCACGAACAACACCGCCAGATTGACCAGCACCAGCCCCGCCAGCAGCACCACCGACAAACCGCGCAACAGCCGCACATCGCTGCGCACCATTTCGTCACGCGCCGCCAGCAGCATGCCGGCGATCAACGCCAGACCAATCAGAGAGGCGCTGAGCAAACCGCTCCAGCCAGCGCTGAACACGGCCGCCGAATCCTCGCCTGCTCCTTGCAGGCGCAGCAGGAACAACACCCCGCCGAGCAGTTGCACGGCAAACGCGGTGAACAGGAATGTACGCGATTGCAGGCGCAAGCCAACGAACAAGGTCACCAGTCCGGCCAGGGCCCAACTGATCGCCGTGAACTGGACGAAGAAAAACAGCGGCGCCAACAGATAGAGAAAAGTCAGACCGAGACTCGCCAAAACCGGCAGGCCTTGGCGCTCCCATGCCGAGGTGTGCTCCGCCGGGGTTTTACGCAATTGATAGAAACTGAACAACAGCGCAATGCCCAGCATCAACGCGCCCAACGGCGCACCGTCGAGCAGGCTGCTTTCACCGACACGTAACTGGCTGAGAAACGCCAGCGCCGAACCCAGTTGCAGCAGCAATGCGAAGGCCCGGGCCAACGGTCGTTGCTGACGCAAGCCCAGCCAGAAAATTCCCGCGCCCTCCACCGCCCACGCGGCGGAAGTCCAGCGCGCATCCAGCCCCAGCGGAATCGCCAGACTGGCGAAGATCACCCCGAGCGCCAGACAAGTCTCGCCCAGCAGCAACGCCCGGCCGCCCATCAGCACCCGGGCGAGGGTCATGTAAATCATGCCCAGCGCCAATGCGCTGAACGCGGCGGCGAATTCCAGATGCTGGATCAATGCGAATTGCAGTCCGAAACCCACCAGCGGCGGACCGAACAGCATCGTGCCGTCGACGTAGTCACCCTTGCGCGCCGACCAGTGCAGCAGCGCCTCACGATCGCTTTCTGCCGGGGCGTCCGGCATGTCCAGCAGCTTGCGCCGGGCGAACAGCAGGCCGATGGCCAGGTACATCAGGAAGAACAGAATCAGGAACGGCTCGGTGCTCCACAGCAGTTCCGGCGTGTACGAACGCAGGCCCCAGGCGAAACCGATGCCGAAGGTGCCAATGAAGCCGATCAGGTTGAGCAGGCGCCAGGCCTTGAACCAGGCGATGGCCAGAATGCCGGCGTTGAGCAGCGCGAAATAACTGAACAGCGCCACATGGTTACCGGCGCCGGTGGAAGTCAGGATCGGCGCAGCGAAACCGCCCAGCGCGGCGACGCAGGCCAGGGCAAGGGAATCCTGAGTGATCGCCAAAATGGCCGAAAACACCGTCACTGCCACCAGCAATCCCAGCGCAGCAGACGGATCAAGCAGCGGGTGCAGACGCATCGCCGCAAACACCGTCAGGTACAACACCGCAATCCCGGTACCTTGCAGCATCAAGGCGTAGCTGTTGTTGCGATGGCGCAACCACCAGCCCAGCGCCAGCAATCCCAGCGCCGCCGCTGCGACCCCGGCGTAACGCATTTCGATCGGCACCACCATGCCTTCGGTGGCGTAACGCAGCAGGAAGGCCAGACCGAAGAACAACAGCACCACACCGACCCGCAGCACGGTATTGCCACCGAACAGCCAGTTGCGCGCAGCGCTGATGCCGCGCTCGATAAGATTCGGGCCACGAGGTTCGGCAGGCGATTGTGGTTCGCGGGTAACGGGCTCCGGGCGCCAGGCATCGACCGGCAGCGGCTGTTCAGCTTCGCTGGCGGCGACGGCGACAGGTTCGAGTTCGGGTGGCAGCTCCCAGATCAGCTCGGGTTCTGCGCCAGAGGGTTGTTCAAATACCGTGACAGGCTCAACGACCGTTTCGCTGGCCGGTGCGACACTCGCCGGTGCCGGCGAATGTGCCGGAGCGCCCTCCAGCAGAAACAGACGCTGTTCGACGCCCTGCAACGCGATCTTCGCGTGATCCAGCTGACGCTGTTGCTCGGCAGCCTGTGAACCGAGCCGCGCGATGCGCATCGCCTGTCCGATGGCAAGCCCCAGTAACGCGCCCAACAGCGCATCGCTGAACGACTCGTCGAGCAGCCAGCCGAGCAAAAGCCCGATCAACATGAACATCCATTGCATGGTCGATATCCCTGAGCGGCCCCGTGGCGGGGCGAAACCAAGGCTCAGTATATCGGCCCGGCCCAACAATCGTGGGGCCGGGCGCACATTTGTCGCTAAAAGTTACTCCAGTGCCTTCCAGATATCCGTGGCGTACTCGCGGATCGTCCGGTCGGACGAGAACCAGCCCATGCGCGAGGTGTTCAGCACCGCCGAACGCCACCAGTTATTGGCGTCGTGCCAGAGCGCATCGACTCGCATCTGCGCTTCCCAGTACGAATCGAAATCGGCGCAGACGAAGAACCGGTCGTAATCCACCAGCGAATCGATCAGTCCGGTGTAGCGCGACGTGTCGTCCGGCGAGAACACCCCGCTGCGGATCGCCTGCAGCACGTCGTTGAGGCGATGGGACGCGGCGATGTCCGGCAATGCGCTGAACTCGTGGTTCTGCTTGCGCGCCTCGACCTGCTGGGCACTGAGGCCGAAGATGAACATGTGCTCGGCGCCGATGTTTTCGCACATTTCCACGTTGGCACCGTCGAGCGTGCCGATGGTCAGCGCACCGTTGAGGCCGAACTTCATGTTGCTGGTGCCCGAGGCTTCGAAACCGGCAGTGGATATCTGCTCCGACAGGTCCGCCGCAGGAATGATGCTTTCCGCCAGACTGACGTTGTAGTTGGGCAGGAACACCACTTTCAGCAGCCCACGCACGGTCGGGTCGTTGTTCACCACCCGGGCGATGTCGTTGGTCAGTTTGATGATCAGCTTGGCCTGGTGATAACTCGCCGCCGCTTTGCCGGCGAAGATTTTCACGCGCGGCACCCAGTCGATTTCCGGCTCGGCGCGAATCGCCTGATACAGCGCGACCGTATGCATGAGGTTGAGCAACTGACGTTTGTATTCGTGAATCCGTTTGACCTGCACGTCGAACATCGCTGCCGGATTGACCGCGATCCCCAGCCTTTCATGAATCAGGTACGCCAAGGCTTTTTTGCTGTGCAACCGTTGCTCGGCGAAGGCTTTGCGAAAGGCTGGTTGTTCGGCGAACGGCTCAAGATCGAGCAATCGCTGTTCCGGGTTATCCAGGACGTCCGGGCCGAGGGAATCGACCAGCATCGATGTCAGTTCAGGGTTGGCCTGGTACAGCCAGCGGCGGAAGGTAATGCCGTTGGTCTTGTTGTTGATCCGCTCCGGATACAGCTTGTGCAGTTCGGCGAACACGGTTTTGCGCATCAGTTGCGTGTGCAGCCCGGACACCCCGTTGACGCTGTGGGAGCCGAGGAACGCCAGGTTGCCCATGCGCACCCGGCGCCCGTTGTCTTCCTCGATCAGCGACACCGCGCGCAGCACGTCGAAATCGTGGATGCCCTTGGCCCGCAGCGAATCGATGTGCTGGGCGTTGATCAGGTAAATGATCTGCATGTGCCGCGGCAGCATGCGTTCCATCAGCCCCACCGGCCAGGTTTCCAGCGCTTCGGGCAGCAGCGTGTGGTTAGTGTACGACAGCGTATCGACAGTGACTTGCCATGCCGCATCCCAGGCCACGTCGTAGACATCGACCAGTTGCCGCATCAGTTCGGCGACGGCGATCGAAGGGTGCGTATCGTTGAGCTGGATTGCCGCGTGATCGCCCAGCGTCAGCACCGAGGTGTGCATGTTGCGGTGACGGCGCAGCAGATCCTGAAGCGAGGCTGCGACGAAGAAGTATTCCTGACGCAGGCGCAGTTCCTGCCCGGCTTCGGTGCTGTCCGCCGGGTAAAGTACGCGGGAAATACTTTCGGCCCGGGCCACTTCGGCGACGGCGCCCAGGTGGTCACCGGCGTTGAAGCGCTCCAGGTGCAGGTCTTCCATGGCCCGGGCCCGCCACAGACGCAAGGTGTTGACGCTCGCCCCGCGCCAGCCGACCACGGGGGTGTCGTAGGCGATGGCCCGCACGGTTTCCGCCGGATGCCAGACCTGTTTCGATTTGCCTTCGTTGTCGGTCACGGTCTCGACGCTGCCGCCAAAGCCGATCGGATAGACCACCTCTGGCCGCTCGAACTCCCAGGGGTTGCCGAAATCCAGCCAGTGTTCGGTCTGTTCCTGCTGCCAGCCGTCGACGATGGCCTGGCGGAACAGCCCGTGTTCGTAACGAATGCCGTAGCCGTGGCCGGCGATGCCGAGGGTCGACATGCTTTCCATGAAGCACGCCGCCAGCCGTCCGAGACCTCCGTTGCCCAGCGCCGCATCCGGCTCCAGGATGCGAATGCGCTCCAGATCGACGCCCAGTTCGGTCAGCGCTTCACGGGCGACGTCCAGCAGACCTAGGTTGCTCAGGCTGTCGTACAGCAAGCGGCCGATAAGGAATTCCAGCGAGAGGTAATACACCCGCTTCTGACCTTTGCGGTAGATCTGCCGGGTGTGGTCCATCCAGTGCTCGACCATGTGATCGCGCGCCGCCAGGGCGATGGCTTCGAACCAGTCATGGTCGAAGGCGTGATCCGGGTCTTTGCCCACCGCGTAGGTGAGTTTGGTCAGGACGGCGTCGCGGAATGCGGCCACCTCTGCTTCGCGAACTAGTGGTTCTTGAGTCATCGATAGGACCTCGAGCGAGCGGGAATTGTCAGAGCCTAGACGGTCTGACCGACGGTAGGAGCTCTGGTTCGGCAGTTTTTCGTGAGAGTGAGACTTCGTCCGGCAATACCTTGGGCAATGCCTTAATGAATGCAGGGGCCGTGCCGAATTGTTGGACGATACTTGCGCATGAAGAAAAAATCTGGCGAAAGGTTGTTCAAAAATCCACCAGTCCCGGTATGATCGCGCGCCCTGATGCACACGCCTGGTAAACACCGATGATGAAGCCCAACCTGATCGCCGCAGCCGAGATCGACCGTCTCGATACCTGGGCCAAATATTCGGCCCCGATGTGCGGCTCGTGCGTCTCCAGCTGCTGCACGCTGCCGGTCGAGGTCAAGATCAAGGATCTGGTGCGTATCGGTGTGGTCGACGAGTTCGAACTGGGCGACCCGCCGAAGAACATCGCCAAGCGTCTGCAAAAGGAAGGTCTGGTCGAGCGTTTCAACCAGAAGTCGGGGATCTTCACCCTCCAGCGCATGAGCAACAACGATTGCTACTACCTGGATCGCAAGAGCCGCCTGTGCACCATTTATGACAAGCGCCCGGACACCTGCCGCAACCACCCGAAAATCGGCCCGCGCCCGGGATATTGCGCTTACAAGCCAAAGGAAGTGGAGCGGGTGCAGAATTCGCGGTCGATCGAACGCTTCTGATCCTGCTTGATCGTTCCCACGCTCCGCGTGGGAATGCAGCCCGGGACGCTCCGCGTCCCAGACGCCGAACGCGATATTCAAATCCCGGACAAACAAAAACGCCCCCGGTCTCTCGACCGGGGGCGTTTTTTTCAAGCCTGGCTAAAGCTTATGCCTTGGCTTTCTTGGCAGCGCGGGTGCGCTCGCCTTCGTCCAGGATCTTCTTGCGAAGACGGATGGACTTCGGCGTCACTTCGCACAGCTCGTCATCCTGGATGAATTCCAGAGCCTGCTCCAGAGTGAAGCGGACAGGTGGAACCAGAGCGATGGTTTCGTCTTTGCCCGAAGCACGCATGTTGTCGAGCTTCTTGCCCTTGGTAGGGTTGACGCCCAGGTCGTTGTCACGGCTGTTCAGACCCACGATCTGACCGTTGTAGATCTCCTGACCGTGTTCCACGAACAGCTTGCCACGAGCCTGCAGGGTTTCCAGGGAGTAGGTCAGTGCCTTGCCGGTTTCAACCGATACCAGAACACCGTTCTGACGGCCGGACATGTGACCGGACTTCATGGTGTCGTAACGATCGAAGATCGAGGTCAGGATGCCTGCGCCGTTGGTCAGGGTCAGGAACTGGTTACGGAAACCGATCAGACCGCGAGCCGGGATGTTGTACTCCAGGCGCACACGGCCCTTGCCATCCGGGGACATGTTGGTCAGGTCGCCCTTACGCAGACCCATTTCTTCCATGACCTTGCCCTGGGACTCTTCAGGGATGTCGATGGTCACGTTTTCGAACGGTTCCTGCTTCACGCCGCCCACTTCGCGGATGATCACTTCAGGACGGCCCACTGCCATCTCGAAGCCTTCGCGACGCATGGTTTCGATCAGTACCGACAGGTGCAGCTCACCACGACCCGATACCTTGAACTTGTCGGCGGAATCGCCTTCTTCAACTTTCAGGGCAACGTTGTACAGCAGCTCTTTGTCCAGACGTTCCTTGATGTTGCGGGAAGTCACGAACTTGCCTTCTTTACCGCAGAACGGCGAGTCGTTGACCTGGAAGGTCATGGAAACGGTCGGCTCGTCGACGGTCAGCGGCTTCATCGCTTCGACAGTGTTGATGTCGCACAGGGTGTCGGAGATAAACAGCTCGTCGAAACCGCTGATGCAGACGATGTCGCCGGCCTGGGCTTCTTCGACGTCAACGCGGTGCAGACCGTGGTGACCCATCAGCTTCAGGATACGACCGTTGCGGCGCTTGCCTTCGGTGTCGATGGCGACGACCGGGGTGTTCGGCTTGATGCGGCCACGGGCAATACGGCCAACGCCGATCACACCCAGGAAGCTGTTGTAGTCCAGTGCGGAGATCTGCATCTGGAACGGACCGTCACGGTCAACGGCCGGCGCTGGAACGTTGTCGATGATCGACTGGTACAGCGGGGTCATGTCTTCGGCCATGTCGGTGTGGTCCAGACCGGCGATGCCGTTCAGGGCCGAGGCGTAGACGACTTTGAAGTCCAGCTGTTCGTCGGTGGCACCCAGGTTGTCGAACAGGTCGAAGATCTGGTCCAGAACCCAGTCAGGACGCGCGCCCGGACGGTCGACCTTGTTGATCACGACGATCGGCTTCAGACCAGCTTCGAACGCCTTCTTGGTCACGAAACGGGTTTGCGGCATAGGGCCGTCCTGGGCGTCAACCAGCAGCAGCACGGAGTCGACCATCGACATGACGCGCTCTACTTCGCCGCCGAAGTCGGCGTGGCCCGGGGTGTCCACGATGTTGATGTGGTAGCCGTTCCAGTTGATGGCGGTGTTTTTCGCCAGAATGGTAATGCCGCGTTCTTTTTCCTGGTCGTTGGAGTCCATCACGCGCTCGTCGTTGAGCTCGTTGCGCTCCAGGGTGCCGGATTGACGCAGGAGTTTGTCTACCAGGGTGGTCTTACCGTGGTCAACGTGGGCAATGATGGCGATGTTACGTAGATTTTCGATCACTTGTGTATCTCGATCAGAGGATTCGGTTTGCTGACAAGTCCTGGCAGCGATTAGCAGTAGTGTCCGGCATGGCCGTTACAGCTTGACGGCGGTGTCGGGGGGCCGGTGACGCAGGCCACAGGCAAACAGCCCCGGGCACTTAGCTCGGTCGATAAACGCGCACATTGGCATGCCCCTCACTGAGCAAATGGTGGGCATGCAGGCGACTCATCACGCCTTTGTCGCAATACAGCAGGTACTGGCGAGTAGGGTCCAGTTCCTTGAAACGAGCGTTCACTGCGTAGAACGGCATCGTCTGTACCTCTATGCCGGCGAGTTCCAGCGGGTCATCCTCGGCGGCATCCGGGTGGCGGATGTCGATGACGATCTGACCGGCCAGCGCTTCGCTGACTTCTTCGATCTGCAAATCCTGGCCCAATTCGTCGATCACCCGATCGATCGGCACCAGTCTGGCGTTTGCGAGCGCACGCTCGAGCACCGCCATGTCGAATTCCTGCTCTTCGTGCTCGACCCGGCCACGCTTGGCGGCGGTCTTCGGGTTGACCGAGATGACGCCGCAGTATTCCGGCATGTGCCGGGCGAAATCACCGGTACCGATCTGGTCGGCCGTGTCGATGATGTCTTGCTTGTGGGCGACGATCAGCGGTCGCAGCACCAGTTTGTCGGTAACGCAATCGATGACCGACAGGTTCGGCAACGTCTGGCTCGACACCTGGGAAATCGCTTCGCCGGTGACCAGCGCATCAATGTGCAGGCGCTCGGCAATGCTCGACGCTGCGCGCAACATCATACGCTTCAATACGACGCCCATATGACTGTCGTCGACCTTGCCGAGAATTTCGCCCAACACTTCTTCGAACGGAACACTGACAAATAGCACGCGTTGCGAGCTGCCGTACTTCTTCCAGATGAAATGCGCGACTTCCATTACGCCCAATTCGTGGGCACGACCGCCCAGATTGAAGAAGCAGAAGTGCGTCATCAGGCCGCGGCGCAGGATCTGGTACGCAGCAACCGTCGAGTCAAAGCCACCGGACATCAATACCAGTGTCTGTTCCAGCGCACCGAGCGGGTAGCCGCCAATGCCATCGTGCTGGCTGTGGATCACAAACAACCGTTTGTCGCGAACTTCGATGCGGACTTCGACTTCCGGCGCTTTCAGGTCGATCCCCGCGGCACCGCATTCACGGCGCAGCTTGCTGCCGACGTATTTTTCGACGTCCATCGAGCTGAACGCATGCTTGCCCGCACGTTTGCAGCGCACCGAGAAAATCTTCCCGGCCAGTGCATCGCCGTAGTGCTGCTTGCACTTCTCGGTGATGTCGTCGAAGTCGCCCAGCGGGTACTCGTCGATCTGCAGAAAGTGCGCGATGCCCGGCATGCAGGTCAGGCGCTCGCCCATTTCCTTCAGGGCCTTGGGATCGGTAACGCGGGTTTCCAGCTCGAGATTGTCCCACACACCGTTCACCACCACGGCCGGGTCCAGGTCGCGGAGCACGGTGCGGATGTTCTTGGCCAGCTGGCGGATGAATTTCGTCCGGACAGGTCGGCTTTTGATGGTGATCTCGGGAAAGACTTTAACGATTAGTTTCATGAAAACAGCGCGCGCAGGGCCAGCCGAAAAAGGGGGGCGCGGATTATAGCGGAAATTGCTCAAGGTTTAACCAGTTAATGTGCAGAAGGTTTTGCGCGCACCAAAACGGGTCATTTTTCGATTTGAACGCTACATTAAAGGGCGAGATTTTCGCCATTAAGGCGCTTTCGATCTTTAGAAGCGTGAATTTGGGGCAAAAAACCCATGCTGGGGCACTGGCATGCAATTTGCTCCCTTGTGAGGCAGGTTGCCTTGGCAGAGTATTCGCGCCGGCATCACCACTATTAAGGGCATCCACTACCCGCCCTAATTCACCCGGAGGACACTATGTCGAAGTCGGTTCAACTCATCAAAGATCATGACGTCAAGTGGATTGATCTGCGCTTCACGGACACCAAAGGCACTCAGCACCACGTGACCATGCCGGCTCGCGATGCGCTGGAAGACGACTTCTTCGAAGCGGGCAAGATGTTCGACGGTTCCTCCATCGCTGGCTGGAAAGGCATCGAAGCCTCCGACATGATCCTGATGCCGGACGACGAAACCGCCGTTCTGGACCCGTTCACCGAAGAACCGACCCTGATCCTGGTCTGCGACATCATCGAGCCTTCGACCATGCAGGGCTACGACCGCGACCCACGTGCCATTGCCCGTCGCGCCGAGGAATACCTGAAGACCACCGGTATCGGTGACACCGTATTCGCCGGTCCCGAGCCTGAGTTCTTCATCTTCGACGAAGTGAAGTTCAAGTCCGACATCTCCGGCTCGATGTTCAAGATCTACTCCGAGCAAGGCTCGTGGATGTCCGACCAGGACGTGGAAGGCGGCAACAAGGGCCACCGTCCAGGCGTGAAAGGCGGCTACTTCCCGGTTCCGCCGTTCGACCACGACCACGAAATCCGTACCGCCATGTGCAACGCACTGGAAGAGATGGGTCAGACCGTTGAAGTTCACCACCACGAAGTGGCAACCGCCGGTCAAAACGAAATCGGTGTCAAGTTCAACACCCTGGTGAAGAAAGCTGACGAAGTTCAGACTCTGAAATACGTTGTACACAACGTGGCCGATGCCTACGGCCGCACTGCGACCTTCATGCCGAAGCCACTGTACGGTGACAACGGTTCGGGTATGCACGTGCACATGTCCATCGCCAAAGACGGCAAGAACACCTTCGCTGGCGAAGGCTATGCCGGCCTGTCCGAAACCGCCCTGTACTTCATCGGCGGCATCATCAAGCACGGTAAGGCCCTGAACGGCTTCACCAACCCGGCCACCAACTCCTACAAGCGTCTGGTGCCAGGCTTCGAAGCTCCGGTGATGCTGGCCTACTCGGCTCGCAACCGTTCCGCCTCGATCCGTATTCCTTACGTCAACAGCCCGCGTGGCCGTCGTATCGAAGCACGTTTCCCGGATCCGGCTGCCAACCCGTACCTGGCTTTCGCAGCACTGCTGATGGCCGGTCTGGACGGTATCCAGAACAAGATCCACCCAGGCGATGCTGCCGACAAGAACCTGTACGACCTGCCGCCTGAAGAGGCGAAAGAGATCCCGCAAGTTTGCGGCAGCCTGAAAGAAGCTCTGGAAGAGCTGGACAAGGGCCGTGCGTTCCTGACCAAGGGTGGCGTGTTCTCCGACGACTTCATCGATGCCTACATCGCGCTGAAATCCGAAGAAGAAATCAAGGTCCGCACCTTCGTACACCCACTGGAATATGAGCTGTACTACAGCTGCTGATCCGGTAGCGCCGCGCTACGCGGCGTGGCAAAAGAGAGGCCTCCTTCGGGAGGCCTTTTTTATTGGCCGGATGTTTTCCATCCGAGCCTTCCCTGCTCCACTGTCCTATGCTGCATCCCATCGTTTTCGTTTTCGGTCGATTTCATGGGTCGCACCCTTCTCTATATTTTGCTGCTGATCGCCCTGCCCGTCGCCGCGCAGATCTACAAGTACACCGACGCCGGCGGCAACACGGTGTACAGCGATCACGCGCCGGACGGCGTACAGGCGCAGCCGGTAGAGTTGCCGCCGCTCAACAGCGTCCAGCCTCAGGCACCGAATGCGCCGTCTACCGATACGGTCAGTCGTGAGCCTGCGCGCAATGCCTACGAAGTGCTGGAGCTGACCGGCCTGCCCACCGAGGAAGCCCTGCGCGCCAACAACGGCACCTTCACGGTCAGTGTGCTGATCAAGCCGCGTCTGCAACCGCCGCATCAATTGCGCCTGCTTTTGGACGACGCGCCTTATGGCCAGCCGAGCAACGTGCCGATCCTGCAACTGGTGAACGTCGACCGGGGCGAGCATCGGCTGGCGGTGCAGGTCATCAATGGCGAGGCGATCATTCAGCAGAGTCCGGCGGTGGTGTTCACCGTGCAGCGGGTGCACAAGCCATGACGCGGGGATCGATTGCCTTGTTCCTGTCGTTGATCGCGCTCGGCGCATCGGCCGAGGTGTTCACTTACATCGACGCACAGGGCAATCGCGTCTACACCGATCAACCGCGTGGCAACGCCAGGCGCGTGCCGCTGGCCACCAGCAATCGCATGGCCCCGAATCCGAGCAGCGCCGCAACGATCACGCCGTCGAAGAAATCTGCGGAACCACCGCTGTTCCACTACGACATGTTGCGCGTGCTGATCCCCGAGCCGGACGCGACCATTCGCAGCAGCGCCGGCGAACTGATCGTCAGCGTCACCAGCGAGCCGGGCCTGCAAAGAGGTCATCTGTATCGCTTGTTGCTGGATGGCAAAGCCGTCGGCGAACCAGGTCTGAGCCCGGTGTTCCCGCTGAGCAATATCGATCGCGGCAGCCACAATCTGTCGGTCGAGATCCTCGACGCTCAGGGCCGAACCGTGGAGAAAACCGCCAACCAGCCGTTCCACATGCAACGCATCTCTCTGGCCCAGAAGCGTCAGGTCAAACCGTGCGTCAGCGCCGACTATGGCGTGCGTCCGGAATGCCCGCTGAAAGACAAACCCGCCGAACCGAAAAACCCTTTCCTGCGTTTCTTCTGACGCCGTTCAGCTTTGCGCACTATATTGGTGCAATACGCTGCACCGTACTCACATTCCAACCCATTTTGGTTCGAAAGTACCCGCCAGAGCGGTTTGAGTGCCACGCAAACGAGCGTCAAACGCCCGTTTCAGGGGTTGAACGCTTCTTTTCGGAGCCTTGGTTTGGTTTTTGCATTTTCCTCGCATCAGCGCTGTATCCCTGCGCGCGCCATGCTCCAAAAGAGGTCCTCATGACCATCAGTGACGCACTGCATCGCTTGCTACTCGACAACCTGACCACCGCTACCATCCTGCTCGACAGCGAATTGCGCCTCGAGTACATGAACCCGGCGGCGGAGATGCTGCTGGCCATCAGCGGCCAGCGCAGCCATGGCCAGTTCATCAGCGAGCTGTTCACCGAGTCCACCGAGGCGCTCAACTCGTTGCGCCAGGCGGTGGAGCAGGCGCACCCGTTCACCAAGCGCGAAGCGATGCTCACCGCTCTCACCGGACAGACCCTGACCGTGGATTACGCGGTGACGCCGATCCTCAGCAACGGCGCGACCCTGCTCCTGCTGGAAGTGCATCCCCGTGACCGTCTGTTGCGGATCACCAAGGAAGAGGCGCAGTTGTCGAAGCAGGAAACCAGCAAGATGCTGGTGCGCGGCCTGGCTCACGAGATCAAGAATCCGCTGGGCGGTATCCGCGGTGCCGCGCAATTGCTGGCCCGGGAGCTGCCGGAAGACAGCCTGCGCGACTACACCAACGTGATCATCGAAGAGGCCGACCGCCTGCGTAATCTGGTCGACCGCATGCTCGGTTCCAACAAACTGCCGTCGCTGGCCCTGTGCAATGTCCACGAAGTGCTGGAGCGCGTCTGCCAACTGGTCGAGGCCGAAAGCCAGGGTTGCATCACGCTGGTGCGCGATTACGACCCGAGCATTCCCGACGTCCTGATCGACCGCGAACAAATGATTCAGGCGGTGCTGAACATCGTGCGCAATGCGATGCAGGCCATCAGCAGCCAGAACGAGCTGCGCCTGGGCCGCATCAGCCTGCGTACCCGCGCCATGCGCCAGTTCACCATCGGCCACGTCCGCCATCGTCTGGTGACCAAGATCGAGATCATCGACAACGGCCCGGGCATTCCGGCGGAACTCCAGGAAACCATCTTCTTTCCCATGGTCAGCGGCCGTCCGGACGGTACCGGGCTGGGCCTGGCCATCACTCAGAACATCATCAGCCAGCACCAGGGCCTGATCGAATGTGACAGCCATCCAGGCCACACCACGTTTTCGATCTTTCTGCCACTGGAACAAGGAGCCACATCGACATGAGCCGTAGTGAAACCGTGTGGATCGTCGATGACGACCGTTCTATCCGTTGGGTTCTGGAAAAAGCCCTGCAACAGGAAGGCATGACCACCCAGAGCTTCGACAGTGCCGATGGCGTGATGAGCCGCCTCGCACGCCAGCAGCCGGACGTGATCATCTCCGATATCCGCATGCCCGGCGCCAGCGGCCTGGACCTGCTGGCGCGGATCCGCGAGCAGCACCCGCGGCTGCCGGTGATCATCATGACCGCTCACTCCGATCTGGACAGCGCTGTCGCCTCCTATCAGGGCGGCGCGTTCGAGTACCTGCCCAAGCCGTTCGACGTTGACGAAGCGGTGTCGCTGGTCAAGCGCGCCAACCAGCACGCCCAGGAACAACAGGGCCTGGAAGTCGCTCCGACCCTGACCCGCACCCCGGAAATCATCGGCGAAGCGCCGGCGATGCAGGAAGTGTTCCGCGCCATCGGGCGCCTGAGCCATTCCAACATCACCGTGCTGATCAACGGCGAATCCGGCACCGGTAAAGAATTGGTGGCTCACGCCCTGCACCGCCACAGCCCGCGCGCGGCCTCGCCGTTCATCGCGCTGAACATGGCGGCGATTCCGAAAGACCTGATGGAATCCGAGCTGTTCGGCCACGAAAAAGGCGCGTTCACCGGCGCGGCCAACCTGCGTCGCGGCCGCTTCGAACAAGCCGACGGCGGCACGCTGTTCCTCGATGAAATCGGCGACATGCCGGCGGACACCCAGACCCGACTGCTGCGGGTGCTGGCCGATGGTGAGTTCTATCGCGTTGGTGGGCATGTGCCGGTCAAGGTTGATGTGCGGATCATCGCCGCGACTCACCAGAATCTGGAAACCCTGGTTCACGCCGGGAAATTCCGTGAGGACTTGTTCCACCGCCTTAACGTGATCCGCATCCACATCCCGCGCCTGTCGGATCGCCGCGAAGACATCCCGACCCTGGCCAAGCACTTCCTCAGCCGCGCCGCGCAAGAACTGGCGGTCGAGCCGAAGCTGCTGAAAAGCGAGACCGAGGAATACCTGAAAAACCTGCCATGGCCGGGCAACGTGCGTCAGCTGGAGAACACCTGCCGCTGGATCACGGTGATGGCGTCCGGGCGCGAGGTGCACATCAGCGACCTGCCGCCGGAACTGTTGAGCCTGCCGCAAGACTCGGCGCCGGTGACCAACTGGGAACAGGCGCTGCGCCAGTGGGCCGATCAGGCCCTGGCTCGCGGTCAGTCGAGCCTGCTCGACAGCGCGGTGCCGGCGTTCGAGCGGATCATGATCGAGACCGCACTCAAGCACACCGCCGGGCGTCGTCGTGACGCTGCGGTGCTGCTGGGCTGGGGCCGCAACACCTTGACCCGCAAGATCAAGGAGCTCGGCATGAAGGTCGATGGCGGGGATGACGATGAGGGTGATGAAGGCTGAGATTGAGCGCCAGTCTGCACCGCCGCAAGGCACCGTGACCCGTAATCGGGCACGGCCAATGGCTCAGGCTTGCACTGAAAACCGCTGAAAATCCCATCCTGTGAAAAGACGAAGGCCCCGTATTACGGGGCCTTCGTCATTGTGTCGGTTTTTTTTGTTTCAAAACGAGAAAACCTGGCACGCCCCCTGCAATAACTCCATCAGGTGATTCGATTCACCCACCCTTTCGGGGGCCTTGGTACAGGCAGGCCGGGGATTCCCCTCTTTACACCGGACTCATCGAGTCCACCCTTTTGGGGCCCTTGATACAGGCAGGTCAGGGGTTCCTTCTTTACACCGGCTCAGAACGCGATGCGATGAGCCCGCCCGTTTCGGGAACCTTGGTACAGGCAGGCCGGGGATTCCCTCTTTTATTGCTCCCGGAGATGGATCTCCAGCCGCCAGCGGTCATCGACCGCCTGGCCGGTCCAGTCGCCCTGCAGCGGCCGCGCCGCCACCAGCGTCAGCAACAATCCCCCGTCACTCAAGCGTGTCCGCCAGTTCACGTCCTTGCCGTTGAACTTGAGCTGTCCTTTCTGCACCTTGCCTTCGGCCTCGAACAGCAACGCAACGCTGCCATCGACGATCTCGCCGTGCAGCTTCGGCTCGTTGTTGAACCAGACCGCCAGCCCCCCATCGATCACCTCGACCTGCTGTAAAACGGTCGGGTCAGGCGTGGTCAAACGGCCGATCATCATCCCGACCATCACACCGACGATCGCCAGCGAAGCCATCACCCGCGGGAATAGTTTCGAACGCGGATCCGCTTGCGGCGTAGAATGCGCGTCATCTTTACCTTCGGAGCCGTGCATGTTTCACGTCATCCTTTTTCAACCGGAAATTCCACCGAACACCGGCAACGTTATCAGGCTGTGCGCCAACAGCGGCTGCCACCTGCATTTGATCGAACCGCTGGGCTTCGAGATGGACGACAAGCGCCTGCGTCGTGCCGGTCTCGACTACCACGAGTACGCCACGCTGCAACGCCACGCCGACCTGGCCAGCTGCCTGGAAAGCCTCGGTCATCCACGGCTGTTCGCCTTCACCACGAAGGGCTCGCGGCCGTTTCACGATGCCGCGTTCGTCCCGGGCGATGCGTTCATCTTCGGACCGGAAAGCCGCGGCCTGCCGCCGGAGGTGCTCGACGCCCTTCCGGGCGAACAGCGCCTGCGCCTGCCGATGCGCGAAGGCTGCCGCAGCCTGAACCTGTCCAACACCGTGGCAGTGGCCGTGTACGAAGCGTGGCGGCAGAACGACTTCAAGTAACGCGCCAGTCCTGGATCGTGCCCACGCTCCGCGTGGGAATGCAGCCCGTGACGCTCCGCGTCACTGGACGCGGAGCGTCCCCAGAGGCATTCCCACGCAGAGCATGGGAACGATCAACGCGAGAACGATCGCCCAAGAAAAAAGCGCCTGTAACGGCGCTTTTTTCGTTGTTGCATCCACCGCTTACTGAACGGTCGGAGTCTCGCCGGATTCCTGCATGCGCTGCAGCTCTTGCGCGTACAGGGCGTCGAAGTTCACCGGGGCCAGCATCAGGGCCGGGAACGAACCACGGGTCACCAGGCTGTCCAGGGTTTCACGAGCGTACGGGAACAGGATGTTCGGGCAGAACGCACCCAGAGTGTGGCTCATCGAAGCCGCGTCCAGGTTCTTGATCAGGAAGATACCGGCCTGTTGCACTTCAGCGATGAAGGCGACTTCTTCACCGTTTTTCACGGTGACGGACAGGGTCAGCACGACTTCGTAGAAATCACCTTCCAGGGCTTTCTGGCGGGTGTTCAGATCCAGAGCGACCGCCGGATCCCACTGCTGGCGGAAGATCGCCGGGCTTTTCGGGGCTTCGAAGGACAGGTCGCGTACGTAGATGCGCTGCAAGGAGAATTGCGGTGCGGTTTCTTCTTCGCTGGCTGCAGTGTTCTGTTGGTCAGTCATCTCAGATCCTTTCTGATCTCGGGTCTTTTAGGGTTCTTGGTGTTCGGTAGAGCGTGCAGCAGGTCAGGCCTTGAGCAGCGCGTCGAGCTTGCCGGCGCGCTCCAGGGCGTACAAATCGTCACATCCGCCGACGTGGGTGTCGCCGATCCAGATCTGCGGCACGGACGTGCGTCCGGCCTTCTGGGCCATGGCGGCGCGCACCTGCGGCTTGCCATCGACCTTGATCTCTTCGAAGGCCACGCCTTTGTTCGCGAGCAGGTACTTGGCGCGCGAGCAGTAAGGGCAGTAATCGCTGGAGTAGACGATGACGTTGCTCATGTCACTTCACCAACGGCAGGTTGTCGCCTTTCCAGCTGGAAATCCCGCCGGACAGCTTGGCGGCGGTGAAGCCGGCCTTCATCAGTTCGCGGGCGTGGGTGCCGGCGGTCTGGCCCAGGGCGTCGACCAGGATGATGGTCTTGGCCTTGTGTTTTTCCAGCTCGCCGATACGGGCAGCCAGTTTGTCCTGGGGAATGTTCACAGCGCCAACGATGTGACCGGCGGCGTATTCCTTGCTCGGACGGATGTCCACGACCACGCCGGCTTCCTTGTTGACCAGTGCGGTCAGCTCGCCCGTGCTCAGGCTTTTACCGCCGCCCTGCACCGTATGCGCCAGCAGCAAAGCCAGCAGTACGACGAAGATACCGACAAGAATGTAGTGGTTAGTGGCAAATTCAATCAGGTGAGCAACCATCGAAGGAGGTTCCAGGGCGTTAAAATGTCGGCCAGTATACACAGCCACTATGGTCGGCCAAACCCCGTCCGGCGGTGACGCCGCCGGAACTTCGCTTTAAACTCCAACTCCCTTTTCCATCGCCCTCTTCTTATTAGCCACGAGTGGATTCCATGACTACCACGCCTAAACCTTTGGTCCTGATGATTCTCGACGGCTTCGGTCACAGCGACAGCCACGAATCCAACGCCGTCTATGCGGCCAAAAAGCCTGTGCTGGATCGCCTGTGGGCCACCGTGCCGAACGGCTTGATCTCGGGCAGCGGCATGGACGTCGGTCTGCCGGACGGCCAGATGGGCAACTCCGAAGTCGGCCACATGAACCTCGGCGCCGGTCGCGTGGTGTATCAGGACTTCACGCGCGTGACCAAAGCGATCCGCGATGGCGAGTTCTTCGAGAACCCGACCATCTGCGCCGCCGTGGACAAGGCCGTGGCCGCCGGCAAGGCCGTACATTTCATGGGGCTGCTGTCAGACGGCGGTGTTCACAGCCACCAGGATCACCTGATCGCCATGGCCGAACTGGCCTTCAAGCGCGGCGCCGAGAAAATCTACCTGCACGCCTTCCTTGACGGCCGTGACACGCCGCCGAAAAGCGCCGCGTCGTCGATCGAACTGCTCGACGCGACCTTCCAGGCGCTCGGCAAGGGCCGCATCGCCAGCCTGATCGGCCGCTACTACGCCATGGATCGCGACAACCGTTGGGATCGCGTGTCTCAGGCCTACAACCTGATCGTTGATGGCAAAGCCGAATTCAGCGCCGCCACCGCCCAGGAAGGTCTGGAAGCCGCTTACGCCCGTGGCGAGAGCGACGAGTTCGTCAAAGCCACCAGCATCGGTGAGCCGGTAAAAGTCGAAGACGGCGACGCCGTGGTGTTCATGAACTTCCGTGCCGACCGTGCCCGCGAGCTGAGCCGTGTGTTTGTCGAAGACGACTTCAAGGAGTTCGAGCGCGCACGCCAGCCAAAAGTGCAGTACGTCGGCCTGACCCAATACGCCGCCAGCATCCCGGCCCCCGCCGCCTTTGCCCCGGGCAGCCTGGAAAACGTGCTCGGCGACTACCTGGCGAAAAACGGCAAGACCCAGCTACGCATTGCCGAAACCGAGAAATACGCCCACGTGACCTTCTTCTTCTCCGGCGGTCGTGAAGAGCCGTTCCCGGGCGAAGAGCGCATTCTGATCCCGTCGCCGAAAGTCGCCACCTATGATTTGCAGCCGGAAATGAGCGCGCCCGAAGTCACCGACCGCATCGTCGAGGCCATCGAGAATCAGCGCTACGACGTGATCGTGGTCAACTACGCCAACGGCGACATGGTCGGCCATAGCGGCGTGTTCGAAGCCGCGGTGAAAGCCGTGGAATGCCTGGACACCTGCGTCGGCCGTATCGTCGAAGCCCTGGAAAAAGTCGGCGGCGAAGCGCTGATCACCGCCGACCACGGCAACGTCGAACAGATGGCCGACGAATCCACCGGCCAGGCGCACACCGCGCACACCACCGAGCCGGTGCCGTTCATCTATGTCGGCAAGCGTGATCTGAAAGTCCGCGAAGGCGGCGTGCTGGCGGACGTGGCGCCGACCATGCTGAAACTGCTGGGCCTGGAAAAACCGGCGGAAATGACTGGGACTTCGATTCTGGTGTAATCGCCCGTCAAAACACTGAAAAACCCTGTGGGAGCTGGCTTGCCAGCGATAGCAATCTGACAGCCAACAACTATGTTGAATGTTCAGACGCCATCGCGGGCAAGCCGCTCCCACATTGGTTTGTGGGGTTTTCAAAGAGGATTTCACTCTGTCCGGCACCCCAGTTATCACACAGTCCCAATTGGGCGTTTTTTTTGCCGCGTCGGGCGGGCATACTAGGCCGTCCCTTACCCTGGTGCCGCCCGCCTCTATGCTTCGCGTCCTGATCGCCCTCGCTCTGACATGCCTGCTCCAACCGGCCTTCGCGGATGAGCGCGCGCAAACCCAACAGCAACTGGACGCCACGCGCCAGGACATCGCCGAGCTGAAAAAACTGCTGGGCAAGCTCCAGGAAGAAAAATCCGGCGTGCAAAAGGAGCTCAAGGGCACTGAAACCGAGATGGGCAAGCTCGAGAAACAGGTCGAAGCCCTGCAAAAAGAGCTGAAAAAGAGCGAATCCGAGCTGCAGCGGCTCGATGCGGAGAAAAAAAAACTCCAGAGCGCGCGCACTGAACAGCAGCGACTGATCGCCATCCAGGCCCGCGCCGCCTACCAGAATGGTCGCCAGGAATACCTCAAGCTGCTGCTCAACCAGCAGAACCCCGAGAAATTCGCCCGCACCCTCACCTATTACGACTACCTGAGCCAGGCTCGCCTGGAGCAGCTGAAAAGCTTCAACGAAACCTTGCGCCAACTGGCCAATGTCGAAAAGGACATCGGCTTGCAGCAGGCGCAATTGCTGGCGCAGCAAAGCGATCTCGACACTCAGCGCGAAGCGCTCGACAAGGTCCGCAAGGAGCGCCAGCAGGCCCTCGCCAAACTCAATGAAGACGTGAAAGCCCGGGACCAGAAACTGGCCGCCCGCGAGCAGGATCAGGCAGACCTGTCTAAAGTCCTTAAAACCATCGAGGAAACCCTGGCCCGCCAGGCCCGTGAGGCAGAAGAAGCGCGGCAGAAAGCGCTCATCGCCCAGCAGGAAGCCGAAAAAAAGCGCTTGCGTGAGGCCGAGGCGGAAAACACCGACGCCCCACGCAAACCGGTCAGATCGACTCCCGGCGCCCTGGTGTCCAGCGGCGGCGAGACCTTCGGTGGCCCTTTTGCGTCTAGTCGGGGAAAACTTCCATGGCCCGTTGATGGTCGACTGCTGGCACGCTTCGGCGAAACCCGTGGCGACGATGCCCGCACCAAGTGGGACGGCGTGATGATCAGCGCCTCCGCCGGCAGCCAGGTGCATGCCGTACACGGCGGGCGCGTGGTGTTTGCCGACTGGTTGCGCGGCGCCGGGCTGCTGGTGATCCTCGACCACGGCAACGGTTTTCTGAGTCTTTACGGTCACAACCAGACGCTACTGAAGTCGGCGGGTGACGTGGTTAAGGCCGGCGAGTCCATCTCCACTGTGGGTAACAGTGGCGGCCAGGACACTCCGGCGCTGTATTTCGCAATTCGTCAGCAGGGTCACCCGAGTGATCCGGCGCAATGGTGCCGCGCGCAAGGATAAGCGCGGGCAACCTAAATTAGGAGTTCGTTCGACATGCTGCATTTGTCCCGCCTTACCTCGCTGGCCCTGACGATCGCCCTGGTGATCGGCGCGCCTCTGGCGTTTGCCGCTCAACCGGCCCCGGCTGTCGCTCCGGCAGGCACTGCCGCGACCTCCAAGGCGCCATTGCCGCTGGAAGAGTTGCGCACCTTTGCCGAGGTCATGGACCGGATCAAGGCCGCCTATGTCGAACCGGTGGACGACAAGACCCTGCTGGAAAACGCGATCAAGGGCATGCTCAGCAACCTTGATCCGCACTCCGCCTACCTTGGTCCCGAGGATTTCGCCGAGTTGCAGGAAAGCACCAGCGGTGAATTCGGCGGCCTGGGCATCGAAGTCGGCGCCGAAGACGGCTTCATCAAGGTCGTGTCGCCAATCGACGACACGCCGGCGTCGAAGGCCGGCATCCAGGCCGGCGACTTCATCGTCAAGATCAACGGCGCGCCGACCCGTGGCCAGACCATGACCGAAGCCGTGGACAAGATGCGCGGCAAGATCGGCCAGAAGATCACCCTGACCCTGGTTCGCGACGGCGGCACGCCGTTCGACGTGACCCTTGCTCGCGCCGTGATTCAGGTGAAGAGCGTCAAGGCGCAACTGCTGGAATCGGGTTATGGCCTGATCCGCATCACCCAGTTCCAGGTCAAGACCGGCGAAGAGGTCTCCAAGGCCCTGGCCAAACTGCGCAAGGACAACGGCAAGAAGCTCAACGGCATCATCCTCGACCTGCGCAACAACCCGGGCGGCGTGTTGCAGGCAGCGGTGGAAGTGGTCGACCACTTCATCACCAAAGGCCTGATCGTCTACACCAAGGGTCGGATCGCCAACTCCGAACTGCGCTTCTCCGCCACCGGCAAGGACGAAAGCGAAGCGGTGCCAATGGTTGTGCTGATCAACGGTGGCAGCGCCTCGGCCTCGGAAATCGTCGCCGGCGCCCTGCAGGATCAGAAACGCGCCGTGGTCATGGGCACCACCAGTTTCGGCAAGGGCTCGGTGCAGACCGTGCTGCCGCTGAACAACGACCGCGCGCTGAAGATCACCACTGCGCTGTACTTCACGCCGAACGGTCGCTCGATTCAGGCCCAGGGCATCGTCCCGGACATCGAGGTACGCAAGGCCAAGATCACCAACGAGGCAGACGGCGACTACTTCAAGGAAGCCGACCTGCAAGGTCACCTGGGCAACGGCAACGGCGGCGCGGACCGTCCAACCGGTTCGGGCGGCAAGGCCAAGGCGATGCCGCAGGATGACGATTACCAGTTGGCCCAGGCCCTGAGCCTGCTCAAAGGCCTGAGCATCACGTCCGGCCGTTGAGGATGTCTTTGCGTTTTCTCTTCGTCCTGCTGTGCTGTCTGGCGGGTGCTGCTCATGCAGAACCTGCCAGACCAACACCTCAAAAAGCCTACCTGACACTGATCATCGACGACCTGGGGCAGAACCTGCCCCGGGATCGCCGCGTGCTGGCCCTCCCGGGCCGGTGACCACGGCGATCATGCCCGACACCCCGCACGCCACCGAATTCGCCCGCGAAGCCCATCGCGCCGGCAAGATCGTGATCCTGCACATGCCGATGGACCCGGCCACCGGTCCGTTCGCCTGGCATCCCGAACTGCCGATCGAAGAGCTGGAAAAACGGCTGAACGCCGCGTTCAAAATGGTCCCGTACACCGCGGGTATCAACAACCACATGGGCAGCCGCATGACCGCTCAACCAGTGGCGATGGCGTGGCTGATGGGCGAGTTGCAGCGCCGCCACAAATTCTTCGTCGACAGTCGCACCAGCGCGCAGACCGTCGCAGCGCAACAGGCGCAGAAGATCGATCTGGCGAGCGTTTCGCGGGATGTGTTTCTCGATGATGAGCGCACCGAAGCGGCGATCCTGACCCAATTGCAGACCGCAATCAGCCTGGCGCACAAACAGGGTTCGGCAGTGATGATCGGCCATCCCTATCCGCAGACCCTGGCCGTGCTGGAGCGCGAGCTGCCGAAATTGAAAGCTCAAGGCATCGAGTGGATCGACATCAAGCAGATGATCAGCGTGCGCAGCAATCGGGCCACCGCCGCTCATGGGAAAGACGGCGTTTATCGGTAACAAGCTGTCACGAAGCGATAGATAGATACCGCAGCCAGCCCCCTCGCTACCCGGATATTGAGACCCGTCGCGGCCACACCGAGCCGTTTCTTTATTCGGGATCAATCATGAACACCCAAACCAATCTTCATTTGCCTGTTCGGCAGATGGAACCCATAGCGGTTGAAAACCTGCTGATCAATTTCACCACCGAGTTCCACCGGATCTGGGACAACACCGGCTCGAAGTCAAAACCCGGCAGTTTCTGGCGTCCGACACCGGCTCCCGACCTGCTACCCGGTTATTTTCCGTTGGGTGATCTCGTTGTCGCCGGACGAGACAACATCAACGATAAGAAGGTGATGGCTGTCGTCCGCGAGGGGGATCTGCAAAATACCGAGCCGGGCAAAGGTCCTGCACTGAGCAGGCCGGATGATTACCAACTCGTCTGGAACGATATCGGCTCGAACGCCAACGGCGACTGCTCTGTCTGGCGGCCGATCCCTCCGCAAGGTTACGTGGCTCTCGGGCTGGTGTGCTCCAACGACCGCAGCAAGCCGTCCTTCAATGCCGTTCGTTGTGTGCGCACCGACCTGGTGATCGCCGCCAGTACCGGCGACCTGATCTGGAGCGACAAGGGCAGCGGAGCCGACCGCGATTTCAGCGCCTGGAGCGTCAAGCCTCCCGCAGCGCCCGCAGGGGAAATCTACTTTGCTCCGGGCACGTTCATTGGCGAAAACGGCTACGGCAAGCCTGCGTCGCCAGTCATCGCCTATGCCTTGCGGATGCAGATTCCCCTTCAGGTCGAGTCACCACCAGCCGCCCCCGTACTCACCGGGCACGATGCCTCTGCCGCCCTTACACCAGCGAAGATCACACGAGTGGTGCAGTTGCCGTGGTTCGCGGTAAACGACTCACTCATGGCAAACCTTGAACAACTGCGCACCTCACCGTTTTACAGCCTGGAGAGAACAGATCGCTATTTGCTTGTCGGCCAGGGGCAAAACAGTACAGACATGAACCGAGCGCTCAAATCGAAGGCCGGCCGTACCCAGTCCTGGGAGACGTTGCGCAAGTTCTGCCGTAACACAGGTATTGAAATCGGCGATCAATGGTCACCAAGCAGGTCTTTACCTGAGCCTGTCATCATCTGCTCGGCCAAATTGCACAACAGCTTCTTCAACGCCGAGTCAGAACCTTTCGAATGGGTGAACTCTTCGGACGCAGAGGTCATCGCACTCGTTGCAAAAAACCGGTTCGCGGCGGTTTACGTCTTGCAGAGCGACTATCGACTGTTGCGCGAAGACGGCTCACAAGTGGAAGGTCATTTCAGCTTTACCGACATGGACAGCCTGCATATGACGGATTGCCCGGTCGAGCCTGAACTCGAACGCGTGAAGGAACCGCTCGAAGAACCCGCGGAACCGACCGTCACTGAACCGGCAAAAGAGCCTGAAGAGCCGCCGGTGGCGGAGGTCGCAGTTAAACCGCAACCACCGGCTGAACCCGCAGCGGTTACAGATATCGCCCCATGATCTCGTCGACCACGCCATCCTTGCGCATCTGATCCAGCGCAGCTTGCAACTTGGCAACGGTTGCATCCGGTACGTCCTTGTTCAGCGCCAGATACAGTTCGGCACTGTTGAAGCGAAGCACGGTTTTCAGCCCGATCACGCCATCCTGCCGCGCCAGATAACGGCCGGCAGGATCGCCGGTGGCCCACAGGTCGATCTGGCCGCTGACAAGTTTTTTGGCATTGTCCTGATCGCGCAGCACCACCACCGGCTTCAGACCCTGTTTGGTCAACGTCTCGGCGATGGCATCGCCCTTGTAGGCGCCGATCTTGTATTTGCGCGCGTCATTGAGGGTTTCGAGGGTGATCTTGCTGTCGGCCTTGGCCAGCATGACCCAGTCGTCCGGGCCGATCGGGCCGACCCACTTGAAGAGTTTTTCGCGATCCGGCAGGCGCGCCATGACGAACGCACCGTAACCGGGATTCTCCAGCGCCAGTTTGTAGACCCGCTCCCAAGGGAAGCGCAGGGTCAGGCTGTAAGTGATGCCGGCACGCTTGAACATCTCGCGCACGATGTCCGTGGCGATGCCGTTGATGTTTTCATCCTGGGCGAAATTCTTGCCGTTCTTCGCCATGTTGTACGGCGGGAAGTTTTCGGTAAGAAGCACCAGATCGGTGTCGGGACTTACTTCGGCGTGGCCGGTGTTGATCAACAACACGGAGGCACTGGCGAGAGCGAGAAGCAGGCGTTTGATCATGTCGGGCTACCGAAATCCATGGCGTGCCCAAGAGTGCCTTGGGTACGCCATGCTGTCCACTGGCCTGTATGGATGTTTAACGCATTACGATACCGCGATGAGCCATGTAGGCTTTGGCTTCCTGAACGGTGTATTCGCCGAAGTGGAAAATACTTGCCGCCAGTACCGCGCTGGCGTGGCCTTCAAGAATGCCGTCAGCCAGATGCTGCAGGTTGCCGACGCCGCCGGACGCGATCACCGGAATACCCAGCGCATCGCTGATGGCGCGGGTCACGCCGAGGTCGAAGCCGTTTTTCATGCCGTCCTGATCCATGCTGGTCAGGAGGATTTCACCGGCACCCAGGCCTTCCATTTTCTTCGCCCACTCGACCGCGTCGAGGCCGGTCGGTTTGCGGCCGCCGTGGGTGAAGATCTCCCAGCGCGGGGTTTCGCCCGGGCCCGAAACCTTCTTCGCGTCAATGGCAACGACGATGCATTGCGAGCCGAAATGCTGCGCCGCTTCGCCGACAAATTCCGGGTTGAACACGGCAGCGGTGTTGATCGAGACCTTGTCCGCACCGGCGTTGAGCAGGTTGCGGATGTCCTGCACGGTACGCACGCCACCGCCGACGGTCAGCGGAATGAACACCTGGCTGGCCATACGCTCGACGGTGTGCAGTGTTGTGTCACGGCCATCGACGCTGGCGGTGATGTCGAGAAAGGTAATCTCGTCGGCACCCTGCTCGTCGTAGCGACGGGCGATTTCCACCGGATCGCCGGCGTCACGGATGTTCTCGAATTTCACACCTTTGACGACCCGACCGTTATCCACGTCCAGGCAAGGGATGATGCGTTTGGCCAGCGCCATGGTCAGTCCTCAGCCTTGGTACGAGTCGCAGAAAGCTTGCGCTTGGGCGACGTCGAGAGTGCCTTCGTAGATCGCCCGGCCGGTGATGGCGCCGATGATGCCCGGCGCCCTGGCGTCGAGCAGCGACTTGATGTCACCCAGGTTGTGAATGCCGCCGGAAGCGATCACCGGGATCCTGGTGGCAGCCGCCAGTGCAGCGGTGAACGGAACGTTGCAGCCCTGCATCATGCCGTCTTTGGCGATGTCGGTATAAACGATCGAGGACACGCCGTCGGCTTCGAACTGCTTGGCCAGGTCGATGACCTGCACGGTGCTGATTTCAGCCCAGCCATCGGTGGCGACAAAACCGTCCTTGGCGTCCAGACCAACGATGATCTTGCCCGGGAACGCGCGGCAGGCTTCAGCGACGAACGCCGGATCCTTCACCGCTTTGGTGCCGATGATCACGTAGCTGACGCCCGCCTTGACGTAGTGCTCGATGGTTTCCAGCGAACGGATGCCGCCGCCGATCTGGATCGGCAGGGTCGGGTAGCGCTTGGCGATTGCGGTGACGACTTCGCCGTTGACCGGCTGCCCTTCGAAAGCGCCGTTCAGATCGACCAGATGCAGACGGCGGCAACCGCCCTCCACCCACTTGGCAGCCATGCTCACCGGGTCATCGGAGAACACTGTGGAATCTTCCATGCGGCCCTGGCGCAGACGTACGCAGGCACCGTCTTTGAGATCGATAGCGGGAATAATCAGCATCTGGCAAACCTTCAAATTTGAATGTTCAGCTTGGCTCGGAAATCAGTTTTTCTCGAGCGCCCACAGGTCGCTTTCAATGCTTTCAAACCGCTCCTTGAGGTGGGTCTGCACATCGAAAATCGCCCTGTTGTAATAGTGCGGAGCAATTTCGCGGGTAAACAGCTCAAGAATTTCCGCCGCCTCGAACGAACCCAGGTCCAGTTCGAAACGATCCTCCATGAACCGCTGAATCTTGCGGTTGGCCTCACTCTCCTGCTCAGGCGTGAGGGTCAGGATCGGCGGCCTGGATTTCTTGACGGCCATTTACCAGCGACCGTCCCACGCGGCGAAGTTCTGCAGCAATTGCAGGCCATGGGTATGGCTCTTCTCCGGGTGGAACTGCACGGCGAAACGCGAACCTTCGGCCAGCGCCGCAGCGAAATCGACACCGTAATGACCGCTGCCGACCACCTGCCGCGGGTTACCGGCGGCGATGTAGTAGCTGTGCACGAAGTAGAAGCGCGCCAGGTTCGGAATGTTGTGCCACAGCGGGTGATCCACCGCCTGCTTCACTTCGTTCCAGCCCATGTGCGGGACTTTCAGGTGTTCGCCGTCTTCATGCAGGTCTTTGCCGAAGAACTTCACCGCGCCCGGGAACAGGCCGATGCAGTCGACGCCGTCGTTCTCTTCGCTGCTGTCGAGCAAGGCTTGCATGCCGACGCAAATGCCGAGGAAGGGACGATCCTGGCTGACTTCACGCACCAGCGAGTCGAAACCGAGGCGACGGATCTCCGCCATGCAATCGCGAATCGCGCCGACGCCGGGGAAAACCACCCGGTCGGCTTCGCGGATAACTGCCGCGTCGCTGGTGATCAGCACCTTGCCGGCACCGACGTGCTCGAGGGCCTTGGCCACCGAGTGCAGGTTGCCCATGCCGTAATCGATAACTGCAACGGTCTGCATTACAGGACGCCTTTGGTCGAAGGCATCTGGCCGGCCATGCGCTCGTCCAGCTCGACGGCCATGCGCAGCGCGCGGCCGAAAGCCTTGAACACGGTTTCGATCTGGTGGTGGGTGTTGGTGCCGCGCAGGTTGTCGATGTGCAGGCTGACCAACGCGTGGTTGACGAAGCCCTGGAAGAATTCCTGGAACAGGTCGACGTCGAAGCCGCCGACGGTGGCGCGGGTGTACGGCACGTGCATCTGCAGGCCCGGGCGGCCAGAGAAGTCGATCACCACGCGCGACAGCGCTTCATCGAGCGGCACGTAGGCGTGGCCGTAGCGACGGATGCCTTTCTTGTCGCCAATGGCTTGCGCGAAGGCCTGGCCGAGGGTGATACCGACGTCTTCCACCGTGTGGTGGTCGTCGATATGCAGATCGCCCTTGCATTGGATATCCAGGTCGATCAACCCGTGACGGGCGATCTGGTCCAGCATGTGCTCAAGAAAAGGAACACCGATATCGAATCGGGCCTTTCCGGTGCCATCAAGGTTGATCGAGGCTTTGATCTGGGTTTCCAGAGTGTCGCGCTCGACAGACGCCTTACGTTCGGCCATCACCAGCTCCGCAAAATCATTGGGCGAAAAAGGCAGCCATTATAGGGGCGCGGGGCCGAAACAGAAACACGAGAGGTGCAATGACTGACGGATAGAACCCCCGGCCGTCGCGGGTAGACATGTCCATACAAGCCATTACAGGCAGCCTGAAAACAAATGTGGGAGCGAGCTTGCTCGCGAAATCGGTGGGTCAGCCGACAACGATGTCGACTGATCTACCCTCTTCGCGAGCAAGCTCGCTCCCACAGGTGTTGGTGCCGGCCTGAGATATCAGGCCGGCAATTTCAGCGTCTTAGTGGAACAGAACCGCCGTCTTCTGCAGGGTCACCCACACACCCCACGCCAACGGAATCCCCACCACCAGCCACGCAGCGATCGCCAGTGGCTTGCTGCCCGGCGCGGCTTTCCACTCCAGCACGGTGCTGGCGTCAGCACCCTTGTCGTGGCCCAGCGCCTGCTCGGCAGCCAGTTCGGCGTCGGTCATGAAGTACTTGTCGGCCACCGGGCGCACCAGCAGGTTGCACAGGAAGCCCAGCACCAGCAGGCCGGCGAGGATGTACAGGGTGATGTCGTAAGCGGCGGCGCGTTCAACGCCGATGCTCAGCTGATACTCACGCAGGTAGTTCACCAGCACCGGACCCAGCACGCCGGCGGCGGCCCAGGCAGTCAGCAGACGACCATGGATCGCACCGACCATTTGCGTACCGAACAGGTCGGCCAGATACGCCGGCACGGTCGCAAAACCACCGCCGTACATCGACAGAATGATGCAGAACGCCGCCACGAACAGCGCAACGTTGCCCAGGTGACCGAGATTCGGGATCAGCGCGTACAGCGCAAAACCCAGTGCGAAGAACACGAAGTAAGTGTTCTTGCGGCCCAGGTAGTCCGAGAACGACGCCCAGAAGAAGCGACCGCCGATGTTGAACAGGCTCAGCAGACCGGTGAAACCGGCTGCAATGGCAGCGATGGAAGCCAGTTGACCGGCGTCCAGCTGACCGAACGGCAGGTCGTTGCCCAGCAGCTTGCCGCCGAACACTTCCTGCAACAGCGGCGAAGCCATGCCGAGGATGCCGATACCGGCGGACACGTTCAGGCACAGCACCAGCCACACCAGACGGAATTGCGGGGTCTTCCAGGCCACGTTCACGTGAACGTGACGGTGGGTGATCATCGCGTTCGATGCTTTTTTCGCCGGCGCGGTCCAGCCTTCAGGCTTCCAGCCGGTTGGCGGAACGCGGTAGGCCAGAGCGCCTCCGATCATGAACACGAAGTAGATCGCAGCCATGGCCACGAAGCTCTGCCATACGCCCACGCCAGTCGGCGAAGCGAAGTGGCTCATCAATGCGGTTGCCAGTGGAGCACCAACCATCGCGCCGCCACCGAAACCCATGATCGCCATGCCGGTCGCCATGCCGCGCTTGTCCGGGAACCACTTGATCAGGGTCGAGACCGGTGAGATGTAGCCCAGGCCCAGACCGATACCGCCGATCACGCCGGAGCCGATCCACATCAGCCAGATCTGGTGGGTATAGATCCCCAGCGCAGAAATCAGCAGACCGCCGCACCAGCACAGAGCCGATACAACGCCAGCCTTGCGCGGGCCTGCGTGTTCGAGCCAGCCACCCCAGATCGCTGCCGAGCAGCCGAGGAAGATGAAGAACAGGGTATAGATCCAGCCGAGCATGGAGATCGGCCAGTCGCATTGCGACGAGAAGACTTGTGCAATGAAGCTCATGTCCGGTGCGCAAGCCACCGGAGCGGTCACGCCCAGCGCCTTGGACAGCGGCAACCAGAACACCGAGAAGCCGTAGGCCATGCCGATGCACAGGTGAATGGCCAGAGCGGCCGGCGGAACCAGCCAACGGTTGAAACCGGGCTTGGCGATGATGCGTTCCTTGGACAGGAACCCGGGCTGATCGGCTTTGAAGCCGTCCGCCGTAATGGTCGTGCTCATTATGTATCCCCCAATTATTAGTATGGTTCGCCAGCCACTGCTCACCCCCGGCCTTTATGCACGCAGGCATGACCGTTTTTTTGCGGGTGAAGCTCCTTGAAAGCGCGACGTTAAGTCGCAGATGGGCGGACGAACGGGCGAAGGTTACCATTTGCACGTGACAGAAAAACCAAACTGACATCACCTTTTTTGGGTCATCTGATCTCCTGACGCCGGGGAACCCCGATGCCGATCGTTGTCGAAGCGCTGTACATCACGGTTCAGCGGGCTGACGGGGCACCGCAACAGCGAGGGTTGATGCAGCGCTATACTCCCCGGCTAAATCACGAATTCGACTACTTACAAGGACTCGCCCATGAAAGCGTTCGGCAAAATCCTGGGTCTGGTACTTCTCGGGCTGTTGCTGATCATTGTGGCGGCGGGCTTCGCCCTGACCCACCTGTTTGATCCCAACGACTACAAAGACGAGATCCGCCAGATTGCCCGCGACAAGGCCCACATCGAGCTGACGCTCAATGGCGACATCGGCTGGAGCCTGTTCCCGTGGCTCGGCCTGGAACTGCACGAGGCCAGCGTCGCGACTCTGGCCAAGCCTGCCGAACCGTTTGCCGACCTGCAGATGCTCGGCCTGTCCGTGCGCGTGTTGCCGCTGCTGCGCCGCGAAGTCCAGATGAGCGATGTGCGCGTCGAAGGCCTGAACCTGCGCCTGAATCGCGACAAGAATGGTCACGGCAACTGGGAAGACATCGGCAAGGTGCCGCCCAAGGCCGGCAGCACACCGGCACCGACCACCACCGCCGAAACCGCACCCGAGACCACCCCGCAACCGGAAAAACCGGCCCAGCCGATCCGCCTCGACATCGACAGCCTGACCGTCAACAACGCCCGCGTGGAATACAACGACGAGCTGACCGGCAAGCAATTCAGCGCCGAAAGCATTCAGCTGAGCACCGGTGCGGTCCACGATTCGACCAACATCCCGGTCAAGGCCACCGCATTTCTCGGCACCAATCAGCCAGTGCTGCGGGTGCGCACCGAGCTTAACGGCGAGCTGCGCTTCGAGCGCGCCCTGCAACGCTACAAGTTCGAAGACCTGAAGCTTTCCGGCGAAGTCGCCGGCGATCCGCTGCAAGGCAAAACCGTGACCTTCGCCGCCCAAGGCCAGTTATTGCTGGACAAGGCCGCCAACGTCGCCGAATGGACCGGCATCAAGCTGTCGGTCAATCAACTGCGTGCCTTGGGCGAGCTGAAAGCCAACGACCTGGACAAGACGCCACAGATCACCGGCGGGATTTCCATTGCCCAGTTCGACCTGGCGAAATTCGTCGACAGCATCGGTCAGACCTTGCCAGCCATGGCAGAAGGCAGCCTGAGCAAGGTTGAACTGGTCAGCCGTGTCGCCGCCACGCCGACCAGCGTTTCGCTGGACAACATCAACCTGAAACTCGACGACAGCAGCTTCAGCGGCCGCATCGCCGTCGAAGATTTCGCCAAGCAATCGCTGCGGGCGATCCTCAAGGCCGACACCTTCAATGTCGACCGCTACCTGCCGCCGAAATCGGAGAAAGCCAACAACGCCACCCAGGTCCGCCAGGCCGAAGTTGCCAACACCGAGGCCGATGCGATGGCCGGTGCCGGCAGCACACCGCTGCCGGAAAAACCGAGCAAAAGCGCCTGGAGCACCGAGCGCCTGTTCCCGGTTGAGCGCCTGAGCAAACTCGACGTAAACGCCGACCTGACCTTCGGCCAGTTGACCCTCGACAAGCTGCCGATCCAGAACGCCGCACTGAAAGCCACCGGCCAGGGCGGCCTGCTGACCCTGGAAAATCTGCGCGGCGAGCTGTACAACGGCGACTTCGAAGCCAAGGGCACGCTGGATGTGCGCCAGACAGCGCCGGTGCTGAACCTGCAAACCCGGATCAACCGGGTGCCGGTGGAGAAAATCCTCGAAAGCCAGGGCAAGAATCCGCCGGTCAAAGGTCTGGTCAATCTCACCAGTACCGTCACCGGCAGCGGCAACAGCCAGCAGGCGCTGATCGACACCCTCAACGGCAACGCCAGTTTTGTGATCAACAATGGCGTATTGCTCAACGCCAACCTTGAGCAGCAACTGTGCAAGGGCATCGCCACGCTCAACCGCAAATCCCTGAGCGGTGAGCCGCGCGGCAAGGACACGCCGTTCCAGGAACTCAAGGGCAACCTCACCTTCCGCAACGGCGTGGCCAGCAACCCGGACTTGAAAGTGCGCATCCCCGGCATGAGCGTCAACGGTGACGGCGATATCGACCTCAAGGTGCTGGGCATGGATTACCGCGTCGGCATCATCGTCGAAGGCGATACCAGTGCCATGCCGGATCCGGCCTGCCAGGTCGGCGAGAAGTTCGTCGGCATCGAATGGCCGCTGCGCTGCCGTGGCCCGCTGGAACTGGGCGCCAAGGCCTGCCGCGTGGACAACGAGCGCCTGGGCCAGGTCGCGACCAAAATGGCCGGCGACAAGCTCAGCGAAAAAATCGACGAGAAACTGGGCGACAAAGTCAGCCCGGAACTGAAAAACGCATTGAAGGGGCTGTTCAAGCGATGAGAGCGGAGCAGTTTTCCACGGCGGTGCTGGAATGGTTCGACCGCCACGGCCGCCATGATTTGCCCTGGCAACAGAACATCAACCCGTACCGGGTGTGGGTGTCCGAGATCATGTTGCAGCAGACCCAGGTCAGCACCGTGCTCAATTACTTCGACCGCTTCATGGCCGCGCTGCCGACGGTCGAAGCCCTGGCCGAAGCGCCGGAGGATGAAGTGCTGCACTTGTGGACGGGCCTGGGTTACTACACCCGCGCGCGCAATCTGCAGAAGACCGCGAAGATCGTCGTCAGCCAGTACGGCGGCGAGTTTCCCCGGGATGTCGAGAAGCTCACCGAACTGCCGGGCATTGGCCTGTCCACGGCCGGCGCGATCGCCAGCATCAGCATGGGCCTGCGTGCGCCGATTCTCGACGGCAACGTCAAACGGGTGCTGGCGCGCTTTACCGCGCAAGAAGGCTACCCCGGCGAGCCTAAGGTCGCGAAACAGCTGTGGGCCAACGCCGAGCGCTTCACGCCGCAGGATCGGGTCAACGCCTACACCCAGGCGATGATGGACCTGGGCGCCACGCTGTGCACCCGTAGTAAACCGAGCTGCCTGCTGTGTCCGCTGAAAAAGGGCTGTGAAGCGCACCTGCTCGGCCTGGAGACGCGTTACCCGATCCCCAAGCCGCGCAAGGCCATCCCGCAGAAACGCACGCTGATGCCGCTGTTGGCCAACGAGAACGGCGCAATTCTGCTTTATCGTCGACCGTCCAGCGGATTGTGGGGCGGTTTGTGGAGCCTGCCGGAGCTCGATGACCTCGACGACCTGCAACACCTCGCCGCGCAGCACTCGCTGGAACTGGGCGAGCAGCAGGCGCTGCCGAGCCTTGTCCACACATTCAGCCACTTCCAGCTGTCCATCGAACCCTGGCTGGTTCAGGTGCAGGAGGTCGGCGGTCACGTGGCCGAGGCCGACTGGCTCTGGTATAACCTCGCCACCCCGCCGCGCCTGGGCCTCGCCGCCCCGGTCAAGACCTTGCTCGAACGCGCGGCCGCCGTCTTGAATGCAGGAGAGTCGACATGACCCGCACCGTAATGTGCCGCAAATACAAAGAACAACTCGAAGGTCTGGAGCGCCCACCGTACCCGGGCGCCAAGGGCCAGGACATTTTCGAACACGTCTCGGCCAAGGCCTGGGCCGACTGGCAGAAACACCAGACCCTGCTGATCAACGAAAAACGCCTGAACATGATGAACGCCGAAGACCGCAAATTTCTTCAGGGCGAAATGGACAAGTACTTCTCCGGCGAGGAATACGCTCAGGCCGAAGGCTACGTTCCGCCAGCCGAATAACCCCCGGATTTCGTAAGCGACGGAATTAATTTAAGAAATTTTAAAAAAGTCGTTGACGCAAATCCGAAAAACCCTTTTAATGCGCCCCGTTGCCCAGATAGCTCAGTCGGTAGAGCAGGGGATTGAAAATCCCCGTGTCGGCGGTTCGATTCCGTCTCTGGGCACCAAATACCGAAAACCCTGAATCGCAAGATTCAGGGTTTTTTTATGCCTGCGATTTGACGGTGACCCGATTCCGCCCTTCTTGCAGACCGGAAATCGCGATACGTTGCTCAACCCTTACGCAAGAGGGTCATCCGCGCGATGAACCAGAAAAGAACCCGCGTTCCCCTCCCCCATCCCGCTCCACCGATAAAACGCACCGACTGGCTGATGATCGCTCTCGGCCTGATGTTCATGCTGTGTACCGGCCTGATCGCCTATGAAACCGTGGACGGTTTGATTCAGGGACGCATCGGCAACCTGGCTCGCGGCAAACACTTCGCCGTGTATTCGTTGACCACACAACCCGCCAACTTCTGGTTTGCCATCGCCACGCATTGCCTCCTCGCCCTCTTCCTGTCGGGCGCAGCATGGGTATTGATCTGGCTGGGCCGCACGGCAACGGTCACGCCATCCCGGCGCGACCGGTAACGCTACTAGCTGTTGTCATTCCAGTGAAAAACCAGATTGCGCGCAGCACCGCCGCCTATTTCGGCCGCATCCCGGCGTGTTTCACCGTTGCGGGTCGCCACGACCGTGTATTTGCCGGGCGGCAACTGCACGTAGACCAATGGCCCGGTCTGATTCAGCGTCAGCACGGTCTGACCCGGAGCTTTCTGGATCATCACGTCGACATCGGCGGTGTATTGGTTTTGCATGCCGACGGCGAACGTCATGTGCAGGTTGTAGCCCGCGGATTGCTGAATGGCTTTCGACTCATCTTCGCCAATCCCGCCAGCCAGATAGCGAACGCCGTTTTGTTCTTGCTGCTGAGCCTGCACAGCGGAGCTGTCGATCGGCTCCAGACTCGCAGCCTGCGCCATGGCCGGAAACAGCAGCACCGCAGCAGCGGCAACGGGCAGCACGAATGAAAGAACACGTTTCATGAGGACGACTCCCGGGCTCTCGCGGAACCCAATCGTTACCTCTTTTTAGATTTTGTCTTGCGGGGTGGGTTTTAGAACGATTGGGAGTTGCGGTTGATACGAAAAGGACTACACGCCGTACTCCTCGTTCGCGGACTCCGTCAGCCTGATCTCGCAAAACCCGCCCACTCTTCCTTCAGTGGCATCAGACACGGCCGGCATCCCCAGGCCCTGAACAATTGGCATGCTCTTGCTTCTGTTCACCCCGAGCCGGAAGACCTGATGAGCCAACTGGAAACGGCTGAACCACAAGATTCAAAACTTGAGTCGCTGCTGGGCGATCTGGGCGACCTGATACGCGAGGCCAGGCAGAAAGTGCTGCGAACGGTCGACACAATTCAAGTCCAGACCTGCTGGCAGATCGGGCGACACATTGTCGAGTTCGAGCAACAGGGAGCCCGGCGTGCGGGGTACGGAAAACAGCTTCTGGCTACGCTGGCGAAGGAGCTGACTGCAGACTTTGGGAAAGGCTTCGACGTTACCAATCTTCGAAAAATGCGGCAGTTTTATCAGCTCTTTCCAATTCGAGACGCACTGCGTCTCGAATTGAGCTGGACCCATTACCGCAGGATATTGCAGGTCGAAAGCGAACCCGCCCGGCAGTGGTACATGAACGAAGCCGCTGCGCAAAACTGGTCAAGCCGTGCCCTCGATCGCCAGATCAACACCCTCTACTACGAACGTCTGTTGATGAGTCGGGACAAAACCGACGTCTATGCAGAGGCCGCAACCAACATTGCCGCGATGAAAAGCAATCCCCGGGAATTCATCCGCGACCCGGTCCTGCTGGAATTTCTCGGCCTGCCATCACCGGGCAAGCTTCAGGAATCCGAACTGGAGCAAGCCTTGATCGACCAGCTCCAGGGATTTCTCCTTGAGCTGGGCAAAGGCTTCGCTTTTGTCGGTCGCCAGCAACGCATCAGCGCTGGCGACGATGATTTTTACATTGACCTGGTGTTCTACAACTACCTGCTCAAATGCTTCGTCATCCTCGATCTGAAGCGCGGCAAACTCAGTGCTCGGGACGTAGGCCAGATGGACATGTACATCCGCATGTACGACGACCTCAAACGTAGCGAGGGCGACGGGCCAACGGTGGGGATCATTCTCTGTGCCCAACAAAATGAATCGGTGGCGCGCTACACGATCCTCAAGGGTAATGAACAACTGTTCGCCAGCAGCTACAAACTGGTGCTGCCGAGCGAAGAGGAGTTAAGAGCGGAGTTGAATCGGGAACACACGCTGCTGGAAGAGCGCTTGAGCGATCAGACGGCTGATTGATCGCCGACGGATTGTTCACCGAGCCAGCTGGGACTATCGTTGGCAGCTACTCCGCGAAGGTCGAGAGCCATGGGTTTTCAAGACACGCACGCACTGGAAGCTGCCCGGAACAGAACCACACTCGCAAGCGATGTTCAGGACGCCCCCTTTCGGGAACCTGCCGCCGACGGTTATCTGCTCGGCGGTTTCACCTGGCGTCACGCCTCACCAGACCCACAACGCCCAGTGGTAATCATCAACGCCGCCACGTCCGTGCGCTGCCGTCACTATTCGCGCTTCGCGGCGTACCTTTTCGCCAACGGCTTCGACGTGATCATTTACGACTACCGGGGCATTGGTGAATCACGACCGAAATCGATGAGGCATTTGCAGGCTTCATGGACGGATTGGGGCGCGCTGGATTTCGAGGCGATGCTCAAACGCGCGCAGCGGGAGTTCCCCGGGCAGCCGATCGATGTGGTCGGGCACAGCTTCGGTGGCTGCGCAGCAGGCCTGGGGGCGTCCGGGAAGATAATCCGGCGACTGGTGACGGTCGGCGCGCAATTCGCTTACTGGCGCGATTACGCGCCCGAGCACCGCTGGCGGATGTTCGGCAAATGGCACCTGCTGATGCCGCTGGTCACGCTGTTCTGTGGCTACTTTCCGGGCAAACGGCTTGGCTGGCTGGAAGACACCCCCGCCGGCGTGGTGCGCGACTGGAGCACGCCGGACGCACGTTATGAGCGGCGCCCGAGCGGCAGAACGATGACCGACTTGCCCTTCGCCAACGTCCGGGCCAAAGCCCTGGCAATCAGCATCAGCGACGATCCCTACGGCACGATTGCCGCCATCGAACGCCTGCTCGCTTACTTTCACAACGCGCAAAGGACCCACCTGCGAATCGAGCCGCAGGACATCGGTGAACAGCAAGTCGGACATTTCGCCTTTTTTCGCAGCGCATACCAAGCCACACTATGGCCCATCGCTCTGACCTGGCTGCAGACCGGCGAACTGGCCTCCGACACCCCGGGGCGCAAAATCCCACGCAGCCAAGCCCTTTAACGCACCACGGAACACACACCATGGCTTCCGCCAACAAGCAGCAAAAACGCGCCGCCCGAGCCAAGACCAAAGCCAGGCAGAACCGCACCAAGCGTGCCGAAGCACCGGTCGAGCTGGACCCGAACGACGACCGCATCGATTTCGAATCGGTGGACCTGACCGAACTGTTCAAGAAAATGATCGACGCCGAGAAGATCAGCCAGCAGGCCATGTGCACCGCATTCCTCGAGGACCCGTTGCTGGAGCTGGTGTACGAGCAGGAAGGCGAAGAAGGCGCGATGGATTTCATCCTCGCCGCCCTGATCGAGTACCGCCAGTGGTCCACCGAAACCGACGAAGCCGGCGCCCTGGCCTGGATCGAGTCGCCTGAATTCCAGAAAGACTATGTGGCCGCGTCCGACGCGATCGCCGCACAAACCCAACAGAAAAACTGAGTTCCCATGGCATCCCTGAACAAGCAGCAGAAACGCGCCAAACGCGCCAAGGCCAAAGCCAAGCAGATCCGCATGGTCGGCCGCAAACCTCTGGCCCTGGACGATGACCACGGTCACCTGGCGGAGCCGATCCCGGAATACACCCTGGCGATGTTCAGCAAAATGCGCGACGCCGAAGCCGTCAGCCGCGACGAAATGCTGCTGACCCTGCTACGGGAGCTGGCGTTCATCATCGTCGACCATCCTGAACTGCTGGACATGGAAAATGCTGACGACGAAGGCATGGCCGCCACTCACCTGGCCGCCGACATGCTGATCGACTACCGCATGTGGGCCGACGGAATGGATCGCGAGACCGCCCAGGCCTGGTTGAGCGAGCCGCAGTTCATCACCGATTTCGGGAAGGCACTGGACACCTACGGCCAGTCGCTCGAAGCGCAGGAAGAAAAGAGCGAATAAACCTCGCCCGCAAACAAAAACGGCCGCTTGTCATCGCTGACAGCGGCCGTTTTGCATGACGCGATACGGATCAGTTCAACACCACCGCACCACGGTTTTCTGCCTTGCGACGACGCGCCACGAGCAGGCCGGTCGCGACAACCACCAGGCTCAGCAGGCCGGTCGCGAGGATTTCCACGCGGTGGGCTTCCTGGAACAGCATGATGGTCAGGGCCGCCACGATGAATACGATCACCGCGTAGGTCAGGCCCGGGAACAGCCACATGCTGAAGACGATTTTCTCGCCGCGAGCCACGCGTTGTTTACGCATGCGCAGTTGCGAAATCGCGATCACCAGGTACACCAGCAGTGCGATGGCGCCGGAGCTGGCCAGCAGGAACTCGAACACCGCAGCCGGGGCCACGTAGTTGGCGAAGGTGCACAGGAACGCCGCGCCGGTGGACAGCATCACCGCCCAGTAGGGGGTGCCGCTCTTGTTGGTGCGGGTCGACATGGCTGGAGCATCGCCACGTTTGCCGAGGGAGAACAGCATGCGCGAAGAGGTGTACAGCGCCGAGTTCAGGCAGCTGGTCACAGCGACCAGTACCACGATGTCGACGATCATCTTGGCATTCGGGATGCCCATGCGCTCAAGCACGGTCTGGTAGGAACCGAGGCTGGCCAGCGCAGGATCGTTCCATGGCACCAGAGCCACAACGATGAAGATCGATACGAGGTAGAACAGGCCGATCCGCCAGATCACCGAGTTGGTGGCCTTGGAAATCTGCTTGCCAGGGTTCTTCGATTCCGCGGCCGCAATGGTCACGATCTCAGTACCCATGAAGGAGAACATGGTGGTCAGGATCGCGCCCAGCACCGCGCCCATGCCGTTCGGCAGGAAGCCCTGGGTGTCGAAGATGTGCGAAACGCCGCTGACCTGGCTGTTCGGCAGGAAGCCGAAAATGGCCGCGACGCCGAGAATGATGAAACCAATGATCGCCACGACTTTGAGCAGGGCGAACCAGAATTCGAACTCACCGTAGTTTTTCACGCTGAACAGGTTGGTCACGGTCAGCAGCATGGTGATGATCAGCGCGAATGCCCAGATTTCCACACTCGGAAACCAGGCGTGCAGGATGGTTGCGGCGGCGTTGGCCTCCAGCGGAATCACCAGAACCCAGAACCACCAGTACAGCCAGCCGATGGTGAAACCGGCCCAATGACCGATGGCACGGTCGGCGTAAGTCGAGAACGAGCCAGTGTCAGGCGAGGCGACAGCCATCTCGCCAAGCATGCGCATGACCAGCACAACCAGCGCGCCAGCAGCGGCGTAAGCCAGCAGAACAGCGGGACCGGCGGCGGCGATGGCATGGCCGGAGCCTACGAACAGACCTGCACCGATCACCCCGGCGATCGACAGCATGGTCACATGACGCGGTTTGAGCCCCTGTTCGAGGCCATTGGAGCTTTGGGTACTGCTCATTGAAACTACCTTTGCGAGGAAAGCGATGGCGTCCGGCCCGTCTGGCGTTCCTTCTCGTAAAAAGAATCCAACGGGGCGTTCCGAATTCTGCACGCAATAATTGCGCCAAAATGTTTCAAAGTCTTCTGGCCTGCGGTTTTCAGCGCGACCGGACAGTCATCGCAAGTCATTGAGAATAATGGCCTTTCGCCAAAGCGTTACCCTGCGACCCACTTTTCAAACGAATCAGCGCACCAGAAACACACTGAAAAAGTACGGGATGCACAATAAAAGGGCGAATGAGGAACGTTCGGCCGGTTAGCGCTTCCAACACCCCGCCAAAGGTGGCAACATCGCGCCTTTTTTTACGCGACACCCACGGGAATCCACGTTCAAACACCCGTTCGGTTGTTGATGGGGCGACAGTCTGCTGCGCCGATGCGACAACCTGCCACACGCCATCCGTTTACCGCTCGTAGCGCTGTTGGCTGCCATTGAAACGCTATGCTAGCTTGGCCGCCTCGCCAGGAAGGCCAACCAACAGCAGGAGCGCAACATATATGAGGAACGCACATGGCTGAGGCCACGCCCGCGCTTGAAATCCGCAACTTGCACAAACGCTACGGACAGCTTGAGGTGCTCAAAGGCATCTCGCTGACCGCCCGCGACGGCGATGTGATCTCGATCCTCGGTTCCTCCGGTTCCGGCAAGTCCACGTTCCTGCGTTGCATCAACCTGTTGGAAAACCCGCACCAGGGCCAGATCCTGGTCGCTGGCGAAGAACTCAAGCTCAAGGCCGCCAAGAATGGCGAACTGGTTGCCGCCGACGGCAAACAGATCAATCGCCTGCGCTCCGAGATTGGTTTTGTATTTCAAAACTTTAATCTATGGCCGCACATGAGCGTGCTCGACAACATCATCGAAGCCCCGCGCCGCGTGCTCGGCCAGAGCAAGGCCGAAGCCATCGAAGTCGCCGAAGCGCTGCTGGCCAAGGTCGGCATCGCCGACAAGCGCCACGCCTACCCGGCGCAACTGTCCGGCGGCCAGCAACAGCGCGCGGCGATTGCCCGCACACTGGCGATGCAGCCAAAGGTGATCCTGTTCGACGAACCCACCTCCGCCCTTGACCCGGAAATGGTCCAGGAAGTACTTAATGTCATCCGCGCACTGGCCGAAGAAGGCCGCACCATGCTGCTCGTGACCCATGAAATGGGATTCGCCCGTCAGGTCTCCAGCGAAGTGGTGTTCCTCCACCAGGGCCTGGTCGAAGAGCAAGGATCGCCACAGCAGGTGTTCGAGAACCCGCTTTCGGCGCGCTGCAAACAATTCATGTCCAGCAACCGCTAACGGAGCTACCCGCATGCAGAACTACAAAAAGGTCTTCCTGGCCGCCGCCGTCACTCTCGCGTTCAGCGCCGGTGCCATGGCCGAGACCCTGAAGATGGGCATCGAAGCGGCTTACCCGCCGTTCAACAACAAAGACGCCAGCGGCAACGTCGTCGGCTTCGATAAAGACATCGGCGACGCCCTGTGCGCCAAGATGAAAGTTGAATGCTCCGTAGTCACCTCGGACTGGGACGGCATCATCCCGGCCCTGAACGCCAAGAAGTTCGACTTCCTGATTTCCTCGATGTCGATCACCGACGAGCGCAAGCAAGCGGTGGACTTCACCGACCCGTACTACTCCAACAAGCTGCAATTCATCGCGCCGAAGGATAAAGAGTTCAAGACCGACAAGGACTCCCTGAAAGGCAAAGTGATCGGTGCCCAACGCGCGACCCTCGCCGGTACGTACATGGAAGACAACATGCCGGGCGTCGAAGTGAAACTCTACGACACCCAGGAAAACGCCTACCTCGACCTGACTTCCGGTCGTCTGGACGGCATCCTCGCCGACAAATACGTCAACTACGAATGGCTGAAAAGCGACGCTGGCAAAGCCTACGAATTCAAAGGCGACCCGGTGGAAGAAAGCGACAAGATCGGTATCGCTGTACGCAAAGGCGACCCGATCCGCGAGAAGCTGAACGCTGCACTGAAGGAAATCGTCGCCGACGGTACCTACAAGAAGATCAACGACAAGTACTTCCCGTTCAGCATCTACTGATCCTGACCTGCCGGATCGGCACCGTCACATGGCGGCGCCGATCCCCGGCCTTGCCTGCCGCGATTTGAAAAGAAATCCATGATTATCGACCTCCACGGATTCGGCCCGGCGCTCTTCGCCGGTGCGCTGATGACCGTCAAACTGGCACTCTCGGCCCTGTGCCTGGGGCTGGTGCTCGGTCTGCTCGGCGCCTTGGCCAAGACTTCCCCGTACAAGCCGTTGCAGTGGCTTGGCGGAACCTATTCGACCCTGGTGCGCGGTGTCCCGGAATTGCTCTGGGTGCTGTTGATCTACTTCGGTACGGTCAACGCGATGCGCGCGCTCGGTGAGTTCCTCGGCAATCCCGAACTGGAACTCAGCGCCTTTGCCGCCGGCGTCATTGCGCTGGGCCTGTGCTTCGGCGCCTACGCCACAGAGGTGTTTCGTGGCGCGATCCTCGCCATTCCCAAAGGCCACCGTGAGGCCGGCGTGGCCCTGGGCCTGTCGAAATGGCGGATCTTCACCAAATTGATCATGCCGCAGATGTGGCGCATCGCCCTGCCCGGCCTGGGTAACCTTTTCATGATCCTGATGAAGGACACCGCGCTGGTGTCGGTCATTGGCCTGGAAGAAATCATGCGTCACGCGCAGATCGGCGTGACCGTGTCCAAGCAGCCATTCACCTTTTATATGGTGGCGGCGCTCATGTACCTGTGCCTGACCGTGCTGGCGATGATCGGCATGCATCTGCTGGAAAAACGCGCCGCACGCGGCTTCGCGAGGAGCGCTCAATGAATTGGGAAGTCATCATCAAATGGCTGCCGAAACTGGCCCAGGGCGCGACGCTGACCCTGGAACTGGTGGCCATCGCCGTGATCGCCGGTTTGCTGCTGGCAATTCCGCTGGGTATCGCCCGTTCTTCGAAGCTGTGGTACGTGCGCGCTTTGCCCTACGCCTACATCTTCTTTTTCCGTGGCACGCCGTTGCTGGTTCAACTGTTCCTGGTCTACTACGGCCTGGCGCAGTTCGATGCGGTGCGTAACAGCTCGATGTGGCCATACCTGCGCGACCCGTTCTGGTGCGCCACTGCGACCATGACCCTGCACACCGCAGCGTACATCGCCGAGATCCTGCGCGGCGCGATCCAGGCGATTCCGCCGGGCGAGATCGAAGCGGCACGGGCACTGGGCATGTCACGGCCGAAAGCACTGTTCTACATCATCCTGCCGCGTGCCGCGCGCATCGGTCTGCCGGCCTACAGCAACGAAGTAATCCTGATGCTCAAGGCCAGCGCCCTGGCCAGCACCGTGACTCTGCTGGAACTGACCGGCATGGCGCGCACGATCATTGCCCGCACTTACTTGCCGGTGGAGATCTTCTTCGCTGCCGGTGTGTTCTACCTGGTGATGGCCTACGTGCTGGTTCGCGGCTTCAAGCTGCTTGAACGCTGGCTGCGCGTCGATGCGTGCCAGGGGCGCTGATTCTTCTGACGTGCTGATGGGCGAGGATCTGCTCGCCCGTTTCACGGCACTGGATACATTTCTCACAGCGCATCAGGCGCTGTGGAAGCCCCGCCCGTTCACTCATCTGCAACTGCCTTGGGAAGCGTCCTACCCGGAACTGGCCTCGTGGCTACGCAGGCGATCGCTGGAAGATGCGGAAAACGCCCACAACCAACCTGCCGAACTTATAGATTCGCCGGAGCCGTTTGCTTCATTGGCAACGTTGTCGCTTGAGCTGGGTTCGGTGGGTGATTTGCCTGCGCATACGCTGGAAGCCGCCGGACATCGCCTGAATATCGATGTGCCGGGGCGCAAATGGCAGCAGATCGAGGCGTTCGCCAGTCGCTTGTCGTTTGCCGCGCAACCGAAGCACTGGCTGGATTGGTGTTCGGGCAAAGGCCACTTGGGCAGGCGTCTGCTCGGTGCTGGTCAGCAACTCACATGCCTGGAATATGACCCGGCGCTGGTCGCCAGCGGTCAGGCATTGAGTCAGCGTCATCATTTGCATGCGCTGCATGTCGAGCAGGATGTGCTTGCGGCGAACACCGCATTGTTGCTGAGCGCCGAGCACACGCCCGTCGCTCTGCACGCATGCGGTGACTTGCACGTGCGGCTGATGCAACTGGCTTCGGCGGCTGGTTGCCGACAATTGGCCATCGCACCGTGTTGCTACAACCGGATCAGTCGCACGGAGTATCAGGCGCTATCTTGCGCCGGTTCGCGATCAGCCCTGCAGCTCTCGCTGGAAGATCTGTCCCTGCCTATGAGCGAAACCGTCACGGCTGGTGCCCGCGTCCGACGTCAGCGTGACGCCTCCATGGCCCGCCGACTGGCCTTTGATCTATTGCAACGGCAAGTGCGTGGCGTCGACGAATACTTGCCGACGCCGTCCCTGCCGAGCGCCTGGCTGGACAAACCGTTCGCCGATTACTGCCGCGATCTGGCAGCGTTGAAAGAGTTATCCACAGTTGGCGCGCCAGATTGGGTAGCACTGGAAGCCGCTGGTTGGCAGCGATTGGCCGAAGTTCGCAACCTGGAATTGCTGCGCGGACTGTTCCGACGGCCGCTGGAGCTTTGGCTGAATCTGGATCGGGCACTTTTCCTCACCGAACAAGGATACGTCGTACGTCTCGGCACCTTCTGCGAGGCGCCGCTCACACCGCGCAATTTCCTGTTGCTGGCAGAACGCGATTAATCCTTCACAGCCTGTGGATAACTCTGTTGATGGAATTGTCGTGGATCCAATATCCACGGCTGTTTCAGGCCATTAACAGCCTTGGTCATTTTTTGTTCACGAAAAGAAAAAACCGGCAAAACAGGGATTTGCAACTCAAATGAGAACCCGCTCACAAAAACCTGCCTAAGCGCGTTCTCTACAAAGCCTGTTGTGCATAAGCCTTCGAATAAAAGGACATAACCGCCGAATCGCGGACGCCGGCAACCGGCAATTGCGCCTGCCCACCGCCCTTGTTATACAGACCTACGCCGTGCAGGTAGCGCACGCCCGAACAAGAAAAAATCTGACCGACAGGAAGCGACCGTGACGTTCATTTCTTACGCACAGAATTTCGAGGACGTTCGCCTTTGGCGCGCCCTGCAATATTTTGAAAACGGTTTTTATATCGACGTCGGCGCCAATGACCCGATCCACGACTCGGTCACCAAGGCCTTTTACGATCGTGGCTGGCAGGGCATCAATGTCGAACCGATGCAGAACTACTACGACGCACTCCGCCAGCATCGCCCCCGCGACACCACGCTGCAATGCGTGGCCAGCGACCAGCCGGGCGAACTGACCTTTTTCGGTATTCCCGACACTGGCCTGTCCACCGCTGACCCGGTCGTTGCGCAAGAGCGCAAAAACCTCGGCATGAACGTGCAAAGCCTCACCGTCAACGCACGCACACTGACTTCGATCTGCGAAGAACACGCCGCCGAGCGGCCGATCCACTTCCTGAAAATCGACGTCGAAGGCCACGAAGAAACCGTCCTGCGCGGCATGGACTTCAGTCGATTCCGCCCATGGATCATCCTCATCGAAACCCCATGGGAGCGCGACCACACCTGGGAACACCTGGTGACCGACGCCGGCTACACCAACGTCCTGTTCGACGGCCTCAACAGCTTCTTCCTCGCCAACGAACACATCAACCTCAAACCCGCGTTCGACCTGCCACCGTGCAACCTCGACAACTTCCAGCTGTGCAAAGGCCACAACCTCGCCCACCCGGTAAACCCGGCACTGGAAACCGCCCTGCAACGCGCCGAACAAGCCGAAGCCGAACTGCGAGCCATGCAAAACAGCCGCGCCTGGCGCGCTGTACAAAAACTGCGCAACGTCCTGCGCCGGGCGTGATTCGAAGAGGGCGCAAAAATAGTCTGAATTCAGGGGTTTACAGAAGCACCCGAGTCGCTATAATCGTCGCCCACACGCCGGTATAGCTCAGATGGTAGAGCAACTGACTTGTAATCAGTAGGTCCCGGGTTCGATTCCTGGTGCCGGCACCATACAAAACAAAGCCCCTGCAGAAATGCAGGGGCTTTGTTGTTTCTGGGGTTTGGGTTTTCCGCGCCAAATGAAAAGCCTCCGACAGCAATCGCTGTCGGGGGCTTTTCTCCAATCCTACGCAGCCTCAACCGAGAGCAAAATCCGGCGCCCAAGCTGCTGCAATGCACGCTCGACATTCTCGATCTTGGAGTGATGCAGGAAATCGACTAATCGATCTACCTGGGGTCGTTGTACACCCAAGCGTCGTGCCAGTTCAGCTTTGCTGACCCCAGACTCCAGAAGCGTATTCCAGAGCCCAACCTTCGCAGCAGTCAGTGCAGGCAGACGCAATACCGCGTCACTTTCCTGCTCTCCCGCATCACCTGTCGGAATCAACCGGCGATCATCAACGTAGATCGATAAGGCTGTTTCCATTGCATCTATGGCGCCGTCGAGTGCTTCCTCGAGGGTGTCGCCAGCGGCGAGCATCTCTGGAATTTCTGCGCAGGACAACCAGACACTGCCCGGCTCCTGGTGGACTTCCAACGCATATTCGAACATCACGTTTCCTCTCATGGGGTACAAACTCAGTCTCACCCTTGTGGCCTAGCTGCATCGCTGAAACTCGATGTCGCTTATGCGCATCACGCGCTATTTCGGCAGAGCGACCGTGCAACATATTTGTTACCCATGCAACATAAGTGTTGCATGCGATTATGTCGGCCTCCCCGCCACCACCTGGCCACGATTGCGCTCTCCCCCTCCCTCAAGCTACCGTCAATCCCGTCGCTGCCAATTCAGCGACCGGGCCTGAGAACCCGCGTAAGATGCAGGCGCACCAGCGCCCCGACCCACGTTTGCCGGCGTTTTTTTGTGCCTGCATTTCCGTGCAATGGCGGCTGTGCGTGGGAGACCTTCGGGTCTGCCGGGTTCCTGTATCTCCGGTTTCTCAGCCTGCGCATAGCTGCCACCCTTTCGCCTGAGAACGAAGTGGTAGCGCTCATTTGATACAGGGAGTTTCACAAATGATTAGCATCGATCCGTCCAGAGTCTGCCCCTTCCACCAACCAGCCAACGGTAGGTGAAGCCATGACCAACCCCCACGATCTGAAAACCCTCGGCCTCACCCATTTCTCCTTCCAGTCCAACCACGCACTCTTCCGCACCAACCCCGGCGTCCCGGTCGTTACCGCCCTCTCCCACGCCTCGCATCTGCTTCATATTTCCAAACTGCTCACCTCGGATACTTCTGCCGCCAACGACCCGGAACTCCACGCCTGCGCCTCGCAATATTTGCAGGAGTTGAGCAAGGCGCTGGTCGATGATGCGGTCAAAGTGTTGAGTCCAGATCCGTAATCCGCCGCTCACAAAAAAGCCCTCGCATCGCTGCGAGGGCTTTGTGTTACCGGATCAATCAGTGCCCAGCGCTCTGCCCGCCATCCACATGCAGAATCTCACCGGTCACAAAGTTGGCGTTATCGAGATACACCACCGCCTGCGCAATGTCGTCGATCTCGCCCATGTGCCCAACCGGATGCAGCGCACCCAGTGCCGCGTGGGTTTCCTCGCCGTGCATTGGCGTTTTGATGATGCCCGGCGATACCGCGTTCACCCGGATTCCGCGTTTGGCGTATTCGATGGCCAGGGATTTGGTGGCGGCGTTGAGGCCGCCCTTGGTCAGGGAAGCGAGGACCGAGGGTACGCCGTCGATGGCATGGTCGACCAGGCTGGTGGTGATGTTGACCACGTGGCCCTTGCCCTGTTTTTCCATCTCGGCGATGGCCAGTTGGGTGATGTAGAAGAAGCCGTTGAGGTTGACCGACAGCACCGCCGCGTAGTCTTCCGGGGTGTAGGCGGTGAACGGTTTGGCGACGAAGATACCGGCGTTGTTGACCAGGGTGTCGATGCGGCCGAAGCGTGCCACGCCTTCGCTGATCACGCGTTGAGCAGTGGCCGGGTCGCCGATGTCGCCGGCGATGGTGAGGATCTGCGGGTCGTTCGACGGCTTGATCGAGCGCGAGGTGGCGACGATGTTGTAGCCCAGCTCACGGAAGGCCTTGACCATGCCTTCGCCCAGACCTTGGGAAGCACCGGTGATAACAACGGTTTTTTTCGAGTTGCTCATGATGAAATCCTCAATCAATAAGTGGGTGTTGAATCAGGCGATAGCCAGTTGTTTCAGCATTTGTTCGTAGTACTCGACCGATTGCGAACCGGACACCAGGTGCTTGCCGTTCAGGATCAGCGCGGGCACCGAGTTGATCCCGTGCCGCCGGTAGAACGCCTGCAGTTGGCGCACTTCGCTGGCGAATTCGTCGTTGGCCAGCACCTTGCGAGCCCTCGCCGCATCCAGCCCCGCTTCGGTCGCCAGACGAATCAGCGTCGGGTGATCGTTGGGGTTGTCGCCGTCGCGGAAGTAAGCGCGTAGCAGGATCTTTTTCAGCGCGACTTGCCGACCCTCCTGCGCCGCCCACATCAGCAAGCGATGGGCGTCGAAGGTGTTGTGAAAGTGCGTGCGTTTCTCCAGGTCGAACTCGAAACCGATGGCCTTGCCGCGTTCGATCTGCATCTTCTTGCCGGCAGCGACGTCTTCGGCGGTGCGGCCGTATTTGCGCATCAGGTGCTGCACGGCCGGTTCACCTTCGGCGGGCATGTCCGGGTTGAGTTCGAAGGGCTTGTAGGTCAGCTCCACCGAAATCTCGCCGGCCAGATTGCCGATCGCCTGCTCCAGCGCTGTCGCCCCGAGTGCGCACCAGGGGCACACCACGTCGGAAACGAAATCGATGGTCACGGTCGGGGTCATGACTGACCCCGTTCCGCCAGTTGTCGGCGGTATTCGGTGGTGGTGATGCCGGCGTAGCCCCAGTTATCGGTGTCGACTTCTTCGATCACGATGTGGGTCAGGTCCGGGCGTTTGTTGAGGACGCGTTCCAGGGTTTCAGTGATTTCGGCGATCACCTGAGCTTTCTGCTCACGGGTAACGCCGTCGCGGGTGATGCGTACGCTGACAAATGGCATGACGACTACTCCAGTGACCTGCCCTCGGGATGATGGTCAGGTGTTGGAGCTCAATTTAGGCGCGTGCCGGGAGGGGAAAAAGTAGGGGCGGGGTACTTCATTTGTGAGGTGGTGTAATGAATTGAAACACCTACGTCGCTCCCAGTTACCCCCTGAAGTCTCGGGTTGACACATCGAATTCAGTGGCCGAGAATCGGCCCCAAGAGCGCGAAACCGACTGCCATCAGGTGGCTATAGTCGGCGTTAGGAACCCCGTTGATGACCTGAAAATCAGCGTTCGGGTGAGACCTCTTCTCCCCTGCTTGAGGGAGCACAATATCAAGCAACTTTTTCGTGAAGGGCAGCCTATCAAGGCTGCCCTTTTTGTTTGGACCATCGGTAACGTTGAAACAGTAGCTCTCCATGCCGATGCTTGTTCAGACCCTTTTTTTCACAGTTCATGAAGTTCCAGAGTACGTTGCCATGATCGATATGGATCACGACCAGCATCTGGTATTTCGTGTTGTAGGCACCGATATATGAGAGCCGGAAAGAGTCGTCATCGTAGGAAATCTTCCAGATCTCTAACGGTTTTTTCAGGGTGTCTTGCGCGAAGTCTGTGAAGCGCTCCCGAGCATTCGGACGTTTTTCCACAATGTGCAACAAGTGCTCGCGCCTCACCAGAACTGGGCAAATGGGTGTCTCAATCACAGTCGAATTGAGGCCGTCATGAAGTCCGAAGCCTTTGGCAACTTGCTCCCATGCAGCCTCCAGACTCTCGGCGCCCGGACGTTCTCTGATCGCAGAAGTCAGCAACTCGGGATCAATGTCCCGAATGTCCGGTAAACCATGATCCTTCCAGTTCTTTTGTTCAGGTAACGCCATGCTCCAAGGCAAATTCATTGGCACCTTCTCGCTAGCTTCGCGGATGCCGGCATTGCCTGGATATCCAATGGCCTCGGACTGAAAAAGTCCCGAAAGTAACTGCCTGATATTTCAGCCACTTGTACTGCGCTAATAAATCAGCCCGTTCTTGTCTTTCAATAGGAGGCTTCCGACATCAACGCAGAACAGCGCGAGATGGCTTTACGAAATTGTCCCAGCCGCTGTAACCCAACCGCACAAAAAAGTGCCCGACTCCTTCGCGTCGTGCACTTTTTTTGACCCCAATCACCCCCGCGTCGCCAAAAACCCCGATCCTGTGTCAGCCTCCAGCCATCGGCGCGGACATCAATTCGCTACTAATTGCGCGACAACTATGCTCAGGTACAGGAATATAGCCGGCAAATGGAGCCGTTCAGGCCGTCACGTACACAACAATACCCAGCCCACTTCAGAGGGCATTACCCATGGATAGCAGAACCTTACGCAACCTCATGCGCATCGTGCAGACCGGCTCGTTGTCGGCCGCAGCCGAGCATTCGTGCCTGACCGTGCAGGCCCTGGCCGCACAGTTGAACAAGGTCGAAGAGCAGTTCGGTTTCCGCTTGTTTAGACGATCCAACAAGGGGCTGACGCTGACGCCGCAAGGCACGGAGCTGACGCCCTATATGGACAGAGTGCTGATTGCCACGCGGCAGATGGAAGAGAAAGTCGAAGCGTTGAAGGTGCCGGGACAGCGCACGCTGAAAGTGGCGTTGAACACTACACTGGACCCGGATTTCAACCGGCGACTGATCGGACGCCTGATCGAGGTGTTTCCCGACTATCAGATGGAATTCAGCTACGCCGAATCGATGGAAAACCTCAGCAAGCTGAAGAACGAGGATTTCGATCTGGCGGTGCTGATCGGGCCGCAGCGTCCGGGCTTGCCGAGCATTGTCCTGCCGGAAGTGCAGGTGCAGGTGGTCGGCGCGCACTGTGGTCAGGAGAACGATCCGCTGACGTTGCTCGGCAACAAGTTTCAGGTGCGTCCGGCAGAAGATTGTCCGTATTCCCACAGCTTTTTGCGTTTTCTCGACGCCGGGCTGGGCAATTACGAGAACAGTCAGCGGACGATCTACTCCTGCAGCGAAACGCTGACCTTGTCGCTCATCACGCAGATGGACGCCATCGGCATGGTCTCTCGCGAGGCCGCTCAGAAAAACGGCCTGACGATCTTCCCCGGGTTCGAGGATTTCCTCGAAGTGCGCCTGGCGGTGAACAACCCGGACCTGTCCGGCCAGGCGTTGAACGACGTGGTCGATCTTCCGCTACATGAACGAGCCGAGCGCAATGTACGCAGCCGTCCCAACCGCCACACTGAGAAAGAGGTTTTTGCTGAAGTACGCACATAACAGCGTCGGAATCGCTGCATAAAATTCCGGGCGATCGAGCTGTATGTGCTGATCCTTGATCAACAAGGGTGTCAGGCTGATCGCAGCGACGATCGCCACCGGCAGGTATTCCAGCGCCCGGGCGACGAAGGGCGGCCAGTGCTCGGTGTTGACCTGCAGCGGCAGAGCCCGAGGCAGAAAGGTCACGGCCATCATGAGCGCGACCACCAGAATCAGGAACGTTTGGTCAGGCATACACCCACTCCGCAGCCCACAAACGTGGCGATGAAAACGTTGAACGGCGAGCTGCCCACCAGGCTCAGAGCGCCCATGCAGACGACGGCGGCCATGGCGGCGATGAGCTTGTTGCGGGTGTTGCACAGCGAGACCAGCACGTAGAGCATCATCGCGGTCAGCGCGTAATCGAGTTGGTACTTGATCAGGTGCGACGCGTACTGCGCACACAGGGCGCCGAGCAATCCGCCGATCACCCAGGAGGTGTGGCAGAACAGGTTGAAGCCGATCAGATAGCGGATATTCACCGGCGCACCGGAGCCGAGTTTGACGCTGTGGAAGGCAAACGATTCATCGGTCAGGCCGCCGGCGTAGCACCAGCGCTCCATGCGGCTCAGACCCAGCGCCCGCAGGGCTTTTGCCATGTAGACCGACATCAGCATGTGCCGCGCATTGATCAGAAACGTGGTCAGTACGATGGTGGTCAGCGACGCCCCGCTGCTGATCAGCGCCAGCGCCGCGAATTGCGAAGCCCCGGCATACACGAACAGACACATGGCCACCGGCAGCCACAGCGGCAGCCCCGCGTTGACCGCCATCAGCCCGAACACGAACGACACGGTGAAGTAACCGGCCACCACCGGGCTGGCTTCGGCAAAGGTGCGCGACGGCTGACGGTCGACCATCAGCGGCGCACTGCCGGATGTTTCATTCATAGATCCCTCTCAAATGTCCGCTCGCCATGAGGTTCGCAAAAACCCTGGGCCGTCCAGAAACGCTTGCCCGCGAGGTTAGCATCATCGACGAACAGGAACATCCGCAGCACACCGACCCGTTTCATGTCGGCCGACGCCGCTTCCACCAGCCGCTGGCCGACGCCCTGGCTGCGATAGCGCAGACTGACCGCCAGATGGTTGATCGTGCCGCGACTGCCGAGCATGCCACCCAGCACCGCGCCGACGATCTCGCCTTCGACATCGAAGGCCAGATAGGCCGTGGTAGTTTTCTGGATCAGCACGCCGCGCAGGCATTTGGCGTCCTGCCATTCGCAGAACGACACCTCGTCGAACTGGCGGAAGAAACGCTCCATGCGCTGTGCGTCCTTGGCCGTCGCGCGCCGCAGCACCACCGGCGTCGAGCATTCGACGCCGTCGATTGGGGTGATCTGATTAGCGAACAATGTCGAAAGCGGTCCCGGGCCGCGAGAAGGAAATCGCCAGGATCTGCCGGTACGCCATGGCGTGGGAGTGAGTGTTGCGTGCCGGTGTCACGTAGTGGCGCATGTCGCGGTCGAGGAAGTACGTGGTGTCGAGGATTTCCTGGTAAGTGGTCGATGCCAGTTGCTGCTCGTGAATGTCGTACAGGCGGCTTTCGGCGCCCTCGACATTGTTGCGCCCCCAGAAGTGCACGCCGCTGAACGGATAGCCGTCGCAGTGAATCCCCTCCGGAGTGATTTCCAGTTGTTTGCCGGGTTTGATCTCGATACGGATCTGATGGATCTGGCATTGCCAGATTTCATCGTGCAACTCTTCCGGCAACACGCTTTTGTACACTTCGAAATCGGTGTCGATCAGGCTGCGCATCACCGGCGAACTGATGACTTCGTCCGAGAAGTCCTGGAAGTGCCGCACCACACCGCCCACATAGCTGTTGTTGGCCTTGGACTGCACGTACGCGCGATGTTCCAGCTGCTTCAGTTCGCGCGTCTTGGGGTTGTATTCAAAGTCGCTGTAACGACGGTAACGCATGCCGGCTTCGGCCTGACCGTAGTAACTGTCAGGCTCCATGTTTTCCCAACTTTTGGTCAGTCTGACGAAGTCGGCGAAATGACCGTAGAGATTGAAGTCAGCACCCTGCACATTGGCGTACTTGTCGCGCCGTAGCGATTCGCCCACTTCTCTGGTTAAAACGATCATTACCCAATTCTCCGCTGCGTTGAGCGGCCTAATCTATTAGGTGGAGAATTTGCGTCCATGAGAAAGAATTTCAGGCATTTAAAGTGCTGTTTGAAACGCGATTTGAAGCCACCTGAAAGTGCATTTCAAATGACAAAAACACGGGTTTTTATGCTGTTTTTTCAAAAAGCGTCAAAAAAAACCCCGAACGAGTCGGGGTTTTTCTGTCGCGTCTTGCGGGTCAATCGATCATCAGAAGACGTTGATCGGGTAATCCACGAACACACGCAGTTCGTTGCCGCTGACGTTGTATTCGCTGGATTTCTGCGACACACGCAGGATCGAGCTACGCAGCTTGATGCTCAGGTCTTTGGCCGGGCCACTTTGCACGACGTACTTGAACTGGTTGAAATATTCGCGCTCGGTACCGCCAGTGCTGGTGGAGGTAGTGATGTTGTCGCCACGCACGTACGCGAAGTTGTAGCTCAGACCCGGTACGCCGAACGCCGTGAAGTCCAGACCGTAACCCAACTGCCAGCTGCGCTCGTCTTCAGCATTGAAGTCGGACCAGTAGGAGTTGGCCAGGTAGATGGTATTGCCGCCATCACCCACGCGCCCTTGTTCTTTCTGATAGCCGCCATAGGCATAGCCCAGGTTGCTGTCACCAGTGGAGCGCTGATGCGCCACGGTGAACGAGTGCGGGCCGGTGGCGAAAGTTGCTGCCAGGCTCCAGATCTTGTTGTCGTCGCCGGTCACACCATTTTCGCGGACATAGGAGTTGTCCAGCTTGGTGCGGTAGCCGTTGAAGTCCAGGGTCAGGGACTGGTCCTTGTCGATCGGGAACACGTAGTTGGCGTTCACGTATTGCTTCTTCAGCACGTCTTCGACGTCGGAAGCGTACAGCGCAGCCTTGAACTGTTCGGTGAACTGGTAGCTACCGCCCAACACGTTGATCGACTTCAGACCACCGCTGTCACGGCCTTCAGCGCTTTTGCGCGATTCGGCAGTAAAACGACCGGCATTCAGCTCCAGGCCTTTGATCTCTTTGGAAGTGATCAAGGTACCGGTGTAGCTTTCCGGCAACAGACGCACGTTGTCATAGCTCAGCACCGGCAGGGCCGGCATCTGGTCGCCGTAAGTCAATACGGTGTTGGAAATACGGAATTTGACGGCCGCGCCGCCCTTGGACAGGTCATGAGCGGCTTTATCGCTTGAGCCTGGCGGGTGATCGCCCTGCTTGAAAAAGTCGATACCCTGCGCGCCGGTATGGCCTTCGCCACCATCCAGACGCAGTGCATACAGACCGAAAGCGTCCACACCCACACCTACGGTGCCTTGAGTGAAACCGGACGAGAACGTACCGATGGCCGCCTGGCCCCACTCGGCTTTGTCTTTACGACCGTCTTTGTAGTCACGATTGATGTAGGCATTGCGCAGCAGCACTTTGAGGCTGCTGTCTTCCACAAAACCCTTGGACTCGGCCTGGTCGTTAGCCATTGCCTGAGTGGCGCTCAACATCCCCAGTGCGATCAAACTGATTCGCTTGTTCAACATCTTGTTTTCCTTATTACGGGTTGAAACGCGCTGTGTCGAACGGCTGAAACGGCGCTTGGTGCACTCTTTTATTCACCCCGAAACAAAAAGACCCGCTCAAGACAATGTCATGGCGGGCCTGCTCCTGATTTTGAATCATGGCGGTTAGCCACAGGCGTTGGGCCGAATCGTAGCCGCGCCCTCAACAATGTGTCAATTTCAAGAATCGTCTTTAAATAGGCGAAAAACGTCTAAAAAAAGTAAATTTTGCGATGACCGATTGCACGGAACTGCCAGCAATCAGGGATTTTAATGCGGGATCATGCGCAACCGTCGAGGCCACAGACCGGCAGGCTTTCAGTCCCTCGCGCCGGTGTAAACGACTCCCTCAACCATTGGGCAAAGGCCTCTGGCTTGCCGAGCCACGGCCCGATATCAACCAATGCGAATTGACCGTCCTGTTCCAGTGCGAAAGTTGGAAAACCCTGCCCACCCAGTTTTGCCAACAGGGCGCGGCTGTTCTTTATGTGTTGTTCGGTGTCGACGGACTGCAAGGCATACAAGAACCTCTCGGCGTTGTAGCCCTGCGTCACCGCGTATTCCACAAGCACACTTTGGTCGGCAATTCGCCGCCCTTCGACATAGTGCGCAGTCTGCAAACGCCCAAGCATTTCCAGGCCACGGCCGTCGATTTTTTCGGCTGCCATCACAGCGGCAATTGGTGGTGTCGAATCAAACACCGCCGAGTGATCGCGCAACAGACCTTCGAAGTACGCTTCGCCAAACGGCTGACCGGTGTATTCGGCGATGCGCCGGTCGTGAGGCATCACGTAATTGCGAAGTTGCGGCGAAACGCTCTGGCGGTTGGCACCGGTCATCATGCCGCCGGCGTGGGCGATCACCGGCAGCACCTGCTGCGCGGCTTGCACCAGCGGTTTGGCGCCATAGCACCAGCCACACAGCGGGTCGTAGATGTAATGAAGAGCCATCGGAGAACTCCGGCAAAGGATGGGAAAGATGCCGGCACATTAGTCCCTCGGTCGCTGCGGAAAAACGCCGGAATGACTTTCAGTCTGTTGCGGCAATCGGTCGAATCAAAACCGCCAGCCGTCATCGCCAGAAAGGCAGTCAACCTGGTGGTCAACGACCCCAACAGCTTCTGATATCGCGTCCATAAAAAAAGCGCTGCCATCCCGGCAGCGCTTTTTACAATCCTTGTTTGTTCTTCTTATCCTTCCATCACATCCCAGAGTGCTTCCAGTTCGGCCTCGCTGAACAGGCCAGCGGGGTAACGCTCGATCATCATCCGGCGCGGATCAGGTTCCCTGATCTGACGCGTTCCATTGGACTTCAACCAGTGCGCGACAATCTGGAGCGACTCACTATTTACAGCCATGGGATGCAACGTCCGCTCGCTGATTACGTTCACTTCGGCGTTCATTTCAGCGCTCTCTCCCCGTTCATGAGCGGCTAAGTTATCCAAGGTTTATGACAGAACCGTTGAAGTTCTCCCCCCTCCCTAGTGCGCCATAAGCGATACAAGAGCTATGCCAACGTAATCAAATTGTCGACCAGCGGACATAAAGAAACCCGCAGTCCTGACGGGCTGCGGGTTTCTCTTCAAGCATGGGCAACAAATGACTGCCCGGTCGTTTTTCCAATCAACTCAAGCTGTTACATCCGCACTCACTCTTTGTGCGGCGCGGGTTGCTGTTGGGTAAGGCAGTGAATGTTACCGCCCCCCAGTAACAGTTCACGGCCCGGCACCATGACCACTTCGTGTTGCGGGAACAGGTTCTGCAGGATCTCCCGGGCCGGAGCATCCATCGGGTCGTCAAAGCTCGGTGCGATGATGCCGCCATTGACGATCAGGAAGTTCACGTAGGAACCGGCCAGGCGCACGCTCGGATTGCGCTCCTGGGTGCCGTCCACCGGATCCACGCCCGCGCATTCTTCTTCAGTGGCAAACAGCGGCCCCGGAATCGGCATCTTGTGCACCGTGAACGGGCGCCCCTTGGCGTCGGTGCTGCTTTCCAGCACTTTCATCGCAGCCTGGCAGCGCGGGTAGTTCGGATCCTGCGGATCGTCAGTCCACGCCAGCAGCACTTCGCCCGGACGCACATAGCAGCAGAAGTTATCCACATGGCCGTCGGTTTCGTCGTTGAACAGGCCATCCGGCAGCCAGATGATCTTGTCTACCGACAGGTTTTCGCTGAGCACCGCTTCGATTTCTTCGCGGCCCAGGTGCGGGTTGCGATTGCGGTTGAGCAGGCATTCTTCGGTGGTGATCAGAGTGCCTTCGCCGTCGACGTGAATCGAGCCGCCTTCTAGCACAAAGCCTTCGGTGCGGTAACGCGGGCTGCGCTCGATTTCGAGGATCTTGCCGCCGACCTGGGAATCTCGGTTCCACGGCGAATACAGGCCGCCGTCAAAGCCGCCCCAAGCGTTGAAGTCCCAGTTCACACCGCGCACTTCACCGCTGTTGTTGATTACGAAAGTCGGGCCGCTGTCTCGGACCCACGCATCATCGCTGGACATCTCGACCACACGGATATTCGGCACGTCGAGACGAGCACGAGCGTTTTCGTACTGGCCGGCGGAGACCGCGACGGTCACCGGTTCAAAACGCGCGATGGCCTTGGCCACTGCCGCATGAGCAGCCTGAGCCGGTTTGCCGCCCAGACGCCAGTTGTCCGGACGCTCGGGCCAGATCATCCAGGTCTGGGTTTGCGGCGCCCACTCGGCCGGCATGTAGAAGCCATCGGCGCGTGGGGTACTTTTCAAGGTGGTCATGTCGATCAGACTCCAGGGAACCGTCGAGGTTTTTTCAACACGCCGTACAGAATTGGACGACGGACTATGGCAACTTTATAAACGATAAATATCGGCTTTAGAAGCCATAAACAAAAAACAATCCCAATTTACCCCGTTAAATATCGATACAAATCGGTATTTAACGGGTTCGAAACGCCTTAGAGTCCTTCTTCCAGCACCTTCACCAGCATGTCGACGAAGAAATCCACACTCTGACGCGAGGTGACCATCGGCGGCTTGATCTTCAGCACGTTCAGATAATCACCGGTCGGCTGCATGAAAATTCCCAACTCCCGCAGGCGATCACACAACCGCGTGGTTTCCTCGGTCGCCGGTTCCAGGGTTTCCCGATTGCGGATCAACTCGACCCCCAGGTAGAACCCGGAACCGTGCACCGCACCGACCAGCGGATATTGATCGATCAACGCCTCCAGCCGCGCCTTGAAGTGCGCGCCGACCACCTGGGCGTTTTCCCAGAGTTTTTCTTCTTCCATGACATCCAGCACCGTCATGCCGATCTGGCAGCTCACCGGACTGCCACCGGCGGACGAGAAAAAATAGCCCTCGGCTTCCAGCGCCTCGGCGATTTCCCGGCGGGTGATCACGGCGCCCAACGGCTGGCCGTTGCCCATGCCTTTGGCCATGGTGATGATGTCCGGCACCACGCCTTGCTCCTCGAAACCCCAGAAGAAGTGGCCCATGCGCCCGTAACCGACCTGCACCTCATCGGCGATACACACGCCGCCACGGGCGCGCACCATTTCATAGACCTTTTTCAGGTAACCCGGCGGTAGCGAGATCCCGCCCGCGTTGCCATAGACCGGCTCGCAGATGAACCCTGCCAGTTGACGTTTCTGCTCATCGATCTTCGCCAAATGCTGTTCGACGCTGCGCACGTAATCCGGCGCCGAATCCGGGCCGCGAAATTCGCCGCGATAGGTGTTGGGAGCGGTCACCGCATGTACCCAGTCCGGGCGACTGCTCAGGGCCTGCGGGTTATCGGCAATCGAGGTCGACACCGCATCCGCCCCTACCGTCCAGCCGTGATAGGCCTCCAGCACGCTGATCATGTCGCGTCCACCGCTGGCGGCCCACGCCAGACGAATCGCCAGGTCATTGGCCTCGCTGCCGCTGTTGACCAGGAACACCCGATCCATGCCCTCCGGCGCCAGTTTCAGCAAGCGCTCGGAAAACTCGGCGACCGCCGCATAGTTGAATCGCGAGTTGGTATTGAGCAGCGACCACTGCCGGCTCGCCACCGCCGCCATGCGCGGATGACCATGACCGAGCACCGCGACGTTGTTGAGCATGTCGAGATAGGAGCGGCCCTGCATGTCGATCAGGTGATTGCGCCAGCCACGTTCGATGCGCGGCGGGTCGACGTAATAGTGTTTCTGGGTGCGGGCGAAACTGGCGTCGCGGCGCGCCAGCAAGGTCTTGGCGTCCAGTTCCGGCTCGGCGTCGCAGGCCAGGCCCAGCAGCGCTGCCGGCGACGGGGACAACGCCTGCCACGCCGGCGCACGGCTCGGTGTACAGAACAGCGGCGCCTGCAGATGCGCATCGCGGACCCACTGCACAATCAACGGACCGTCCACCGAACCCAGCACCTGACCTTTGACCAGCGCTGCGCCGCTGTGCAACGAAGGCTTCACACCGAGCAAACGCAAGCTCAGTTGCGGGCCGTCGAGTCGCAGCGCGCCGTCAGCCGACAGGTGAAATACGCCAGCAAACGGTGCTTCCACCGTAGACCCCTGGGGCACATGCAATTCAACGTGCAGCGGGAATGTCTCTGGCTCTTCGGCACTGTCGGGCCGGGTGCGCGACAACCGGTATTGCCCGTATCGACTGGATGCCAGGCCGTGGATAGCAGCGGCTTCACTCAACAGACGCTGATCGATGCCAGGCTGCTCCCAGTTGCCCGCCTCGAAGTGCGCACTCAACACCCCCAGATCGATCAACGCGAACTCGCGCCCGACCAGACCGGGCAACAACGGCGCAAAGCCTTCACTGTCAATGGCCGGTAACGTCTGCCCCACTGCCGTGAGAATCGCCGCCTCCATCAATGCCAGCGGCACCGAAGTGGCGACCCGGAAGATTTCCCATTCGTGGGTCAGGTTGTCGCGGCTGTAGGTGTTGCCCGGATCGATGCTGACCTGTTGCTCGCCACTGAGCACCAGCACCGCCGCCCGCGCCACGATCAGCGGCCACAGCGCCAGAAGCTCTTCGCGTTGCAGCGGATTGACCGCGTGATAGGCCTGCACCGCCGGCAGAATCACGAACGGATCGCCGGCGGCGTGGTGCAGCAGCGCGGCGCAGGTGACCGACAGATCGGTGATGCGCCAGGTGCGCACCAGATCACCGAAATCGATGACGCCCTGCAACTGCCAGTGTCGCCGTGCGTCACGCTGCCAGACCACGTTGTCATCGGTGATGTCCATGTGGATCGCCTGCACCGGCAGCTTTTCCACCAGCGGTTGCAAACGAAGCCGGGCCTGCTCGCCAGCCTCGGCGATCAGCGCGCGCTGGCGTTCGTCTTCGATCACCGGCAGCAGGTGCTCGATCAGGGCGCTGGCGTGGCGCGCATCCCACTGCAACGTCCGCTCAAGCCCTGGATGATCGAAACCGGCGAGGGCCAGATCCATTTCGCCGCAAAGTCGACCGAAGCCGGCGACAACCTCATGGCCAAGATGATCAAGGGCCGTCAGCGGCTGCCCCTCGATGTAATCGAGCAGCCGCACATGCACCGACTCGCCCTCGACGTCCAGCGTCAGCAGGTCAGCGCCGTTGCTGGCTGCGATCACCCGAGGCACCTTCACCGCGCCCTGCTCGGCCAGGTACTTGAGGCCCGCATGCTGGGCTTGCAACTCCACCAGCGAATAGTCGCCCCGGCAGATCTTCAGCACGAACCGCCCACGCTCGCTGTCGACCCGGTAATTGAGGTCCTGTTGGCTGCCCAGAGCCAGTAACGTGCCGTTCAAGCCGTAATGCTGCGCCAGCAGATGCCGGGCCTGCTCCAGCGAAACCTGAGGACTGGGCAAACTGGCGCGATGAATCAACGTGGCGAACGACATGGAACGACCCCTGAAATTTTATTAGGCGCCTATATCGCCATTGCTTCGGGCGATAAGCAACCCCCGACCATCCGTCCCCCGACACGCAGCGAAGCAGATGGATTTGCATGCCTCCCCTCGCACCCAACGGCACTTTGCGCAAGAATGTCGGCCATTCAAACCTGCCACTGGAATATCCCGATGAATGTAATCCCCACTGACCTGCCTGGTGTCCTGATCATCGAACCCAAGGTGTTCGGTGACGAGCGCGGGTTCTTTTACGAAAGCTTCAATGCCCAGGCCTTTCAGGACGCGACCGGCCTCGACACGCAGTTCGTGCAGGACAACCATTCGCGCTCGCAGAAAGGCGTTCTGCGCGGGCTGCATTACCAGTTGGAAAACACCCAGGGCAAACTGGTCCGCGTCACCGTCGGCGAAGTCCTCGATGTCGCCGTGGATATCCGCCGCAGCTCGCCGCATTTCGGCAAGTGGGTGGCGGTGCGTCTGTCTGCCGACAACCATCGTCAATTGTGGGTACCGGAAGGTTTCGCCCATGGTTTCGTGGTGCTGAGCGAATTCGCCGAATTCCTCTACAAGACCACCGACTACTACAACCCGTCGTCCGAGCGCAGCATTCGCTGGGACGACCCGGACCTGGGCATCGACTGGCAACTGGATGAAGCGCCAAAACTGTCGGCCAAGGATCAGGCTGCCGCCCTCCTCAAGGACGCCGACGTCTTTTCCTGAAGTCCTGTGTGAATCTTCAGCGCCGCTGCACACCGGGCCACGGGTGCGCAGACTGCGCCTGCAAGCCTAGGCATAATGCGCCTGTACCCACAGGCGCTCGATGCTCATGACTCCGACCCTTCCCCGCCGCCCTCGCTGGCGCAGCCTCGCCCTGCTGGCCCTGTGCCTGGCACCGCTGCTGTGGCCGCTGGAACATCTGGCCGAGCGTTATTACCGCAGCGAACTGGCCGGCCAGAACCGCCAGACCCTCGACCTCTACGTCGCCAACCTGCTGGGCACGCTGCATCGCTATGAGGTGCTGCCACAAATCCTCGGCGACCTGCCCGCGCTGCGCGCAGTGCTCGGCGCGCCGGACGACGGCGTCACCCAGGGCAATGCCAATCGCCTGTTGAAAAACATCGCCGCGCAGACCGGCGCCGAAGTCATGTACCTGATGGACACCAACGGCCGGACACTGGCGGCGTCGAACTGGGACAAGCACGACAGTTTCGTCGGGCGCAATTTCTCTTTCCGGCCCTACTTCAGCGAGGCCATGGCCGGCCGCCTCGGGCGCTTCTTCGGGTTGGGCACCACCTCCGCCAAGCGCGGCTACTTCTTCGCCGCCGCCGTGCGCAGCGGCGAAAAAATCATCGGCGTGCTGGTGATCAAGGTTGACCTCGATCACACCGAAAGCCTGTGGGGCAAAACCCCGGAACAACTGCTGGTGACCGACCACAACGGCGTGGTCATCCTGACCTCGCGCCCGGAATGGCGCTTTCGCGCGACCCGCCCCCTGAGTGATACCGAACGTGCGGCGATTACCGCGATCCAGCCCTATCCGACCCGCGAGCCACGCCCCTTGAACCTGAGCCAGACCGCCTGGCTGCCGCAGACCCAGGACATCGCGGAAACCGGCTGGAGCGTCAGCATCCTCGCCCCGCGCACATTGATCGACCGGCCGGTGCGCACCGTGGTGGCGATCGGCGGCGCCACCTTGCTGGTGGTGATGCTGTTGCTGGGCCTGATGATGCAGCGTCGCCGTCATTACCTGGAACGCATCGCCTTCGAAGCCAAGGCCCGACGGGAACTTGAGGGCCGGGTTGCCGAGCGCACCAGCGATCTCGAAGGCCTCAACCGGCGCTTGAAGCAGGAAGTGCTTGAGCGTGAACAGGCGCAGCAGGAACTGGTCCGCGCCCAGGACGATCTGGTGCAGGCCGGCAAACTGTCGGCGCTGGGGACGATGTCGGCGAGCATCAGCCACGAACTCAACCAGCCGCTGGCGGCGATCCGCAGCTACGCCGAGAACGCAGAAGTGCTGCTCGACCATGAGCGGACCGAAGACGCTCGCGGCAACCTCAAACTGATCAGCGAACTGACCGGGCGCATGGCCTCGATCATCGCTCACCTGCGCGCCTTCGCCCGCCGCGACCGCCACGCCCCGGAAAGCGTCGCCCTGCAACCGGCGCTGGATGATGCACTCGCCTTGCTGGCCAAACGTCGCCGCAGCATGGACGTCGAACTGATCCGCGACCTGCCCGCCGCGACCTTGTGGGTCGAGGCCGGGGAAACCCGGCTGCGTCAGGTGCTGGGCAACCTGCTGGCCAACGCCCTCGACGCCCTGACCGAGAAAGGCCCGCCGCGCAAATTGTGGCTGAGTGCCGAATCCACCGACGAAGGCGTCAACCTGTACATTCGCGACAATGGCCCGGGTTTCTGCATGGAAGCCCTGGGCCGAGCCAGCGAACCGTTTTACACGACCAAGACCCGCACGCAGGGTCTCGGTCTGGGGCTGGCCATTTGCGAAACCCTGATGCGCGCCTTCGGCGGTGAACTGTCGTTCGCCAACCACAAGCAAGGTGGCGCCTTGATTACCCTACGGCTGCGCGCCGGCGCACCCGGGGTCAGCCTGCAACCGTCCGAGGATCGAAGCGCATGACCATCGACAACCGCATTCAGGTGGTGCTGATCGACGACGATCCGCACCTGCGTCAGGCCCTCGGCCAGACTCTGGATCTGGCCGGCCTGAAAATTCTGCCGCTGTCCGAAGCCAAGGGCCTGGCCGCGCAACTGGAGCGCGACTGGCCGGGCGTCGTGGTCAGCGACATCCGCATGCCCGGCATGGATGGCCTGGAACTTCTGAGCGAACTGCACGCTCAGGATCCGGAGCTGCCGGTGCTGCTGATCACCGGCCACGGCGACGTGCCCCTGGCCGTGCAGGCCATGCGCGCCGGTGCCTATGATTTTCTGGAAAAACCCTTCGCCAGTGACGCCCTGCTCGACAGCGTGCGTCGCGCCCTGGCTCTGCGGCGTCTGGTGTTGGACAACCGCAGCCTGCGCATGGCCCTGAGTGATCGCAACGAATTAAGCGCGCGGCTGGTCGGTCAGTCCGCGCCGATGTCGCGCCTGCGCGAGCAGATCGGCGCACTGGCGGCGACCAAGGCCGACGTGCTGATCCTCGGCGAAACCGGCGCGGGTAAAGAAGTCGTCGCCCGCGCCCTGCATGATCTGTCGAGTCGGCGTAACGGCCCGTTCGTGGCGATCAACGCCGGAGCGCTGGCCGAGTCGGTGGTCGAAAGCGAATTGTTCGGCCATGAGCCCGGCGCCTTCACCGGCGCGCAAAAGCGCCGGATCGGCAAGTTCGAATTTGCCAACGGCGGCACACTGTTCCTCGATGAAATCGAGAGCATGAGCATGGACGTGCAGGTCAAACTGCTGCGCATGCTGCAGGAGCGCGTGGTCGAGCGTCTGGGCGGCAATCAGTTGATCCCGCTGGACATTCGCGTCATCGCCGCCACCAAGGAAGACCTGCGCCAGGCCGCCGATCAGGGGCGTTTCCGGGCGGACCTGTATTACCGACTCAACGTGGCGCCGCTGCGCATTCCGCCACTGCGTGAACGGGGTGAAGACGCGCTGATGCTGTTCCAGCATTACGCCGACGAAGCCAGCGCCCGCCATGGCCTGCCACCGCATGAATTGCAGCCGGCGCAACGGGCGTTGCTGCTGCGGCATTCATGGCCGGGCAACGTGCGGGAATTGCAGAACGCGGCGGAGCGTTTTGCCCTCGGCCTGGAATTGGCACTGGACAACACGCAGCCCGATGGCAGCCCCGGCACCAGCGTCGAAATCACGGCGGGAGGGCTCAGCGAGCAAGTGGAAAACTTCGAAAAATCGCTGATCGCCGCCGAACTGGCCCGCTCTCACAGTTCCGTGCGCAGTCTCGCCGAAGCCCTGGGCATTCCGCGCAAGACCTTGCATGACAAACTGCGCAAGCACGGGTTGAATTTCGCTGGCAGCGGCGGCCATTCCGACGAGTCCGAATGAAGCACGCTCAATTCACTTTTCTGCCGCAAGAGGTCCGGGCATGAAGCACGACAGTCGTTATCTGGAATCGGTCCTTCACCACGACATCCCGCTGACCCGGGACATGGGCCTCAAAGTCCTCGACTGGCACGAGCAGCAACTGCGCCTGCACCTGCCGCTGGACGCCAACGTCAATCACAAGAGCACCATGTTCGGCGGCAGCCTGTATTGCGGCGCCGTACTGGCGGGTTGGGGCTGGCTGCATTTGCGTTTGAAAGAGGAAGGCATCGAGGAGGGACACATCGTGATCCAGGAAGGACAGATCAGTTATCCACTGCCGGTGACCGGTGATGCCATCGCGATCTGCCCGTCACCGAGCGCTGCGGTGTGGAAGAAATTTCTGACGATGTATCAGCGCTATGGACGGGCGCGACTGACGCTGCACACGCGGGTCGTCAATACGGGCAGCGATGAAGATGCGGTGACGTTCAGCGGGCAGTACGTCCTGCACCGCTGAAGAGTGAGCGAGCTTACGAGCGGGCGAGTTCCAGCAGCTTCGTCCGCCAGGCGGCTTTCGCCGGCAATGCCAGGAAGAAACCGTTCAATAACGACTCCCGTGGCGGGTAACAGAATGCTTCGCCGCTCAGGTCGAGCACCTCGCCGCCGGCCCCTTCCAGCACACCCTGCGCCGCCGCCGTGTCCCACTGCGAAGTCGGCGCCAGACGCGGGTAACAATCGGCAGCACCTTCAGCCACCAGACAGAACTTCAGCGAACTGCCGATATTGGCCAGTTGCAACTCGCCAAGACTGGCGCTCAAACCGGCCAGCAGACGTTCCTGTTCCGGGCTCGAATGACGACGGCTGGCAACCACGGTGAAGGCTTCACCAGGCCCCGGCACGTCACGCACCTGAATTGCCACCGGTGTACCGCCCGTGTCGCCGCGCCAGGCACCCAGACCCGCGCCGCCGACGTAGAAGCGCCCGTTGGTCGGCATCGACACCACACCGAACACCACCCGGCCGTTTTCGATCAGCGCGATATTGACGGTGAACTCTTCGCGGCCGCTGATGAACTCCTTGGTGCCGTCCAGCGGGTCCACCAGCCACCAGCGCTGCCAGCCCTCGCGCACGCTTTGCGGGATGTTGGCATCCTCTTCGGACAGCACCGGAATGCTCGGATCCAGCGCCGTCAGACCAGCGACGATCACATGGTGAGCGGCCATGTCCGCCGCCGTCACCGGCGAATCATCGGACTTGGCGGTGACCGCCACACCGGCGCGCCAGAACGGCAGGATCGCCTCGCCGGCCCGCAGGGCCAGCTCGACCACCGGCGCCATCAACGGATGGGGAAAATTCATAGACATCTCACTCATGACTGAAAAAATCCGCGCTGGGTCAGCAGATCGCGGGTCAGGTACAACGCCGCCAGGGCGCGTCCCTCACTGAAATTCGGATTCTGCGCCAGCGCCGACAACTCCCGCAGGTTGACCTTGTCCACGCGCATCGGCTCAGGTTCGTCGCCTTCAAGACGCTCTTCGTACAGGTCGGTAGCCAGCACCACCTGGATCTTCTGGCTCATGTAACCGGGCGACAATGACAACTCGGTCAGATGCTCCAGCTGACGCGCACCGTAACCGGCTTCTTCCTTGAGCTCACGTTCGGCGGCGGCCAGCACGTCTTCGCCGGGTTCGATCAGGCCTTTGGGCAGCGACAGCTCGTACTCGTCGGTCCCGCCGCAATATTCCTCGACCAGCACCGCATGCTCGGCATCAAGCATCGCCACGATCATCACCGCGCCATAACCGGCGCCCTTGCCGACCAGCCGCTCGTAGGTGCGTTCCACGCCGTTGGAGAAACGCAACTTCAGCTCTTCGACGCAGAACAGTCGGCTGGTGGCGACGATCTCGCGGGCAAGTACGGTGGGTTTCTGGCGCATGCAAAGCTCCTTGGCGTGAACGCGCTACTATAACGCGGCTTTTCCGATTGTTTGCGTCGGATATCTTTCTACCGTTCGAGACGTTGCCATGCCTTCATTACCGTGGTCCGACATCGATACCGTTCTGCTGGACATGGACGGTACGTTGCTCGACCTGCACTTCGACAACCACTTCTGGCTGGAGCACCTGCCGCAGCGCTACGCCGAACTGCATGGCGTGAGCCGGGCCATGGCGGAAATGGAATTGCAGCCGCTGTTCGAGCGCCATGCCGGTCAATTGCAGTGGTATTGCCTGGATTTCTGGAGCGCGGAACTGAAGCTGTCGGTGCGTGAACTGAAACTGGAAACCGCCCACCTGATCGCCCTGCGCCCGGACGCCGACACGTTTCTGGAGGCGATCAAACGAGCCGGCAAACGTGTGGTGATGATCACCAACGCGCACCGCGATTCGCTGTCGCTGAAACTGGAACGAATCGAACTGGCGCCGTACTTCGAGCGGCTGATCAGCTCCCACGATTACGGCTTTCCCAAGGAAAACCCGCAATTCTGGGACGCCTTGCAGGCCGATATCGACTTCGACCCGGCACGCAGCCTGTTCATCGACGACACCTTGCCGATCCTGCGCAGTGCGCGGAATTTCGGCGTGGCGCATCTGTTGGCCGTGAAGGAACCGGACAGCCGCAAAGGGCCGAAGGACACCGGAGAGTTTGCGGCGGTCGAGGATTATCGGGATTTGATTGCCGGGCTCTGATTGCCGAGCGCTGAAGACTGCGGGAGCTGCTCAAGGCCGCTCCCGCAGGCGTGCGGTTACTCGGGAATACGCAGCGTCTGCCCCGGATAAATCTTGTCCGGGTGTGACAGCATTGGTTTGTTGGCCTCGAAGATCTTGTTGTACTGATTGGCGTTGCCATACACCGCCAGGGAAATCGCGCTGAGAGTGTCGCCCTTCTTCACGACTACAAAACGCGCCGCCGCCACCACCGGCCCGGTCACGGTGATCTGGTCATCGACGCTGCCGACTCCGGCAATGTTGCCCACCGCCAGCAGAATTTTCTCTTTCTCTTCCTGGCTCGCCACTTCACCGGTGACCGTTACCTTGTCACCGTCCACGGTCGCCTGGACATTCGGGTTACCCAACCCGACCTTGCTGATGTGTTCCTTCAATTGGTCGCTGGCATTGGCGTTGCCGGGGGTCAGCAGGTCGAGCAACTTCTCACCGGCCTCTTTCACAAAGCTCAAAAGACTCATAGCACACACTCCTTGATTTAAGTTCCAGACGCCCAAGCCTAGACCACGCCGGACAAACCCGGTTGCGGCCCGACCAATGACCCTGCCCCCGCGCAAGCGGTAGAATCGCCCACCCTTGCCAGCGCCCCGGAGCGAAGATGGACATCAAGCAGCTGAAATTCCTCATCGCCCTCGACGAAACCCGCCATTTCGGCCAGGCCGCCGCCCGCTGCCACATCACCCAACCGACCTTGTCGATGCGTCTGCGCAGCCTTGAAGAAGAACTCGACCTGCCACTGGTCAACCGTGGCCAGCGCTTCGAAGGTTTCACCGCGCCGGGGGAACGGGTGCTGGCCTGGGCGCGCACGGTGCTGGCGGCCTATGACGGTTTACAGGCGGAAGCGGCGGCCTGTCGCGGCAACCTGATCGGCACCCTGCGGCTGGGCGTGGTGCCGTTGTCGAGTTTCGATGCCTTGCCCTTGATGCAACGCCTGCATGCGCAACACCCGAACCTGCGCTTTGAACTGTCCTCGCTGAGCTCCGAACAGGTTCTGGAGCAACTGGCGAACAACCGCATCGACATTGGCGTGTCTTACCTGGATCGCCTCGACGGCGAGCGTTTTGAATCCCTGGCGTTCAGTGAAACGCAGATGGGCCTGCTCTACGACCAGCGGTTCTTCAGCTTTGGCGAAGCACCGCTGAGTTGGGAATCGCTGATCGAACTGCCCCTGGGCATGCTCACCAGCGGCATGCACTTTCGCCAGTCCATCGACCACAACTTCCACAGCCGAGGCCTGACGCCGCAACCGTTGCTGCAAACCGATGCCGTTCACCAATTGTTGCAAGCGGTGCATGGCGGCCTCTGCTGCGCGGTGATGCCACTGGATGGCGGCCTGGAAAACCTTACGGATAACCTGCGCCTGCAACCTATCGAAAACGCCCAGACCCTCGCCCGACTGGGCCTGATCATGCGTCGCGGAGCACCACGGTCGGCGCTGGCCGAAGCCTGTTTCGCGCTTTATCAAAAATCACCAACGGACGCCTGATCGACGGCATCTATCGAAGCATCGACACTAGCGATTAGACGCGACAACTTGCCGCGCCTAGTCTTAACGTTGATCAATCCGTCGGTGATGCCATGAACGCCAAGCGCCCGGCCTGCGCGGCGCCTGCTCTCGAAACGCCCGCGCCTGCTGCCAGTCAGACCTACAGTTACAGCGATCTTCCCCTCACGGAATCGGCCAGCACCGCGCTGGCCGAAGAGGTCGCGCTGGCGATTGCCTACAACGGCATCAGTCAGGCCGTGATGCTGGTGACGCCGACCGACCTTGAAGACTTCATCGTCGGCTTCAGCCTCGGCAGCGGCATCATCGAAGACGCTTCGGACATCTACGACCTGCAACTGACCGGCTCGGGCTCGGCGCAATACGCGCAAGTGACCATCGCCAACCGCGCCTTCTGGAACCTCAAGCAACAGCGTCGGCAACTGGCCGGCACCAGCGGATGCGGGTTGTGCGGCGTGGAAGCGGTGGAACAGGCGCTGCCTGATCTCAAGGTTCTACCCGGCGCCCCCTTGCCGCCCATCGAATGGCTCGACGGTCTGCGACAGCGCATCGGCGCGTTTCAGCCGCTGGGCCAGCACTGCGGCGCGGTACATGCGGCGGTGTTCATGAACGCCAGCGGTGAATTGCTGCTGGGTCGCGAAGACATCGGCCGGCACAACGCCCTCGACAAACTGATCGGCGGCCTGATCCGGCAAAAGATATCCACAACGGGCGGCCTGGCGATTGTCACCAGCCGTTGCAGCCTCGAGTTGATCCAAAAAGTCCTTCGGGCCGGGATTCAGACCCTGGTCAGCCTGTCCGCGCCCACCGGCCTCGCCGTGCAATGGGCCCGACGCCATAACCTCAATCTCATCCACCTGCCGCAAAAAAACGCGCCGCGGGTGTATAGCCCAGAAATGGAGAAACACCCGTGAGCCAACACCATCAAGCCGACCAGAAACCCGTTCCGCGCTACAAGCCTTACAAGGGCCCAGCCGGCGGCTGGGGCGCACTGATCAGCGTGGCCCAGGCCTGGCTGACCAGTGACAACGCGTTGAAAAACCTGCGCGCGATGCTCAAGACCAACCAGAACGGCGGCTTTGACTGCCCGGGCTGCGCCTGGGGTGATTCGCCGGAAAGCGGCATGGTCAAGTTCTGCGAGAACGGCGCCAAAGCGGTGAACTGGGAAGCGACCAAGCGTCGGGTGGACGGCAAATTCTTCGCCAAGCACAGCGTCACTGCGTTGCTGGAGCAGAGCGACTACTGGCTCGAATATCAGGGTCGTCTGACCGAGCCAATGGTCTATGACGCCGAAACCGATCACTACAAGCCGATCAGTTGGGACGATGCCTACGCGCTGATCGGCAAACACCTGCAAGGGCTGTCGAGTCCGGATCAGGCCGAGTTCTACACCTCGGGCCGCGCCAGCAACGAAGCGGCGTACCTGTATCAACTATTTGTGCGCGCCTTCGGCACCAACAACTTCCCCGACTGCTCGAACATGTGCCACGAGGCCAGCGGTGTTGCGCTTGCGCAAAGCGTTGGTGTCGGCAAAGGCACCGTGACCTTCGATGACTTCGAACACGCCGATGCAATTTTCGTCTGGGGCCAGAACCCGGGCACCAACCACCCGCGCATGCTCGAACCGCTGCGCGAAGCGGTGAAACGCGGCGCTCAGGTGGTGTGCATCAACCCGCTGAAAGAACGCGGCCTGGAGCGCTTCCAGCATCCGCAGCACCCGATCGAAATGCTCACCAACGGCGACAAGCCGACCAACACCGCGTATTTCCGCCCGGCACTGGGCGGCGACATGGCGGTCCTGCGCGGCATGGCCAAGTTCCTGCTGCAATGGGAACGCGATGCGCAGAAGGCCGGTGCGCCGGCGGTGTTCGATCACGACTTCCTCAATGAGCACAGCGTCAACGTGCTGGAATACCTCGGTGTCGTCGACGACACGCCGTGGGAGCAGATCGTCGCGCAGTCCGGCCTGACGCTGGTGGAAATCGAGCAAGCGGCGCGCATGTACGCCAAAGGCAAGAACGTGATCATGTGCTGGGCGATGGGCATCACCCAACATCGTCATTCGGTGCCGACCATCCAGGAAATCGCCAACCTGATGCTGCTGCGCGGCAACATCGGCAAGCCCGGCGCCGGTCTGTGCCCGGTGCGTGGCCACAGTAACGTGCAGGGCGACCGCACCATGGGCATCAACGAGCGTCCGCCGGTGGCGTTCCTCGATTCCCTGGAGCGTCGCTTCCAGTTCAAGGTGCCGCGCCACAACGGGCACAACGTGGTCGAAGCGATTCACGCGATGGCCGAAGGCCGCGCCAAGGTGTTCATCGGTCTGGGCGGCAACTTTGCCCAGGCCACGCCGGACAGCTCGCGCACCTTCCAGGCGCTGAGCAACTGCGACCTGACTGTGCAGATCAGCACCAAGCTCAACCGCAGCCATCTGGCCCACGGCAAGGACGCGTTGATCCTGCCGTGCCTGGGCCGTACTGACATCGACATCCAGACCGAAGGCCCGCAGGCCGTCACCGTGGAAGATTCGTTCAGCATGGTGCACGCTTCCAACGGCCAGTTGCAGCCGCTGTCGAACCAGATGCGTTCGGAGCCGTCGATCATCGCCGGCATCGCCGCCGCAACCCTGGGCAGCAAACCGGTGGACTGGAACTGGCTGGTGGCCGACTACCGACGCATCCGCGAACTGATTGCCGACACCATCCCGGGCTTCAAGGATTTCAACGAGAAGGTCAAGAACCCGGGCGGCTTCTACCTCGGCAACAGCGCCGGCGCGCGCAAGTGGAACACCACGTCGGGGCGGGCCAACTTCAAGCCGAACATGCTGCCCAAGGACCTGATCCACGAGCGCACTCGCGCTACCGGCAAACTGCCGGACCTGATCCTGCAATCGATGCGTTCCCACGATCAGTACAACACCACGATTTATGGTCTGGACGACCGTTATCGCGGCGTGAAGGGACAGCGTGATGTGCTGTTCGCCAACGAAGCCGACATCATTCGTCTGGGCTTCAAGCCGGGGCAAAAGGCTGACATCGTGTCGCTGTGGGACGATGGCCGCGAGCGTCGGGTGAAGGGCTTCACGCTGCTGGCGTTCGACATTCCGGCGGGGCAGGCGGCGGCTTATTACCCTGAGGTGAATCCGTTGGTACCGCTGGAAAGCACCGGCGATGGCAGCCATACGCCAACGTCGAAGTTCATCGCTATCCGGCTGGAAGCGGCGAGTGAGACGGGGCTGATTATGGCCAGATCGGCCTGATACAAAACTTTTCTGCGCCCACAAAAAAGGCCGCTTTTGCATAAAAGCGGCCTTTGTGAAGTAGCTAAAGACCGGCGAAAATCCGTTAAGTTCCGCCCAAAAATCAGTAAGTTGCAGAATTGTATACAAGTCGTGTTATTCGTCGGATTTCGATTGTCACGCCCATTCCAGAGCCTCAGGATCGCGCCGTCATCCCTTTGAGGCTCCTCTATGAAGTTCTCCTCGATTCTCTTGTTGTCCCTTGGCCTGGTCAGTGGCTTCGCTTCTGCCGGAGGCACCACCGAAGCAGGTGTGGGCGGCGCATTGGGCGGGGTTCTTGGCTCGGTCGTCGGTCAGTCGTTAGGCGGCAGTACAGGTTCAACCATTGGCGCAGCCCTGGGCGGCGCGGGTGGTAGTGCGGTCGGCGCCGACAAGCGCAGCCGTGGCGAAGCAGCCATCGGTGGTGCGCTGGGCGCAGCCGGCGGCAACGTGGTCGGCCGCAGCATGGGCGGCACCACCGGCAGCCTGATCGGCGCAGCAGCCGGCGGCGGCGCCGGTGGCGCGCTGGGCAACTACATGGGCAACAAGAGTGACGACGATGATCGCCGTTACGATCGTCGCCATGATGATCGTCGCTATTACCGCGACCGTCACCCAGGTCGTGGTCATGCCTATGGTCATCGCAAGCACCACCGCTACTACCACGACTGAGGTTTGACCTCGTTGCCGTAACAGCCAGATCGCAGCTCCCCCGGGCTGCGATTTTTTTTGCCTGTCACACCGCCAGGCGTTCCATCGCTTGGCGCAATCGGGCTGGAATCGCCACCGGCCGATTGGATGCCCGGTCGACGAATACATGCACGAAACGTCCGGCGGCACAGGCTTCCACCTCTCCTTCCTTGAACACCGCCAGTTCGTATTGCACCGAACTGTTGCCCAGCTTGCCGACCCGCAGACCGATCTCGATTCGATCCGGGAAAGCAATCGACGCGAAGTAGTCGCAGGACGAACTCACCACAAACCCCACCACCTCGCCGTCATGGATATCCAACCCTCCAACCTGGATCAGGTAGGTGTTCACCGCCGTGTCGAAGAAGCTGTAATAGGTGACGTTGTTGACGTGGCCATAGGCGTCGTTGTCATGCCAGCGCGTGGTGATCGGCTGGAAGTGCGGGTAGTCGCTGCGTTGCGGCATCGGGTTAGACATGAGTGTCGATTCCTGGAGTGATTTGCCCAGTCTAAAGGTAAAAACCCTTGCCTCGCGCCGCCAGCTCGCCAATCAATGACGCCGGCCGCCAGTGATCGCCCTGCCGGGTCTCCAGCGCCAGCAATCGCTTGTGAATGTCGACCAGCCCCTGATCGTCCGCCCAGGCCATCGGCCCGCCTCGCTCTACCGGGAAGCCGTAGCCATTCAGATAGACCTGATCGATGTCATGCGCCGACTCGGCAATCCCTTCCTGCAGGATCTTTGCGCCCTCGTTGACCAACGCCAACAGGCACCGCTCCAGGATCTCCTCCGAGCCGATATCCCGGCGATGAAACCCCAAACCTTCGCTGACACTCAACACCAGCGCATCGACCTCGGGATCATGTTCGGCCTGACGACTGCCGGGCTCGTAGTGGTAATAACCATTGCCAGACTTCTGACCGAACCGGCCCCGTTCGCACAAGCGGTTATCCACCTGAACCTCGGGCGCGTCCTGCCCCTTGCCGGCAAGCTCGCGAGCGCGCCACTCAAGATCGATGCCGACCACGTCGTACATGCGAAACGGCCCCATGGCGAAACCGAAACTCTGCAATGCCGCATCGACCTGCTGCGGGTATGCCCCTTCGAGCAACATCTTGCGCGCTTCGAGCACATACGGATGCAGCATGCGGTTGCCGATGAATCCGTGGCAGTTGCCCGACACCACACTGACCTTGCCCATGCGCTTGCCCAGCTCAAGCGCGGTTTCAAGCACCGCTGGCGAGGTCTGCGCGCCACGGACTATTTCCAGCAATTTCATGATGTGCGCCGGGCTGAAGAAATGCAGGCCCAGCACTTGAGTCGGACGCCGTGTCGCGGCGGCGATGGCGTCGATGTCCAGCGCCGAGGTATTGCTCGCCAGCAGCGCCTCGGGCTTCAGCACGCCATCAAGCTCGCGGAAGATCTTCTGCTTGAGTTCAAGGTTTTCGTACACCGCTTCGATCACCAGATCGACGTTGCGGATCGCCACATAGTCCGCCGCCGCGCTGATACGGGCGATCCGGGCATCGGCATCGGCCTGTTCAATTCGCCCCTGTCGCACGTTGTGCGCATAGGTGTCGACCACGGTGGCCAGCGCCTGCTCGAGCATCTGTGGATTGTTATCGACCCACTGCACTGACACGCCGGCGTTGGCCAGGCACATGACAATGCCGCGGCCCATGGTGCCGGCGCCGATCACGGCGGCCTGCTGAATAGCGAAGGATGTCTGGCTCATGTTGTTCTCTTGTTGGCGATCCGAAGACAGCCATCACCATAGTCAGCTACCGGGCATTTTTGAAGTTCATGGCCGTGATGATCGACATTCAGCAGATGGATTCGAGAGCTCAGAGATGCGCCTGAGCCCAGGCCCTCACCTCGGCGTAGGGATATTCCTCCAGCGCCGCAAACCCGGAAATGGCCCGCGCCTTGAGCTTGGTAAACAACGGCACGCTGATGCCGCACAGGAACCGGGTAACCTGCTCCGCCGACGGAGTACTGCCAGCGTGCTGCTGATGCCTGTGGATAAAATCGCCACACAACGCCGCGAAATTTTTATCCACAAGCGCCGGCAATTCCGGAGGTGTCGGCAGCCGGGCGACTTGCCCGTGACACACCGAACAATGCCCGCACTGCTGCGGCGCATCGTGATCACCGAAATATTCGGCCAGCCGATAACCAAGGCATCGCTCGGTGGCGAACAGCTCGAGCATGGCGTGAATCCGCGCCACTTCGGTTTGCTCATGGCGGGTGAAATAGTCATGCAGTTCAGCGCTCAAGGCCTGGCTGTCGAAATCGCCGCGCAGGACGTTGTAGACCTCGGTCATCTGCTTGCTCTCAAGCTCGACCCAGCCCTTTTCCTGGAAATAATCCAGTGCCTTCACCACCCGATTGCGCTCGGCCGAATACTGCTCGTACATCGCCTCGAAATTCACCGTGGCCCAAGTACGCGCGCGGCTTGAGGTCTGGATGATCGCGGCAACGAAATCCCTGCGCTCGCCCTCGAAACGCTCAAGCAGCGCTTCGGGCTCCAGCAAGTACTTGAAACGGTATTCAGCGTAGTACGCGTAGCGCGGGGCAATCAGCCCTCGCAGTTCCAGCTGCACCAGCAACGTCTTCAAAGGCAACGAACGAATGTTGCTCTGATCCGCCAACGGCCCGAGCAGAAACTCCCATTGGCCTTCGGCTGCGGCGGCCTGCAACTCGTCCAACACATGGCGAATGCCATCCTGTTCCGGCGTGTCGCCGTACACAAAGTTTTCCAGCACGTTGAGGCTGTCGCGGTTGGCCAGCACCAGACAATCGGACGGCTGCCCGTCACGCCCGGCGCGACCGATTTCCTGGCTGTAGTTTTCGATGGATTTGGGCAGGTCGAAATGCACCACATTGCGGATGTCGCTCTTGTCGATACCCATGCCGAAGGCAATGGTGGCGACGATGCAATTGGACTGCCCGCTCATGAAGTGCTTCTGGATCGCGTCCCGTTGCTCATGGGGCAAACCGGCGTGATAAGCCTCGGCCTGAATGCCATTGCGCTCAAGATGTTCGGCAATCTGTTCGGCGGTTTTCTGCAGGGTGACGTAGACGATGCTCGGCTGACCCGCACGCTCGCTCATCCACTCCACCAGCCGGCGGCGCTTGTCCTGTCCACGCACCGGCTCGACCAGCAGATTGAGGTTTGGCCGATAGAAACCGGTGGTCACCACATCTTCTGCAGCGATGGCGAATTTCGCCTGCATGTCGGCGATGACTTTCGGTGTTGCCGTGGCGGTCAGCAGCAAGGTTTGCGGGATGTTGAACTGGCGCTGGTAGTCCGGCAGCTTGAGGTAGTCGGGGCGGAAATTGTGGCCCCACTCGGAGATGCAGTGCGCCTCGTCCACCACCAGCAGCGAGATCGGCACCTGCTGCAAAAAGTTGCGAAAGCGCTCGTTCTTCAAACGCTCCACGGAAATCATCAGGATCTTCAGTTCACCGGAACGGGCGCGAGCCATCACATCGTTGGCGTCTTCGCGGCTCTGCGCCGAATCGATGCTGCCTGCCGAAATCCCGTGCCGACGCAAGAACTCCAGCTGATCCTGCATCAACGCCAGCAGCGGCGAGACCACCAGCGTCAGGTGTGGCAGCAGGATTGCCGGCACCTGATAACAAAGGGACTTGCCGGAGCCGGTGGGAAAGATCGCAGCCGCCGAGCGCCCGGCGAGAACGGCGCTGATTGCCGCTTCTTGACCGGGACGAAACTGTGGATAACCGAAAACCTGTTCCAGGGTGTTGTGCATTCGCTGTCACTCCGTTGACCGCTGTGATGCCAACAGCCTAGCGGGCGATCGCAGCGCGTCGAGAAAGGTCGGGGGTCAAATCGATACGGGATGATACAGCGTGAAATGCCGAGTCACGGCTAGAAACAAACGAAACACTTTGTTCCTCGCCTGCATCGCCGTGGCGAGAGTAACGTCCGACATTCATCGCGCCAGGACGGCCGATACATCTAGAGACTCGCCAAGGAATGAATATGTCGAACCGTTTGAAATTGCTCTTCGCCCTTCTTGTCCAGAGCCTGTTACTGGGCGGGTGCCTGCCCTTTCCCGGCGAGCTTCCGCCACTCGCCAGCGTGGTGGCGGCGAGCCCCACGCCAACGGCTTAGCAGACTCTACGGCTGCAACACCGCCACTCGCAATTGCTCGTTCAACAGCTGCTCATGCACGCCCAGGCTTTTGCTGGCCCACAGTGCATGGGCCGGGCTGATATCACCGGTGAATGCCGCCGCCAGCTGACGCAGGTCGGCAACACTGCGCACCCGTGGGCAGAACGCTTGCTCGTCGCAGCTCTGACTGGCGTTGCGATAGGTGGCGAGCAGACGATCCCATAAACCCTCACGCACCTGACGGATTGACTTGAGCTGCGCATGTGGCACACCCAGGCGTTGTTTGAGTGCGGATTCATCCAGGCCTTCGCAGGCCAGCAGTGCCTTGCCGAACATCAACACTTCAGCGCGGGAAGCCGTGTCGATGCCGGCCTGGGTCGTGAGTGCGTCCGGCCAGTCCGTGCGCTCCACGTGCGCGAGCACCAGTCCATTGCCCGCCTCGGAGGCCAACGCCAAACGACATCCACCGGCCCAAAGCAAAATGATCGAGGCCATTCGTAGCCACTGCATACCTAATTCCCTTTAAGTCTGGGTCGGACGTCCGGAAACGCCCCACGGATTCTGGCGCGCACCATACAGATGTTTAACGGGAATCGCCCGCTAAACACGTAGGAAATCTCTCCACTCAGGGTTTGGCTGTGAAAAAGCCGTAAAACCGCGTAGGGAAAATGCCCGAACCCCGGAAAAACCCCTACGAATTCTGTCCATTGTGGCTGTCTTGTCCCATTCGAAGGAGCCCTTCTATAGTGGCCGGCGCGACTGAAAACTCTGTGTCGGCCCGCCGAAGCGACTTCGAAAAGGACACGCCTCAAACATGAACATTTCCACACCGCTGAATAATCGTTTTCGCCCTCTCAAGAGCTGCGACGGCAACAACCCGGTAATGGTCATCGACACCGAAGCAACACCGGTTGATTTACTCGATGCCGCCGATCTTCGGTTGCGCGCCGCCAGCGATCTTCTGGAAACTCTTTACTGCTTGTGTTTCAAACAGGCCGATGTAAAAGACATCCCCAACATCGTCAATGCGCTTTATTTATTGACGCAGGACGGCTGCGACTTATTGGAAGTTGCCAGGCAACGATTAAATAATTAGCGCTCGCGGACAAACTTACAAAGTTCGCAACAACCCACCACTTCCCTTACAGCAAAGTTCAGAACTAGCCTGTTCGCTCTTACATCAACCAAGAGCAATAACATGACTACGCTGACTATTTTCTTTTGCGGTACAGGTTCGACAAAGTTTGATGATACTCATGAAAACTATTGGAATGGAGAATTGGTCTCCACACTTGCGTCTCATCACACGGGGCGCGAGTTCGCCGAATGGATCGTCGTCGATGGCCCCGGTACCAGCAACCTGCAAGCTGATGATCTGTTCACCAAATCCAAGGACTACGGTCTCAGCGGAACTTTGTTCGGCAAGGGCTGGGAGGAGAACGTCCAACACGCGGTAAACATCATCAAGGGCCAATGTGACTGGCAGCGCGAGCAACTGACCGAAGCGGAATATAACCGCCTCAAAGCCGCCGGCATCCCGATTGAAGATGTAAAGGTCGAAGGTTCGTGGCTGTGGCGCAAATACAACTATGGCGATCGCAGCGTCACGCAACAGAAGTTACAGGAGCAGATTATTAAAACCTTCCGAAAGGGTGGTGTTATTCCAACAAAAGTCAATCTGGTGGGCTGGAGCCGCGGGGGTATCAGTTGTCACATGCTGGCCAATGTCATGTTCAAGGACAGTGCACTGAAAAACATTCCAGTGAATATCTTCGCCATTGACCCGGTGCCAGGTATTGGCAATTTTCAGGAACATCGGGTAAAGCTCAACAGCAACGTAAAAGAGTATGTGGGTTTCTACGCTCGGGATGAACGTTCCAAGGGCTTCAGTTGCGTCATCCCGCAAACCGCGACCGGAACCAAGACCAGCATCTTCCCGATGCCCGGCCGTCACGCCACCCTGGTGGGCAACGCCTCCGCCGATGGCAACAGTGGTCCAAAAGTGCTGGCCGAACCCGGCCTGATCGTGCGCCACTTTGCCGAGGTCTGCCTGAAACGCTGGGGCACCGTACTCGACAAAAACCTCAACCTCACCGATGCCGCCCTTCGCAACCACACCGCCGCCATCGTCAACGCGGCAGCGAAATACAAGGCCATGGAGAAGTGTTCCTACACCTGGTTCACCGAGCTGGATCAAGGCGAGCGCTACGTTTCGCTGGGCAGCAAAGGCGTTCCGTTCTCGACGGTGAAAGGCACGATCTATACCCCGGCGACCGGGCTGACCACGAGTGTGCTGGATATTGAGGCGTATCGATCGATTCGTTGAAAACCGTGATTGATCCGTAGGAACGGGCTGCACGAATCTGCATCCCGTTCCTACACGCAGCGGCGCCTTGTCTTCTATCGGCGCCAGTGGGCCGAAACCTATAGTTGTGACTGTCGCTGACAATTCAGCGACTCGGGCTTGGTCACCCGAATGGATCATGCATTCGCGTCCGCTGTATGCTGCCGGCACTCAATTGCCAGCAGCGTTATGGTGGCTGTGTTTGGGACGCTTTCGAGCGTGCCGGGTATGTGCATGATCCTCACCGGTTGACCAACCCGAACACAGTCGCCTCCAGTCGCTTGGTCACGATGTGGTGGCTTCATTCGAAGCAATTGAGGATCTAAAAAATGAAATCATGGAACGAGCTCCACTCCAATCGCTACCGCCCACTCGACTCCAATCTCACCGACACCAAGCCCCTCGTCATCGACACCGAAGCCAACCCGCAAGACATCCTCGAATGCGCCGTCCAGCGCCTGCGCGCCTCAAGCGACCTGCTGCAAACCCTCTACTGCCTCTGCTTCAAACACGCCGACGTTGAAGACATTCCTCACATCACCCACGCCCTTTACCTGCTGACCAAAGACGGGTTTGACCTGTTACAGGTCGCCCAGCAACGAATGCTCAACTGGAAAGCTCCAGTCTGAGGTTGAGTGATCAGATCGTTCCCATGTTCGACATGAGAACGATCACTTACCAGTCATCTACTCAAATCCCGCCAGCATTGCTGGAAGGTAAGCCAATGGCGTACATTTGCGATGATTTTTATTGAGACTCGGATCTTTACCCGTCGAGTAAAAGAGCTGCTGGACGATGACACTTACGCCGCTTTTCAGAAGCAACTGGTTGTAAGTCCCTCGATTGGCGATGTAATTGAAGGCACAGGCGGGATCCGAAAAACCCGAATCGCAGCGAAAGGACACGGCAAGCGAGGCGGAGCACGGGTTATCTACTACCACTTCGTTTCGGCATCACAAATCGGGTTATTGATGATCTACCCTAAAAATGAACAACACGATCTGTCCAGCGATGAGCGCAAAGCACTCAAGGTCTTGATCGAAAAATGGAGATGACCATGAGCAAATTTTTTGATGAGCTGATGGAAAGTGTGCAAGAGATGGACGAGATCGTACGAGGCGAGCGCACACCTTCTCGCGAATTCCACGTTGATGCTTTGCAGGTCAAAGAGATTCGTAAAGCTACCGGTTTGACCCAGGCCAAATTTGCGGCACTGATCGACGTCCAGCTCGGCACTCTACGAAATTGGGAACAGGGTCGTCGCGAGCCTACTGGGCCGGCAAAAGCTTTGCTCAAGGCCATTCATAACGACCCGGTTCATGTTTTGAATGCATTGGCCCATTGAGAAAATGAACGCCCACAAAAAAGCCGCCCACAAGAGGCGGCTTTTTCATTCACCAAAACCCAGTCTTACAACTTAGGCCCGGCAGCCTTGATCGCGTCGCTCACTTCGAACTTCTTGAAGTTCTCGATGAACAGACCGGCCAGTGCTTTGGCAGCTTCGTCGTACGCAGCCTTGTCAGCCCAGGTGTTGCGCGGGTTGAGCAGGTTGGTTTCGACGCCCGGTACAGCCAGTGGCACGTCCAGGTTGATGGTGTCCAGGTGCTCGGTGGCTGCGCCGATCAGCGCGCCGCTCTGGATCGCTGCGATCACCGCGCGGGTGGTCGGGATGTTGAAGCGTTTGCCGACGCCGTAGCCACCGCCGGTCCAGCCGGTGTTGACCAGGTAGACCTTGGAGCCGAAGCCGCGGATGCGCTTGATCAGCAGTTCAGCGTATTCGCCGGCCGGACGCGGGAAGAACGGTGCGCCGAAGCAGGTGGAGAAGGTCGACTTGATGCCGCTGCCCGAGCCCATTTCAGTCGAGCCCACCAGTGCGGTGTAGCCGGACAGGAAGTGATAGGCCGCTTGTTCTTCGTTGAGGATCGACACGGGTGGCAGGACGCCGGTCAGGTCGCAGGTCAGGAAGATTACAGCGTTTGGCTCACCGCCCAGGTTCTTCGCGGAACGCTTGGCAACGTGCTCCAGCGGGTAGGCCGCGCGGCTGTTCTGGGTCAGGCTGACATCGGCGTAGTCGGCGTGCTTGGCGTCGTCGATCACGACGTTTTCCAGCACCGCGCCGTGCTTGATGGCTTTCCAGATGACCGGCTCGTTCTTCTCGGACAAGTCGATGCACTTGGCGTAGCAGCCGCCTTCGATGTTGAAGACAACGCCTTCGCCCCAGCCGTGTTCGTCGTCACCGATCAGATAACGGCTTTCGTCGGCGGACAGGGTGGTCTTGCCGGTGCCCGACAGACCGAAGAACAGGGTCACGTCGCCTTCTTCGCCGATATTGGCAGCGCAGTGCATTGGCAGCACGTCAGCGGCCGGCAGCAGGAAGTTCTGCACGGAGAACATGGCTTTCTTCATTTCACCGGCGTAACGCATGCCGGCGATCAGCACTTTCTTCTGGGCGAAGTTGATGATCACGCAACCGTCGGAGTTGGTGCCGTCACGCTCTGGTACGCACTCGAAGTTGGCAACGTTCAGCACTTGCCACTCTTCGCGACCGGCCGGGTTGTACTGAGCCGGGTTGATGAACAGGCAACGACCGAACAGGTTCTGCCAGGCAGTCTGGGTGGTCATCTTCACAGCCAGGTAGTGATCTTCGGCCGCGCCTACATGCACGTGGGAAACGAAATGCTCTTGCGCGTTGTTGAATGCTTCAACACGAGCCCACAGCGCGTCGAACTTGTCGGCCGGGAACTTGCGGTTGATCGGGCCCCAGGCAATGGCAGCCTGGGTGGAAGGCTCTTCAACGATGAAACGGTCGACTGGCGAACGGCCGGTGCGGTGACCGGTGCGAACAACCAGAGCGCCGGTATCGGCAAGCTCGCCTTCACCGCGGTTCAGGGCTTCTTTTACCAGATCATCAACACTCAGATCGGTGTACACGGCGTTATTGGCTTGCGTCATGAGGTTCCCCGTCGGCCAGTGGCCGAGTGTGCTCCAAACGTTTTGTAGTAGAAAGTCGTGCACTACTACCGCGAAAAAAGTGGGCCGGATTATGCCAGAAAAGCCCAAAAAGAGTAGGGCCCTCCCGTCGTAACGGCGTTATTCCGTCGTTGAGCAGTGAATTTACCTGCGCTGAACCGTTTTAGTGCCGGGTCTCTGACGGCGTCTCGACGCCCGCGCCAGCGAACAATTGAGCGATATCTGCCGCATCGAACAGGTAGCGCTGGTTGCAGAACTGGCAATCGATCTCGACTTGTCCACCTTGCTCGGCAACAAGTGCCTGCGCATCTTCCAGACCCAGGCTGACCAGTGCATTGCCCGAACGCTCGCGGGAGCAGCTGCAGTGGAAGTGCAATTTCTGCACATCGAACAGACGAACCTGCTCTTCATGGTAGAGGCGATGCAGAATCGTTTCGTTGTCCAGGCTCAACAGTTCATCAGCGGTCAGGGTGTTGCCCAACGCGGTGATGTGCTGCCAGCTGGCGGCGCGTTCTTCTTCGTCTTTCAAGCGATCGGCCGGCAGTTGCTGCAGCAGCAGACCACGGGCACGACGACCATCGGCGCACAGCTTGAAGCGGGTGCCAACCTGCTGGGACATGACGAAATAGTTGGTGAAGCAGTCGGACAGGGTTTCGCCGTCGAGGTCGACGATGCCCTGATAGCGCTGGCCGACGATCGGGTCGACGGTCAAGGCCAGCACACCGTTGGGCATCAGTTCGCCGAGGGTGGCGTCGGCCGGAATCTGATCGGCGTGATAGCGCGCCAGGCCACGGATTTCGCGCTCGCTGGAGCACTCGATCATCAGCAGCGGGATCGGGCCTTCGGAACGGGCCTGAAGAATCAGCAAGCCATCGAATTTCAGGGTGCCCACCAGCAACGACGCGGCAGCCATCAGTTCGCCCAGCAATTGCGCAACCGGTTCCGGGTACGGGTGCTTGGCGAGCACTTCGGCATAGCTGCGCTCCAGCGACACCAGTTCGCCGCGAGTGTCGCTGTCATCGAAGATGAAGCGTTGGGTGTAATCGGTATCGAGGAAATCGGTCATAGGTCTGGGTATCTGAATGTGATGACAAAATGGTTACAAAGGATGAAAATTCCGCGCTTCTGGCATCCTTCTTGATGCCGATGTTCAGCCACGGGAGGCATTTTATGAACAATCCGGGTTTGTTCCAATCAAGGTGGAACCTCGGCCGGCTGGTTCTGTGCAACATCGTGCCATTGGCACTGTTGGCTTTCTGGTTATGGCCTACGGGTCAGATGCTGTGTGTGATTTTCGACGAGTGGCTGTTCCGCTCACTCAACGCACCGCTGGCCAGCAACCCCATATGGCTCCACATCTGGGCAATTGCAAGTCTGCGACCGTTCGACATCGTCGTCGGCCTGATTCTGCTGATGCTGCTGATCAAGGGCGACTGGGTGTTCAGGGCGATTGACGTGCGTCGCGCCTTTTTCGGATTTTTCTCGATCCTGCTGTTGATGGTGGTGATCCGCGCGCTGTTTTCCAAGTTCGCCGATCACATGGACTGGCAACACAGCAGCCCGTCGATGGTGCTCGAAGGCGCGGTGCATATCAGCGATTACTTCCCGCATCTGGAGAAGACCTGGGAACTGAAGGATCGCTCGAGCCAGAGCTTCCCCGGTGACCACGCTTCGGTGTTGCTGATCTGGGCGCTGTTCATGGGCGTGTTCAGCCGCACGGTCGGCCAGTTCGCAGTGATCTGGGGCCTGGCGCTGCTGTTCATGCTGCCGCGTCTGGTCGCCGGTGCCCATTGGGGCCAGGACGATTACATCGGCGGCATGCTGCTGGCGGTGTGGGCACTGGGCTGGGGTTACTACACGCCATTTGCTTATCACGCGGCGAACTTCTGGTTGAAGGTCACGTCGCCGGTTTTCCGGCTGCTGGGCAAACTGCCGGTGATTTCGCGGATGAGTGTGGTGTCCGCGCAGTAATCAAATGGCTGAAAAAAACGCAGCCGCCGGCGGGTCTTGAACCCAGTCCGGCAGGCTGCGTTTTTTTATTCGCCGCTACTGTTCCCACGAAATTTAAACAGATCCCGACGCTGCTTCTTGCTCGGTTTACCGTCAGTGGTCACGCCCAGGGCGCCGGCCTTGCGCATCGCAGCAGCCGATTCACGTTTGGCAATACTCGCCTCGGTCTCGGCATACAGCGTCTGCGCCTCAGGTGCGCCGCGACGCACGATCGACAAGGCCTGAACCACAACGGTCTTCTCGTCGAAGCCGGTGCGAATCTCGAACTCATCACCAATGCGTGGTTCTTTGCCAGGTTTGCAGCGCTCTCCCCGACAATGCACTTTGCCGCTCTCGATGGCAGCCTTGGCCAACGCGCGGGTCTTGAAAAAACGCGCAGCCCACAACCACTTGTCGAGACGGACCTTGTCGTCCTCTTCCTGTTTTTGCGCCATATGAATTCCTCGTTCAGCCAGTAGTCGGAACTGTACTACCGATTCTGTCGGGCGCAAGAATCCGGCCCTCCAGATAAACTGTGATCTTCGCCGGTTCAACGGCATGGAGTGATCGAGTGACCAAATTTCCGTCTTCATTGACCTCACCCAAATCCGGGTGCGCGGGCTGCCAGCAAAGCGAACCGCTGGGCTTCGATTTTTCCTTCGCCTATCAGCCCATCGTGGATCTGCGTGACGAGTCGGTGTACGCCTACGAGGCACTGGTTCGTGGTGTGGCCGGTGAAGGCGCTTTAACCGTGCTGGATCAGGTTACGGAAGATAATCGCTACCGTTTCGACCAGCTCTGCCGGACTCGCGCCATCGAAGGCGCAGCCGGACTAAATATGCAGACACACTTGTCGATCAACTTCATGCCCAACGCCGTCTATCGTCCAGAGTTATGCATTCGCAGCACCCTGGAGGCTGCCAGGAAACACAATTTCCCGATCGACCGGCTGATTTTCGAAACCCTGGAAAGCGAGCACGTAGATAACTATCGCCATTTGACTAATATTCTGCGTGAATACCGCGAATTCGGCTTCAAGACGGCCATCGACGATTTCGGTGCCGGTTATTCGGGGCTCAATCTGCTGGCCGATTTCCAACCGGATCTGATCAAACTCGACATGTCGCTGATCCGCGATATCGACCGTGACCGTGTTCGTCAGGCTATCGTTCGGGGGATTGTCACAATCTGTGCGGAGTTGAACGTTACAGTCATCGCCGAAGGCATAGAGAGTGCGGGGGAACGGGATTTCCTGGCGGACTGCGGAATATTTCTGATGCAGGGTTTCTGGTTCGCCAGGCCCGCATTCAAAGCGTTGGCTCAGGTGTCCCCTGAAGCGTGGACGCGTTAATCGTTGGTTTTTTCCTTTGAAGACATTTGACCATTTGACCGTTATCGGTCTGCGCGAGTGGGTGGCGCTTCCGGATCTGGGAGTCGCCGGCCTTCGGGCAAAAATCGATACCGGCGCCAGCACCTCCAGCCTGCATGCCACCGACATCGAGCCGTTCGAACGCGACGGTGAGAAGTGGGTGCGCTTCACCGCGCACCTGGGCACCGTCGTGCAGTTGCGCCATCGGCGATGCGAAGCGCCGCTGGTCGCCCGCAAGACCATCAAGAGCTCCAATGGCCAGGCCCAGGTCCGCTACGTGATCAGCACCACGCTGGCCCTGGGTGACAGGGTCTGGCCGATCGAGTTCACCCTCGCCTGCCGCAAGTCCATGCGCTATCGCCTGTTGCTCGGTTCCAAAGCCCTGATCGACGGCCAGCTGGTGGTCAATCCGGGCATCAAATATGTACAAGACAAGCCGGTGTTCCCGGTATCTACCTCCTCCACAGGTGTTGCATGAAGATCGCTGTGCTGTCGCGAAATCCGCGTCTGTATTCCACCCGCCGTCTGGTCGAAGCCGGAACCGAACGCGGGCATGAAATGGTGGTGATCGACACCTTGCGCGCCTATATGAACATTGCCAGCCACAAGCCGCAGATCCACTACCGCGGCAAGCCGCTGGAGGGTTTCGATGCAGTGATCCCGCGGATCGGCGCTTCGGTAACGTTTTATGGCTGCGCAGTGTTGCGCCAGTTTGAAATGATGGGGGTGTTTCCGCTCAACGAATCGGTGGCCATCGCCCGCTCCCGGGACAAGCTGCGTTCGCTGCAATTGCTGTCGCGCCGGGGCATCGGCCTGCCGGTGACCGGGTTCGCCCACTCGCCGGATGACATTCCCGACCTGATCGACATGGTCAACGGCGCGCCGCTGGTGATCAAGGTGCTGGAAGGCACCCAGGGAATCGGCGTGGTGTTGTGTGAAACCGCGACGGCGGCAGAGTCGGTGATCGAGGCGTTCATGGGCCTGAAGCAGAACATCATGGTGCAGGAATACATCAAGGAAGCCGGCGGCGCGGACATCCGCTGCTTCGTGGTCGGCGACAAGGTGATCGCGGCGATGAAGCGTCAGGCCAAGCCCGGCGAGTTCCGCTCCAACCTGCACCGGGGCGGCAGCGCCAGCCTGATCAAAATCACCCCGGAAGAACGCATGACTGCGCTGCGTGCAGCCAAGGTCATGGGGCTGACGGTGGCGGGTGTGGATATTCTGCGTTCCAACCACGGGCCGCTGGTGATGGAAGTGAATTCGTCACCGGGTCTGGAAGGGATCGAAACCACCACGGGCAAAAACGTGGCGGGGATCATCATCGAGCACCTTGAGAAGAATGGCGGGCCGAACATGACCCGCACAAAAGGCAAGGGTTGAACCTTGAATCAGGCGGCCGCAAGGCCGCCTGAAACTTAAACCGCGTCTCGCGGCAGCATCAATCCCAATGGCAACCGGACCCGCGCCTCCAGCCCGCCACCGGAGCGGTTGCGCAACTCGACATTGCCGCCGTGCATCGAAGCAATCCGCTTCACAATCGCCAGTCCCAGCCCGGTGCCCTTGCCGCCCCGCGCACGATCGCCACGGGTGAACGGGTTGAAGATCGCCTCAAGCTCGGAAGGATCGATCCCCGCACCCCGATCCATTACGCTCAGCACCACGTACGGCGCACTGGTGTCTCCGGAGACATAGGCCGCGACGTCCACGCTGCCGCCGGCATGATTCAAGGCGTTGCCGATCAGGTTGTTCAGCAAACGCTTCATCGACACCCGACGCAGCGGGAACGGCTGGATCGGCTCCAGGCGCAGGCGTACTTTCTCTTCACTCTGGTTGAAGGGCGCCGCCACTTCACGCACCAGATCGCTGAGATCCACTTCCTCCACCGACTCGTCCCGGCCATCGCGAATGAATGCGAGGAACTGGTCGAGGATCGCGTCCATGTCTTCGATGTCTCGGACCATGTCCTCGGTCAGGTCGGTGCGGTCGCCCATCAACTCCAGTGACAGCCGCAAACGGGTCAGCGGTGTGCGCAAGTCATGGGATACCCCCGCGAGCATCAGCTCACGCTCGCGACCGGCCTGCTCGACGTCTTCGGCCATCTGGTTGAAGGCACGATAAACCTCGGCCATTTCGCTGGGGGTATCGCTGATCGGCAGGCGCACGCTACGGCCCTGGCCGAGTTGCCGGGCAGCATAAACCAGACGTTTCAACGGTTGGTTGAGCTGGCTGACGAAAATCCACGCCGACGCCGTGGACAGCAAACCGATCGCCAGGAACCAGCCAAGCACGTTCCAGATTTTCTGGCCGCGCAGCGGGTGTGGATACAGCGGGACTTTCAGCCAACCATCGCCGAGACTCGGCGCGCGAACCCACAAGGCCGGCGGCGAGTGCATGCGCAAGCGCACTTCGGTGTCGGCGCCCAGCTCCGCCTGCATCTGCCGCTGGTAGATTTCGCTGTACGGCCAGTGCTGTTCACCTTCCGGCACACCGGCACCAACCACCCGGATCAGGGTCGCGGCATCAGCGATTTTCGCGCGGTTTTCTTCGTCGGCCGCCCAGTAGGCACGCAGCGTCAGGGCGACGCCGTGGCTGTATTGCCGATCCACCAGCACGTCCTCGTTCATCAACAGATAAACCAGAGTCAGTGCCTTGGAAAACAATACGACGATGAGCACCAGCCACAGGGTGCGGGAGAAGAAACTTTGGGGGAACCAGACGGGGGTTTTCATGGATAAGCGCTACACACTTGCAGGAGCGAGCAATGCTCGCATATTGCGGATTGCGAGTCTGCGCGGACGGCGTTTCCGACCTTTTCCCGCAGACCCGCTCCTACAAATCACCCATCACTTGGTGGAGTTGCCATCCGGCACGAACACGTAGCCGACACCCCAGACGGTCTGGATGTAACGCGGTTTGGACGGATCAGGTTCGATCATCCGGCGCAGACGGGAAATCTGCACGTCGATGGAACGCTCCAGAGCATCCCACTCGCGGCCACGGGCCAGGTTCATCAGTTTGTCGCGAGTCAGTGGCTGGCGGGCATTCATCACCAGAGCCTTGAGTACCGCAAACTCACCGGTGGTGAGCATGTGCACTTCGTCGCCGCGCTTGAGTTCGCGGGTGGCCAGGGACAGCACGTAATCGCCAAACGTGACGTTTTCTTCTTCACTGCCCGGCGCGCCCGGCACCGGTGCCGCCTGGCGGCGCAATACGGCTTTGACGCGAGCCATCAGCTCGTCCGGGTTGAACGGCTTGGCCAGGTAGTCGTCGGCGCCCAGTTCCAGACCCTTGATACGGCTCAGCTCGTCGCCCTTGGCGGTGAGCATGATGATCGGAATCTGATTGTTCGCACCGCGCAGGCGGCGGCAAGCGGTGAGGCCGTCTTCGCCCGGCAGCATCAGGTCGAGGACGACCAGGTTGAACACTTCACGCGACAGCAGACGATCCATCTGCTCGGTATTCGGTACGGCGCGGGCACGGTAGCCCTTGCTGACGAAAAAGCGTTCCAGCAGGCTGCTCAGCCCCGGATCGTCGTCAACGATGAGAATTTTTTCGCCTTCAGCAGTTTGTGCAGTGCTGCTCATTGGATGCTCCTTTTAGCTCGGCGCGCATTATGGCGTAGCTGCCGTTATACGCACCGTGTGCATTGTTAGCAGATTTTTCCTTCACTGCCAGAAAACCGGGGCTTGTGCCTACAGACTGCGTCGCCCCCGAATGACAGAACGCTGGTTATAATGCGCGGCCTTTTGTGTCAGGCAACGTCTGAATCGTTACCGCAGGTGGCCGCCCCTTATTTTCATGGGCGCCGCAGTAATTGTTCGATTTCACGGGTCAATGGGATGCCTTTTGACCCAGGCAGCGGCCAGCTTCAAGCCGCCCCACCAGACTCCGGGCCTTTATTTACGCGCCTGCGAGCCTGCTTTCACAATTTGTCAGGTGGTTTTATGGACAGCATCAACAGCCGCATCGCCGAGGAACTCGGCGTACGCCCACAACAGGTCGAAGCGGCCGTCGCGCTACTCGATGAAGGCTCTACCGTTCCCTTCATCGCCCGTTACCGGAAAGAAGTGACCGGCAGCCTCGATGACACTCAACTGCGTCATCTGGAAGAGCGTCTGCGCTACCTGCGAGAACTCGACGAACGGCGCATCAGCATTCTTTCCAGCATTCAGGAGCAGGGCAAACTCACCCCTGAGCTGGAGCGCGAAATCAAACTCGCCGACACCAAGACCCGCCTCGAAGACTTGTACCTGCCGTACAAACAGAAGCGCCGTACCAAGGGCCAGATCGCCCTGGAAGCCGGCCTCGGCGAGCTGGCCGACGGGCTGTTCAACGATCCGAACCTGGCCCCGGAAACCGAAGCAGCGCGCTTCATCGACGCCGAAAAAGGCGTGGCGGACATCAAGGCTGCGCTGGAAGGCGCCAAGTACATCCTCATGGAGCGTTTCGCCGAAGACGCCAACCTGCTGGAAAAACTGCGCAACTATTTGAAGCAGGAAGCCACCCTCAGTGCCCGCGTGATCGCCGGCAAGGAGGAGGAAGGCGCCAAGTTCCGCGATTACTTCGAACACGACGAACCGCTCAAAGGCGTGCCGTCGCACCGCGCGCTGGCGATTTTCCGTGGCCGCAACGAAGGCATCCTCAGCTGCGCGCTGAAAGTCGGCGAAGAACTGCCGGGCACCCTGCACCCGTGCGAAGGCATGATCGGCCAGCACGTCGGCATTCAGAACCAGAACCGGCCGGCCGACAAATGGCTGGGTGAAGTGGTGCGCTGGACCTGGAAGGTCAAGCTCTACACTCACCTGGAAACCGACCTGCTGGGCGAGTTGCGCGACGGCGCCGAAACCGAAGCGATCAACGTGTTCGCTCACAACCTGCACGACCTGCTGCTGGCCGCCCCGGCCGGGCCGCGCGCCACCCTGGGCCTCGACCCGGGCCTGCGTACCGGTTGCAAGGTTGCGGTGGTCGACTCCACCGGCAAGCTGCTGGATCACACCACGGTTTACCCGCACGTGCCGCACAACAAATGGGATCAGACCATCGCCATCCTGGCCGCCCTGTGCGCCAAGCACTCGGTCGACCTGATCGCCATCGGCAACGGCACCGCCAGCCGTGAAACCGACAAGCTGGCGATCGAGCTGATCAAAAAATACCCGGCGATGAAAATGACCAAAGTCATGGTGTCCGAGGCGGGCGCGTCGGTGTATTCGGCCTCGGAGCTGGCAGCCAAGGAATTCCCGGATCTGGACGTATCGATCCGTGGCGCCGTGTCGATCGCCCGTCGCTTGCAGGATCCGCTGGCCGAACTGGTGAAGATCGATCCGAAATCCATCGGTGTCGGCCAGTACCAGCATGACGTGTCGCAGCTGAAACTGGCGCGCGGCCTGGACGCCGTGGTCGAGGACTGCGTGAACGCCGTGGGTGTGGACGTGAACACCGCGTCCGTGGCGCTGCTCGCGCGGATCTCCGGCCTCAACGCGACCCTGGCGCAGAACATCGTGACTCACCGTGACGAGCACGGCGCGTTCAAGACCCGCGCTGCGTTGAAGAAAGTCGCGCGTCTGGGCGAGAAAACCTTCGAACAGGCCGCCGGCTTCCTGCGCGTGATGAACGGCGACAATCCGCTGGATTCCTCGGCCGTTCACCCGGAAGCCTATCCGCTGGTGCAACGCATCGCCGCTGAAACCGACCGCGACATCCGCTCGCTGATCGGCGACGCCGCGTTCCTCAAGCGCCTGGATCCGAAGAAGTTCACCGACGAGACCTTCGGTCTGCCCACCGTCACCGACATCCTGCAGGAACTGGAAAAGCCGGGCCGCGACCCGCGTCCGGAGTTCAAGACCGCCGAGTTCCAGGAAGGCGTCGAGGACTTGAAGGACCTGCAACTGGGGATGATCCTCGAAGGCGTGGTGACCAACGTCACCGCGTTCGGTGCGTTCGTCGATATCGGCGTGCACCAGGACGGTCTGGTACACATTTCGGCGCTGTCGGAGAAATTCATCAAGGATCCGCGCGAAGCGGTGAAGGCCGGTGATGTGGTGAAAGTGAAGGTCATGGAAGTCGACATCCCGCGCAAACGCGTCGGCCTGTCGATGCGCATGAGCGACACCCCGGGCGAGAAGATCGACGGTGCCCGTGGCTCGCGTCCGGGCTCGGCACCACGCCAGTCGCAGGGTTCGGCGCCACGCAAGGAAAGCACCCCGGCTGCTCCGGTGAATAACGCGATGGCGTCGTTGTTTGCCAACGCCAAGCAGTTGAAGAAACGCTGATGGACATTCCGGCCGGGCTCGTCGAGAGCGCGTTTTTCAAGCTGTTGGGCTGCCGCCTGCACAGCCTGGAAACCGGGGTGGCGCAAGTCGCCCTGGCGCTGGAACCCGAACTGCGCAACCGCGGCGGCAAGCTGCACGGCGGCGCGCTGTTCAGTCTGGTGGATATCGCCATGGGGCTGGCCTGTTCCAGCACCCACGGCTTTGACCAGCAGAGCGCGACCATCGAGTGCAAGATCAACTACATCCGCGCCGTCTCCGAAGGCGAGGTGATGTGCACGGCACGGGTGATCCACCCGGGACGGCGCACGCTGGTGGTCGAGGCCGATGTGATGCAGGGCGACAAACTGGTCGCAAAAGCGCAAGGCACGTTCGCTGTCCTGTAGATGTTGTTCATCATTTTGAGTTAATTTCGGCGCTGTGATCGCAGCGTCGAGCTTTTCTGTAGGAGCGGGCTTGCCCGCGAAAGCGGTGTGTCAGACAAGTTGATACTGGCTGATACGCCCCATTCGCGGGCAAGTCCGCTCCCACAGGGACTGCGTAATCTTCGCGTGCATCGGCCAGATTCAGGGAGTGAAGTTGGCGTTTCAACGGGGGCTTCAGAGCCCGAAAAACCAGGCGAAAACGCCAGTTTCAACTTCACCCTTGTAGACCGTCCTGCCCACCCCCATATTGGGGCGACTGACGCGTGAAGGAATCCAAATTGAGCGAACTTCTCAACCGCCGCCTGGCTCTGCTCGGCGAGCGCGCTAACCTCTCTCTGCTTGAGCAGTGCCTTCACGGTATCGAACGTGAATGCCTGCGCGTGACCGGCGAAGGCCGCCTGGCCCAAACCCCGCACCCTGAAGCCCTGGGTTCCGCGCTGACCAACGAACAGATCACGACCGACTATTCCGAGTCGCTGCTGGAGTTCATCACGCCCGCCCTGCCAGACCCTGCCGACACGCTGGCGAGCCTGGAAAAGATTCATCGCTTCGCCTACAGCAAGCTCGGCAACGAGTACCTGTGGAGTCCATCGATGCCGTGCCCGTTGCCGGCCGAGGAAGACATCCCGATCGCCTATTACGGCACCTCCAACATCGGTCAGCTCAAGTACGTCTATCGCAAGGGCCTGGCCCTGCGTTACGGCAAGACCATGCAGTGCATCGCCGGGATTCACTACAACTTCTCCCTGCCGGAAAAGCTCTGGCCGTTGCTGAAAGAAGCCGAAGGCTTCGTCGGCACCGACCGGGATTTCCAGTCATCGTCCTATATCGCGCTGATCCGTAATTTCCGCCGCTACAGCTGGCTGCTGATGTACCTGTTCGGTGCCTCGCCGGCGCTGGACGCCGGTTTCCTGCGCGGTCGTCCGCATCAGTTGGAACAACTGGATCCGGACACCCTGTACCTGCCTTACGCCACCAGCCTGCGCATGAGTGACCTCGGTTACCAGAGCAACGCCCAGGCCGGCCTGACCCCGTGCTACAACGACCTGGCGAGCTACACCGACAGCCTGCGCAAAGCAGTGGCCACGCCGTACGCGCCGTATGTCGAAGTCGGCACGCACCAGGATGGCGAGTGGGTGCAACTGAACACCAACATCCTGCAGATCGAAAACGAGTACTACTCGAACATCCGCCCGAAACGCGTGACCTACACCGGCGAGCGGCCGATCCAGGCCTTGATGTCTCGTGGCATTCAGTACGTCGAAGTGCGCTGCCTGGACATCAACCCGTTCCTGCCGATGGGCATCGACCTCACCGAGTCGCGCTTCCTCGACGCGTTCCTGCTGTACTGCGCACTCAACGAAAGCCCGCTGCTGACCAACAACTCCTGCGGCAACGCCACCTCCAACTTCCTCAGCGTGGTCAAGGAAGGTCGCCGTCCGGGCCTGCAATTGCAGCGCGACGGTCAACCGGTCGAGCTGAAGGAATGGGCCGCCGAACTGCTGGAAAAAATCGCTCCGCTGGCGGCGCTGCTGGATCAAAGCCACGGCGGCGATGCCCACAGCAAGGCGCTCGATGCGCAGTTGGCGAAGGTCAAGGATTCGTCCCTGACGCCTTCGGCCCAGGTGCTGGCGGCGATGGCCACGCACAAGGAAAGCTTCGCGCAATTCTCCCTGCGCCAGAGCCAGGCCCACGCCGAATTCTTCCGCAGCGAGCCGTTGGCGGCTGAAGAACAAGCGCGGTTCGAAGAACTGGCGCGGTCTTCGCTGGCGCAACAGGCTGAGCTGGAACAGAACGAGGTTGGCGATTTCGACGTGTTTGTCGGTGCGTATCAGGCGAGCATTCTGGCGATCAGCAACTGATCGTTTGTCTTTTATTGTTGATCGTTCCCACGCTCTGCGTGGGAATGCCTCAAGGGACGCTCTGCGTCCCAGTGACGCAGAGCGTCACGAGCTGAATTCCCACGCAGAGCGTGGGAACTATCAACCGTCTGCGCGGGAACTATCACGTTCTTTCCCTTAGATTTTTCCGCTCATAAGCTCATTCTAAAAAGTTATTTATTTTTAGTTTCTTAGATCATTTAGTCTCCTTTCACGCCGACGTTCGGTCGCCTGATATGGAGCTTTTCAATGAAACTGAATTTCCCGTTTCGCCTGCTGGCCGTGGCCTCTCTGGCTGCCGCGAGTTTCCTGGCTCAGGCCGCCGACCTCACCGTCGCCTACCAGACCACCGTTGACCCGGCGAAAGTTGCCCAGGCCGATGGCGCCTACGAGAAAGCCACCAAGGCCGACATCAACTGGCGCAAATTCGATAACGGTGCCGACATCATCGCCGCCATCGCGTCCGGCGACGTGCAGATCGGCTACCTCGGTTCCAGCCCGCTGACCGCGGCGATCACCCGCAAGGTCCCGGTGGAAACCTTCCTCATCGCCACCCAGATCGGCGCCGCCGAAGCACTGGTCGCCCGCGACGGCTCCGGCATCAAAACCCCGCAGGATCTGGTCGGCAAGAAAATCGCCGTGCCGTTCGTGTCCACCGGTCACTACAGCCTGCTCGCCGCACTGAAGCACTGGAACATCGACCCGTCGAAAGTCACCGTCCTCAACCTCGCCCCGCCAGCGATCATTGCCGCGTGGAAACGCGGTGACATCGACGCCACCTATGTTTGGGATCCGGCGCTGGGTGTGGCCAAGGAAAACGGCAAAGTGCTGATCACTTCCGGCGAACTGGCCAAGTTCGGTGCGCCGACCTTCGACGCCTGGATCGTGCGCAAGGACTTCGCCGAGAAGCACCCGGAAATCGTCACCGCATTCGCCAAGGTCACCCTCGACGCCTACGCCGACTACCGCAAGGATCCGAAAGCCTGGCTGGCCAATCAGAGCAACGTCGACAAGCTGGTGAAGCTCTCGGGCGCCAAGGCCGGCGACATTCCATTGCTGCTGCAGGGCAACGTCTACCCGCTGGCGGCGGATCAGGTCAGCGACCTCGGCGCACCGACCACCAAAGCCATCACCGACACCGCCGCGTTCCTCAAGGAGCAAGGCAAGGTCGAAGCGGTACTGCCGGACTACGCGCCGTACGTCAGCGCCAAGTACATCACCAACTGATCGGGAGTTAATTGCGATGGCCTTGCTACAGCTGGAGCGCATCAGCGCACAGTATCCCGGCAGCCCGGAACCGGTTCTGTCCGACATTTCCCTGACCCTCGGCCCTCGGCAATTGCTGGTGGCCCTGGGCCCGTCCGGCAGTGGCAAGACTTCGCTGTTGAACCTGATCGCCGGTTTCGTCGAACCGAGCGCCGGGCGCATCACTCTCGACAACGTGCCGGTCAAAGGCCCGAGCGCCGAGCGCGGCGTGGTATTCCAGGACGACGCCCTGCTGCCCTGGCAGGACGTGCTGGCCAACGTTGCCTTCGGTCTGGAGCTGGCCGGTGTGGCCAGAGACAAACGCGAACAGATCGCCCGGGAAATGCTGGCGCTGGTCGATCTTTCCGGTTTTGAACACCGTCGCATCTGGCAGCTTTCAGGCGGCCAGAAGCAGCGTGTCGGCCTGGCCCGCGCCCTCGCGGCGGACCCGCGTGTGTTGCTGATGGACGAACCCTTCGGCGCCCTCGATGCCTTCACCCGCGAACAGATGCAGGAGCTGTTGCTGCAAGTCTGGCAACGCACCGCCAAACCGGTATTCCTGATCACCCACGACATTGAAGAGGCGGTGTTCCTCGCCACTGACCTGATTCTGCTGGCGCCGAATCCGGGGCAGATCGTCGAGCGCCTGCACCTGGATTTCGGCAAGCGTTACGCCGCCGGCGAATCGGCGCGGGCGATCAAGTCCGATCCACGCTTCATCGAAACCCGCGAACACGTGCTGGCCAAAGTGTTCTCGCAACGCAGCGCCGTTCAACGGCAGGAGCGCGCATGAGCAGTTACGACGTTTCCGCCACCGCAGTGAAACCCGCCACCACGTCGGTGGCGATTCCCGTGCGCCGCAGCCTCAGCATCCGCTGGATCAGCCTGCTGACCCTGTTCGCGTTACTGGTGATCTGGTGGGCCGTCACGGCCACCGGCCTGATCGAGCCGCTGTTCCTGCCGCCACCATCTGCCGTGCTGCAAAAAGGCTGGTTGCTGGCGACCACGGGCTACATGGACTCGACGTTGTGGCAGCACTTGGGCGCGAGCCTGAGCCGCATCGGCCTGGGCCTCGGTTTCGCGATTCTGACCGCCGTGCCGGTGGGCATTGCCATCGGCGCCAATCGCATCGCCCGTGGCGTGCTCGATCCGCTGATCGAGTTCTACCGGCCGATTCCGCCACTCGCCTATCTGCCGCTGATCGTGATCTGGTGCGGCATCGGCGAGTTGTCAAAAGTGCTGCTGATCTACCTGGCGATTTTTGCCCCGATCGCGATTGCCACCGCCACCGGCGTGCGCACCGTCGACCCGGCCAAACTGCGCGCCGCGCAATCGCTTGGCGCCACCCGCGCACAACTGATCCGCCACGTTATTTTGCCCAGCGCCCTGCCGGACATTCTGACCGGTGTGCGCATTGGTCTGGGTGTCGGCTGGTCGACTCTGGTCGCCGCCGAATTGATCGCAGCCACCAGCGGCCTGGGCTTCATGGTGCAGTCGGCCGCGCAATTTCTGGTTACCGATGTGGTGGTGCTGGGGATTCTGGTCATCGCCCTGATCGCCTTCGCCATGGAAATGGGCCTGCGCGCCCTGCAACGCAAGCTGGTGCCGTGGCACGGCCAGGCCCACTGATTTTTCAGCACTGACTACCCCGACAGTTTCGGGGCCCCGGAATTGAAGAGAACCACCATGAGCAGCCTGAACATCACCCCGTTAAGCTCGGCCCTCGGCGCACAGATCAGCGGCGTCGACATCAGCCAGCCGCTGAACCTGGAACAACGCGACGCCATCGAGCAGGCGCTGCTCAAATACCAGGTGCTGTTCTTCCGCAATCAGCCGATCGAGCCGTCGCAGCAGGCGCGTTTCGCCGCCTACTTCGGCGATCTGCACATTCATCCGATCTACCCGAACGTGCCGGAACAGCCGGAAGTGCTGATCCTCGACACCGCCGTCACCGACGTACGCGACAACGCGATCTGGCACACCGACGTGACCTTCCTGCCGACCCCGGCCATGGGCGCGGTGCTCAGCGCCAAGCTGTTGCCGGAGTTTGGTGGCGACACGTTGTGGGCCAGCGGCATTGCCGCGTATGAAGCGCTGTCGGCGCCGATGAAGGCAATGCTCGAAGGGTTGACCGCTACGCATGATTTCACCCGCTCGTTTCCGCTGGAGCGCTACGGCAACACCCCGGAAGCACTGGCGCAGTGGGAAGCGGCGCGGCGCAAGAATCCCCCGCTGTCGCACCCGGTAATTCGCACGCACCCGGTAAGCGGACGGCGTTCGCTGTTCGTCAGTGAAGGGTTCACGTCGAAGATCAATGAGCTGTCGGAAACCGAGAGTGAAGCGGTGCTGAAGTTCTTGTTCGCCCACGCGACACGCCCTGAATTCACCATTCGCTGGCGCTGGCAGAAGGATGACATCGCGTTCTGGGACAACCGCGTGACCCAGCATTACGCGGTGGATGATTACCGTCCGGCGCGACGGGTGATGCAGCGGGCTACGGTGTTGGGGGATGTGCCGTTCTTTAAATAGGCACCGATCTTCCTGGTGCTTGAGCCGTCCTCTTCGCGGGCAAGCCCGCTCCCACAGGTACAGCGGCGTTCACAAGTTTTGTGTACGACTCGGCCCCTGTGGGAGCGGGCTTGCCCGCGAAAGCGTCAGAGCAGGCGCCGAATGACTCGGCGCCAGTCACTTATTCAGCCGTGGAAGGCTTCTCCCAAAGATTGATCCCGCCCTCCTGGGCAAACCGGTCAATTTCCGCCAGCTCCTGCGCACTGAAGCTCAGGTTCTTCAACGCTTCGACGTTCTCGATAATCTGCTCCGGCCGGCTCGCGCCGATCAGCGCCGAGGTCACTCGCGGATCGCGCAGCGTCCACGCCAACGCCAGTTGCGCCAGGCTCTGGCCACGACGCTTGGCGATCTCGTTCAGCGCCCGCACGTGAGCGATGTTGGCCTCGGACAAGTGCGAAGCCTGCAACGAACCACCGCCCGGACGATTGACCCGTGCATCCGCCGGCACGCCGTTGAGGTATTTGTCGGTCAGCAGACCTTGCGCCAGCGGAGTGAACGCAATCACGCCGGTGCCGAGTTCGTCGGTGGTGTCGAGCAGGTCCTTTTCCACCCAGCGGTTGAGCAGGTTGTACGCCGGTTGGTGAATCAACAGCGGCACTTTCCACTCTTTGAGCAACGCGGCGATTTCGCGGGTTTTCACCCCGGAGTACGACGAGATACCGATGTACAAAGCCTTGCCTTGCTGCACCGCAGTGGCGAGGGCGCTGGCGGTTTCTTCCAGCGGGGTGTCCGGATCGAAGCGGTGGGAATAGAAGATATCCACATAGTCCAGACCGAGGCGTTGCAGGCTCTGGTCGAGGCTGGCCAGCACGTATTTGCGCGAACCGCCGCCCTGGCCGTAAGGGCCGGGCCACATGTCCCAACCGGCCTTGCTGGAGATGATCAGTTCATCGCGGTACTGCTTGAAGTCTTCGCGCAGCAGGCGGCCGAAATTGGTCTCGGCGCTGCCGTAGGGCGGGCCGTAGTTGTTGGCCAGGTCGAAGTGGTTGATCCCCAGATCGAACGCGGTACGCAGCAACGCGCGCTGGGTGTCGATCGGCGTGCTGTCGCCGAAGTTGTGCCACAGGCCCAGGGACAGCGCCGGCAATACCAGACCGCTGCGTCCGACGCGGCGGTAAGGGATGGAGTCATAGCGGTTTTCGGCAGCGGTGTAAGTCATCGAATCCTCTCTTGTCGGTCTTGAATCGGGTGTCGATTGCTACGCAAATCTGTTGCCGGGCCGGGCGAGGCCAAGGTTCTGGCGCAAGGTCCGGCCCTCGTATTCGGTTCTGAACAGCCCGCGCCGTTGCAGTTCCGGAACCACGCCAATGGCGAAGTCTTCGAGCCCGCCCGGCAGGTGCGGCACCAGCACGTTGAAACCGTCCGCCGCGCCTTGCTCGAACCATTCCTGCAAGCGGTCGGCAATCTGCGCCGGGGTGCCGACGACGCTGTAATGCCCGCGACCGCCGGCGATTCTGCGACCCAATTCGGCCAGGGTCAGATGCTCCCGGCCAGCCAGTTCGGTCAGCAGTTTCTGTCGACTTTGCTGGCCGCTTTCAGTCAGCGGCAGTTCCGGCAGCGGCCCGTCCAGCGGGTACTTCGACAGATCGAAGTTGCCCAGCATACGCCCAAGCAGGGCGACGCCAACCTCGGGTTCGACCAATTGCTGAAACGTTTCACATTTTTCCTGCGCTTCGGCTTCCGTTTGTCCGACCACAACAAACACGCCGGGCATGATTTTCAGCGAATCGGCACTGCGTCCGTACTTCGGCAAGCGTCCCTTGAGGTCGGCGTAAAACGCCTGGGCGTTGGCCAGCGAAGTCTGCGCGGTGAACACCACTTCGGCCGTCTGCGCCGCCAGTTCACGCCTGGTTTCCGACGAGCCGGCCTGTACGATCACCGGCTGACCCTGTGGCGAACGCGCAACGTTCAACGGGCCCTTGACCCGAAAGTGTTCGCCGACGTGATCCAGCACATGCAGTTTTTCCGGATCGTAATACGCGCCGCTGGCCTTGTCGCGAATGAAGGCATCGTCCTGCCAACTGTCCCAGAGCCCGGTGACCACCTGATGAAATTCCCGGGCGCGGCTGTAGCGTTCGGCATGGCCGATGTGTTCATCGCGACCGAAATTCTGTGCTTCGGCGGCGTTGTCCGAGGTCACCAGATTCCACCCCGCTCGCCCGCCCGACAGGTGATCGAGCGAGGCGAATTTACGCGCCACGTGGTAGGGCTCGTTGTAGCTGGTGGTGGCGGTGGCGATCAGGCCGATGTGTTCGGTCACTGCGCTCAAAGCCGAGAGCAACGTCAGCGGTTCGAAGTGATCCGAACGGGCCATGCGGCTGGCGATGTCCTGGGTCGGGGCGGCAACACTGTCGGCGACGAACAAGGTGTCGAACTTCGCTGCCTCGGCAATTTGCGCCAGGCGTTTGTAATGGGCGAAATCCAGCCCGGCGTTGGCGGGTACGTCCGGATGCCGCCACGCAGCAACGTGGTGCCCGGTGGCCATGAGGAACGCGCCGAGTTTCAGCTGTCTGCTCATCTCAGAAGTCCTTGCGCAGTTGCACGCCGAAGTAGCGCTCGTCGTCGCGCGGCACAGCGCGGTAGATGTAGTTGCCACCGCTGGCGAGCAATGGCGAATACGTCTTGTCGGTGAGGTTCTTGCCCAGCAACGCCACGCGCCAGCCATTGGAGTAATCGGCCAGTGCCACGCTGGCGTTCCAGAGACCGTAGGCGCCCTGTTTGGTGTCGGCGTTCTGGCTGATGTCGTACTGCACTTCGCTCTGCCAGCTGTAGTCGGTGCCGAGTTCGATATCCAGGCCGTTATCCAGCGCGATGGTGTAGTCGGCCCGCACGTAGCTTTTCCAGTCCGGGCTGAACGGCAGCGGTTTGCCGTTGACGTTGCACGACGCCGCCGCACCGGCCGGGCAGGCGAACTCATCAATCCGGGCGCGGGTGTAGGCCAGCGCGCCGGAGAACTTCAGTTGCTGGGTCGCCTGCAGAGCGAAATCAAGTTCCACACCCTCGGTGCTGACGCTGCCGGCGTTGATTAGCCGAGTTACGACTTGCCCGGCGACGGTGTCGAAGAAGTTCGCCTGATAGTTGTCGTAGTCGCTGTGGAAAACCGCGAGGTTGGTGGTCAGGCGATTATTCCAGCTTGAGGCTTTGATACCCGCCTCCCAGGTGTTGGAGGTTTCCGGTTTCAGCGCTTCGGTGTCGCGCGGCTGCATGTTGAAGAACACGTTGTAGGCCGGGCCTTTGTAGCCGCGCGAGTAAGTCAGATAAGTGGTGACGGTATCGCTCAGGTCGTATTGCAAACCGAGCCGGCCGGACCAACCGTCCTCGTCCACCGAACCGGAACTCCTGGTGGCCGGTTGAATGCCGCTGACGGTGGTGGCGGAAGTGGAAACTCGACGGTGATCGTATTCCAGATCGTCGTGGGTGTAGCGCAGGCCGGCGATGCCACGCAAGTCCGAAGTGAAATTCAGCGTGCTCTCGCCGAACACTGCATAGCTGTCGCTGGTGGTGCTGTAATCGGCAACGCCGCGATCTGTGCGCGTGGTAGTGGTCAGCGTGCGCTGATAGGTCTCGTCATCCATGCCGTGCATGTAGAACAGGCCGCCGACGTATTCAAGGAACTTCATGGCTACCAACTGCTGCTGGCCTCGAGTTACTTCAGCGCGGAGCAAGAAGAAAACGCGGTACGGGCATTCCTCGGCTGGTCACCGGCGGCGCTGGTGGTGACCAGTCACTTCCACAGTCCGGGCACGGAAAAGATGCTCGCCGAAGCGGATATCCCGGTGATCGAGACCTGGGATTACCAACCGGATCGCGAACCGATTCAGATCGGTTTCTCGCACTTCGAAGTGGGGGTCAACGCCGCTCGTTATTTGCACGGCAAGGGCTATCGGCGAATCGCCTTCGTGCAGAACAGCGCGCCAGGTGACTTCAGCGCACTGGAACGCCGCGACGGTTACGCCGCGACCATGCGTGAATTCGGTCTGGAACCGTGGGTGTTCGCACCGGACGCCGATCACGCCCCGTTCGAGGCCGGCAAGCAAGGAATGGAAGCGCTGATGAACGCCTCACAACGCCCGGACGCCATCATCTTCGCCAACGACAACCTCGCCGCCGGCGGCCTGCTCGCCGGGCAACGCGCCGGCCTCAAGATCCCCGAAGACTGCGCCGTCCTCGGCTTCGGCGATTACCCGTTTGCCGAGATGCTGCTGCCGAGCCTGAGCACCATCAAACCGCCGGCGCTGGAGATCGGCGTACTCGCGGCGACGCGGGTGCTGGAAAGCCTGGGCGTGCTGCCGAGCGATGAGGTGCAGCGACTTAATTTGCTGCAATGCCAAGTCATCGAGCGAGAAAGTACCTGACCCAGAATTCTGTAAATCGGCCTTAAGCTGACAATTCACGCAAGGCAGCAGCAGCCAGAAATCCGGAGCGAGAGCTGTAACGCTGATCACGTCGTACAGTCTGGTCAATACGCTCCAGCAACTGCTCCGGGAGCGTAGCGTTGAAGCGCACCGACTTGCCGAAGTAGGGAGTGATATCAAACTCGACTACACCCCAGATACCGCCGGCGTAATCCGGATTCTCGAGATGGGCATCAATGTCCTGAACCCGAGGCAACGGTGCGCCATCAGCGACCAGTCCTTCATAGTGCAAGGCCAGTGCCTCCTGAGTGTTGTCAAATGCTTCGGCTACCGTAGTGCCTGCGGAGAAGCACCCGGGTACATCCGGGATAATCACTCCGTAGTCTGAGTCGGCATCCTTGTGCAGAACGACCGGGAATTTCATGTAAGTGAATCCTTCCTCTGACATGTCCATTAAGGGAATTTCGTTTCCAATGACGGGCTTCATTTCAAACCCGCCTGTTTCAAGATGCTGTTGATCGTTCCCTTGGGAAGATCTGAATCCGGATGCTTGATCGTCACCCTCCCTGGCTTGCCCGGATGTTTGTATTGGTGGTGACTGCCTTTGACGGCGACCAGATACCATCCATCCTCCTCGATCATCCTGATCATTTCCCGACTACGCATTTCCTTCGCCCCGTTCGACAGCAAGAGCTGCGTACTTTAAGAGCTGTCCTTCTTCATCAATACACACCATACACACTTGGAGAGATATTAGCCTAGTGGACAGGCGCGTGTTTAATCGCCAGATCGGCGGTGGACGCGCCCTGGCACACAGCTCTCATAAACAGATGTATACGTGGCGAAATGTGTCGATCAGCATGAGCCCGACAGCTGACCTATGCTCAACACGAGCAAAGCCAGGACGACTCCCATCCACTGGTAGATCCCGACCATGCACACCGCAATCATCATCTTCTTCGGCCTGATCCTGCTGGCGCTGATGTTCTACATCGGCGAGCGCATCGGCTTCAGTCGGCAGACGCTGGCCTATGGCTTCGCGGCGTTGTGGCTGGCGTTGACGGTGATCAACGGGGCGGTCGGCGTGGTGCACGCCGGGCAGACGCTGGGGTCGGAGATTGCGATCGGCAGTGCCGTGTTCGGCGTGCCGATTGCGGCGATGGTGTTGTTCATGGTGCTGAGCGCCGAGACCTGAAAACGTCCCGGCGCCCTGCCCCGATCAACGCACCAGATGCAGGAACTGCATGTGCCGTTCGTACTGGTCGAGGATGTCGTTGATGATCTGCTCTTTCGTGTAACCGACCAGATCGTAGTCCTGACTGCCCTCGCTCAGATGCACTTCGGCGCGGTAATAGCGGCGATTGTTGAGCTGCTTGGAGCCCATGCCACCGCGGGCGAACGAAGGAGTGAAGTAGCCGCGCATCTGCACCTGGTAGATGAAAGGGTGCTGCTCGCCGTGACCGATTTCCAGGCTGACGCTGTCGTGCGCCGGATCGGGTTGCGTAACGACATTGAGCCCTTTCTCGGCGAACACGGCCGTCACTTCCTCGATGGCCGGTTTCACCGTGGTGTCCATGAAGCGGTACACCTCGTCCCGCGACGGGAAGTGCACGGCCTGACTCAGGCGCTGACGCCAGCCGCCCTTGCCCCGCCGTGAGCCGGACACCGGCGCCAGCGAATGCAGTTGCGCGATCTGCTTCTGCGACTCCAGATAGAAGGCTTTGTGCAGGCCCCACATCATCAGCAGCAGAATCATCGAGAAGGGCAGCGAGGTCAGCACCACCGCCGACTTCAGCGCATCGATGCTGCCGGAGAACAGCAGCGCACTGGTGATCAGTGCGGTCATCGCGCCCCAGAACACCCGCAGCCATTTCGGCCCGTCTTCATCCGGGTTTCCGCCCTTGGCCGACAGGGTCGAGAGCACCACAGTGCCGGAGTCGGCAGACGTGACGAAGAACACGAAGCTGATAAACACCGTCACCGCAATGACGGTCTTGCTCCACGGGTAGGTTTCCAGCAACAGGTAGAGGGTCATCGACGGGTTGTCTAGGGCCGACATGCCCAGAGCCGACATACCGTGATTGAGCACCTGGTCGATGGCGCTGTTGCCGAAGATCGACATCCACGCCAGGGTGAAACCGAGCGGGATCAGCAGCACGCCGAAGACGAATTCGCGGATGGTCCGGCCACGGGAAATCCGTGCGATGAACAGGCCCACGAACGGCGACCATGCAATCCACCAGGCCCAGTAGAACACCGTCCAGCCGCCGAGCCAGTCGCTCGGTTTGTTGTAGGCGTAGAGGTCGAAACTCTTCATCGGCAACGCGCCGAGGTAGTCGCCCAGATTCTGGATCAGGGTGTTGAGCAGATGCTGTGTGGGGCCGGCGAACAACACGAACAGCAGCAGCGCGCAGGCCAGCAGCATGTTGATGTCGGACATGACCCGCACGCCTTTATCCACGCCGGAGACGGCCACGATGATCGCCGCGCCCATCATCAACGTAATCAGGCCGACCTGAATCCACTGGGTGTGAGCGATGCCAAACAGGTAATCCAGACCCGAGTTGAGATGGAGCACGCCGAAGCCCATGTCCGCACCGAGGCCGAACACCGTGGCGATGATGCCGAAGCCGTCCACCGCGTAACCGATGGGGCCATTGATGCGCTTGCCGATCAGCGGGTACAGCGCCGAACGCAGGGCCAGCGGCAGGTTGTGCCGGTAGGCGAAATACGCCAGCGCCATGCCGACGAAAGCGAACACGCCCCAGCCGTGCAGACCCCAGTGCAGAAACAGAATCTGCATCCCCTGACGCGCCGCTTCAGCCGTGCCGGCCTCGCCTTGCGGCGGCTGGATCATGTGGGTCAGCGGTTCGGACACGCAGAAGAAAAACAGCGTGATGCTGATCCCGGCGGCGAACAGCATGCCGGCCCAGGACAGGTAACTGAATTCGGGTTCGTCGTGGTCGGCACCGAGTTTGATCTTGCCGTAGCCCGACAATGCGGTGACCACCACGAAGATCAGATAGAGGGTCATCGCGAGCATGTAGTACCAGCCGACCGTGTTGGCCGCCCAGTTCTGCGCTTCGAGAAGCCAGGCGCCGGCCTGTTCCGGCATGGCGATGACCGTCAGGCCGAACAGCAGGATCACCGTTGCGGCGAACCAGAACACCGGTGGATTCATGCGCACCAGACCGCTGGCGGGGGTGGAGGATGCGCTCATGAACGGTGCACCTCACGGGGTTGGAAAATGGCTGAAATGATCGGACTCAGCAAAGGCAAGCCTCCTGTTGTGAGCGGGCAGCGAACCGCCGGTTTAACTTGAATGAACGTTCAAGTTAAACATGGATAGTACGCTCAGGACTAATCGCAGGGCTCAGCGGTACCTTTCGTACGCTAGCTCAAGGAGGGGTATGACGCTTTAGTGAGAGCGATCGTTCCCGCCTTGCGCGGGAACGATGAGGCGCAAGTGTTACTTCTGTGTCCCGTCATCATGCTGCAGATTGGCCTGGGTCAGGTTGCACCCGGCCGGCACGCTGCGGGTCAGCCAGACGTTGCCGCCGATGGTCGAGCCTTTGCCGATGGTGATCCGCCCGAGAATCGTCGCTCCGGCGTAGATCACCACGTCGTCCTCGACGATCGGATGCCGCGGATGGCCCTTCTGCAACTGGCCGTCCTCGTCCGCCGGGAAGCGTTTGGCGCCGAGGGTCACCGCCTGATAGATCCGAACGCGCTCGCCAATGATCGCGGTCTCGCCGATCACCACTCCCGTCCCGTGATCGATGAAGAAACTGCGGCCGATCTGCGCGCCCGGGTGAATATCGATGCCGGTTGCCGAGTGGGCGATTTCCGAACTGATCCGCGCCAGCAGCGGCAGGCCTGCGCTGTACAAATGGTGAGCCAGACGATGGTGGATCACCGCCAGAATCCCCGGATAGCACAGCAGCACTTCATCGACGCTGCGCGCCGCCGGATCGCCGTGATACGCCGCCAGCACATCGGTGTCGAGCAGACTGCGCAGGCCCGGCAGCGCCAGAGCGAAATCCTGAATGATCCTGGTGGCCTGCGCCTCGACTTCGCTGTCATCCCGGGCGCTGTGGCGGGCGACGTAACGCAGTTCAAGTCGTGCCTGGGCCAGCAACGCATTCAACGCAACATCGAGGGTGTGCCCGACGTAAAAATCTTCGCTCTCTTCACGCAGATCCACCGGCCCCAGCCGCATCGGAAACAGCGCGCCGCACAGGGCTTCAAGGATCTGCGCCATCGCATCACGGGACGGCAATTCGCGCCCGCCCTGCTCGCCGGAAGCACGGCCATTTTGTGCCCGCCACTGATCCCGCGCGGTACGCAGCTGGCTGACGATGGTCTGCAATTGCCAATGGCTGGAACGCTCGCTCACGGTAAAGACTCCTCACGGGCGGCCGGACTGTCTGGCCGCGTCAACGGCGACTACTTTACGGCAAGCCCACGGGCGCGAATTAAGAACCGATAGTGCTGGCCCAAGCACTTTTGGCTATAAGCGATTGGCGGTTGCCCCGGAAAATCGGCGTGCCTATAGTCCTGTGATCTTCCTCCGCCAGTACGGAACCATGTCCACACAACCGATCAAACAACAGCTGCAACGCTTTAACCGCCTCGACCTGCTCGGCCAACCGACCCCACTGGAAAAACTTGAACGCCTGTCCACCTGGCTCGGCCGCGATGTCTACATCAAGCGCGATGACCTGACGCCGCTGGCCATGGGCGGCAACAAGCTGCGCAAGCTTGAATACCTCGCCGCCGATGCCCTCGCCCAAGGCGCGGACACCCTGATCACCGCCGGCGCACTGCAATCGAACCACGTTCGCCAGACCGCCGCGCTGGCCGCGAAACTGGGCCTGGGCTGCGTGGCCCTGCTGGAAAATCCGCTGGGCACCGATGACAGCAACTACACCGGCAACGGCAACCGCCTGCTGCTGGATCTGTTCGACACCAAGGTCGAGCTGGTCGACAACCTCGATAACGCCGACGAACAACTGGCCGCCCTCGCCGTGCGCCTGCGCAGCAACGGCAAGAAGCCGTATCTGGTGCCGATCGGTGGCTCCAACGCCCTCGGCGCGCTGGGTTACGTGCGCGCCGGTCTGGAGCTGGCTGAGCAGATCAAGGACACCGGGCTGCAATTTTCCGCCGTGGTCCTGGCCTCGGGCAGTGCCGGCACCCACAGCGGTCTGGCGTTGGCGTTGAGCGAAGCCCTGCCGCAACTGCCGGTGATCGGCGTAACGGTTTCGCGCAGCGAAGAAGATCAGCGCCCGAAAGTCCAGGGCTTGGCCGAACGCACCGCCGACCTGCTGGGCGTGGCGCTGCCGGACAGCTTCAAGGTCGAGCTGTGGGACGAATACTTCGGCCCGCGCTATGGCGAGCCAAATGCCGGGACGCTGTCGGCAGTGAAGCTGCTGGCCAGCCAGGACGCGGTGCTGCTCGATCCGGTCTACACCGGCAAAGCCATGGCCGGGCTGCTCGACGGTATCGGACGCGGGCGCTTCGATGAAGGCCCGATCATCTTCCTGCACACCGGCGGCGCTCCGGCGTTGTTCGCTTACAAGGACTTTCTGTAATTCGAAGCGCGTACCGCAGCGCTCGTTCCCCACGCCCTGCATGGGAATGCAGCCCGGGATGCTCCGTGTCCCCTTTCAAAGGGGACGCGGAGCCAGGGAACACTCGCAAAACAACAACAAATATTCCAAAGAAGAATAACAAATTGAAAATTCATTATTTTCCATTCTAAAAGAGCCGGCATATAGTCTCGCCGCAGGCGAATTTCGCGAGAGACGCATAAGCTGCTTTAAGGCAGGATAGCGCTGTCGTCCAATTCCCGGATTCGCCAACTTTCCTTAAGCGTCTTCCATAAGAAAACACAGGGGCTTGTCATGATTCTTTCCGCACTACGTCGAAATCTGCTGGTAGGTTCGCTGGGCCTGGCACTGAGCGCCGGTCTGATCAGCAGCGCCGTTGCCGGTGAACAACTGCAACAGATCAAGGACAAAGGCGTTATCAACGTCGGCCTGGAAGGCACTTACCCACCATTCAGCTTCGTTGACGAGAACGGCAAGCTGTCCGGTTTCGAAGTCGAGCTGTCCGAAGCACTGGCCAAGAAGCTGGGCGTGAAGGCCAAGATCCAGCCGACCAAATGGGACGGCATCCTCGCGGCCCTGGAATCCAAACGTCTGGACGTCGTGGTCAATCAGGTGACCATCTCCGACGAGCGCAAGAAGAAATATGACTTCTCCGAGCCGTACACCGTTTCCGGGATTCAGGCGCTGGTGCTGAAAGACAAGGCCGCCGCGCTGAACATCAAGTCCGCCGCTGACCTGTCCGGCAAGAAAGTCGGCGTGGGTCTGGGCACCAACTACGAACAGTGGGTCCGCGCCAACGTGCCGGGTGCCGACGTTCGCACCTACGACGATGATCCGACCAAGTTCGCCGACCTGAACAACGGCCGTACCGACGCCATCCTGATCGACCGTCTGGCTGCGCTGGAATATGCCAAGAAAGCGCCGAAAACCGTCGCTGCCGGTGAAGCCTTCTCGCGTCAGGAAGCCGGTATTGCCCTGCGCAAAGGCGAGCCTGAGCTGCTGGCCGCCGTGAACAAGGCCCTCGACGAACTGCGTGCCGACGGCACCCTTGAGAAGCTGTCCACGAAATACTTCAACGCTGACGTCACCAAATAATGGAAGAGGCTTTCCAACTCGCACTGGACTCCGCGCCCTTCCTCTTGAAGGGCGCGTACTACACGGTAATCCTCAGCCTCGGCGGCATGTTCTTCGGCCTGCTGCTGGGCTTTGGCCTGGCGTTGATGCGCCTGTCGCGTTTCAAGTCGGTCAGCTGGCTGGCCCGCATCTACGTGTCGTTCTTTCGCGGCACGCCGTTGCTGGTGCAACTGTTCGTGATCTATTACGGCTTGCCGCAATTGGGCATGGAACTCGACCCGCTGCCGGCGGCGCTGATCGGCTTCTCGCTGAACATGGCCGCCTATGCCTGTGAAATCCTGCGTGCCGCGATCGGTTCGATCGAACGCGGCCAGTGGGAAGCCGCTGCGAGCATCGGCATGACCCGCGCGCAGACCCTGCGCCGGGCCATCCTGCCGCAGGCCATGCGCACGGCCTTGCCGCCGCTGGGCAACAGCTTCATTTCACTGGTCAAGGACACCGCACTGGCCGCCACCATTCAGGTGCCGGAGCTGTTCCGTCAGGCACAACTGATTACCGCCCGGACTTTCGAAGTCTTCACCATGTATCTTGCCGCCGCGCTGATCTACTGGATTCTGGCCACGGTGCTGTCGCACTTCCAGAACAAGCTGGAAGAGCGGGTCAATCGGCACGACCAGGAGTCCTGACCCATGATTGTCGTGGAAAAACTGACAAAGCAGTTCAAGGGTCAAGTCGTGCTCAACGGCATTGATCTGGAGGTGAAGGAAGGCGAGGTCGTGGCCATCATCGGCCCCAGCGGCTCGGGCAAGACCACGTTCCTGCGTTGCCTGAACTTCCTCGAAGAACCCACCAGCGGTCGGATCAAGGTCGGCGAGATCGAGATCGATACCAGCCGCCCGCTGAACCAGCAGCAGAGCCTGGTGCGCAACCTGCGCCAGCACGTGGGCTTCGTGTTCCAGAACTTCAACCTGTTCCCCCACCGCACCGCCCTGGAAAACGTCATCGAAGGCCCGATCGTGGTCAAGAAGACGCCCCGCGATGCAGCCATTGCCCTGGGCAAGAAGCTGCTGGCCAAGGTCGGCCTGGCGGGCAAGGAAGACGCCTACCCACGGCGCCTGTCCGGTGGCCAGCAACAGCGCGTGGCGATTGCCCGGGCGCTGGCGATGGAGCCGGAAGTGATCCTGTTCGACGAGCCGACCTCGGCCCTCGATCCGGAACTGGTGGGTGAAGTGCTGGCGACCATCCGCGGCCTCGCCGAGGAGAAACGCACCATGGTGATCGTAACCCACGAAATGGCGTTCGCCCGCGACGTGGCCAACCGCGTGGTGTTTTTCGATAAAGGCGTGATCGTCGAACAAGGTGAGGCGAAAGCGTTGTTTGCCAATCCGAAAGAAGAACGCACTCGACAGTTCCTCAGCAAGTTCAGAAACAACGGCTGAGCCGCTAACTTTCCTGAACACAAACTTCCATGGATGGAAGTTTTATTTACATCCTTCCTGCCAAAAACTTAATCAATCCATTGCGGTACATATATATGTCCTGCAACAGACCCGGCGTAATTAAATTCAGTGCCCTTCGAATAGCCAGCTACCCAAACCAATCGACGTCAGAACCGTCAAACCCGGCAAAATCCGTGGCCCGATTCGCCAAGCCGGATAGGTAGAGTGCTTTATCGATGTAGGAGCATTCTGATAAGTCCGTAATTCTTCAATTAAACAATCCTGTCCGTTGACATGCCATTCGGCGAACTTTTATCTAGTCACTCATCGCAACCCGCACATCACCAAGACCCAATACCGATCGGCCGAGAAGTCCTGTTTTTTATTACCAGGTCATTCTGGTCTTTTGAACTTTCAGAAACGGATTTCGCTGCAAGGCTTCAAGGAGAGGATTTCATGACCCGCACTTCGCACATCCCCGAACTGGCCGCGCCGCGCCTGGCGCCCTCGCAAACCAACGGCATCAACCTCGCGGCAGCGGCCCGCTTGCGGGTCGATGTACCGCCCTATCCGGACATGGACACCGGCGACTTGATCGAACTTTTCTGGAACAACTGCTATGTCGCCTCTCATGTGCTGACAGCGCAGGATGTCGCTGCCCCGGTCAGCCTGCGAGTGCCGGAAAGCTTCATCGCCAGCGGCTCGTCACGCATCCACTATCGGGTCATGCGGGTGGGTCACGGGCCATCGCTGTCGGCAGCCGCGCGGGTCACGGTGAAGCTCGACTGCCCCGGCGGGCAGCCTCCAGCGCTGTGTGGCGACGAGAACCAGCAACTTGCACCGGTGACATTGCCCGACACCATTCGCCGCAACGGCGTCAACGCGAACCAGATCAGACGCGGCGTGCCGCTGACCATCGAGCCGTATCTGAACATGGCCGAAGACGACGCCATCACCTTGCGCTGGGGCGATGTACGGATGGACCTGGCGCGCATCACCCCGGCCGACATCGGCAAGCCGGTCCAGGTCTGGGTGCCACCGGCGATCATCACCGAAGCCGGTGAAGATCTGCGGCTGGACGTCACCTACTGCATCCTCGACCGGGTCGGCAACAACTCGCGCTGGGCGCCGCCGCGAACGCTGAAAATCGGCTGCGTGAACCCTTACCTCAAGGTGCCGCTCAAGAAAACGCTGAAGGCAGCAGAGCCGCGAAAAAAATAAGCATCGATGATCGGCGAGGGACAACGTCCTTCGCCGCCGCACGCTTAACCAGACGGACCACGCCCTCTTCTATACATATTCCCAAAAGTTAGTTTATTTAAAATTTATACGCGATTAGGGTATATAAACCGGACCACCGGACATTCTTTCGTTCGCCGCACTTTTGCGGCGTCTTTCATGAGATGTGAGGTAGGTAACATGGTCCGGAACACAATCACCCCAGTGCAGATCGCCAGGGCATTGCGTGCAGTCAAGGAGCGGCACTGATGTCCAGTCTGGCAGACGCAAACGTCCAGAGTGACCTGGACATCGCCCCGTTGTTGTTGCCCGCGCAAGTGCTGCGCAACGACGATCAAGCCATCAAGGCCGCCCATGAACTGGCGCAAGTCGCTCGCGTGCAGGCCGCCCAACGTGACCGCCAGCGCAAGCTGCCATGGTCGGAAATCGAACAGTTCACCCGCAGTGGTCTGGGCAGCATCGCCATCCCGCGCGAGTTCGGCGGCCCGCAGGTTTCCTTCGTCACCCTGGCCGAAGTGTTCGCGATCATTTCCGCAGCCGACCCGGCGTTGGGACAGATCCCGCAGAACCAGTTCGGCATCATCAACCTGATCCTCGGCAGCGCCACCGAACAGCAGAAAAAACAGCTGCTGCAGAGCGTGCTCGAAGGCTGGCGCATCGGCAATGCCGGACCTGAACGCGGCACCAGGGACACCCTGGAACTGAAAGCGCGCATCAGCGCCGACGGCGATGACTACGTGATCAACGGCCAGAAGTTCTATTCCACCGGCGCCCTGTTCGCCCACTGGGTGGCGGTCAAGGCGCTGAACGATGACGGCAAGCAAGTCCTGGCCTTCGTCCGTCGCGGTACGCCGGGATTGCGCATCGTCGATGACTGGTCGGGTTTTGGCCAGCGGACCACCGCCAGTGGCACGATCCTGTTGAACAACGTGCGGGTCGATGCCGGCCTCGTGGTGGACAACTGGAAAATCAACGAAAAGCCCAACACCCAGGGCGCAGTGTCGCAGCTGATTCAGGCAGCCATCGACGCCGGCATCGCCCGTGGCGCCATCGATGACGCCATCGAATTCGTCAAGACCCGCGCCCGGCCGTGGATCGACGCCAGGGTCGAGCGGGCCAGCGATGACCTCTACGTGATCGCCGACATCGGCAAACTGAAAATCGAACTGCACGCCGCCGAAGCATTGCTGCGCAAGGCCGGGCAAGTGCTGGATCAGGTGCACGCCGCGCCACTGACCGCCGAATCCGCCGCCCGCGCTTCGATTGCCGTGGCCGAAGCCAAGGTGCTGACCACCGAGATCTCGCTGCTGGCCAGCGAAAAACTTTTCGAACTGGCCGGCAGCCGCGCCACCCTCGCCGAATTCAACCTCGATCGTCACTGGCGCAACGCCCGGGTCCACACCCTGCACGATCCGGTGCGCTGGAAGTACCACGCGGTCGGCGCTTATTGCCTCAACGGAAAACTTCCGGCTCGCCATTCCTGGATCTGACGACCAGAACACTTTGACCAGATCTCTGGAGAAACACATGACTCTTTCCCACCCCGTCGCGGTCATCACCAGCGACGAGCAAGCCCTGATCGTCGCCAGCGACCTGGCCGAAGATTTCCAGCGCGACAGCAACCTGCGCGACCGCGAACGCCGGCTGCCGCTGCCGGAGCTCGACGTGTTTTCCCGCTCCGGCCTGTGGGGCATCAGCGTGCCCAAGGAATACGGCGGCGCCGGCGTATCCAACGTGACCCTGGCCAAAGTCATCGCCCTGATCGCCCGGGCGGACGGCTCGCTCGGGCAGATTCCACAGAACCATTTCTATGCCCTGGAAGTGCTTCGGGTGAATGGCAGCCACGAGCAGAAACAACGCCTGTACGCCGAAGTCCTCGCCGGCCGGCGCTTCGGCAATGCCCTGGCAGAACTGGGCACCAGGACCGCCCACGACCGAGTCACCAGCCTCAAACGCGACGGCAGCGGCTATCGCATCAACGGCCGCAAGTTCTATGCGACCGGCGCGATCTACGCCCAACGGATTCCAACGTCCGTCGTCGATGAAAACGGCGTGCAGCAACTGGCCTTCGTCCCGCGCGACAGCAAAGGCCTGACCGTGATCGACGACTGGAGCGGCTTCGGCCAGCGCACCACCGGCAGCGGTTCGGTGGTGTTCGAAGACGTGTATGTCGCTGCCGAAGATGTCATCGCGTTCCAGAGTGCTTTCGAACGCCCGACCCCGGTCGGCCCGCTGGCGCAGATCCTTCACGCCGCCATCGACACCGGCATCGCCCGCGCCGCTTACGAAGATGCGCTGCACTTCGTGCGCAGCAAGACCCGGCCATGGATCGATTCGGGCAACGACAAGGCCACCGAAGACCCGCTGACCCTCAAGAGTTTCGGCTATCTGAGCATTCGTCTGCACGCCACCGAAGCCTTGCTCGAACGCGCCGGCGAATTCCTCGACACTGCCCAGGCCGAAACCAACGCCGAGACGGTCGCAGCAGCCTCGATTGCCGTCGCCGAAGCACGGGCGATCAGCACCGAAATATCCCTGGCCGCCGGCAGCACGCTGTTTGAACTGGCCGGCAGCCAGGCCACCCTGATCGAGCACGGCCTCGACCGTCACTGGCGCAACGCCCGGGTGCACACCCTGCACGACCCGGTGCGCTGGAAGTATCACGCGGTGGGCAATTACTACCTCAACGATGAAAACCCTCCGCTGCGAGGGACCATCTGATGAGCAAGAAAAAGATCCTGCTCAATGCGTTCAACATGAACTGCATCGGCCACATCAACCACGGCTTGTGGACTCATCCACGCGACACCTCGACCCAGTACAAGACCCTCGAATACTGGACCGAGCTGGCACAGCTGCTGGAGCGCGGACTGTTCGACGGGCTGTTCATCGCGGACATCGTCGGCGTGTACGACGTCTATCAGAACTCGGTGGACATCACCCTGAAAGAGTCGATCCAGTTGCCGGTCAACGACCCGCTGCTGCTGGTGTCGGCGATGTCTGCGGTGACCAAAAACCTCGGTTTCGGCCTGACCGCCAACCTCACCTACGAGCCGCCGTATCTGTTCGCCCGCCGCCTGTCGACCCTCGATCACCTGAGCCGTGGACGGGTGGGCTGGAACATTGTCACTGGCTATCTGGACAGCGCCGCCAAGGCCATGGGCCTGAGCGAACAGGTCGAGCACGACCGGCGTTACGACCAGGCCGACGAGTACCTCGAAGTGCTCTACAAACTCTGGGAAGGCAGTTGGGAAAACGGCGCGGTACTCAACGATCCACAACAGCGGATCTACGCGCAGCCAGACAAGGTGCACAAGGTCGAACACAAGGGCGAGTTCTATCAGGTCGAGGGTTATCACCTGTGCGAACCGTCGCCGCAGCGCACGCCGGTGCTGTTCCAGGCCGGCAGTTCGCAGCGCGGTCTGCTGTTTGCCGGACGTCATGCCGAGTGCGTGTTCATCAGCGGTCAGAACAAGCCGTCGACCAGGGTGCAAGTAGACAAGGTCCGTGCCAGCGCCGTCGAAGCGGGTCGCAACCCGGAGGACATCAAGGTGTTCATGGGCCTGAACGTGATCGTCGGCGAGACCGAAGAAGCGGCCTGGGCCAAGCACGCCGAATACCTGAGCTACGCCAGCGCCGAAGCGGGTGTGGCGCATTTTTCGGCGTCCACCGGGATCGATTTTTCCCGGTACGAAATCGACGAGCCGATCCAGTACGTCAAGAGCAACGCGATCCAGTCCGCCACCACGAACCTGCAGAACAACGACTGGACCCGGCGCAAATTGCTCGACCAGCACGCCCTCGGCGGGCGCTACATCACCGTGGTCGGCTCACCGCAACAAGTGGCGGATGAGCTGGAATCGTGGATCGCCGAGACCGGTCTGGACGGCTTCAACCTGACCCGCATCGTCACCCCGGAAAGCTATGTGGATTTCATCGACCTGGTGATTCCCGAACTGCAACGGCGCGGCTCGTACAAGACCGCATACGACACCGGCAGCCTGCGGGAAAAACTGTTTCACGGCGAAGCGCACCTGCCGCAGCAACACACGGGCGCCCACTACCGACACTAACCCTTGCACCGATCGTTCCCACCTCCGCGTGGGAGCGATCAGGCTGAATCAACTGACTGGAAAACCACCATGACCAAGAAACTGCTCTCCCACCCAGTCAAAGCACTGGCCCTGGCCTTCGGCCTGTTCAGCTCGGCGGTGTTCGCCGCCGATGCGCCGTTGAAAATCGGCACCACCGCCGCGTTCGCGATTCCGCTGGAAGCGGCCGTCGAAGAAGCCTCCAAACAGGGCCTGAAAGTGGAACTGGTGGAGTTCACCGACTGGATCGCACCGAACGTCAGCCTCGCCGCCGGTGACATCGACGTGAACTACTTCCAGCACATCCCGTTCCTGGAAAACGCCAAGGCCGCTTCCGGTTTCGACCTGGTGCCGTTCGCGCCGGGCATCATCAACAACGTCGGCCTGTACTCGAAGCAATACAAAAGCTTCGACGAACTGCCTGAGGGCGCCAGCGTCGCCATCGCCAACGACCCGATCAACAGCGGACGCGGTCTGCAACTGTTGGCCAAGGCCGGTCTGATCACCCTGAAACCGGGTGTCGGCTACAAGGCCACCGAAGACGACATCGTCGTCAATCCGAAGAAGATCAAGATCCTCCAGGTCGAAGCCGTGCAACTGGTGCGCGCCTACGACGACGCCGATCTGGTCCAGGGCTACCCGGCCTACATCCGTCTGGCGAAGACCTTCGATGCCGGCTCCGCGTTGCTGTTCGACGGCCTCGACCACAAGGAATACGTGATCCAGTTCGTGATCCAGCCCAAGACCAAGGACGACCCGCGCCTGATCAAGTTCGTCGACATCTACCAGCATTCGCCGGCCGTTCGCGCGGCGCTGGATAAGGCCCACGGCAAGCTGTACCAGGCCGGTTGGGAAAGCTGAGGATGACGGCAGCCATTCAACGGCGACTGGATCTTCCAGAGTCACCCGCGCTTGCGCAGCGCACCGAACTGCATCCCGAACTGAACCGCGCCCATGTGCGTTTCGTCGGGCTCGGCAAAACCTACGACGGCAAACAAGGCCCGGTCGCGGCCCTGCAAGGCATCGACCTGGCAATCCAGCGCGGTGAAGTGTTCGGCATTATCGGCCGCAGCGGCGCCGGCAAGTCATCGCTGATCCGCACCATCAACCGCCTCGAACAACCGACCTCGGGCCGGGTGCTGATCGATCAGGCGGACATCGGCGAGTACGACGAAGATCGCCTCGTCGCCCTGCGCCGGCGGATCGGCATGATCTTCCAGCACTTCAACCTGATGTCAGCGAAAACGGTGTGGCAGAACGTCGAACTGCCACTGAAAGTCGCCGGCGTCCCGAAGGAGCAACGGGAAAAAAAGGTTTGCGAACTGCTGGAGCTGGTGGGCCTGCAAGCCAAGCACAAGGCGTATCCGGCGCAGTTGTCGGGCGGGCAGAAACAGCGCGTCGGCATTGCCCGCGCGCTGGTGCACGACCCGGACATTCTGCTGTGCGACGAAGCCACCTCCGCCCTCGATCCGGAAACCACACAGTCGATCCTCGGCCTGCTGCGCGAGATCAACAAACGCCTGGGCCTGACCATCGTGCTGATCACTCACGAAATGGCGGTGATCCGGGAAATCTGCGACCGCGTCGTCGTTCTGGAACATGGCCGCATCGTCGAACAGGGTCCGGTCTGGGAAGTGTTCGGCAACCCGCAGCACGACGTCAGCCAGACATTGCTCGCGCCACTGCAACATGCCTTGCCCGAAGAGTTGCAGAGCCGTTTGCAGGCGCAACCGTCTTCGTCCGATGCGGCCGTGGTGCTGCGTTTGCAGTTCACCGGCAGCCAGCAGGATGAACCGGATCTGGCCGCGCTGTTCGCCGCCCTCGGTGGTCGGGTGAAATTGCTGCAGGGGGGCGTGGAGCGGATTCAGGGCCATGCACTCGGACAATTGCTGCTGGCAGTCGCGGGATCGAAGCTGAACGCCGAGGAACTGCGTCAGCGTGCGGGCCAGTGGGCACAAGGCACGGAGGTGCTGGGTTATGTGGTTTGATCGCTTGCTGCAGGGTTTCATCGACACGTTTCTGATGGTTGGCGTGTCATCGCTGATTGCATTGCTCGCCGGGATTCCCATGGCAGTGATTCTGGTCACCAGCGACAAGGGCGGCATCTACGAGGCGCCAGTGCTCAATCGTGCGTTGGGTGCTTTCGTGAACCTGTTTCGCTCGATTCCGTTCCTGATTCTGATGGTGGCACTGATCCCGTTCACCCGGCTGATCGTCGGCACCACCTACGGTGTCTGGGCGGCCGTTGTGCCGCTGACCATCGCGGCCACGCCGTTTTTTGCGCGGATTGCCGAAGTAAGCCTGCGTGAAGTCGACCACGGCTTGATCGAAGCCGCGCAGGCCATGGGTTGCCGGCGCTGGCACATCGTCTGGCATGTGCTGCTGCCCGAAGCGCTGCCGGGCATCGTCGGCGGGTTCACCATTACGCTGGTGACGATGATCAACTCATCGGCAATGGCCGGAGCGATTGGCGCCGGCGGTCTGGGCGACATCGCCTATCGCTACGGCTATCAGCGCTTCGACAGCCAGATCATGCTGACCGTGATCGTGCTGCTGGTGGCGCTGGTGGCGGTGATTCAACTGGGCGGCGACCGTCTGGCGCGAGGGTTGAACAAGCGCTGAATCCCATGGCGTATAGTCGGCAACATCCATTGCCAGCGCAGCCCGACCATGAAACAGACGCCTATCGATCTGGAACAGATCACCTCCACTACCCTCGGCCACTACAACGCGGTGGCCGAGGATTTTCGTGAAGGCACCCGCGACCATGATGTCAGCCAGAACATCGACGCCCTGCTGCGGCATATTCAGGCTGAAGGGCCGCTTTCCATTCTCGACTTCGGCTGCGGGCCGGGCCGGGACTTGCAGACCTTCACACGAATGGGTCACATCGCCGTCGGCCTCGACGGCGCGGAAAAATTCGCGCAGATGGCTCGAGAGGACAGTGGCTGTGAAGTGTGGTGTCAGGACTTTCTGAAGCTGGATCTGCCGGCAGAACGCTTCGACGGAATCTTCGCCAATGCGGTGCTGTTTCATGTGCCGTTGCAGGAATTGCCACGGGTGTTGAAGCAGTTGCACGGGACACTAAAACCGGGGGGCGTGTTGTTCAGCTCCAATCCTCGCGGGGACAACCGTGAAGGCTGGAACGGGCCGCGTTATGGCTCGTACCACGATCTGGAGGCATGGCGCGGGTTGTTGACCGCTGCCGGATTCGTGGAACTTGAGCATTACTACCGGCCGGCAGGGTTGCCGCGGGAGCAGCAGCCGTGGCTGGCGAGTGTCTGGCGCAAAACCTGAAACTCAGGGCCTCGCCTCAATCTGAAACCGGGTCGGCGCACTTGCGGGTGAACGCACCGTAAGGCTCCGCCCGGGCAGCGTCTGCCCCTGTACTTCACGCGCCTGAATATCAAAATTGGCCAGCAATCGCGTGCCGTCTTCAAAGGAGGTCTGCTGAACCAGCCGGTCCGCGCTCAACCATTCGAAACCGGTGAGCGCCTGGGTCGCCAGACGTTCATGCAAAGGCCGGAAGAACGCATCCTGACGGGCAATCTGCGGCAATCGCTGTGCAAGCGTGTCAGCACTGAGGTGATACAGCGGCGCAACGTTGTAGAGCAACTGTGCGAGTTCGTTGTCCGCCCTTACATTGGTCAGTTTCAGACTATCGAACAGCCAATGGTGGGACGTGATGACCGACCCATGGAACACCGCCTGATACAACGGCAAACGGCTGGCCGGGTCAAAGTGAATACGCCGCAAAGACTCTTTGATCGGCACAGGTTTGAAGAAAACCTCTGGCTGCTCCGGCGGATACCACTTGCCTGCAAAGTACCTGGATTCGGGGTTCTTGCTCATTTCGACGTCACCCCAACCGATCACCGGGGTCTGCATGCCATGGGTGAACAACACGCCTTGCGCGGTCGTTGCGTTGCCATCCTCTGAACCGGTGGGCAGTTTCAACACTTCATTGATCCAGCGTGATGCCCCGATGTTGCCTTCGGCATTCTGGGCCTGGGTCATCGTTGCCCCGGGTCGGTAGCTGTCGAACAGCATGCCGGTGGCATAGGCATCGAGAAACCAGCTGTTGAAACCGGCGGCGTCGCGAATCGCCGCGACCCGCTGTTCAAGCAACGGCCGCACGCAACGGGGATCGGTGTAATGCCCCGATTGCTGGAAGCCGCTTTTCAGCGTTCCGTCGCTCTTTACGACTGCGCATTCAAGATTTGCCTTGTCCCCCAGATGGGCCGTGGTCCAGTCAGGGTTTTCATTGCGGCTCAGCGCCGTTTCATAGGAGTCATACGGTGCGATCAGATAACCCGCCGCCACGCCGGCCTTGATCGCCTCGGGGTGCCACAGGCCACCTTCCCAGCCTTCGCCCAATCCCAACCACAGACGCAACAGACCGGCATTCTGTACTTGCCTGATCGTTTCCAATGACAAGGTGCTGCCCCAGCGCTCGGGCTCGGGGGTCAGCGCTTCACCGAGTGAAGCAGCCACTTGCGCGCGCACATCAGCGTAACCGCTCGCCAGAGCCTGCATGTCCGGCACGGCACGGGCCTGCCAAGTCTTGCGCGCCAGCGTATTCAAGGCGTGGTTGAGACTGCGCAGAAGCACTTTTTTCTGATAACCGTTCAACACCGTGCCACTGGCAAGGATCTGCAACGCCTCATGATCCATTCCCGCTTTCAGTTCACGGATCAACGCATCACCCCCGCGCAAGGTGTCGAGCAGCAAGGGCCAACTGCGTACATCCCTGGCGCCCAGCAGGTCGTTGCCCCACAGGTACAGATGACTGGCGCCCAACAGCCGCTTCGCCTCAGGTGTTTTTTCGAATTTGCTGTTCAAGCTTTCATGGCGACCGTTATCGATCAGCCACTGCCGGTAGCGTTTGGCGCCAGCCAACGGGTCGGCCGCCCCGAGAAACAGGGTGAATGTCATTGGTGTGGACGGCTCGAGCGGGGTGAAACGATGCCGGGCGGACAGTGCCAGAGCCTTGCCCTGGTCGCTGAACAGCAGCCGATTGTTGTAGGGATTGGTCATCAGCCAATGCAGGCTGAACCCGTCATGTTCAACCCCCCAGAGCGGCAAGCTCAGATCCTGAGTGGTATTGAATTCCCCCTGACTCAACAGAAAGGCCTGCCATACCGGATCGCCACGCGGCACATAGTGCCCCTCGGCCAGAGGCCAGATCAGCGCCTTGCCCAGCGCGCTGGCAGGCTGATGGAGAAATTCCAGTTCTGCCGGCTCACGCGCCTTGATCGAGAAGGACAGATCACGTTGATCGAGCGTGGCGCTGAGGGTCCAGGCCCCGTCATCCCATTGCCAGTCGATGCGGTTGTCGCGTCTGCTCAACTGACTGACTTTGTGTGGGGCAATCCCCGCCGATGCCTGCACCGTCTCGCCGCCGGCCGGGGTGACACGGACAGCCAGCGTTGCAGGATCGAGTTGCACGCGCCACAGCGAGTTTTCCAATGACGTGTCGGCCCATGACAGGGATGAAACGCACAATCCGGCAATCAGCAATAGCGCGCGCAGCCAGCGAATAACGGTAGACATCAGACGTCCCTTCTCCCAAAGGATCGGGGACGTTAACTGAATACGCCGACGCTGTAAGTCAGACCCTTCGCAAATATGTAACAAGCCTGCTTAATGGGCCGATGTCGAAGCGTCCTTCTTCGGCTCGCGAATCTTGTACCAGGCCACATACAGCGCCGGCAGAAACAGCAGTGTCAGCAGGGTCGCCACCACAATCCCGCCGATCATCGCGTAGGCCATCGGCCCCCAGAACACTTCCCGGGCGATCGGGATCATGCCCATGCTCGCCGCCGCAGCGGTCAGCAGAATCGGCCGGCGTCGGTGCTCGGTCGCTTCCACCACTGCATCCCAGGGCGAGTAGCCTTTGCGCTCGAATTCGTCGATCTGGGTCACGAGGATCACCGAGTTGCGGATGATGATGCCGATCAACGCCAGAATCCCGAGGATGGCCACGAAGCCCATTGGCGTACCGGTCGGCACCAGCGCCAGCACCACGCCGATCAACCCCAGCGGCGCGACGCTGGCCACCAGGAACAGCTTCTGCACACTGTGCAGCTGGATCATCAGGAAAGTCGCCATCAGGAACAGCATCAACGGCAACACCTTGGCGATCGGCCCTTGCGCCTTGCCACTTTCCTCGACCGTACCGCCGGTGGCGACCTTGTAGCCCACAGGCAGTTTTTCGGCGAAGGCATCAATGGACGGCTTGAGGATTTTCACCAGATCGGTCGGCTGAATCTCGTCACGCACCGACGCCTTGATGGTGATGGTCGGCAGGCGATCACGACGCCACACCAGCGGCTGCTCCAGCTCATAACGAACCGTGGCGAAGGCCAGCAGTGGAATCGACGTGCCGTTGGGCGTAACGATTTGCAGGTTCTGCAGGGTTTCCGGCGTACCGCGCTCGGAATCCACAGCCCGACCGACCACGTTGATCAGGTAGATATCGTCGTCGACCTGGGTCAGCGGCGCGCCACTGACGATGCCGTTCATCAGGTTCGCCACGTCTTCGGACGACAGGCCGAGCTGGCGCGCCTTGTCCTGGGCGATGTCGATTCGCAGGACTTTGCCAGGCTCGTTCCAGTCGTAAATGATCTCGCCGATGTGCTCGTTCTTGTCCAGTTCAGTCGCCAGGTCGATGGCATGCTTGCGCACCTGATCAATGTCCTTGCCGCTGATCCGGTACTGGATCGGACGCCCCACCGGCGGGCCCATTTCCAGCGCCTGCACGTAGCTGCCGATGCCGACGAAATCCTTGTGCAGACGTTCGCGCAGGCGCTTGCTCAGCGCCTCGCGGGCTTCGAAGTCTTTGCTGACGATCACCAGTTGCGCGTAGTACGGGTTCTGCAATTGCTGGTCGAGCGGCAGGTAGAAACGAATCGCACCCTGGCCGATGTAGGTGCTCCAGCGCACGATGTCCGCATCGCCCTTGAGCGTGGCCTCGAGTTTGTCGACGGCCTTGCGGGTTTCGTCGATCGAGGCGTTTTGCGGCAGGTTGAGGTCGACCAGGATTTCCGGTCGGTCCGAGGACGGGAAAAACTGATTCTGCACAAACCGCATGCAGAACACCGCCAGCACAAACAACAGCACGGTGATGCCGATGGTCCACCAGCGATTGCGCATGCACCACAGCAAACCGCCATTGAATGCGCGGCCGACGCGTCCCGGTTCGGCTTCATGGGGTTTCACGTTGGTGCTGAGAATGTGCACGCCGATCACCGGGGCGAAGAACACCGCCACGATCCAGGACACGATCATCGCCACGGCAATCACCGCGAACAGCGTGAAGGTGTACTCGCCGGCCGAGCTGGCGTTGAGACCGATGGGGACGAAACCGGCGACCGTCACCAGCGTACCGGTGAGCATCGGGAACGCGGTCGAGGTGTAGGCGAATGTCGCGGCCTCTTCCTTGCTCTCGCCCATTTCCAGGCGCGTGACCATCATTTCCACGGTGATCATCGCGTCGTCCACCAACAAGCCGAGGGCAATGATCAGAGCACCGAGGGAAATCCGCTGCATGGTGATGCCGCTGTATTCCATGAACACAAACACCATCGCCAGCACCAGCGGAATCGAGCACGCCACCACCAGCCCGGCGCGCACCCCGAGGCTGATGAAGCTGACCACCAGCACGATCACCACCGCTTCGAACAGCGCGCTGGTGAAGCCGCCGACGGCTTCCTCTACCACCACCGCCTGATCGGACACCGTGTGCACACCCACGCCCACCGGCAGATCCGCCGTCACCTCATCAATGCGTTTGTGCAGGGCCTTGCCGAACTCCTGAACGTTGCCGCCCTTCTGCATGGCAATCGCCAGACCGATCGCCGGCTTGCCGTCGAAGCGGAACTCGGGGGTGGCCGGGTCGACGTAACCACGGGTGATTTCGGCGATATCGGCCAGGCGATAGAAGCGGTCGTTGAGTTTGAGATTGACCTCGGCCAGATCTTTCTCCGAAGCGAACTGCCCGGACGTTCTCACCGAAATCCGCTCGGGGCCCGCCTCGATCACACCGGCGGGAGTCACCGCGTTCTGCGATTGCAGGCTCTGCACGACTTGTCGTTGATCGATGCCCAGCGCCGCCAGTTTGCGGGTCGAGAAGTTCAGGTAAATCACTTCATCCTGCTGGCCGATCATCTCGATCTTGCCCAGCCCCGGCACGCTGCGGATCTCGGCCCGCGCCTGTTCCACGTAATCGCGTAACTGGCGCATGGTCAGGCCGTCGGCGGTGAAGGCGTACACCGAACCGAACACGTCACCGAATTCGTCGTTGAATCCCGGCCCTTGAATGCCTTGAGGGAACTGCCCGCGAATATCGTCGATCTTCTTGCGCACCTGGTACCAGATTTGCGGTATGTCCTTGGCACTGGTGGTGTCGCGCAGGTACACGTAGACCGTCGATTCGCCGGGGCGCGTGTAGCTTTTCACGTAGTCGAGGGAATCGAGTTCCTCGAGTTTTTTCTCGATGCGGTCGGTGACCTGCTTGAGGGTTTCCTCTTGAGTCGCACCTGGCCATCTGGTCTGGATCACCATGGTCTTGATGGTGAACGACGGGTCTTCCTCGCGCCCCAGATTGAAGTAGGAAAACACCCCCATGAGCAATGCCACGAACATCAGATACCAGACGAAAGACTGATGCTTGAGGGCCCATTCGGAGAGATTGAAAGAGCCTTTCATTGACTGTCCTCGTCAAGTTTCACGGATTGTCCGGGTTTGAGGCTGTTGACGCCGGCGCTGACCACGCGCTCGCCGTTCTTCACGCCCCCGCGAGCACCACGCTGCTGTCGGTGCGGCTGATCACGCTGACGTCGCGCGAGTTGACGGTTTTGCTCCGGGTGTCGATGACCCAGATTCGCGGTTTGCCGTCGACCTCCTGCAACGCCGTGGCTGGTAATTCGATACGCGGCTTGATCGCCGAGCTGAGGGTGACGCTGATCGCCGTGCCGAGGCGGAAGCCGTCGGGTGTATTGGCCAGGGTCAGCCGTGCGCGTCGGGTGCGCGTCGCACTTTGTGCCTGCGGTTCGATCTCGCGCAGGGTTGCCGTGGTGTTGATACTCGGGTCGAGTTGCCCGGCCACCAGAAACACCACGTCGGGCGGGATCTCATCGACCAGGGTGTCGGGCAGATCGATCACGGCTTCCTTGATGTCCGGTTGCGCCAGGGTCACCACCTGTTGGCCCGCCGTCACCACTTGCCCGGCCTCCGCATTCCAAGCGGTCACCACGGCTTTGTGATCCGAACGCAACTCGGTGTAGTCGAGTTGATCCTTGCTTTGTTTGACTGCCGCCCGCGCCTGATCCAGCGAAGCCTGGGTGGTTTTCAGGTCAGTCATGGCAATGTCCAGCTGCGCCTGCGCGCCCACGCCCCGGTCGAACAGCGCTTGCTGACGGCGGGCGTTGGCCTGAGCGTTGATCAGCTGTGCCTGAACCCTGGCCAGGTCGCCCTGGGCCGAACGCAACTGGTTCTGCTGATCGGACGGATCGAGGGTGGCGAGCAGCGTGCCCTTTTGCACCTCGGTGCCGACATCGACGTTGCGGCTGGCAATGCGCCCGCCGACGCGAAAACCGGTGTTGCTTTCATAGCGCGCCTGAATGCTGCCGGCGAAACGCCCGAGGTTTTCCTCGTTCATCGCCTCGACCTTGACCGACAACACCGGCCGTACCGGCTCCGGCGGTGGCTCGCTTTTCGAACAGGCGGCCAGCAACACGCCAATGGATATCAGCCCCAGACGCTTCATGGCTGCGCTCCCGGTTGCAGGCCCTTGTAGGTGTTTTCGGCAATTTCGACCTTCATGCCCGGATGCAGCAATTGCCCACCCGCGACAATGACTTTTTCCCCGCCCTTGAGACCTTCGCTGATGATGACCTTGCCGATCAGGTAGCGGCCGACGGTGACGTTGTGCAGCTGCGCTTCACCGTTATCGTCGACCATCCACACCGCTGGATCGCTGACGTTCTTGGTCAGCGCCGACCACGGCAATTCAACGGCCGACTTGCCAGTGCCCTTGGCCGTGGCGCTCACCACCGAGCCCAGTTGCATCCCCTGCGGCAGGCTGTCGAGGCTGACCTTGACCTGCACCGTGCCAGACTGCGCGGACACCGCCGGGGTGATTTCGCGCACGGTACCGGTGGTCTTGATGGCGGGGTTGTCGAGCAGGCTCACGACGATCGAACGTTCCGCCGGCCGCTCGGCCAGCAGGGACTCGTACACGTTGAACACGGCGTCGCGGTCGCCGTCCCGGGCCAGGCTGAAAATCGGCGCTGTGGCCTGAACCACCTGGCCGACTTCGGCCTGACGCTCGGTGATGACGCCGGGCGCATCGGCGATCAGCGAGGTGTAGCTCAATTGATCCCTGGCGTTGGCCAACTGCGCCTGGGCCGCGCTCAGGGCACTCTGGCTGCTGCGCAATGCGGCCTGTGCGGAATCGTATTCGCTCTGGCTGGTGTAGCCCTTGGGCAAGAGTTTCTGTTGGCGGACGAACGCGGCGGCGCTCTGTTTGACCCGCGCCTGCTCGGCCAGCACCTGGGCCTGGGCGGAATCGACGTTGGTCTGCAAATCCTTCGGATCGAGTTTGGCCAGCACTTGTCTGGCGGAGACGCGGTCACCGACATCGACCATGCGCTGAATGATCTTGCCGCCGACGCGGAACGACAGTTCGGTCTGCACCCGCGCCTGAACATCACCGGTGAGGGTCACGGCGGCGGCGTAATTGACGGGGCTCACTTCCTGGACGAAGACCCGGGGCAGGTACTCTTCGGGCGCCTTTTTCTCGCCGCATGCGCTCAACAAAGCGAAAAGACTCAGCATGACCGCTGTTTTCAATCCGGGACTCGCCATGCAGACTCCTTCCTGTGTACGAACGTGCAAGTGACGATACGACTGTGAGCTTAGAACAGGGTTCAACCTTCGTCCGCGCGATACAGGCATTTCTGTGCAGCGAGTATCCTGACCCGGATTTCGGGGCACCCAAGAAGGATTTTCATGCTCAAGACCCTCGCGGTAGCCAATTACCGCTCGATCAATAAATTGGTGATTCCGCTGGGCCGTCTGAACCTGATCACCGGCCCCAACGGCAGCGGCAAGTCCAACCTGTACCGGGCGCTGCGGCTGCTGGCGGAAACCGCTCAGGGCGGCGTGGTCAATGCGCTGGCCCGCGAGGGTGGGCTGGATTCGACCTTCTGGGCCGGACCGGAAACCATCACCCGGCGCATGCGCAACGGCGAGGTGCCGATCCAGTCCACCGTGCGCCGGGGCGTCAAACGCCTGCGCCTGGGCTTTGCCGGCGAGGACTTCAGCTATTCGATCGCCTTGGGATTGCCGGAGCCGAGTCTTTCGTTCTTCTCCCTCGACCCGGAAATCAAAAAGGAATGCATCTGGGCCGGCCCGCTGTATCGTCCGGCGAGTTTGCTGGTGGATCGCGACGGGCGGATGATCCGTGTCCGTGACGGCCGCAACTGGGACGTGCTGGCCCAGCACACGCCGAACTTCGACAGCCTGTTCGATCAGGTCGGCAGCCTGCGCAGCTCGCCGGAAGTGTTCCAGATGCGCGAGTTCATCCGCCGCTGGCGCTTCTACGATCACTTTCGCAGCGACGCCGACGCCCCGGTGCGCCAGCCGCAACTGGGCACCCGCACGCCGGTGCTGCATCACGACGGGCGAGATCTGGCAGCCGCTTTGCAGACGATCCGCGAGATTGGCGATCCCGACGCGTTGCAGGCCGCGATCAGTGATGCGTTTCCCGGCGCACGGCTGAATATTGCACCGCTGGCGGGCGGCCGCTTTGCCATCGAGTTTTTTCAGGAGGGTTTGTTGCGACCGTTGTCGGCGGCGGAACTGTCGGATGGCACATTGCGTTATCTGCTGCTGGTCGCCGCGCTGCTGACGCCTCGCCCGCCGTCGCTGATGGTGCTGAACGAACCGGAAACCAGCCTGCATCCGGACCTGCTGCCGGCGCTGGCGCGCTTGATTATCCGCGTGTCGGAGCAGTGTCAGGTGTGGGTGGTATCCCATGCCCGGCGGTTGATTTCGGCGTTGCAGCAAGACCCGGAATGCAATTGCATCGTGCTGGAAAAAACCCTCGGCCAGACCGGGATCGTCGGGCAGAGGGTTCTGGATGAGCCGGCGTGGAATTGGCCTGATTAGCCCTGCCAGCCAAGAGCCCATCATCGGAAAACCGCCCGCCTGGCCATCTCCCAGTCAGCGCTTCGACGTCGGAGAACTTCTTCAGGAACTGCTGCGCGGGATTTGCCCCGACAGAATAAGAAAGCTATTTTTCCTTCCGCTGTAGGACGGATCTTTTTTTCATGAAGGCCCTCCAAGGACGAACAGCTTTTGGCCAGACTCCCCCGGCCAAACCATAACAAGGAAGAGAACATGGACGTAAAAGTGCCGCAGCGACCGGACCCGCAGGACTTCGTGAAATGGCTGGTGGCTTTGCGCAGGGCGCTGAAAACCAGCGCTGCCTGAGTGACCCACGCCCCAAACAAAACGCCGATGACCATCGCTGTTCATCGGCGTTTTTTTCCAACCTTGAAGAGGGTTGCTGTTGCGTCGGATCAGAACGCCGGCAGTACCGCGCCGTCGTACTTCTTCTCGATGAACGCTTTGACTTCAGGGCTGGTCAGGGCAGCGGCCAGTTTCTTGATGGCATCGCTGTTCTTGTTGTCTTCACGGGCGACCAGGAAGTTCACGTAAGGCGAATCCGCGCCTTCGATCACCAGGGCGTCCTTGGTCGGGTTCAGCTTGGCTTCCAGCGCATAGTTGGTGTTGATCATGTCCAGATCGACTTCTTTCAGAACACGCGGCAGCAGGGCCGACTCCAGTTCCTTGAACTTGAAGTTGTGCGGGTTCTTGGCGATGTCTTTTGGCGTGGCCAGGGCGTTCTTCGGATCTTTCAGCTCGATCAGGCCGGCCTTCTGCAGCAGGATCAGTGCGCGACCGCTGTTGCTGCCTTCGTTCGGAATGGCGATGGTGGCGCCGTCAGGCAATTCGGCCAGGGTCTTGTACTTGCTCGAGTAACCACCGAACGGTTCAACGTGAACGCCTTGCACGGTTACCAGGTACTTGGCCTTGTCGTCCTTGTATTTGCCCTGGTTGAAGCTGTTCAGGTACGGCAGAGTCTGGAAGTAGTTGGCGTCCAGACGCTTCTCGCCCACTTGTACGTTCGGCTGAACGTAGTCGGTGAAGACTTTGATTTCCAGATCCACGCCTTCTTTGGCGAGGGTCGGTTTGATCAGTTCGAGGATTTCGGCGTGCGGCACTGGCGTCGCGGCCACCACCAGTTTCTCGCCGGCCTGGGCCAGGGAAGCAGTCAGAGCAGCCGCCAATGCGGTAAACAACAGAACCTTTTTCATGCAGTGTCCTTATCGAAAATCGGTCGTCATCGACGACGGCATTAATACGTGTGCCAGCGATGTGCTACTGCTGGCGTGAAGCGGACAATACCGGGATTTTTTATTCCAGGACAATAACGTTTATTCAGCTTCATATTCCATTTTGTTCATGTTGAACAAAATGGTTACAACGCCTCGCTCAGACTCAACAGCAATTCTTTCAATGCCTTACGTTCGTCGGCGGTGCCATTGAGGCTGATGCTCGCCGCATGACGCTCGATCTGAACCAGCGGCCCAGACACCTCGGGCAGGTTCAGGTGCTCCGGCAGGATTTCGTCGCCGGTGCTCACCAGCAGCGCAAAATGAATGACATTTTCCAGCTCCCGAGTGTTGCCCGGCCAACTGTGTTGTTCCAGCACCTGCTGCGCCGCTTCGCTGATCAGCGGCACTGGCAGATCGAGGCGCTGGCTGTAGATGCCGAGGAAGTACTCGGCCAGCGACAGAATGTCGCCGACCCGCGCGCGCAGTGCCGGCAGTTCCAGTTGCCCTTCGCTGAGATAGTGATAAAGCCGCTCGTGGAATTTCCCCGCCGCCACCGCTTGCGCCAGATCGATGCTGGTCGCCGCCACCAGACGTACGTCCACAGGGCTCGGTTGATGAGCACCGACGCGGGTGACTTCGTGATTTTCCAGGGCGGCAAGCAACTTGATCTGGATCGGCAGCGGCAGGTCGCCGATTTCGTCCAGGTACAAGGTGCCGCCGTTGGCCGAGCCGAACCAGCCAGCGCGGCTGCTGGCCGAACCGCTGTAACTGCCGGCGGCGTAGCCGAACAATTCGGCATCGGCGTAGGTCGGGCTGATCGCGCCGCAATTGACCGAGACAAACAGCCCGCTGCGATCACTGGCACGGTGGATGTGGCGGGCGAGCAATTCCTTGCCGGTGCCGGTCTCACCGCGAATCAACACCGAGATCGAGCGCGGTGCGAGTTGGGCCATTTCCTCGCGCAACTGGCGTGAGCGCGGATCGACGAACACCAGCGCCTTGGCGCGAATGCTCAGGGGACTTTTTTCCGCATCGGGAAAGGTCAGCAACGGCTGACCGAAGGTTTCAAAACTCATGGCAGACTCCCGCCCCAAATCGCCGGGAGACGGGGGCGTTGAAAAAAAAATGGGTCAGGCACGGCGCCGGGCGTGGTGTTCCATGCGGTTTTGCAGGCGATACAGATAAGCGAATCCCTGCTCCCAGCGTTGATGCCCGGACTTCACGTTGATATGGCCGGCGCCTGCGAGAATCCCCGCCTCGGCGCCCCAGTTGCGCGCCAGTTCCAGCGCACGCGGCGCGCTGACGGCGGCGTCGTTGTCGGAGCTGACGACTTGGCTCGGGAACGGCAACAGATCGGTCGGAATCGGTGCGAAATTGCGCAGTGCCGGCGCGCAAGCCGGGCGTTCGACATCCGCCGGTGCGACCAGCAGCGCGCCGCGCACCTGACGCAGGTGATGCAGCGGCGCGGTGGCCGCCCAGTGCGCCACGGTGATGCAGCCCAGGCTGTGCGCGATGAGAATCACCGGCGAGCTGTCGGCGGCAATCGCCTCGGCCAGCGCCGCGACCCAGTCTTCACGACGCGGCGTCAGCCAGTCGGCCTGCTCCACCCGCGCGCTGTTGGGCAGGCTGTTTTGCCAGTGGGTTTGCCAATGATCTTCTGGCGATCCTTGCCAGCCCGGCACAATCAGATAGCGGATTGATTCGTTGCGCATGGGGGAGCTCTCCTGCGTCGTGTCTGTTCCTGAACGAGTATAGGGACGGGATTTATATTCGTTAAGGAATAAGAAGCTATTTATTAAGACCCTAAACGAATATCAAGCAACGAACAAAAAAGGGGCCGCACCCTGCCAAGGAGACGGCCCCGGAAAAACGTCAAACCCTTATCGTGCAGTGATCACCGACAGCCTGGTGATGCCCGCCCGCTCAATCGAAGCCATGGCTCGCGCCACTTCGCCGTAATTCACCCCGTTGTCGGCCTGCAATTGCACGCGCACTTCCGGGTCCTTGGCCTTGGCCGATTTGAGGTTGAACTCCAGCAAATCCGTCTGGATTTCGTCCTTGTTGATAAACAGTTTTCCCGTACCGTCGATGCTCACCACCAACGGGTCTTTCTGCTCGACCGGTGCCACCGCTTCGGTTTTCGGCAGGTTGATCGGTATCGCGTTGGTCAGCAGCGGCGCGGTGACGATGAACACCACCAGCAGCACCAGCATCACGTCCACCAGCGGCGTCACGTTGATCTCGCTCAGCACCTCGTCGCTGTCTTGCGTGGAGAAGGCCATATCAGGACGCCTCCTTCACTTTTGTCGCGTTGCCCTGGACCGCAGCCTTGTGCGCGGTCGGGTGGATCAGCACACGGAACGAGCTCTTTTGCGCCAGGCTGTAGAAGTCGTGGGCAAAGTCGTCCAGGTCCGCCGCCGTCAGTTTCAGACGACGCAAAAAGTAGTTGTAAACCAGCACCGCCGGCACCGCGACCGCGATCCCCACACCGGTGGCGACCAGCGCTGCACCGATGGGACCGGCGACCGTTTCCAGGCTAGCCGAGCCCGCCGCGCTGATACCTTTCAACGCTTCCATGATTCCCCACACCGTGCCGAACAGACCAATGAACGGCGAGGTGCTGCCAATACTCGCGACCACCGCCAGACCGGTTTCCAGCGAACGGCGCTCGCGGACAATCTGCTGGCGCAAGGCACGTTCGAGACGATCCTGATGGTTGATCGCCTGGCTCAGGTCATTGGCCTGCGGGGCCTCGCCCACCTGAATCGCCGCATAACCGGCTTGTGCCACCCGCGCTGCAGCGCCGGGCTGGGTTTCGCTCAACTCGGCGGCGGAGTCCAGACTCGACGCCGCCCAGAAGCGCTTGTGAAATTTGCGGTCCTGCGCCTTCAACCGGCCGAACTGCAAAGCCTTGAGCAATGCCAGGCCCCAGGTTGCGACAGAGAAGACCACCAGCAGCCAGATCACCGCGCTTTCGATGGATTCCAGTGGAGATGCCAGTAACGTCATGATGAGTTCCCTCGTGTGTGGGAGCCGAGCTTGCTCGCGATGACGGTTACAGACACACCGCGAGAATAAAGCCGGCTGATTACCAATTAATGAATCTTGAAATCGATGGGTACGCTGACCCAGCCGTCCTGGGCGACATCACCCTGCTTGGCCGGCACGAAGCTCCAGCGCTTCACGGCGTCCAGCGCCGCGTCGTCGAGCTGTTGCCGGCCACTGCTTTTCTGAATCTGGATTTCTCCCGGTTTGCCGCTGGCCAGCACATGAACCCGCAGCAACACCGTGCCTTCCCAACCGCGACGCTGGGCCAGCGACGGATATTCCGGCGCCGGGTTCTTCAGGTACGCGGCGTTGGCCGAGGCCGGCGTCACCGGAGCAGGCGCCGGTGGTGCAGGTGGCGCTGGCGCAGCGACCGGGGCTGCCGGTTGTGGCGGAGCCGGTGTTTGCTCGACCGCTTTTGGCGCTGGTTTCGGTACGGGTTTGGCGACCGGTTTCGGTTTGAGAATCGGCTTCGGTTTCGGTGGTGGCTTGGTCGCCAGTTCGTCTTCCACCGGCGGCGGAGGCTCGACCACAGGTACCGGTGGCGGCGGCACAACCACAGGCGGCGCCGGGGGTGCCGGACGCGAAAACTCGATGGTCATCGGTGGAATTTCCGGCGGCACGATCGGCAGCGCCGGCGTCGGATGCTGGTTGATCCAGTAGATCACCGCGCCGTGCACTACCAGCGCCAGAACGCCGAGCAGAATCGTTTCGCGGCGGCTCAGGATGCCCTTGGGCGCGCGCTGCAGACGCAGCTGCCCCAACGGCACACAATGAGGCCGGCCGAGATCGACCAACTCGCCGCTCGGCGCCTGGCGCCACAGCACCTCCTGTGCACTGGCGGCGGTCTGGACATTGCCCATTGAATGACTCCCTGCGGTCTCTTTGCGTTTTTTCGCTTAACCAATCCGCCGCTTGTTGAATCCCCCACGGCGTGATCGATGGATCAATCATTGGGCCAGCCGCTTATCTCCGAAAGTAATCTTTCATCTTATGGATAGACGCATATGGAATATAAGAAACAGTCATTTCCGCCAAAGCCCCGACCAGCAAGGCTTCCAGCGATTCGCCAAAATCGGCATGCTTTCCCGGCATAAAAAGTATTCATCCAAGGCATCAGGTTATCGATGACCCGGGATTCAGTGACAACTAATACCAAGGTGATAGTTGACCAATTTTTTAAAAGGCAAATAAAAAGGCCGATGCATGATTAATGCATCGGCCTTCGCTTTACAGAATTTATTACTGCTTGACAAACTCCCCGGCCAGACCGACTACATCACCGTCAAAGTTGGTGCGAGAGCCCACCGCACGCACTTTCGAGTAGTTATGATCCGGCGAGAACAGGGTCCAGGACTGATAGCCAGTGCCGTCATTCAGTGCCGCGAAAGTAATGATCGTAGGCTGCCCGGTGCTGTTCTGGAAGTGGTAGTGACCGTACGCGATGTCGTAGTTCACGCCGTTCTGGCTGAACTTTCCGCTGAAGGTGCCGTTGGAGTCGTTGCCATCGGTGATCGTCAGTTTGGCGCCAGCGTTAGCGTTTACATAGTTGCCATTAATGCTCGACATAACGAGATTTCCTTTATCGTTGGATAAGTGTCTTCCGATGAGAGCAAGTTTCCTCCTGGAAACTCACGACACTCAGGATGGTTGGACATTCATTTATTGTCCACGCGACTTTTCAACGAAATTGCTATATGCACTATTCAAGTCATTCATAACTTATTTCGATTGTGAATCGTCGTGATAACTAACGACTGGCATTGGTTTGTTGCACACCAATGGCCGGCGCAATCACTGCCGTCTCCGAACGCGGCGTTTCCGCAGGAACCCAGTCATAACTCACAGGAAGGGCCCGATAGACCCAATTGCTGATCGCGTCACTGCCCGGTGCCTTGCCCAAATAAGGGCTGACGTATTCCCAGACGTTTTCGCCATTGGCCGTGACCTGGAAAAATCGCCCGTTCATGCCCTCATCAATCAACGTGTTGCCGTTGGGCAAGCGCCGCGCGCTGCTGATGAACGAGCTGTAGAACGCCCACCCCGGCTGCTTCGAATTGGCGGCGCTGTACTGCCAGACGATTTCGTTTTTCACCGGGTCGATTTCCAGCACCCGCGAACCGGAAATCAGCCCCAGCGTGACGTTCGGGTAACCCGCCAAACCCTGGTTGTCGAACACCAGCAGATTGCCCGCGCCGGGCAACCCCGCCGGGATGATGTGCGCGTCATGCTGACCTACAAACTGGTCTACCGGACGCGGAATCTGCTGCGCGGTTTTCGGATTGGCCAACGGCAGGTTCGGCCCCAGGCGCCACACCACTTTGCCGCTGTGTTTGTCGATGATCGCGATGAAATTGGCGTTGCGCGAATCGAGCAGCAGGTTGTCCGGGTTGAAGCGCTTGTCGCCGGCATCGAACCACTTGTTCGGCCCGACCAGGCTGAGGTTGTTGATGTGCAGGTAATCCGGATTTTCGCTGGCACGTACCAGCTTCAATTGTTCGGCGGTGAAGCCGAACTCGTTCAAGTGATCCGACGCCAGCCACTGCCATTTCACCTCGCCCGCGGGGCTGACCTCGTAGATCGCATCGTCGATCACCTCGGGCACCTTGAAGCCTTTGACCTTGTGCACCTTGTTCGCCAGCACCACGGTGTTGCCGTTGCTCAGGCGACGCTGATCGTGATGCTGTTGCGCAGCACCACCGGGTGCCTGGTCGCCCCACTGCCAGACGACTTTGCCGTTCCAGTCCAGCTCGCCGATGCTCTGATTGCCGAGGCCGTTGCCGGCAGAGCCCAACTTGCCGGGATCCTTTTCGCTCAGCTGCAGCAACACATGGCCGCGCTCTCCACCGACCAGTTTCGGGTCGATGATTGCCGAGGGAAAACCTGATTGCGGCCAGCTCTTCACCTCATTGCCGTTCATGTCGATCAGGTGCGTCTGCTTGTCGGCACCGCTGAAGATCACATATTGATTGAAGGCCTTGGCCGGGTCGTAACGGGTAACGCCGGTGGGGTAGACGCTGGGCGCGGCGAGCGCCCCGGCACTGAGCACTGCGCCGGACAACAACACCGGTAAAGCGGTTGTGATGGGCAACATGATTGCGGCTCCTTGAAGGATCGATCAGAAGTCGTAGCGACCGGTGACGCCGAGGGTGCGCGGCGTACCGAGCAGGCCTTCATAGCCGCCGTTGCCGCCAGTCCACAGGGTCGTGTAGTAGGTTTTGTCGAAGGCGTTTTTCAGCCACAGCGAGACATCCCACTGGCCCTGATTGAAGTCGCCGCGCAAGCCGGTGGAGAGGTTGACCACCGCGTAGCTCGGGATCTGGCCGTAGTCGGAATCCTCGACCGTGCCCACCGCTTTGGAGCGGAATGCGTAGCTGCCGGTGACGTAAGGTTGCAGGCCGTTATCCAGATTCCATTCGTACTTGCCGTTGGCGTTGCCGATCCATTTCGAAGCGCCGACCACCTGATGACCGCTGAGGTCGCAAGAGGCCGGAGCACCCGGGGCCTGGCTGACTTCCGGCGGGCACGGCGCGTCCTTGTACGAGAGATAACTGACGTCGTTGTACGAGCCGTTGAAGTTCAGCGTCAGGCCGCGCACGGGGATCACGGTGCTGTCGAACTCCACCCCGCGCGAGCGCACTGAGCCGGCGTTGGTCAGGTATTGCACCCGGTTGACGTCGTCATAGGCGTTGGTCTGGTAAGCGTTGACCTGAGTCCAGAACACGTTGGCGTTGAGCTGCAAACGCCGATCCCACAGCGTGCTCTTGAAGCCGAGTTCGGCGTTGTTGGCGCGCTCGGTGCCGATCAGCAGCGAGTCGGCGCCAGCGGTAGGAGCCGAGCCGACCACGAGGTTGACCCCACCGGATTTCTCGCCGTGGGACAGCGTGGCGTAGCCGAGCAGATCATCGGTGAAGCGATAGCTGAGGTTGAGCAATCCGGACGGGCTGGAGCTGTACTGGTTCAGGTCGCCGGAATCGTAGGCGCCGGTGCGGCCGCGTCGCGCATTGGCTGCGGCGCCGGTGACCGCTGCGCCACCCACCGGCGCATCACGATTGACCCAGGCGTTCTTCTCTTCATAAGTGCCACGCACCCCGGCGGTGAAATCCAGACGCGGGGTCAGGTGCCAGGTGCCTTGGGCGAACAGCGCGAAGCTGTCGGTCTTGATATGGCCACGGCCGACGCTGTTGACGTTGGCCAGTGCGCCCCGTGGCGTGCCGTTCCAGATGTCCGCCTGTGGGCCGTAATAGGCGAAGGATTTGTTGTCCAGGTCCGAGCCGAAATAGTAGGCACCGAGGACGTAATCGAAGAACTCGCCCTTGGGCGATGCCAGGCGAAATTCCTGGGAATACTGTTTGTCCTCCACCGACACCCCGGCGTTGTAGGTCGCCGCCACGTTGAGGCCATCATCGTTGCGCGGGGTGAAATTCCAGAAGCGGTAGGAGCTGACCGAGGTCAGGGTGAAGTCGCTCGGCAGGGTCCAGTTGGCCTCCACCGACGTGCCGCCCTGATGCACGGTGACGTGCTGGTCGCTGTCCAGATTGACTTTGCGGTGCGAGCCGTTGACCAGTGTCGCGCCAGCAGCGGCGGCTCGGGTCGAGTAGAGATTGACGCCATTGATGGTCGGCCCGGTGTTGAACAGCACGCGGGTGCCGGCGCTGGAATCCTCTTCGTTGTAGTCACCGATCCAGCGCAGATTGAAGTCTTCGTTGGGCTTGAACAGCAACTGCGCCCGGAAACCGTCGCGGGAACCACCGTTCAGATCATGGCCGTTGAATTCGTTCTTGATGTCGCCGTCGCTGCGAGTGCGATAGGCAGATATGCGTCCGGCCAACTGATCGTTGAGCGGCCCGGACAGCGTGCCCTTGGTCTGAAAGTAACCGTCCTCGCCGAACGAGGTTTCGATGCTGCGTTCCGGGGTGAAACTCGGCGCGCGGGTGCTGATGTTGATCACCCCGGCGGTGGTGTTCTTGCCGAACAACGTCCCTTGCGGCCCGCGCAGGACTTCGAGTTGTTCGATGTCCATCAGGTCGAACACCGCCATCCCCGGGCGACCCAGATAAACGTTGTCGATGTACAGCCCGACGCTGCCTTCCAGACCATCGCTGGCCGGGTTGTTGCCCAGGCCCCGGATCGACACGCTGGACTGGCGTGCATGCATGTAGGCGACGTTGACGCTGGGTACCAGCTGCTGCAGATCCTGAATCCGGTAGACCCTTTGCGTCTCTAGCGTCTGGCCGCTGACCACGCTCATTGGCGTCGGCACATCCTGAGAACTTTCTTCGCGACGGCGGGTGGTGACGGTCACGGTTTCCAGTTGCGAAGTGGCGCTCGTGGCCTTGTCTGCCGGTGCCGGCGCAGGGGTTTGCGCTTCAGCGGCGTAGCCGTGGCTCCAAATGGCACTCCCCGCCAGCAACAGGGCCAGAGGCAGATGTTTGAGCCGTCGTGGCGGCGGCGGTGAAGCGATATTCAACGGACTCATGGGGCTGCTCCTGGTCAAAAAACACGCAGACATCAACCGCACTGCATATTCTTTTAAGTTATTTATTTATGTTTTTACAAAGATTTACTGCATAAGAGATTGCCTTTATAAGGAGTCGACCTAATGCATATCCAATGCATTTCCCGGATATTTTTTATGTGAAAAATGCATATCGACTTGCGCCAACTCAGACACTTCATCGCCCTTGCCGAACAACGCAGCTTTGTCGCCGGCGCGCAGGCGGTGAACCTGTCGCAGTCGGCGTTCAGTCGCAGCATTCAGGCGCTGGAGCACAGCGTCGGTTGCCAATTGGTGGATCGCGGGCGCAAGGAATTGCCGCCGACCAAACAGGGCCAGGTGCTGCTTGAACACGTGCGGCGACTGGTCAGCGGTGCGCAGCAGATGGCCAACGAGATCAGCCAGTTCAACGGGCTGGAGGCGGGGGAATTACGCTTCGGTTGCGGCCCGGCGCCGGCGGCAGGATTGATCCCGCGAGCGATCGGCAGCTTCATCGGCCGCTACCCGAAAGCGCGGGTGCACTACCAGGTCGATGACTGGCAGAGCCTGAGCAAAAGACTGCTGAGCGAGGAGTTCGAATTCTTCGTCGCCGACACTCGGCACTTCGAGGCGGACCCGGATTATCTGACCCACCGCTTGCGGCCACGCAAATGGCATTTCTGCTGCCGCGCCGGGCATCCGCTGGGCGCTTTCGAGCAAGTCACGGCAGAGCAATTGATGAGTTATCCACTGGCCGTGAGCATTCGTCCGCCGAACCTGCGCAAGGTCATTGTCGACCTCAGTGGCCGCCCGGATTTTGTCCCGAACGTGGAGTGTGAAAACAGCGCCAGCCTGCTCGGCGTGGTGCTGCGCTCCGATGCAATCGGCATCGTCGGTGCCTATTCGGATGCGCTGCATCAGGCTCGTGGCGAGTTGGTGTGTTTGAAGGTCAAGGGGTTGGCGGATGATCTGGATGAGCTTTACACCCGTTACGGAATTGTCAGCCGCGCCGGGTATCGCCTGTCGCCGTTGGCCGAGGCGATGATCGAGCAGATCAAGGCAATCGATGCGGTGGAAGAGGAGGTCTGCTCGCTGGCAAATCTGGCCGTTTGAATTTCAACTTTCACACCAATGAACCCAGAGGCAGACTAACGGGCAGACACACTCCAAACCATACCTTGAGGTTTGGTCATGCTGACAATCTTGGGGTGAGCATCAATAGCACGCAGGAGCTTTTTCAGCTTTTGCTTCACATCAGCCAAATCTACCTTCGGTAAATGAGCTTGAGGCTGTTCGATGTGCACGACTATCTGAAGCCTTTGACAATTCAAGACATCCCGACTCAGTTCTCTCTCATCGTCCTCGGTACTGGCATGCAGTCGAGCTGGTAAAAGCGCAGCTAGAGTACAGAAGACTTTATTGGCGATGGCCTCTGGGAGATCCGAAGGTTTAACCGCTTGCGGATGACGATAATCTTTTACCTCTACCAAAAATGCAGTGTTTTCTGGAGAGAGAACCAGAATATCTATCGCTTTAATCTTGTCGCGCTGCTTCAAGAAATGATTTCGATAGTATCCCCACTCATCAAATTTGCTAGCCCGCCACTCCTCGGGAAAACTAAAAAAAAGCCCGTCTACATCCAATCTCGGCATATCAGGACTCCAGTTCCAGATAGCGATCTGACTGTTGAAGACTTTCTTCAAGCGCTGTGATATCGCCTATATCTTCCAGCCCCTTGCCTTGCTGAACGACAACGCCGATTTCGCTGGAATGCAAACCAAAAAACGCGGTATCCAGAGATCTATTGGCCAGAAGAATTTCCAACTCGCGCAACAAAAACAAACTATGAGTTGCTACAAAAATTTGAATTCCACTGGCGCTCAAGTCAACGATAGTCCTCGCTACTTGCTTGATCAGCCGAGGATTCAAATTAGCTTCGGGTTCATCCCAAAACAAATAACCTTGATGGAGCAAAGCACCGGTACTGATGAGCCGGGCTAACATTCCCAATTTGCGCAGACCTTCCGCCACCAGCGGCATTTCCATTCGCCCACTGTTATTGCGCAGATAGAATCGCCCACTTTTATCAAGCTCGATGCTGCCCTGCATAGCGGCTTCCAACGGGGCAAGCAACTCCCTAACCCTTTCTTCGGTAGGTCCTTTACGCAGCAGTCCCCCAAGCAGGCGACAGGTATCTCTCCATGTTTCTTCAAACTCTAGATAGTGACCGTCATAAACCGCGAGAAAGTTTGGGTAAATACTCAATAACTCACGAGTAGGTAAATAAGTAGGTGTAGCTTTTAACCAACGATGAGGAAGATGCTCCACACTGACTTCCGTCTTGCTGTTAGTTGCAAAGCTGAAAGCCAGATCATATTCATTCTTATCAAAACAGAGCCTGATATCACACCGTTCTCGCCCCCTCCTACGTCGAGCCAGCCGACCTAAGGATTCGGGGCGGAAAACACCGATCAATTTTTCTGCCATACGCAGCTGCAACGTCGCCTTGGTCGGTTCTATAGAGAGAGCCACCGGCCTGTTACTTTCTTCAGAGCTAGTCGCCAAACCGGCGTACGCCAGCTTCAAGAGATGCGTCTTGCCTGCACCATTTTCCCCCACAATCACGTTCAAATGCTTTGCGAACTGGAGATCGGCCTCTTCAAAGACTGTGAAGTTTTTTATGTGGAGTTGCTTGAGCATGGTGTCCTCGAGATAAGAGCGCAGCGGCACAGATAAAGTCGCCATTAGCGACGTTAACACTACCAAACCTGGGGCATCAGGAGATTTGTATTAGCAAAATTTGAATCGGCCAAGGGCTGCCGCACGCAAGAATGCCTAGGGATGATAGCTTGGTTAGCTGGCCATTGCTTAATCAAAGAGACTCAAAAATCACCTGTGTTCTAAGGATTTTTCCCTCTCTGCACTATGCAATTGCTGCATCGAAGGCATTCCCCGAATGCACTTGCCGAACACCCTCGCCGAAAGCGAAAAACCTCACCTGTCTTTCTGACCGGTGAACCCCATGTCCAACCCGCAAAACCCTGTGCGCAACGTGCTGTACATCATGTGCGATCAACTGCGCCGCGATTACCTGTCCTGCTACGGCCACCCGCACCTGCACACTCCGAACATCGATCGCCTGGCCGCCGCCGGCGTGCGTTTCAGCCGCGCCTACACTCAAGGCACGATCTGCGGCCCGTCACGGATGTCGGCCTATACCGGGCGCTATGTCAGCAGCCATCAAGTGGCGTGGAACGCCGTGCCGCTGCCGCTGGAAGAACTGACCATCGGTGATTACCTGCGCCCCCACGGCATTCGTACTGCGCTGGTCGGCAAGACCCACGCCACGGCCAACGTCGATGCCTTGCAGCGGCTGGCGATCAACCCCGAAAGCGCCCAGGCCGAAGTGCTTAACGAAGTCGGCTTCGAGCCGTACTTTCGCCACGACGGCATCTTCCCCGACGACCCGCTGTTCGACGACAAACGCGAATCCGCGCCGTACACCCATTACCTGCGCGAGCAGGGTTTCGAAGGACGCAACCCCTGGCACGACTGGGCCAACGCTGCCGAAGGCGACAACGGCGAAATCCTCAGCGGCTGGCAAATGCGCAATGCCCATTTGCCAGCGCGAATTCCCGAGCAACATTCAGAGACTGTCTACACTACAAATCGAGCCATCGACTTCATCGGTGAGCAAGGTGAAAAACCGTGGTTTTTACACCTGTCCTATATCAAACCCCACTGGCCTTACATCGTACCGGCTCCGTACCACACCTTGTACAGTACGAAATCGATTCTCGAACCGGTACGTAATGCCTCTCCAAGCGACCACCCGGTCTATCAGGCCTTTCGCCAGCATGAGGAAAGCCTGAATTTCTCCAAAGATCCGGTACGACTGAACGTGATCCCGACGTACATGGGCCTGGTCAAACAGGTCGATGATCAGTTGGGGCGGCTGTTCGATTTCCTGCAAGGCACCGGCCGCTGGGAAGACACGCTGATCGTGTTCACCAGCGATCACGGCGACTTTCTGGGCGATCACTGGCTGGGCGAGAAAGAGTTTTTGCTGGAGCAGGCAGTGGGCGTTCCCTTGATCGTGCGCGACCCGCGTGCAGCGGCGGACGTCACACGGGGCACGGTGGACGAGCGCCTGGCGGAAACCATCGATGGCGTGCCGACCTTTCTCGAAGCGCTGGGTGTGACGGGAGCCGAACATCGCCTTGAAGGTCGTTCGTTGATTCCACTGCTGCACGGTGAAAGTCCTGACTGGCGCCGCTATGCGATCAGCGAATACGACTATGCCTTCCAGGCCCCGGCACGTGAGCGACTGGGCCAGCCGATCGACCGCTGCCGCATGACCATGGTGCGCAGCGAGCGCTGGAAGTACCTGGCATACGACGGCTTCCGGCCGCAGCTTTTCGATCTGTTGAATGACCCGCAGGAGCTGCAGGATCTGGGCGCGGATCCGGCATATGCGGCGGTGCGCGAGGAACATGCGGGGTATTTGTTCGAGTGGGTGCGCGGACTGAAGCGGCGTACCACCATCAGTCATCAGGAGATTGATTTGCGTGGGCAGCGGTTTCGTTATGGGGAGCCGGAGACGGAGAAGATGGTTCAGATCGGCGTGTGGTGACAGTGATCATTCCCACGTCGAGGCGTCGAACCGTCCGCGTGGGAATGCCTCAATGGACGCTCTGCGTCCGCTTTGGGACGCAGAGCGTCCCGGGCTGCATTCCCACGCAGAGCGTGGGAACGATCAGTCAGACGCCGACGATTTCTGCGCCTTTGATGGTCTGACTACGCTGCCCATTCGCCCCGACCGGCACTTCCCCTTTGAGCGTCACCCGCCTCACCACCCGATCCTGAGTGCCGTAGTCATCAATCGCATAATGCTGCGTCGAGCGGTTATCCCAGATCGCCACATCACCGGCCTTCCAACGCCAGCGCACGACGTTCTCCTGGCGGATCACATGACTTTGCAGCAAGCCGAACAGATGCGCCGAATCAGCCTGGGAATAGCCCTTGATGCGCTTGACGAAATGCCCCAGCAGCAAGCTCTTTTCGCCGCTGATCGGGTGTACACGCACCACCGGATGTTCGGTCTCGTAAACCGTCGAGGTGAAGATCTTGCGATAGCGCTCAAGCTTCTCCGCCGACACATCCGGCTTCACAGCGGCGTAGTCGTATTCGTTGCTGTGCACGGCCACCAGCTTGTCCGCCAGCTCGCGCAATTCGGTCGGCAGTTCGTTGTACGCGGTCGCGGTGTTCGCCCAAAGGGTATCGCCGCCGAATGCCGGGGCCACTACCGAACGCAGGATCGAGGCTTTCGGGTAGGCATCGACGAAAGTTACGTCGGTGTGCCAGGAGTTGGCGCGCTGCCCTTCGGCGCCGTCCAGTTCCAGCAGATAACGGGTGCCCTCGCGGGACGGCACGGTCGGGTGCGCCACTGGCTCGCCCAGCAAATGCGCAAAGGCTTCCTGACGTTGATCGTCGAGCTGGGTCTGCTCGCGGAAGAACACGACCTTGTACTGGATCAGCGCCTGTTGAATGGCTTCAACCGTCGCGGCATCCAGCTCACCGGACAGGTGCACGCCACGGATTTCGGCGCCGATGCGGCCGGCCACCGGATGAATGTCCAGCGCGTGGACAGCGGGTTTTACAGCGAGTGCGGCATTGCTCATGGGTAGACCCTCATCGACTGCTTGCGGTTGGACGGCAGCGAAACAACGCTCTATCTATATTCCATTTACATCTAATAGATATTCACATGCTTCGTTGACGGAATAAGAGCTTGCATTTAAAACCTCAGGCAGCCCTCGTCGCAAATGCCTTCGAGCTATTTTTAGGATGCCGGAAAAGCATATGGATCTTCGCCAGTTGCGCTACTTCATCGCCCTCAACGAACACCGCAGTTTTGTCCGCGCGGCCGACGCCATGGGCATCACTCAACCGGCGTTCAGCCGCAGTATTCAAGGGCTGGAGCAGGAGTTCGGCTGTGTGCTGGTGGATCGTGGCAACAAGGATCTGCGCCCCACGCCCGAAGGCCAGGTGGTGCTGCAGCACGCCCTGACGCTGGTGCAAGGCGCGGCATTGCTCAGCGCCGAAGTGACGCAGATGACCAAGCTCGACGCCGGCGAACTGCACTTCGGTTGCGGCCCGGCGCCAGCGGTGAAACTGGTGCCGGACGCGGTGGCGCAATTCATCAACGCGCACCCGAAAGTGCGCACCTGTTTTCAAGTAGATAACTGGGAAAAACTCAGCCGCGCCCTGAGCCGCGAGGAGATCGAATTCTTCATCGCCGACATCCGCCATTTCGAGTCCGACCCGAACTTCCAGACCCAGCCGCTGACTCCCAAGCGCGGAGTGTTTTTCTGCCGGCCGGGGCATCCGCTGCTGGCCAAGGAAAGCCTGTCGACCAACGACATGTTCGACTACCCGCTGGCGACCACGCTGATTCCGCCGGGCATTCGCAAATTGCTGGCGAATCTCAGCGGCCGGATCGATTTCTCACCGACCATCGAGACCGAGCATTTTCCGGCGCTGGTGAAAGTGGTGCTGCAGTCCAACGCGATCGGCGTCGGCACCGAAGAGGCCTTTGTCGAGGACATCGCCCAAGGCTCGCTGGCGCTGCTGCACTGGCGCAATCTGCCGCAGAACCTGGAGAGCATGAATGCGCGGTGCGGGATCGTCAGCCGTACGGGATTCCGGCTGTCACCGGCGGCGCGGGCGATGATCGAGACGCTGGTGGCGGTGGACAAACAGGAAGTCAGCGTCGCGGTTTGAGGGTCATTCCCACGCTCTGCGCGGGAATGACCGCATGACTCAAAGCTTCGCAGCCGCCAGCTCCGGCGCCACCCACTCGTTCACCTTGAACGGCTTGCGGATCAGCTTCTGCTGCGCCGCCAGATCCACTTTTCCCTGCAGGTTTTCGAGGAACAGAGGATCCAGTGTCGAGGGGAACACTTCACTCAGGTTCTGATCCTTCAGATCCTGGGTCAGAATGACCGGCGGGTAGCTCGCCAGCCCCGAGACCAGTTGCACGTAGGCGTCCTTGTTGCCGTCCTGAGTCAGCCACTCCACTGCCTGTTGCTGCGCCTTGAGCAGCTTCGCCACGGCGTCCGGATGCCCATCGACAAACTTGCCGGTTCCTACCAGCACCGACTGCACACTGCCTGCACCGCCGAGATCCTTGGTGTTCAGGGGCAACTCGGCCAGGCCCTTGGCCTGCAATGCAGTCAGCCCGGAGCTACCCCACGACGCATCGATCTGCTTCGCCGCCAACGCCGCCACCGCTGCGTTGAAATCGAGGTTGATCACTTTCACGTCCTTCTCGCTCAGGCCTACGCTGGCCAGCGCCGCGTCAAACGACAACTGGGTCGCCGTACCCCGGAAGATCGCCACGCGCTTGCCCTTGAGATCCTGCAACGTCTTGATCCCGGAACCCGGCACCACGCCGAGGTATTGCTTCACTCCCCGGGCGCTGGCGCTGAGCAGGCGCGTATCCAGTCCGTTGGACTTGCCGATGATCGCCGCCAGGTCTCCGAGATAGGCCAGGTCCACCTGGCCGTTGGCGAATGCCTCGTTGATCACCGGTCCAGCGCCCTTGAAGAAGCTCCACTGAATCTTGATGCCCTGATCGGCGAAGGCCTTTTCAAAGATCTGCTGATCGCGCAGCACGTCCACGATGCCCCCGCCACTGTGCTGGGTGCCGGCGCTCAGATCAGGCACGGCAATCCTGATTTCCTTGAGCTCGTCGGCCTGGGCAGAGAACGCCAGCAGACCCGCCAGGGCCGGCGCGGCAAACAGACTGATGACACGTTTGAGACGAAAGTTCATGGGTACGGCTCCTGATCACGGCGGGCATTGAGGAGCCGAAAGTAGGCGCAATCCCCGCCAGCACTTAAATACTTAAAAAGCACATTTTTATAGCTTTTCAAGCTAAGCCAGGAAAGTCCGGCCATGCAGAGCGGTATGCAGGGAGAGCATCGAAAATATTCTTCGAATGCATTGGATGCGCGCAGGGCTGGAGGCCTTAAATGGCGCTGCTTATCTCCAAAATGATTATTTTCAAACTCGCTTATAACCATTGTTATTCAGCTAATTCCGCTAACTCGATCCAACCCGACAACGGAGGTCACCATGGCCCGTGAATCCCTGCTCAGCCTGCCCCTGGCCGCACCACCGTTGAAAAGCCGGCGCACCTGGCCAAGCCTGAGCCACCGCGTTCTACCCTGGATATTGCCGCTCGGACTGTTCGCCCTGTGGTGGCTGGCGGCGCGCAATCAATGGATGAGCGAACAGATCCTGCCGGCGCCGTCACTGGTGTGGAACAGCGCGATCGAGCTGTCCCAAGGCGAGTTGTGGAGTCACTTGTGGATCAGCCTGCAACGGCTGTTCTGGGGCCTGCTGACGGGCATTACCGCCGGCGCGGTACTCGGCGCGGCGCTGGGCTTGAGCCGTCGCCTCGAACGCTTGGTCTTCCCGACTTTCGCCGGTCTGGCCCAGGTGCCGACGCTGGCGTGGATTCCACTGTTCATGGTTTTTTTCGGCATCGGCGAAACGCTGAAACTGGTGGTGCTGGTCAAGGCCATCGTAGTGCCAGTTACCTTGCACACCCTGGTCGGCGTGCGTGACGCGCAACCGAAACTGCGCGAAGCCGCCGCCGTGTTACGCCTGCCGCCACGGTTGCTGATTCGCCGACTGGTGCTGCCCGCCGCCCTCCCCGCATTCATGGCCGGCATACGCCTGGCACTGGCCGCTGGCTGGACGTCGTTGCTTGCCGTTGAGTTGTTGGCCTCCAGCGAAGGCATCGGTTACCTGATGGTCTGGGCGCGTCAATTGTTCATGCTCGATATCGTGTTCGTGTGCATCGTGGTGATCGGCCTGATCGGCGTGGCGATGGATCGCGGCATCGGCCTGCTGGACAGGAAACTGGTGCACTGGCCGCATCCCGCCACGGCAGAAATTCGTCGCGGCCCACGCTATGAAGGCTGGCAGCGCGTGCAGCCGTGGCTGTTGCCACTGGCGCTGTTCGCGCTGTGGCAACTGGCGGTCGATCAGCAATGGATCGATGCCAACATTCTGGTCAGCCCGTGGGCAGTGCTTGAGGCGACGAAAAACGGATTGCTAGACGGCACGTTGATTTCAGGTATGGCCCTGAGCCTGGGCCGCACCCTCGGCGGCTTGCTGATTGGCGGCGGCCTCGGCCTCGTGCTGGGCTTGTTGCTGGGTCTGTCACGGACCAGCGAGCGCGTACTCGGTCCGACCCTCGCCGCCCTGCGCCAGATCGCGATTTTCGCCTGGGTGCCGCTGCTCACCGCCTGGTTCGGTCTGGGCGAACTGGCGAAGTGGGTGTTCGTCGCCCTCGCCGCTTTCTTTCCGTTGTTTGTCGCGACCCAACGCAGCGTCGCCAACCTCTCACCGCAGCTCAACGAAGCCGCACAAGTACTGCGCCTGAGCCTCGCTCAACGCCTGCGTCGATTGGTGTTGCCGGGCGCTGCGCCGGGGATTTTCGCCGGCCTGCGCCTGAGTCTGATCTACGCGTGGCTCGGCACCATCGGCGCCGAATACTTCATGCCGTCCAACGGCGGCATCGGCAGCCAGATGATCGGCGCCCAACAACTGCTGCGCATGGACCTGATCATGGCCGGGATGCTGCTGGTCGGCCTCACTGGCGCCCTGCTCAACCTCATTGGCCAACGCCTGGAAATCCGCGCCACCCGCTGGAGACACGCATGAACGCACCGATTGTCAGCTTCAACCATGTAGGCAAATCCTTCGACGTCGACGGCTTCGAACTGGAGGCGATTCGCGAGTTCAACCTCGACATTGCGGAGGGCGAGTTCGTCGCCATCGTCGGTTCCAGCGGCTGCGGCAAATCCACCCTGCTGCGCTTGCTGGTGGGCCTCGATACGCAATTTCGCGGGCAGATCACAGTCGATGGCAAAGCCGTCAACGGCATCGGCGGCGAGCGCGGCATCGTGTTTCAGGAACATCGTTTGTTCCCGTGGCTGACGGTCGCCGACAACATCGGTCTGGGCCTGGTCAATGAGCCGCTGGCTGCCTCCGAAAAACAGCAGCGCATCAACGACTTCATCGAGCTGGTGGGGCTGCGCGATTTCACTCGCGCCTATCCGCATCAACTCTCCGGCGGCATGGCCCAGCGCGTGGCGATCGCTCGCGGGCTGGTGGCAAGCCCGCGGATCTTGCTGCTCGACGAACCCTTCGGTGCCCTCGACGCACTGACCCGCCAGCAGATGCAGGACGAACTGCTGGCGATTCGTGAACGGGCAAAAATCACCACGATTCTGGTCACCCACGATGTCGAGGAAGCGATTTTCCTCGCTGATCGCGTAGTGGTGATGGAGCCACGCCCGGGCCGGATCAAACAGGTGGTGGGCATCACCCTGCCCCATCCACGCCAGCGCAGCAGTTTTGACTTCCATCAGTTGCGCGAAGAGCTGCTGCACGAACTGACCAGTGACGATCATTACCAACCGAGCGCACCGGTACAGATCCGTGATCTGCCGTTGTCGTTCATTGCCTGCTGAACAGGAGCCTGTTGATGCCGCAACGTCCCAACTTTCTGGTGATTCTGGCCGATGACCTCGGCTTCTCCGACATCGGTGCTTTTGGCGGCGAAATCGCCACGCCGAACCTCGATGCCCTGGCCAACAACGGTCTGCGCCTGACCGACTTTCATACCGCACCGACCTGCTCACCGACCCGCTCGATGCTGCTTACCGGCACCGATCACCACATCGCCGGCATCGGCACCATGGCCGAAGCGTTGACCCCGGATCTGATCGGCAAACCGGGCTACGAGGGTTACCTCAACGACCGTGTCGTCGCGTTGCCGGAGTTGCTGCGCGAAGCCGGTTACCAGACCTTGATGAGCGGCAAATGGCACCTGGGCCTGACCGCCGAACTGGCGCCCCACGCCCGTGGTTTCGAGCGTTCGTTCTCGCTGCTGCCTGGTGCGGCCAACCACTACGGATTCGAACCGACCTACGATGAGCACACGCCCGGCCTGCTGAAATCCACCCCGGCGCTGTACATCGAGGACGACACGTTCATCGACGAATTGCCGAAGGATTTCTATTCCTCCGACGCCTTCGGCGACAAGCTGTTGCAGTACCTCAAGGAGCGTGACCAGAGCCGGCCGTTCTTCGCGTACCTGCCGTTTTCCGCGCCGCACTGGCCGTTGCAGGCGCCCGCCGATATCGTCGAAAAATACCGTGGCCGCTACGACGCGGGGCCGGAAGTGCTGCGCCTTGAGCGGCTGGAAAAACTCAAGTTGCTGGGGCTGATCGAAGCGGATGTCGAGCCGCATCCGCTGATCCAGCTGACCGCGCAATGGGCTGCGCTGAGCGATGAACAAAAACGCATTTCCGCGCGGGCGATGGAGGTCTACGCCGCGATGGTCGAGCGCATGGACTGGAACATCGGCCGCGTCGTCGACTACCTGCGCCAGCAGGGCCAGCTCGACAATACCTTCATCCTGTTCATGTCCGACAACGGTGCCGAAGGCGCGCTGCTGGAGGCCTTCCCCAAGTTCGGCCCGCAATTGCTGACCTATCTGAACCAGCATTACGACAACAGCCTCGACAACATCGGCCGCGCCAATTCCTACGTCTGGTACGGACCGAACTGGGCGCAGGTGGCGACCGCGCCGTCACGCCTGTTCAAAGCGTTCACCACCGAGGGCGGGATTCGCGTTCCGGCACTGTTGCACTATCCGCAGCTGCCGCTCAAGGGGCAGATCAGCCATGGTTTCGGCACGGTGATGGACATCACGCCGACCCTCCTCGATCTGGCCGGCGTGCGCCATCCCGGCAAGCAGTGGCACGGCAAACCGGTGGCGCCGTTGCGCGGGAAATCGTGGCTGGGTTTCCTGTCCGGCGAGACGGCGCAGGTGCATGACGAACACACCGTCACTGGATGGGAGTTGTTCGGGCGCCGGGCGATTCGGCAGGGTCAGTGGAAGGCAGTGTGGATCCCCGGGCCGGTGGGGCCGGCGACCTGGCAGCTTTATGACTTGGGGAGTGATCCTGGGGAGATTCATGACCTGGCGTCGAGTAAGCCGGACAAGCTCAACACCTTGATCGAGCACTGGCAAAAGTATGTGGAAGAGACTGGCGTGATTTTGAGTGCCTCGCCGTTTCAGCCGGATTGAGGTTGCCCGACCTGACGCCTTCGCGGGCAAGTCGAATCGTCGCACCGCCGCTCCCACAGTTGAAATGCATTCCCCTGTGGGAGCGGGCTTGCCCGCGAAGAGGCCCGCAAACTCACCATCAAGCCCGGGCTGTACGTGCGTTTTCTTGCACCTCTGCTTCATCCTTGCGAACAAACCGGTTCGCCCGCCCGAACGTCCCGAAATCATTGAAACGAACCCCCATCTCCCGCATCACCTTATGCGCCACCGGCACCGTCAACTGGCGAATGTAAAACGGCTCCTTCACCACAAAATGATGAATCCCGTGGCTGCTGCCGAAGTTGAAGCAGAACGCCTGCAACGGCCACAGCCACCAAGGGTTCAATACCTGGCATTGCTGAAGAACGTTACCCGGCTCCACATCCCCGTAGTAATGCATGTTCGAACTGATGAAGTGCAGGCAAAACGTGCGCAACACGTTCGGGCCGATGATCACCACGGCGGCGATATCGATCACCTGCATCACCGACAACGTGGTCGCTGACCATTCAATCGGTGAACCCATCAAGTCAGCAATTCCGTTGGCCGCATGAAACCCGAGAAACACATACCACGCGCCCCAATGCACCAGCGCCAACGGCGCGTAGACCTTCAGTGAGCGCTTGATGATGCTGAATTTATGCGCCCAGGTCTTGGCCCGCAGCATGCGGATGAACGCCGACATCACGTTGTCACCCACCATCAGCAACCGCGCAAAACCCCAGGGTTCGCCGTTGGTGATCGCGCGTTCTTCCATGTCGGTTTCAGTGCCGGACACCTTGTGGTGATTGAGGTGCAAATGGCGACGAATCCACGGGTTGATCGTGCTCGGCCGCGCCAGCCACACCAGGCCCATCATCAGGTTGTGCGGCACGCGCTGTTTGCGGAAATACATGCTGTGGATCAGGTCGTGCTCGAGTTCGTGGGTCAGCGAGGCGAAAAACGCGTTGAGCAACAGGCACGCCCACCCTGCCATGTGCCCGGTGATGTAGAGCGCCGCCGAACCGATCATCCCGGCCAGGGCAAACGCCAGAATCCCCGCACCGAGGGCGTCCTGATGCTTGAGAATCGGGTAGCGCTCGCGCAGCTCGACGCCCTTGGCCAGCACCACTTCGCGAATATGCGCTGATCGCTGGGCAGCATTGTGTCGCCGGGGACTTGCAGAAGTACGGTCCATGCTTCCATCCTCTGGTTATTGATGTTCGCATCCTGCCCCGCGCGGGTTCCGAACGCGGTAGCCGAGAACGCCAACCTGTTGACCGGAAGCGCCAACCAGCATGAAGGAACCGACTTCTCTCGCCAGCTGGACCCGTGCCCTGCGCAAGCAACTCGACGCGCTGGGGCTGGACAGCACTGCCCTGTGCCAGCAGGCCGGGCTCGATCCGCAACTGATGGACGACCCGAACGCCCGCTACCCGCTATCCGCGACGACACGCCTGTGGGAAATCGCGGTGCAGGTCAGCGGTGATCCGGCGATCGGTTTGCGGGTTTCGCGGTTCGTCAGCCCTACGACATTTCACGCACTGGGCTACGCGTTGGTGGCCAGCGGCAGCCTGCGGGAAGTGTTCGAGCGGATCGTGCGTTATCACCAGGTGGTCAGCGACGCGCTGGAACTGGAGCTGACCCGCACCGAAGACCGCTATCGGTTTCGCCTGAAAATCCCGGCGGACAACCCGGCGCCCGCCTTCGAGGCCATCGACGCCTTCGCCGCAATCTACGTGCGCACCTGCCGCAATCGCCTCGGCCGCGACTACGCGCCGCTGGCGGTGTACCTGCGCCGCCCGGAACCCGCTGACGCGCATCAATGGCACAAGGTGTTCCGCGCACCCGTGCATTTTTCCGCCGAAGAAGACCGCATCGAATTCGCCCTCGCCGACTTCGACAGCCATCTCGACGATGCCAACCCGGAACTGGCCGAGCACAACGAAGCCGTGCTCAAACGCACCCTCGCTCAGCTCAAGCCGCTGACCTGGGAGCGCAAGGTGCGCGACGCCATCGAAGAACAACTGCCCGAAGGCGAACCCAGCGCCGAACGCATCGCCCAGGCCCTGCACCTGAGCCTGCGCAGCCTGCAAAGGCACCTGGCGGACGAGGGTTGTCGCTTCGATACGCTATTGAATGAAAGCCGCGAGAACCTCGCGCTGCTGCACCTGCGCGATCCGCAATGCTCGCTGAGTGAGGTCAGTTATCTGCTGGGGTTTGCCGATACGAGCAGCTTCAGCCGCGCGTTCAAGCGCTGGACGGGAATGACGCCGGGGCAGTTTCGGGATCAGTTGCGTTGAAGGGGCCGGAACTTGTACTGAATCGACCAGCCTCTTCGCGGGCAAGCCCGCTCCCACAAGGATTGGGGCGTACAAAAACCCTGTGTCACACCTCGACTAGTGGGGGAGCAGGCTTGCCCGCGAAGAGGCCATTCAGATCGCTGCAAATCCAAGCTCAAACACCGTACCCGTTGCACCACTGCTGACCCGCACCCGCCCTCCATGCAACTGCATGATCGACTGCACGATCGCCAGTCCCAAGCCGCCGGAATCTCCAGGCTGCGCGCGGGACGGGTCGACGCGGTAGAAGCGGTCGAACAGTTTGTCCAGATGCTCCTGCGCGATGACCGGGCCGAGGTTGTGGACTTGCAGCCAGCACATGCCTGGTTCGTCGCGCCGGCGCAGGCTGATGATCGAACCGGCGTCGGCATGGCGCACGGCGTTGGCCAACAGATTGCCCAAGGCGCGTTGCAGCAGTTGCTGATCGGCCAGCAATTCTCCGCTGAACGTGTTTTCGAGGCGGATTCCCCGGTCGTCGGCCAGGGCTTCGAAGTAGTCGCACAACTCATCGCCGATGTCGTGCAGTTCCAGCGTGCGCAGATCGAGCGCTCGCTCGGCCTGCTCGGCGCGGGCGAGAAACATCAGGTTTTCGGCCATGCGCTTGAGCCGCTCGAACTCCTCCATGTTCGACGCCAGCACTTCCTGATACTCGGCGCTGCTGCGCGGGTAATTGAGTGCCTGGCCGTTGCTCGCGAGCAAGGTGTGCAGGGGCGTGCGGATTTCATGGGCGAGGTCGGCGGAAAACTGTGAGAGGCGCTGGAAGCCATCGTCCAGCCGTACCAGCATGCCGTTCAGCGCGTGCACCGGTTCCAGCAATTCCGCTGGCGTGCCGGCGGTGGGAACGCGTTGATCGAGGCTGCGCAGGTCGATGCCGCGCAGCGCTTCACTCAGCTTGCGCAGAGGCCGCAAACCTCGGCGCAGCAGCACCAGGCCCAGCGTGAAGGCGAGCACGGCACCCAGCCCGACCGCCAGATACAAGCGCAGCCGATAGCTGCCTAGCATCTGCTCGCGCTCGCTCAAGACCTTGCCAGCAATCACGGTCAGCGCTTCACCGTTCGGACCTTGAGCCTGACCTGACAACAGCGCCAGCTCGACACCGTCCGCCGCTTGCCAGGTCAGCACATCGCGGCGTTGCGGCGGCTGCTCTCGCGCAATGGCCTGTATGGACGGCAGTTCGCGCTGACGAGGGTTGATCGTGATCACATTCGAGCCGTCCGCGCGTTGCACCAGCAGCAGACTGTCGAGGTTGCCCAGCATGTTCTGGTAAAGCCGTGGCCGCGCCTGCAAGGCGTCTAGGCTGTCGCTGTCGGCGAGCAGCGCGCGCACCTGTTCCAGGCGACCGAGCAACGCCATGTCGTCGCGCCAGGCGATTTCCGAGGCCAGCGAGCGATACAGGAACACGCCGATCGCGCTGAGTACCAGCGCGCAGACGGCAGCGAACGCCAGGGCCAGGCGCCAGGCGATGGATCTAGCGCGCATCGTCGGGGGCTTCGAGTTGATAGCCGACTCCGCGCACGGTGTGGATCAGTTTGGGCATGTACGGATCATCGACTTTCGAACGCAAGCGACGCACCGCGACTTCGACCATGTTGGTGTCGCTGTCGAAATTCAGGTTCCACACTTGCGAAGCGATCAGCGTGCGCGACAGCACTTCGCCCTGGCGGCTGGCGAGCAGATGCAGCAGGGCGAATTCCTTGTTGGTCAGGGCGATGCGCTGGCCGCCCCGACTGACGCGGCGGCGCAGCACGTCGATTTCCAGATCGGCGATGCTGTACGACTCGGCCTCACGCATTGGCCCGCGTCGTAACAACGTGCGCACCCGCGCCAGCAATTCGGCAAAGGCGAACGGTTTGAGCAAATAGTCATCGGCCCCCAGTTCGAGGCCGCGCACGCGGTCTTCGATGGCATCCTTCGCCGTCAGGAACAGCACCGGCGTGGCGCCGCGCTGACGGATCAGCTGGAGCAATTGCCAGCCGTTGAGGCCCGGCAGCATCACGTCGAGGATGATCAGGTCGTATTCCTGCTGCTCGATGAAGTAGCGCCCGTCGAGGCCATTGAGTGCCACGTCCACGGCGAAACCCGACTCGCCCAGCCCTTTGGCGAGGAAATTCGCGGTTTTGGCTTCATCTTCTACGACCAGCAAACGCATGGCACACCTCGATTGATCAGAGACACAGGCTAGGCTCCTTCGACCGTGTTGCCCATTACAAACTTGTAATCCGACTGACGAGGTTTCGACGGGGACCGGCGGATAAGGTGACGGCCTTCGCTTTTGGAGCCTGCCCATGTCCGTCAAATACCTGCTTGCCAGCCTCGCGATCGGCCTCAGCGGCGCGGCGCACGCCACGCCTGAGCTGCCCCGTCACGCTGATCTCGATCTGAAAACCGCGCGGCTGCTGGCCGACGCGGCGCTGGAAAACTGCACCGCCACGGTGTCGGTGCTCGACCGTGGCGGCAACCTGTTGGTGACCTTGCGCGGCGACGGTATCGGCCCGCATAACACCGCCGCCAGCCAACGCAAGGCCTACACCGCGCTGTCGACGAAAACCCCGACCCGGCTGTTCGCCGAGCGCGCCCGCAGCAATCCGGAAACCGCCAACCTCAACACCCTTGATGAGTTGCTGCTGCTCGGCGGCGGCATTCCGCTATTCGCCGAAAAAGAACTGGTCGGCGCCATGGGCGTGGCCGGTTCCGGCGGCGGCGAGCAGGACGAAACCTGCGCAATCAAGGCTGCCGACATCGTCGGCCTGTCCATCAACCGTACTTGAACCCAGGAGCATCACCATGACCCCACTGCGCATCACTTTCGCCGCGCTCGGCCTGAGTGCTTTTTCGAGCCTGACACTGGCCGCCGGCAACCCGCTGAGCGTGCACGTGCTCAATCTGGAAAACGGCCTGCCGTCGCCGGGCATCAACGTGACGCTGGAGCGTCACGTCGGCCAGAACTGGCAGCCGCTGGCGCAGGGCACCACCAATGAACAGGGACGGATCGCCGAATTGTTCCCGGCGAACAAACCGTTCGAGGCGGGTGAATATCGGGTGGTGTTCAAGACCGGCGAGTACTTCGAGAAGGCGAAGCACGAAACGTTTTTCCCGGAGATTCCGGTGATTTTTCAAGTGAAGCAGACGGATCAGCACTATCACATCCCACTGCTGCTGAGCCCTTATGGCTTCTCGACCTATCGCGGCTCGTAAGCCACATACAATTCCCCTGTGGGAGCGGGCTTGCCCGCGATGGCGTCGTGTCAATCGACATAGAGGACAACTGACAGCCCCCAATCGCGGGCAAGCCCGCTCCCACAGGGATAGTAGTGAACACTAAAGTGTGGCAAGTGCCCGCAGGCGATCAGTGTCGAGGATTTCGATTTCGCCATAACTCAAGCCGATAATCCCCTGCCCCTGCAACTCCTTGAGAATCTGGTTGGTGGTCTGCCGCGACAGCGACAGCATCGACGCCAGCTGTTCCTGAGGCAGTTGCAGCACGCGGCGCGGCGGGTCGAGTTCGCCGTAGCCTTCAGCGATCATCAGCAAGCGATGAGCCAGACGCGCCGGGGCCGGCAGCAGGCTCAGCTGTTCGAGGTTGATGAAGGTCAGGCGCAGTTTGTGGCTCATCAACAATGCGAGATGCCGCCAGTAGACGGGTTGCTCGTCGAGCAATTTCAGCAGTGTGGCTTGCGGGATATTCAGCAACAGACACGGGCCGACCGCATAAGCATCATGGGTGCGGGGCTGGCCGTCGAACAGGCATATTTCGCCGAACCAGTGCGGCGCTTCCACCAGGCTCAGCAACGCCTCTTTGCCCTGCTCGCTGACCGCGCCGATGCGTACCGCGCCATCGAGCACCGCGTACAGCCCGCACGGCGCATCACCGCGCTGGAACAGCCGCTGCCCCGCCGCCAGCCGCCGCTCCTTTGCCGCCGCCAGCAGACTATTCTGAAAGGACGAAGGCAGATGACTGAACCATTGCCCGGTCAACAGGCGCTCGCGCCAGACCTTTTCCATGCGTTCTCCTAAAGATTGTCGCCTGCCTGACAGAGCGAGCCGTGAACCCGGGGCATGATTCGATCACCCTACAGGAGGAACAACAATGAAAAGCCTCGTCGATCATTTGAGTCAATACGCCGCTTACCACCGTGACCCGCGCAACATCGCCAGCCACTTTATCGGGATCCCGCTGATCGTAGTGGCGGTGGCTGTGCTGTTGTCGCGGCCGGAATGGTCGGTGGGCGGATTGTGGATTTCCCCGGCGGTGGCTGCCGCCCTTGCGTCGGCGTGGTTTTACCTGCGCCTGGAACTAATGCTCGGGGTGTTGATGACCGCACTCATGGGGCTATCGGTCTGGGCCGGGCACGTCCTGGCGCAGCAGAGCACCATGGTCTGGCTCAGCAGCGGTCTGGCGATGTTTGTGATCGGCTGGGTGATCCAGTTTGTCGGTCACCACTACGAGGGGCGCAAACCGGCGTTTGTCGATGACTTGAGCGGGTTGATTGTCGGGCCGCTGTTTGTGGTGGCTGAACTGGCGTTCATGCTCGGGATGCGGCATGAGCTGAAAGAACAGATCGAAGCGCGGGCGGGTGTGGTGCGGGTCAATCCGAACAGGGCCGCTGTGTAGGCCGCTTTCGAGAGCAAGCTCGCTCCCACAGGGATCCAGTCGTTCACAAATGTCGTGTTCGCTGAAAAACTGTCGCTCGTTCCCACGCTCTGCGTGGGAATGAATCCCGTGACGCTCCGCGTCGCAGTGGACGCGGAGCGTCCATAGCGGCGTTCCCACGCGGAGCGTGGGAACGCGCGAGGTCAAACGTTGGCGACTTTCTGCCAGACCTTCGGCTTGAAGAACAACGTCTCACCCTTCGCCAACCCGGTCAGGCTGTCGTGATCCTTCACCACTTCCGCCTCGATCAGATCGGTTTGCCCCTCAACCTTCAACGTCACCCGCGTGGTCGCGCCCAGCGGCCGGATATCGCGGACTTCAGCGGCGTGGTGATCCTCCAGCTCATGCCGCGACAGCGACACTTCGTGGGGGCGGAACAGCACGTGATTGTCATCGCCCAGATGCAGACGGTTCGAGTCGCCAAGGAAGTGGTAGACGAAATCACTGGCCGGGTTTTCGTAGACGTCGCCCGGTGAGCCGATCTGCTCGATCACACCCTTGTTCATCACCACGATTCGGTCGGCCACTTCCATTGCCTCTTCCTGGTCGTGGGTCACGAATACCGAGGTCAGGTTGATGTCTTCGTGCAGGCGCGCCAGCCAGCGGCGCAGCTCTTTACGCACCTTGGCGTCGAGGGCGCCGAACGGCTCGTCGAGCAGCAGCACTTTCGGCTCTACCGCCAGGGCACGGGCCAGGGCGATACGTTGACGCTGACCGCCGGACAGTTGCTCCGGATAACGATCCGACAGCCAGTCCAGTTGCACCATGTTCAGCAGCTCGTGAACCTTGGTCGCAATCTGGCTTTCGCTCGGGCGCTGGTTTTTCGGCTTCATGCGCAGGCCGAACGCGACGTTGTCGAACACGGTCATGTGGCGGAACAGGGCGTAGTGCTGGAACACGAACCCGACGTTGCGATCCCGCACGTCGTGGCCGGAAACGTCTTCACCGTGGAACACGATGTTGCCGTTATCCGGGGTTTCCAGACCGGCAATGATGCGCAGCAAGGTGGTCTTGCCGCAGCCGGACGGGCCGAGCAGCGCCACCAGCTCACCGCTTTGGATGTCCAGGCTGATGTTGTCCAGCGCCTTGAACGCATTGAAATTCTTGCTGACGTTACGCACTTCGATCGACATGAATTATTCCTCCGCGGCGCTGGCGCGCAGGCGGTTGATACGGTTTTCGCTCCACTGCTTGAGCAGCAGGATGAAGAGCGCCAGGATCAGCAACAGACTCGCCACGGCGAACGCGGCCACGTGGTTGTATTCGTTGTAGAGGATCTCGACATGCAGCGGCAAGGTGTTGGTCACCCCGCGAATGTGCCCGGAAACCACCGACACCGCGCCGAACTCACCCATGGCCCGCGCAGTACACAACACCACGCCGTAGATCAGGCCCCACTTGATGTTGGGGACGGTCACGTGCCAGAACATCTGCCAGCCGTTGGCGCCGAGCAGACGCGCGGCTTCCTCTTCCTGAGTGCCTTGTTCCTGCATCAGCGGGATCAGCTCGCGGGCCACGAACGGCACGGTGACGAAGATCGTCGCCAGCACGATGCCCGGCAGGGCGAAGACGATCTGGATGTCGTGATCCTGCAGCCACGGCCCGAACAGGCCCTGGGCGCCGAACATCAACACGTAGACCAGACCGGCGATCACCGGCGACACCGAGAACGGCAGGTCGATCAGCGTCACCAGCATGCTCTTGCCACGGAACGAGTATTTGCTCACGCACCACGCGGCGCTGACACCGAACACCAGGTTCAACGGGACCGAAATCAGCACCGCGATCACGGTGAGTTTCAGCGCCGACAAGGCATCCGGTTCAAAGATCGCAGTGAAGAAGGCACCGAGGCCGTTCTTCAATCCCTGCGACACCACGATGAACAGCGGCAGCACCAGGAACAGGAAGAAAATCAGCCAGCCGAGGCCGATCAGAATCCGCCGCGAAGTGGCACTGCCACGGCGGGCGGCATTGGCCGAGGAAGCGGCCGCAATAGACGATTGGGACATGGTTCGCGCCTCCTTATGGGGTTTCGATGCGCCGCTGCAGCAAGTTGATCAGCAGCAACAGGACGAAGGAAACCACCAGCATCAACACGCCGATGGAGGTAGCGCCGGTGTAATCGTATTGGTCGAGCTTGACCATGATCAGCAGCGGCAGGATCTCGGTTTTCATCGGCATGTTGCCGGCGATGAAAATCACCGAACCGTATTCGCCAACGCCCCGGGCGAACGCCAGGGCAAAACCGGTCAGCCAGGCTGGCAACAGCGCCGGCAGCAGGATGTGACGGAACACCTGCAGCGGTTTGGCACCGAGGCACGCCGCGGCTTCTTCGACTTCCCGCGGGATGTCCGCCAGCACCGGCTGCACCGTGCGCACCACGAACGGCAGGGTCACGAAGGTCAGCGCCAAGGTAATCCCGAGCGGGGTGTAGGCGATCTTGAAACCGAGGTCTGCAGCGAACTGCCCGACCAGCCCGGTCGGCGTGTACAGCGCCGTCAGCGCGATACCGGCCACCGCGGTCGGCAGGGCGAACGGCAGATCGATCATCGCGTCGATCACCTTGCGTCCCGGGAACGTGTAGCGCACCAGAACCCAGGCCAGCAACGTGCCGATGATGCCGTTGATGATCGCGGCGCACAGCGCAGTGCCGAAGCTCAGCTTCAGTGCGGCCAGAACCCGGGGCGCGGAGATGATCGTCCAGAACTGATCCCAGGTGAGTTGGGCGGCGTGGACGAACATCGCCGCCAGCGGGATTAGCACAATCAGGCTGAGGTACACCAAGGTGTAGCCCAGCGTCAGCCCGAAGCCGGGTATGACGGGGGAGATACGACGCGACATAAAAGTCCTTGGTTAAAAAACGTTCCGCTGAACGCACTAATGTGGGAGCGAGCTTGCTTGCGAAGAGGGAGCATCATTCAACACTTACGTTGTCTGACACACCGCCTTCGCGAGCAAGCTCGCTCCCACATGGGGTGTCCGGCACTAAAGCTCGGTTGCAGCTTATTTCAGATTACTGCGCCTGATAGATCTGGTCGAACACGCCACCGTCGTTGAAGAATTTCGGCTGTGCGGTTTTCCAGCCGCCGAAGTCCTTGTCGATGGTCACCAGTTCCAGTTTCGGGAACTGCTGGGCGTACTTGGCAGCCACGTCCTTGTCACGCGGACGGTAGAAGTTCTTCGCCGCGATTTCCTGACCGGCCGGGCTGTACAGATGCTTGAGATAGGCTTCGGCGATCTGCTCGTTACCCTTCTTCTCGGCGTTCTTGTCGACCACGGCCACCGGAGGTTCGGCGAGGATCGACAGCGAAGGCACGACGATGTCGAACTTGTCCTTGCCGCCATCTTCTTTGAGCGCCAGGAAGGCTTCGTTTTCCCAGGCCAGCAACACATCACCCTGACCGTTGTTGACGAAGGTAATGGTCGAGCCACGGGCGCCGGTGTCCAGAACCGGCACATGCTTGAACAGGGTCTGTACGTATTCCTTGGCTTTCGCTTCGTCGCCGCCGTTGGCTTTCAGGCCGTAGGCCCATGCCGCGAGGAAGTTCCAGCGTGCACCGCCGGAGGTTTTCGGGTTCGGGGTTATCACCGAGACGTCGTTCTTGATCAGATCACCCCAGTCCTTGATGCCTTTCGGGTTGCCCTTGCGCACCAGGAACACGATGGTCGAGGTGTACGGAGTGCTGGCTTCCGGCAGACGCTTCTGCCAGTCGGCCGGCAGGGTCTTGCCGAGCTTGGCGATTTCGTCGATGTCGCCGGCCAGGGCCAGAGTCACGACGTCGGCGCGCAGACCGTCGATCACCGCACGGCCCTGCTTGCCCGAACCGCCATGGGATTGCTGGATTTTCACGGTGTCGCCAGCGTGTTCCGACTGCCAGTACTTCACGAATTCGGCGTTGTAATCCTGATAAAGCTCGCGCGTCGGGTCATACGACACGTTGAGCAGTTCGTAATCCTTGGCAACCGCGGAACCGGCAAACACAGCACTGGCCAGGGCGGCCAAAGCGTAACGGCGAATCGACGACATGGTGAAAGCTCCTGGAATTCCTGGTGGTGGCTTTTTCTTATGAATTTCGAAAATCGGGTTGCCTGTAAAGATCACCGCCTGCGCCCACTCTTGCGTTGATCCCCGGCAAGAGCGGGCGCAGGCTGGAATCTTTTTTCGATTCAGCTCGGCTTGTTGCCCGGTTGCTGCAAGCGGAATTTTTCTTTGCGTTCGATCTGGACCACCTGGGCGTTGTGCACAGTGATTTCCACCGCGCCGAATCGCAGGTCGCGCAGGGCGCTCTGGATTTCGCGAAGGATGGTGGCTTCGTCCTGACCGTCAACGCTACGCAGGGATGCGCTCATGGTGCTGCTCCTTTGGATGGGATATGCCTGGCAGTGGGCGGTACTGCGTTCGGCGTGGGAGCAATATAAGAGAGGCGCAGATATTCTTAAAAAGACTATTTAAGAATGTTTATATAACTGGAAAACATTATGTGATGCAGCAAGGGTTTGCGGCGGATTCGCCCGCCGGCAAACCTGCCGTACGCCGTCATCAACCGATCAAAGGCGCCCGGTTCCAGTCGATTTGCGCTTCCGGGACCGGCCGCCCGAACCAATAGCCTTGCCCCAGATCACAAGCCTGGCCCAACAGGAACGCCGCCTGTTCCGCCTGCTCGATGCCCTCGGCATGCACCTGCATGCCCATGCTGCGGGCCAGGGCAATGATCACGCGGACGATCGCTGCGTCGTCCTCGTCCCACGGCAGGCCGGCGACAAAACCCTGATCGATCTTGAGCTTCTGCACCGGCAGGCGCTTGAGCCGCAGCAACGACGAATAACCGGTGCCGAAGTCATCGATGGCCAGACGAATGCCCAGCTCGCGCAGACGATGCATCTGTTCCAGCGCGACTTCCGGATCGTCCATCACCGCGCTTTCGGTAACTTCCAGTTCCAGGTAGGCCGGATCCAGGCCCGTGTCGTGCAGCACCTGTGCAACCTGCTCGTACAACTCGCGGCGGGCAAACAAGCGTGATGACACGTTTACCGCGACAAACGACAGCACGACTCCCGCCTGCTGCCATTGGCACATCTGCCGGCAGGCCTGCTGCATGACCCAGGCGTCGATTTCCGAGATCAGCCCGGTGCGCTCGGCAATCGGGATGAACTCCGCCGGCGACACCAGGCCCCGTTGCGGATGTTCCCAGCGCACCAAGGCTTCGACGCCGATCAGGCGACTGGTTTTCAGGTCGTGTACCGGTTGGTAATAGACCCGCAGCTCCTGCTGCTCCAGCGCGCGGCGCAGTTCAAAGGCGATTTCGACCCGTTGCTGGGCGTGAGCCGTGAGCTCTTCGGTGTACAGTGCGTAGCCATTGCGGCCACTGCTCTTGGCCTTGAACAGCGCCGCATCGGCGTTGCGCAACAGCTGCTCGGCGCTCAATGCATCGCTGGGAAACAGACTGATGCCGAGGCTGGCATTGATGAACAGCTCATGGCCATCGAGGCAGAACGGCTCCTTGAGCGCATCGAGAATGCGTTGGGCCAGCGCCGCCGCCTGCGCCGGCTGTGGACAACTTTCCAGCAGGACTGCGAACTCGTCACCACCCAGCCGCGCCAGGGTGATGCCCGTCCCGAACAACGCCTGCAAACGCACGGCGACCGCCTTGAGCAAACGGTCACCGATGGTGTGGCCGAGGCTGTCGTTGATCAGTTTGAAATGGTCCAGGTCGATCATCAGCAACGCGCAACCGCGCTTGTGGGTCTGCGCCGATGCCAGCGCCTGTTCGGCGCGGTCGCTGAACAGCAGGCGGTTGGGCAGGTCGGTCAGCGGATCGTGATGGGCCAGGTGCTTGAGCTCGTGCTCGGAATCCTTGATGGCGCTGATGTCGGAAAACACCGCGACGTAATGGCTGAGCCGATCGTCCTCGTCGCGGATCACCCGAATGGTTTGCCACTGTGGATAAATCTCGCCGCTCTTGCGCCGGTTCCAGATTTCGCCGCTCCACTCGTCCTTCGTCTGCAAGGTGGCGAACATCGCCTGATAGAACCCCGGAGGATGGTGCCCGGACTTGAACAGGCTGGGCTGCTGGCCAATGACTTCCTCGCGTTGATAGCCGGTGATTTCCATGAAGGCGCGATTGACGTGGACGATCAGCCCCTGTCGGTCCGTGACCAGCACGCCTTCGCGGGTGCAGTCGAATACCGCAGCAGCCTGACGCAGGCGTTCGCGATCCGCCTGGCGTTCACGCAGTCGGGCACCGATGCCCAGGCATTCGAACAGCCGCGCCCGGGCCAGGAAGATCAACCCGGCGCTGAGCGCTACGAACACGTAGCCGTTGATCAGTTGCCAGCGCAGCAGTTCGTCTGAGTTATCGAAGAAACTGTTCAATAAATAGCCAGTGCCTTGCAGCCACACAACCGCAAGGACCAGATAAAGCAGCGCTGCACGCAAGGCATCGCGGTAAGTGGCAGACATTCGGCCGTCCATGTCCCTACAAAATTGTCGGGATTATAAGTCAAGAAACATCCAGCCATCTCTTATCTGAAAGGGCGACTGGTTTTATCTGTGTGCTTGGTGATAATGCAACGGCTGTTTTTTCTTTATCGAGGGCCCTATAGCCTATGTGGTACGAAGGTTTTCTTGGCTTGTCGGCCTGGTCACTGGTCGCCGTCACCCTGGTGATGACCCACGTGACGATCGTTGCCGTCACGGTCTACTTGCACCGCTACTCGGCCCATCGCTCCCTGGAGCTGAATGCCGGCCTGAAGCATTTCTTCCGTTTCTGGCTGTGGCTGACCACCGCGCAGAACACCCGCGAGTGGACCGCCATCCACCGCAAACACCACGCCAAATGCGAAACCGAAGACGACCCGCACAGTCCGGTCGTCAAGGGTCTGTCCACCGTCCTGCGCAAAGGTGCCGAGCTGTACCGCGAAGAAGCGCAGAACCCGGAAACCCTGCGCATATACGGCAAGAACTGCCCCGAAGACTGGATCGAGCGCAACCTCTACAGCCGCTACCGGCTGCTGGGCGTGGCGATCATGGCCGTCGTCGACCTGCTGCTGTTCGGTACCATCGGCATCACCATCTGGGCGATCCAGATGATGTGGATCCCGGTCTGGGCGGCCGGTGTGGTCAACGGTCTGGGCCATGCCGTCGGCTACCGCAACTTCGAATGCCGCGACGCGGCGACCAATCTGGTGCCATGGGGCATCCTGATCGGCGGCGAAGAACTGCACAACAACCATCACACCTATCCCAACTCGGCCAAGCTGTCGGTCAGGAAGTGGGAGTTCGACCTCGGCTGGGCCTGGATCCAGGTCTTCAGCTTCCTGCGTCTGGCCAAGGTCCAGCGCGTTGCCCCGATCGCCCACCGCGTCGAAGGCAAGGGCAGCCTGGACATGGACACCGCCATGGCGATCCTCAACAACCGCTTCCAGATCATGGCCCAGTACCGCAAGCTGGTGATCGGGCCGCTGGTGAAGCAGGAGCTGGCCAAGGTCGATCATTCGGTACGCCACCAGTTCCACCGGGCCAAACGCCTGTTGTCGCGGGAAACCAGCCTGCTGGAAGATCGCCACCACGTGCGCATCCAGAACATGTTCGAGCACAGCCAGGCGCTGAAGGTAATCTACGAGAAACGCCTGGCCCTGCAGCAGATCTGGGTCAAGACCAGCGCAAATGGCCACGACATGCTCGCTGCCATCAAGGAATGGGTACACGAGGCGGAGGCCAGTGGCATCCAGTCCCTGCGTGAATTCGCCGACCAGCTGAAAACCTACTCGCTGCGCCCTGCCACCGCCTGATGCCGTTGATCGGTGCGCCCGATTCCCGGGCGCACCCTTCGGAACTTCACCCCCGATCCCCTATCTCAAAGACACTTCGCCACCCCCGGCGGGCTTTCCCGTGGCCGTTGTCGACTTCCCGGCACGCCCTTTGAGATTCGTGTCGATGGTCAACAACAATCAGAAAGACTCATCCCCTCCCCAGTGGCCCGAGGCCGCGCAAACCCTGATGGCATTGATGCACGCTCAGGGCGAAGTCGCCCGGCTGAGCGAACGCGAGCAACTGTTCAGCTCGCTGCTGGTCAGCGTCAACGCCGTGCTTTGGGCCTTCAACTGGGAAACCCGTCAGGTGCTGTATGTCAGCCCCGCCTATGAACGGATATTCGGCCGCTCCGCCGCCCTGCTGTTGGCCGACTACAACCAGTGGCGCGACAGCATCTACCCGGACGATCTGGAATACGCCGAACGCAGCCTCGCCGAAGTGCTGCACAAAGGCGCCGTGGAAGACCGCGAATACCGGATCATCGCCGCCGACGGCCAGGTGCGCTGGATCAGCGACAAGTGCTTTATCAACCGTCAGGACGAACCGGGGCAACCGGTAATCATCGTCGGCATCGCCGAAGACATCACCGACAAGAAGCAGATGGAAACCGAGCTGCAACGCCTGGCCACCACCGACGTGCTGACCCAGAGCAGCAATCGCCGGCACTTCTTCGAATGCGCCCACCGCGAGTTCGAAGACGCCCGCCTGCAAGGCGCACCACTGGCGTTTCTGCTGCTGGACATTGATGACTTCAAGGTGATCAACGACACCTACGGCCACCCTGAAGGCGACAACGTATTGCAACGGATCGCCGAATGCGGGCGAGCATCGTTACGCCGGGGCGACCTGTTCGGGCGGATTGGCGGTGAGGAATTTGCTGCGGTGTTCCCGGGCTGTGCGCCAGACATGGCGATGCAGGTGGCCGAACGGCTGCAACGGGAAATTCAGCGGCTGAGTTTCAACCACGGTGATCAGACGTTCGGCATCACCGTCAGCCAGGGCCTGACCAGCCTCACCCCGGATGACGAAAGCCTCGACACCCTGTTCGCCCGCGCGGACGCAGCGATGTACGAAGCCAAACGGCAGGGCAAGAACCGGATCATTTCCGCCTGATTCAAGACCTCAGCCCAACACAAGACTACTGTGGGAGCGAGCTTGCTCGCGAAGGCGTCTTGTCAGTCAACATAGCGCTGACTGGCATACCGCTTTCGCGAGCAAGCTCGCTCCCACAGGGATTCGTAGTGCGCGCGGTTATTTACGCATCCGCATCAGCTCCGGCAAGCCGATCTTGAGCAAGCGCGCCGTGCGGCTCTTCGCCAACTCCTCAACGCCTTCATGCTCGGTCAGCCGCGCCATCTGCGCCGCCATGTTCATCACCAGCGCCTCGCGGGAGTACACCCCGCCACCGAGCTGGTAAACCGCGGCAATCAGCTCGCGCAACTCCAGCGGCAAGCGCCAGCGGGTGCGTAACGCCGAGCCATACGCTGCGCCGAATTCCGCCAGCGCATCGCCGACTTCCTCCAGTTCATCCAGCTCGCCGCCGGCCTGCTTCCATTCCTGCAGACAACGCAGCAGTGCCAGGTCGCCGAGGCGATGGAGCATCCCGGCGCAATAGCAGCGTTCCTGATCCAGATCGAGCAGCCGCGCCAGCGTGCGCGCGTACTCGGCGGTGTGCAGCGACAGGCCCCAATAGCGCTCGGCGTAATCGGCTAGGCACGGATCGCTGAGTCGGGCGCTGCGCTTGAGTGCAAGGCCAAGGATCAGGTTCATGCTCTGCCCGGTGCCCAGGCGATGCAGCGCCTGCGCCAAGGTCTGCACCGGCGCGCCATGGTGCTGGGCGGCGCTGTTGGCGGCGGCAATCAACACGGCGGTGATCTGCGGATCGGTGCGGATTTCCTCCTCCAGCAGCTTCAGGTCCAGCCCATTGGGATTGAGGCTGCGTTTGACTGCCACCTGCACATCGGTCATCAGCGGTGCGCCATCGGCCTGTTCGCGGCGACGTTCGAGGAATACCGAGAGGGTCATGCCCGGCGCCAGTGCAGGTACTTCACAGAACACTTCCTCGCCGGCGTTCAGCAGCAGTCCCTGCAAACGCTCGGTCAGGCTTTCCATGTTCAGAGGTTTGGCCAGGTAGGCGGTCGGCGCCATCGGCAGGGCTTCGCGCACGCTGGCGCTGTCGTTGCGGCTGCTCATCAAAATGAACGGCAGCGGCGGGTTGCGTTTGCGCTGGCGGACACTGCGCAACACGCTCAAGCCATCGACGCCGGGCAATTCCCAGTCGACGATCGCCAGGTCATACGGGACTTCGCTGAGCAGCGACATCGCCTCCTGGCCATCGGCGCACAGGTCCAGCCGCGCATCGCAGCGCACATTCAGCAGCACTTGTTTGAGCAGATCACGCGACCAGGGATCGGCCTCGGCAATCAGCACCCGGGGTACAGCGGGTAAATCGACGGCAGTCATGCTCGCCCTCCCTTGCAATGCTTGAACCTTAGCCAATGCTGGCGTTTCGGTACAACCTGAAAACCGCGCAAGTGTTTCTCCGGGCATGAAAAAACCCGCCGAAGCGGGTTTTTTGTCGATCCGATCACACGGTGCTACGGATTACAGCTCCGAGAAGCACTCTTCGATGATCGCCAGGCCTTTGTCCAGTTGCTCGTCCGGCGAAGTCAGCGGTACCAGGACGCGCAGAACGTTGCCGTAGGTGCCGCAGGACAGCAGGATCAGGCCCTTTTCACGCGCCTTGGCCACGACAGCCGCGACAGCGGTCGGGTTTGGCTTGTGGCTGTCGCCGTTTTCGAACAGCTCGACTGCGATCATGGCACCCAGGGCACGGACTTCGCCGATCACCGGGTACTTGGCCTGGATGGCCTTCAGGCCGGTGACCAGACGCTCGCCGACAGCCTTGCAGCGGTCCAGCAGTTTTTCTTCTTCGAACACTTCCATCACGGCCAGGGCCGCGGCGCAAGCGATCGGGCTACCGGCGTAGGTGCCGCCCAGGCCGCCTGGAGCGATGGCGTCCATGTATTCGGCCTTGCCGCACACACCGGCCAGCGGGAAGCCGCCAGCGATGGATTTGGCGAAAGTGGTCAGGTCGGCAGCAACGCCCATCTGTTCCATGGCGAAGAAAGTGCCGGTACGGCCAGCGCCGGTCTGCACTTCGTCAGCGATCAGCAGGATGCCGTGCTGGTCGCACAGGGCACGCAGACGCTTCATGAATTCTTTCGGTGCGACGTAGAAACCACCTTCACCCTGCACAGGCTCGATGATGATCGCGGCGATGTCTTTCGGCTCGGCGTCGTTCTTGAAGATGCGCTCGATGGAAGCGATCGAGTCGTCGATGCTCACGCCGTGCAGTTCGTTCGGGTACAGCGCGCGGAAGATGCCGCCTGGCATCAGGCCCATGCCGGCCGAGTAAGGCACGACTTTACCGGTCAGGCCCAGGGTCATCATGGTGCGACCGTGGTAAGCGCCGGTGAAGGCGATCACGCCAGCGCGGCCAGTGGCGGCACGGGCGATCTTCACGGCGTTTTCAACGGCTTCGGAACCGGTGGTCACCAGCAGGGTTTTCTTGGCGAAGTCGCCTGGTACGCGAGCGTTGATTTTCTCGCACAGCTCGACGTACGGCTCGTAGGCCAACACCTGGAAGCAGGTGTGGGTCAGCTTGTTCAGCTGCTCGGTCACGGCGGCGATGATTTTCGGGTGCACGTGGCCGGTGTTCAGTACGGCGATACCACCGGCGAAGTCGATGAATTCACGACCCTCAACGTCGGTCACGGTCGCGTTCTTCGCGGACTCGGCGAAGATCGGGTGAATCTGGCCAACACCACGTGGAACAGCAGCGGTACGGCGGGCCATCAAATCAGCGTTAGTCTTGCTCATTACAGTCCTCATTCGCCGCTCATCGGGCGGCGTGGTTCAAGGATTAAGCGGGAGGAATCGGCGGTGGCAGCATGCGATGATCGACTGCCACGGCGTTCCCGGCCGCAGAGAAAATTCCGGTTTGAAACGACGCAAAGGGACAGCGCTCTCGTGCCCTTTGCGTTTACAGCGATCTTCTACCGAGGCTTAGATGCCCAGGCAGAGGTATTTGATTTCCAGGTAATCTTCGATGCCGTACTTGGAGCCTTCACGGCCCAGGCCCGAGGCCTTGATGCCGCCGAACGGCGCGACTTCGTTGGAGATCAGCCCGGTGTTGACGCCGACCATGCCGTACTCCAGGGCTTCAGCCACACGGAACACACGGCCCAGGTCGCGAGCGTAGAAGTACGAGGCCAGACCGAACTCGGTATCGTTCGACATCGCAATCACGTCGGCTTCGTCTTTGAAGCGGAACAGCGGCGCCAGCGGACCGAAGGTTTCTTCCTTGGCGACAGCTGCGTCTTTCGGCACGTTGGTCAGGATGGTCGGCTCGAAGAAGTTGCCTTCCATCGGTTTGCCACCGGCCAGCACAGTTGCGCCTTTGCCCACGGCGTCAGCGATGTGCTCTTGCACCTTGGCCACGGCTTTCTCGTCAATCAGCGGGCCAGTGGTAGTGCCTTCTTCCAGACCGTTGCCGATCTTCAGCTTGGCGACTGCCACTTTCAGCTTCTCGGCGAATGCGTCGTAGACCGAATCCTGAATGTACAGACGGTTGGCGCAAACACAGGTCTGGCCGTTGTTGCGGTACTTGGAAATGATCGCGCCTTCGACGGCCTTATCCAGGTCCGCGTCGTCGAACACGATGAATGGCGCGTTGCCGCCCAGTTCCAGGGAGACTTTCTTGATGTCCTTGGCGCATTCCGACATCAGCTGACGGCCGATTTCGGTCGAGCCGGTGAAGGACAGTTTGCGCACGATCGGGTTGCTGGTCAGCTCGCTGCCGATGTCGCCGGCACTGCCGGACACCACGCTGAACACACCTTTAGGGATGCCGGCGCGCTGGGCCAGTTCAGCCAGGGCGAAGGCGGAGAACGGCGTTTGCGAAGCAGGCTTGAGCACCATGGTGCAACCGGCGGCCAGCGCAGGACCGGCTTTACGGGTGATCATCGCCGCCGGGAAGTTCCACGGGGTGATGGCGGCGGTCACGCCGATCGGCTGCTTGATCACGATCAGGCGCTTGTCCGGCTGGTGGCCCGGAATCACGTCACCGTAGATGCGTTTGGCTTCTTCGGCGAACCACTCGATGAACGAAGCGGCGTAAACGATTTCGCCCTTGGCTTCGGCCAGTGGTTTGCCTTGTTCGAGGGTCATCAGGCGAGCGAGGTCGTCCTGGTTCTCGATCATCAGTTCGAACCAGCGACGCAGTTTGCCTGCGCGCTCCTTGGCGGTCAGTGCACGCCAGGCCGGCAGCGCCTTGTCGGCGGCTTCGATGGCACGGCGGGTTTCGGCAGCGCCCATTTTCGGCACGGTGCCCAGAATTTCGCCGGTGGCCGGGTTGTTGACCTTGATCGTCTGACCGTTGTCCGCGTCGACCCATGCGCCATCGATGAAGGCTTGCTGGCGGAACAACTGGGTGTCTTTAAGCTGCATGTCGGCTTTCCTTAACAGCACCGCGCAAAGCGCGGAGCAAAATTATGATTGTAGAAAGGCGCCTCGCAAGGCTGCCGTCAGGGAAATCATTTACCGGGCTGGCACATGAACAGCGCACGACTCAAAAGACGTGCGACTCAGCACCTGGATAAGGAGCGTTTGAAATCTCAAACGAATCCTAGGTTCAAAGGGGTTGGAGGACAATAGGGCGTTCGAAAAAAAGAACAAAAACGCCGCAATTGCTGAACATTTCAGATCAACGTACAAGCGCCCGTGTTCCCTGCCGCCGTCGAACGGCAGGGAACAGAGGATGGTGACTACTTATCCTGAAACGATTTGAGCACCGTCAACAGACTGGTCAGGTTGTCAGCCACCCCCGTCTGCGCGACTTTCTCCGTGGCCGCGGCGCCGGCTGTGGTATCGACGCTGTAAATCTGCATCACGCCCTGATTGGTCGCCGCTTGCGCCAGGGTGTTCTGTTGCTGCTGGGCACTGACGGCGTTCTCGAACAGGATGCCGGTCGAGTGCGCCAGGCTCTGGTAAATACTGCCCATCGCCATGGCCGGCGCTTCGGCCACAACCTTGACGCTGGTCTGGGTGACTGCATCGGTAATCTGATCATTCACAGTTGCCATGTTCCGACTCCTTTCAAGGGACAGTGGGTGTTGCAAATATTGCTCAGGCGCCGGACGACCGCTCAGGCTGGCTGGCGCTGAACTGGGCAATGCTCTGATTGATTCGCTCAAGTGCCTGGTCCACTCCGTCGGCGTCCAGCACCCCGCTCGCCGCGGCCACCGCTGCGGCCCCGCCCACCAGCAGATGGGTATTCAACGCGCCGAGCGCACTTTCGGTGGCGGCGTCGAGGTCATCCTTGATGATGCTCTCGGTCATCTTGCGCAACAGCACACCTTGAGAAGCCAGAGCGAGCTTGGTGACACCATCGAAGTAGCTCGCCGCCGACTGCGCCACCAATCCGCTGGCCTGACGAATCAGCAGCTCCGAACCCAGCGACGCCAGTGCGGGCGCATTGGCCGCCAACTGAGTGTTGAGCAGGTTCACCGCTTCGACGATCTGTCGGTTCAAGGCGTCGGCACCCACTCCCTCAGACGATTGCTGGAGCAGATGCTCGTTGAGTGATTCGAGCAATGAAGCCGCAGCGGCGGCCGGATCGACGGCCGGCTGCTCAGCGCCGTCGGTCTGCGCCTTTTCCCTGGCCATCAGGATCGCCCTCCCACCGCCAGAATCTGCTGCACGGCCGCCGCCACGGTGGCGTTGCCGATGATGTTCAGCGCCTGCTGATGACTGACCGCGTTCTGCAACGCCAGACTGACCGCATGACTGCTGACCTGAGTCAGCGTAGCAATGGCCGTGGCCGGTGCAGAACCGACGACCTGCACGGTCGATTGGGTGACAGAGTCGGTGATTTGAGGATTGACGACGCTCATGCTTTTCTCCCTGAATAAGGCGATCGAGGAACCCGCCGCAGGAAAACAATAGAACAGCTGCGCCAAACTGCCACGAGAGCGTTTTGCAGGACGTTACAGCCTTTTGGAATGCGCCCTGCACCGACACAAACACTGACAATGACCCGGCAAAAACCGGCATGGACGCCCCGAGCCGACCTAGGTATGATGTCGCCCGCTGCACCAGTAGCTCAGCTGGATAGAGTACTGCCCTCCGAAGGCAGGGGTCGTGGGTTCGAATCCCGCCTGGTGCGCCATTGATTTAAACGAGAAAGCCCCGGACTGTGATGGTCCGGGGCTTTTTTGTGCCTGCCGACCGGCGACTCACTCCGTCGTCCAGTCAAACTCGTCATATTCATCATCGTCTTCTTCGTCCTCGATCAAGTCATCATCGAGAACGTCTTCCTCCAGATTCTCTTCGGCCTGTTTGGCCAGAAGAAACTCCTTGCGACTCTCCGTCACTGCCCGCCGCAGTTCCTCACCCTTCACCGGGCAGTTGAGCATTTGGGCGATGCGGTCGATTTTTTGGGCCACGGCATCCTCCAGCGCATCGGCAATGACCCGATAGTGCGCGTTTTTGCGGGTCAATGCCAAATGGCGGATGACTGATACGGTCAGTTCTTGCGGATTTTTTCCAGTCGCAGGTCGAGATTCACGTTCGGGTAGCGCTTGTGCAGGTGGTTGAACAGGGTGTCGGCCGCTTGCGACTGGCCGGACTCGCGCAGGCGCAAGACTTCACGCAGCTGCTCGTCGAGACCGTTGACCGGGGCAGCGGCGCGCTTGCCGACCTTGGCTTCGTCCGCCGTGTCGGCGCTGATCGATTCGCTCTGCATCGGTGCAGCCATTTCCGCCATTGGCGCGGGAGCTGGCGCAGAAAGCGCGCCGGCGGGCGCCGACAATGATCGGGCCTCCTGGCGGGCCACAGGCGCAGCCGGTTTCGCGGCGGGGGCGAAATCGTATTGAGCCACGGGCTCCGGCGTGCGTTGCACCAGCGACAGCATCAGCGCGATGCCGACCAGACTGGCAAAAGCCACCTGATAGCGCGGTGTCTGGCAGGCCTTGAGCCAGCGTTGCCACAGGCTCTGCCGTGGCATCGGGGTTTCACGGCGGGCGGCGTTGAGGATCAGCGCATCGAGATGCGCCGGCGGCTCGGCGTTGTGCTGTTCACGCACGTGCTTGAGCACTTGCTCTTCGGGGGTCGGGCGGGCGTCCGTCATGTCAGTACCTCCTCGGCCAGCAGCCGACGCAGTTTTTGCTGGGCGTAGCGCAAACGGCTCTTGACGGTTTCCAGCGGTGTTTCGGTGAGGCTGGCGATTTGCGCCAGGTCGAGGTCGCCGTGGGCGCGCAGCAGGAACACTTCGCGCTGGTCGGCGGGCAAGGTTTGCAGGGCGCTTTCCAGGCGCTTGCTGTCGCGGCTGAGATTGAGCAGCTGTTCGGGATCGGAGTCGTCGTCGCTGATGGCGTGGGTTTGCTCGTCGTAACTGTCATGCAGCGGTTGCCGGGCCCCGTGTTTGCGCCAGTGATCGATCAGGCGATTGCGGGCAATCTGGAACAACCACGTACGAAAGGTCGCCCGGCCTTGTAGCTGACTGGTGCTGCGGATCAGGCTCAGCCAGGTCTCCTGGAACACCTCGTCAGCCAGTTCCGGTTTGCCGCTCAACCCGAGCAGAAACCGGTAAAGGCTCTGGCGATGACGGGCGTACAGGATCTCGAACGCCTTATTGTCACCCTCGCGATAACGGGCCAGCAGCGATTCGTCGCTGCTGGTCTCAAGGCTGTCTGCAGAAGCAAACAGCTGTGTGATGAAGCCTTTGAGGCGGCTCACTATTCAATCCGTCGCTCAGTGGACATTCCGATGGAGGCGGTGGACGTACGCAGGCTCTGCGCCAGTTCCACCAGTTGCACGAACTCGTTGCGCAGACCGAAGCGGTCATCGCCACGGGCACCTCGGGCCAGGGCTTCGGTGTCCTTGAGGCTGAAATCACCGGTGTAGCGGCCGTCCTTGAGTTGCTGGGAAAACGCGGCGACGGCGGCGGCGAAACGCAGGTCCTCACTGGCCGGCGCAACCTGACTGGCAATCGGCCGCTCGATCAGCAGACTTTTCCCACCCTCAGGCTTTTGATATCGCACACGCAGCATTGCCAATTCTCCTTTCTTCTCGGAAACCACTGCATCGGTTTTTCCGTAGCGCAGCGGCTCCAGCCAGCCCTTCTCGCCTGTCGGGACAATTTCATACAACGCCGTCACCGTATGGCCTGCACCGACTTCGCCGGCATCGACCTTGTCGTTGCTGAAATCCTCACGCTTCAGCGCGCGGTTTTCGTAGCCGAGCAGCCGGTATTCGCTGACCTGCGCCGGGTTGAACTCGACCTGCAACTTGACGTTTTTCGCCACCACGGCGAGGGTCGAACCGAGTTGATCCACCAGCACCTTGCGCGCTTCACGCAGGTTGTCGATGTAGGCGTAGTTGCCGTCACCGGCATCGGCCAGTTGTTCCATCAGGTGCTCATTGTAGTTATCCACACCGAAACCCAGGGTGGTCAGGGAAATTCCGGTCTTGCGTTTATCCACAGCCATTTGTTTCAGGCTGTCGAAGTCGCTGATGCCGACATTGAAGTCACCGTCGGTGGCCAACAGGATGCGGTTGATGCCTTTGGGGATGAACGCCTGCTGCGCCATCTGATAAGCCCGCTCAATGCCTGAAGCGCCGGCGGTCGAGCCGCCGGCAGTCAATTGCTCGATGGCTGCGCGAATTTTCGCCTTTTCCCGTCCGGAAGTCGGCTCCAGCACCACTCTGGATTCGCCGGCATACACCACCAGCGACACCCGATCCTGCTCGCGCAATTGATCGACCAGCAATTTCAGGGTGCTTTTGACCAGCGGCAAGCCTTCGCGGCGGTCCATCGAGCCGGACACATCCACCAGAAACACCAGGTTCGCTGGCGCCAGTTCCGCCACGGCGCGGTCGGACGCCTTGATGCCGATGCGCAGCAAGCGGGTGTGCGGATTCCACGGTGAAGCAGCCAGTTCGGTGGTCACGCCAAAGGGCGAGCCATCGCTCGGCAGCGCATAGTCGTAGGGAAAGTAATTGACCATCTCTTCCAGCCGCACCGCGCCCTCCGGCGGCAGTCGACCCTGATTGAGCAACCGCCGCACGTTGGCGTAGGCGCCGGTGTCGACGTCGGCACTGAAGGTCGAGACCGGGGTTTCGGCGACGCTGTGGATCGGGTTGTCGGCCAGATTGGCGTACTGCTCGCGCTGTTCGTCGCGATAACCCTGTGGATAACTTTCACCGGCCGGCATTGGTGCAAAACGGGCGATCGGCGCCGCCAGGACACTGCGCTTGGCCATCGAGCTGTCGGCCATGATCGCTTCGGGCTGCGCGGAAGATTTCAGTTCGGTCTGCGCCGGAGGTGGCACAACGGTGGTTTCCGGGCTGGAGGAAACGCCGCAACCGGCAACCACCAGCAACACACTGGCAGCAAGAGGGCGCAGAAGCGTGGAAGGAAGGGACATGGGGGCTGACCTCGGGGAAGAATTGATCCATTCATCCCCTGAGACGGGCAGCCCTTTCAGTACGGGTTAAACCTCACCGAAAAATTTTCAGCGGTGATAACGCCGCACCACACTGCTGTTGCGCAGCACGTGGCCTTTGATTTTTTCCATCAGCTGGGCACGGGTCAGACCGGCGGGCAAGGCGTCCGGGGCCAGATCGAGGGCGTAGATCTGAATGATGTAGTGGTGCGCGCTGTCGCCAACCGGTGGGCATGGGCCGATGTAGCTGGTGGTGCCTTTGCTGTTGGTGCCACCGAAGCCTTCAAGGGCCGATTTTGCGCCGACACCGGCCGGAATCTGCCGGGTCGTGGCCTTGATCCCGTAGTGAATCCAGTGATCGACGCCCGCGCCTTTCTGGCCGTCCGGATCGTGCATGACGATCGCGTAGCTCAGGGTTCCGCTGGGGCCTGCGTTCCAGCTCAGGGCCGGTGACTGGTTCTTGCCGCCGCAGCCGGCCGCATCGCTGGCCGCCGCCGAGGTGAACAGACGGTTATCCGACACACCGGGAATGCTGAGGGTGAAACGCTCCTGGGCCTGCGCCGGAAACTGCACGCAAAGGGCGACGGCAACGGCCGCCAGCCAAGGGTTGAGAGAGGTCAATCGGGTCATTCCGGGAGCACCTTGTGCAGTTGGGCCTTCGTCGGCCTGCAAACTATAGCCGTACCGTTCGTGCCGTGGCAGTAGGAAATGGCTGAACCTCGCAATGCGGCCCAAACTCGTAAGAGAAATGCCTGTGAGGAGCACGAACATGACCCTGCACCGTGTCGCCCGATTCGCCGATGTGCCTGAAGACCGTGGGCTGGAGGTGCAGATCGGCGACTGCAAGATCGTCCTGCTGCGCGCCGCCGGCCAGTTGCGCGCCTTTCAGGGGGAATGCCCGCATGCCGGCGCGCCGCTGGCGGAAGGTGCGTTGTGTCACGGCCGGCTGATCTGCCCGTGGCACAAGGCAGCCTTTCGCGCCGAAGACGGCGCCTTGTGCGAACCTCCGGCGCTGGACAGCCTCAAGCGCTATCCGCTGGAACTGCGCGGCGACGAGGTGTGGGTCGATGACCAGCCGTTGCCGGATCCGCACACTCCGCCGCAGGACGATCCACGCACCTTTGTCATTGTCGGCGCCGGTGCCGGCGGAACGGCCTGCGCCGCCGCGCTGCGCGAGAAAGGCTTCGGCGGGCGGATCGTGCTGATCGACTGCGAGCCGGACGCCGGCTACGACCGAACGGTGTTGAGCAAATTCGTGCTGTCCGGGGAAATGCCGGCGCCGGAAACCCCGCCCCTGCGCGATGACGACTTTTACCGCGAGCAACACATCAATCGGGTTTCGGGCGAGGTCAGCGGGCTCGATGCCGATACCCGGACCCTTCACCTGAGCGATGGCCGCACAATGAATTACAGCGCGGCGGTGCTGGCCACCGGCGCAACGCCCAACGCGCTGAAACTGCCCGGCGCCGACCTGCCCCAGGTGTTTGTCCTGCGCTCCAAAGCCCAGGCGCAATCCATCATGGACGCCGCCCAACCCGGCCAGCGTGCCGTCATCATCGGTGACAGCTTCATTGCACTCGAATGCGCCTCGGCCCTGCGCCAGCACGGGCTCGAGGTGACGGTACTCGCGCGGCACGCGATTCCCTTCGCGGCGCAGTTCGGTGAAGCCGTCGGCAAGGCGATCCGTGCGCTGCATGAAGAAAACGGCGTGAAATTCATCACCGATCACGAAGCCATGGAAATCACCGGCGACGGTAAGGTCGAGGCAGTGTTGCTCGACAATGGCCTGCGCCTGTCGGCGGATCTGGTGTTAGCGGGAATCGGCGTACATCCGGCCACCGAAGCATTCGGCGACCTGCCGCGCGAGGACGATCAATCGCTGTTGGTCGATGGCAGCCTGCGCGTCACCGAAGGTCTGTGGGCCATTGGCGATATCGCCACCTTCCCGCTGAACGGCCAGCCACAACGCATCGAGCACTGGCGCCTGGCCCAGCAGCACGCGCGGATCGCCGCTGCCAATCTGCTCGGTGGCGATGAACATTACCTCGACGTGCCGTATTTCTGGACCTGGCATTTCGGCCGCAACTACGACTATCTCGGTCACGCCGAGGCGTGGGATGCGGTCGAATTTATCGGCGAACCCGAACAGCCGCCGTTTATCGGACTGTTCGGGTGCAAGGGTGTCGTGGTGGCAGCGGTGGCCTGCGAAGAGGAAAGGTCGATGGCGCTGCTGGCCGAACGCATGAAGCAACCGCTGTCGATGGAGGAGGCCTGGCGGCTGATTCGCGCCGTCAGGTGATCCGGTTCAACGGCTCGCGGTTGTCATCGTCCTCGGCGTGCAGAAAGATCACCCGAGGGTGCTCCAGTGGCGCCAGCGGCGGCGGCAATTCTTCAGGTTGGACCGGCCACAAATGCGGCACGACATGGCTGACGTCGCCGTCCTGATCGTTGTGGATGGTCATGACGCCCGGCCCGCGCAGTTTCTGAAAGCGGTCGTCGCACAGTTTGAAGCTGCGGCTCAGCGCCTCATCGTCGACCACCGGGGGCGGCAGGCGACGCTGGGCGAAGCTTCGGCTCTTGCGTTGTTGATAACGCGCCCAGCCGATCAGGATCACCGCGTTGACCAACGCCACCCACAGGTAAATCTGCAAAGTGCCGAGGGCTTCGAACGCCGAATGGTCGATGCGCGGCCCGCCTTCGTGGGTCTCGATCAACGGCCACAGGCCGCGCACCAGCAGATACAGCAGGCCGACCCAGGCCAGCACCGTGAAGAACGCATCGACCACCACCAGAAACGGCCGTTGGCGGGTCCGGATGATTTTCATTTGATAACCTCCTCTTCATCGTCCCCGATCGGTTTGATACCCCGGTCGGGACTGACCCAGCGCGCACGCTTCTGGTGTTGACCGAACAATACCTTGGGGAAACTGACCAGCGTGGTCAGCAGGCTGACGAACCAGAACGCGATCGGGTACCACACCACCCAGAACATCGTCTTGCCCAGGCCCGGCTCGTAGCGACGGTCAATGATGATGCTGACCGCGAACTGCACCAGGCAGACAAACGCCAGCAGCAAACCGGTAAACGCCGGAGGCATCAGGTGATGCACCGCAATCGCCTCGGGCATGACCACGAACTTGCCGACGGCCCAGAAGATCACCGACAACAGGAAGGTGAACGCCCAACCGGTGGACAGGCAGTATTCGAACAGCAGCGGCCAAAGGTAACGGTGACGGTACTGCCAGATCCCGCGAATGTTCTTGAACAGCACTTCGGCGCCGCCCTGGGCCCAGCGCAGACGCTGTTTCCACAGACCGCGCAGGGTTTCCGGCATCAGGATCCAGCACAGGGCACGGGGCTCGTAGAAGATGCTCCAGTGGTCCAGTTGCAGCTTCCAGCTGATGTCGATGTCTTCGGTGATCATGTCCGGGCTCCAGTAGCCGACCCGGTTCAGCGCGGTACGGCGGAACGCGACGATCACACCCGAGACGGTGAAAATCCGCCCGAACACCCGCTGGGTGCGCTTGATCAGCCCGATGATCGACGAGAACTCGCCGACCTGAACCCGCCCGACCAGCGTCGAACGCGTGCGGATTCGTGGGTTGCCGGTCACCGCGCCCAGCCGCGCGTTGTCGAGCATCGGCGCGACGAGATAAGCCGCGGTGTTCGGCGCCAGCAGCGCGTCACCGTCGATGCACACCAGATATTCACTGCGCGCAGCAATGGCGCCCATGCGCAGAGCCACGGCCTTGCCCTGGTTTTCCGCCAGGTGCAGCACCCGCAGCCGAGGGTCTTCCTTGGCCAACGCATCCAGCACTTGTGCGGTGTTGTCCTTGGAGCCGTCGTTGATCGCGATGACTTCGATGTTCGGGTAATGCTGCGCCAGCGCCGCGTGGATGGTATCGGCGGCGTTGTCGCCCTCGTTATAGCAAGGGATCAGGATCGAAATCAGCGGTTCGCCTGCCAGCGGTGGTGGCAGCGTGTCGTCCTTCCACGGCCAGTGCCGCTCCCAGTGCAGCCAGAAATACAAGCCACCGGAAATCCACAACCCGGACATGAACAGCGGGTAGAAGAACACGAAGTCCATCAGGAATTGCCCGGTGACCAGGAAGATCAGCCCCAGCGGAACGCCGAGAACGATCGCCAGAACAAGCAGGGCCAGCAGTCTATCCAGCATGTCATGGGTTCCATTTGTTGGAGAGCGCAGGCCGCACGGTTTTCAGGTCCGGCAGGTTCTCGAGGAAGTTGTCCGGGTAGTAGCCGAAACTTGTGGCGCCCTGACGCTTGAGGCGGCCCATCCAGTCGGCCAGTCGTGCACCGTCGATGTCGGCCTGTTCCTTTTTCGTCCAGTCCCGGGCCTGCAGTTCGAATACCGTGCGATCCAGCGCACCGGGGCGCTGTTTGATCTTCGCCACCAGCTGTTCGAGCCACGGGCCGGATTGCGCATGGGTCTGTTTTTCCATGAGCGGCATGGCCATCGGCGCCGTCCAGTCGTAACTCACAAGGAAGTCGTCGAGGTTCTGCGCGAACCACGCTTCGCTCTCGGGGTTGAGAATCGGCTCGGCGAAGATGTTGCGTGCGGTGAGCACTTGCGGGCCACGAATCGCGCGCACCCTGTTGGTCAGCTCATTGGTGAAGTCGATCAGGTAGCGGCTCTTGAACCGCGTCCAGCGCTGCATCGCCGCCGGATCGTCACGCAGGGCGGCGATCGAGCCCGGCAAGCCGTTGGCGGCATAGGCCTTGAGCGCCTGAGGGCCGGCGTCTTCGAAGTCCGAGAGCACCGCGTCGTCGTGGTAGAGAATGCCGTCGACCGAAGTCAGGCGTGCCACGTCTTCGTAGATCTCGCCGATGATCCGCCGCACCTCGGGATCGAACGGCGACAGGCGTTTATATTGATCCGGGTCGACAGCCGTCGTGCCGGTCTTCGGATCCCAGCGCGTCACCCGTGGCAGCCTCGAATCCAGTTCGAAACTCAGCACCGGCATCCACGCAAAGACCTTCACATGAGCCCGGGTGCGGAATTGCCAGGCGACACGATCGAACAGGTCGGCACGCATCGGCAGATGACGGTTGGGGAAGTACAGCGAATGCACCAGGCCGTCGCCCTTCGGATCGGCGAAGGCTTGCAGGAACACGGTGTTGGCGCCCATGTCCGCCATGCGCTGGATAAGTTTGCCAAGGTTGATTTCCTGCTGCGCCGGATCCGGGTCGTAGACGTTGTCCAGATCCACGTGCACCACACGCATGGTGAAGTCCGATTGCACCGCGACGATGCTGTTGGCGAAATGCTCGCCGTCAGGATCGGAGGCGACCAGGAAGCGCGGACCGCTCATCAGGTTGTCGAGAGCATCGAGACCGTCATCGAGGGTCAGGGCCATTTCGTAGCCCTGCTCACTGACCACCGTCAGCGAAGTGCCGTCCGCTGTACCGTAGGGCCAGACCCAGACCCTTGGTTTCTTACCGGTGACCTTGCGGATTTTTTCCGAGATGGCCGCCACATCGGTACGCATGCGCGACTGGAAGTCCGCTTCGGATTCATAGCGTTTGCTCACCGGATCGTAGCGTCGGGTCGCGGCCGCCGGCTGCATGTTGCCCTGCGGGTTGGCGAGGATGCCTTTGTGGCTGGCGTCGGTGTGAGCAGCGATTTCCACCAGCCCCGATTGGGAGATTTCCCGCACCTGAGCCCAGGTCAGGAAGTCCGAGCGCGCACGCGGCGTGCCGGCGAAGTCCACCGGTTGGTTCAGCGGCGTATCGATCCAGGTGCCGACCGGCGCCAGCAGCGCATGCCAGTTATAGGCGCGCAACACCGGCAACACGCGGGTGTAGAAGCTTGAGTAACCGTCGTCGAAGCTGAGCAGGATCGCCTTGGGCGGCAGTTCCGGCCCGCCCTTGCGTGCGGCCATGATCTGATCGACCGTCACCGGTTTGTAGTTGTTCTCCCGCAGCCAGGCGAGCTGTTCGAGCAGGCGCTCGGTGCGCACCGCCACCACCGCCTGATCGGGGTCACGATCTTCGACGTCGTGGTAGGCGATGCCCAGCACGTGGTTTTTCGGCCAGGGCTTTTCACTGGCTGCCACCGGTCGCTCGGACGGCGGCACGAAGGCCGGGGCTTGCTGGGCGCAGGCGCTGACCAGCAGCACTCCCAGCAGAAGGATGAAACGCGAAATCAAAGGCATCTTCAAACTCTTCTAGAAGCGGAAAGTGAGGTCGACGAGCAGACGCAGATCGGTTTCCCGGTCACCGTCGTAGGGCCGGTTGATCACGCTGAACAAACCGCCCACCTCGAACACGTCGTTCCAGGCGTACCGCTGGCCGTAACCGAGCAATGCCATGCCGCCGGTGCCGTGATCACGCTGGCTGTAAGTACCCGCACCGGCCTGGAACTGCTGGCTCCAGACGGTTTCGTAACGGTGGTACAGCACGTGATTGACGTTCAGCAGCGGCATGACGCTGAAGTCCGACTTCGGGTTGAAGTACGGCACGTCATCGGACTTGGAGTTGTGGCTGGTGCTCACTTCCAGGCCCGCGTCGACTTGCAGGTTCGGCGCGCTGTAGACGCCCTCTTTTCCGGTCAGCAAGGCTTCGACACGGTTGTTGCCGTCGCTGAAGTGCGACGGGCTGACCGCCAGCCGCCATTCGCGACTCTCGTTGGCGCGCCAGCGAATGAAACCGCTGCCGCCGTTGGCCTTGATGTCGCTGTTCAATGCCCGCAGCGGCGTCTCGGACGACAGATATTCGAGGCTGCCGCCGTATTGCCAGTGATCGTCGATGTCGCGGGCAATCGCCAGGCGCGCGCCCTGCTTGTCACCAAACCCATAGGAATGATTCGACACTTCGGCTTCGAGGGTCATGTCGCGGGTGCGACGCTCCAGGCCGACACGCTGGAAGCGGTGGTGGCCGGTCCCTTCGGTGAAATCGCCTGTGGCGTATCCGGCCCCGGCGAACACCCGCCAGTCTTCATCGATCGGCGGGCTGTAAAGGGTGGTCTGAATACCGAAGTCGCGGCTGCCGCTGACCGCGCCGGCATTGCCACCGCTGCCACCATTGGCCTTGCCGCCGTAAGCTTCGACGCGCAGTTCGGACATGTCATGCACTTCACGCTCGCGGGCCAGACGCTGGACCTGACGGTTGTCGGGGAAGCGCGCCACCACGTCGTCGGTCAGCGCGTCCATTTGCCGCCATTCCTGCAGGTCCATGGCGGTGCGGGCCTGCGCGACTTCAAGACCCATGTCGCGCGGCGCGATGCTCTCGGTTTCCTTGAGCTGGTTTTCCGCACGGCGCGGCCAGTTGCGGGCCAGGTACAGATCGGCCTGGGCCAGGCGCAGGCCGATGTTGCCCGGCGCCTGATCCACCAGGGTCTGCAAGCGCTCTTCGCCGTGAGGCAGGTCGGAGCCGTAGGTGCCGGCCTGCGCCGCCAGTTGCTGGGCGTCCATCCATTCGTCGTTGGGGTTGCCGATCGGCAGGCCCTTGAGTTCGATGCGCGGTTTCTGTGTCCTGGCCTGATCTTCGGCGACCTTGCGTGCCTCTTCGGCGCGGTCGCTTTCCAGCAGCGAGTAATACAGCGCCGTGGTGTCTTCGAGTCGGTCGCCGACATCGGCGTCCGGCGCCGCCAGCACCTGCCGGTAAAGATCGGTGGCGATTTCCGGCTGGCGCTGATCCAGATAGGACGCCGCCACCCAGCGCAGGGCGTAGGTCGGAATCTTCACGCCTTCGGCTTGCAGCTTCTGGTATTCGCTGATGACTTCGGCGGTGCGCGCCCGGGCCTTGAGCGCGCCCATGCGGTCGATGCGCCAGCGGGTCACGTCGTCGTGGGCGCTGGCGTCCGGGGTCCAGGTGGCGAGCAACTGGTCGTAGTCGGCCAGGGCGCGGTCGGCGATCACGTAGCGTTCTTTTTCGCTGCGGGTGGCCAGCTCGGCAAGGCGCACGCGCTCGGCGGCCAGATCGCCTTCCAGACGGCGCAAGGTGACGGGATCGATCAACCCCGGACGTTGCTTCGCCAGACGCAGCGCCGGCTCCGGTAGACGGGCCTTTTGCAGGGCGACCACGTATTCGCGGGCGACCTCCGGTTTGTTGCCGGCGCGAACAAAGGCCTGGTCGTATTCGAACAGCGCGTCGTAGGGCTTGCCGGCGCGATTCAGGGCGTAGCCCAGCGCCAGTCGGCGGGAAGGATCATCGAGTTTGGCGGCGACCAGCGAGCGGGCGCGGATCACCCCTTCATCAGGTTTGCTGGAGTCGGCCTGGGTCAGCGCCAGACCGAGTTGCAGGTCGGCGTTGTCCGGCTCCAGCATCAGGGCCTTGTTGTAGACCTGGATCGCCTGATCCCAACGCTTGAGGTTGCGATAGGCCCGGGCGGTGGCGGTCAGCGCCTGAACCGGCAATGCCCGGCCAAGGCCCTGGGTCTCGTAGACCTGCACCACTTCAGCGTCGAGCCCGGCCCAGCCGGCGATTTGCAGGTGATCGCTGACCTGGCCGGTGGTGGCCTGGGCCGGCGGCACCTGCCGCAAAACGGTCAGCGCGGGCGTGTAATGCCCGGCCCGGGCGTCGAGCACCATTTGATCGTAGGCCGTATCGGCGAACGCGAGCGCCGGCCAGAGCAACTGGCTGCACAGCGCGACTCGAAACAAAGGGCGTAAACCACGATGTAATACGGGAACATCAATACGCGGCATTCGTCAGCATCCTTACATGGCCAGCCGGGTAGCAGTGCTCCCCCTTGCCCATTTCGTGACGGAGGCCAAGCAAAAAACGCTCAGCCAAGCTTATCCAGGCAGTCTTGCACGCAAGCGTAGACCAAGATTCAGAACACAATAATTATTCAGATTCGTGACGATGAATTTCCCGAAAGGCCGCAAACCCGGACGCCAGACAGCAAAACGCCCGGCGTCTGCGGGTGCAGAGGCCGGGCGTTTCGTTTTAGCGCGGGGCGTCGTTTACTGAGGCTGCTCGATACTGCCGAACTTGCTCATCAAGAAGCCGACAAACTGCTCGACAGTCATCTTCTGGCCGTTGAATTCCACCTGATTGGCGGCGTAATGCAGTTTGGTGACAACGTTGGTGCCGTCCAGGGTTGCCAACTGCGAACCCACGGCCATGCCGGCGAACATGTCGGCGCCAGCGCTGGCCTGGTCAACAATGGCTTTGGCATCGGTCTGACCGTCGATTTGCGCCTGCACGCTGAGCAGATCGACCAGCATCGGCTTGGACACCAGCACATTGACGTCAAGCAGCGCGATCAGCTGTTTGCCCAACTGATCCGGCGGCAAATCCATCGACTGTGGCTTGGCCAGGTCGAGCACCAGACTCGCGCGGCTTTCGCCGTTGGCGGTTTTCAGCGACAGGTCTTCCAGCGCCAGTTGCGGCCCGGCTGCCAGCAGTTTCTGCAGGTCAGCCTTGACCTGGGCGGACTCGGCCTCGGTGAGGTCCAGCTCCGGCGCCGGCAGGCCGGCGGCGGTGGCTTCGGCAGCGGCTTTCTCGTAGGGCTGCAGTTTGGTCTGGTAGATCTGCATCAGCGACATGGCCGACGGAATGTCGAGGTTCTTCAGGCTCATCGCCAGGTTGGCCGAACCGATCTTCTTGTCGTTGAGGGTCACTTCAGCGACCTTGTAGTCGGCACGGCCGGAGGCGTTGCTGCCGTTCTCTTCGGTGCGGTTCTTCATCTCGAAGTTCTTCACGCCCAGCACCGACTGTTTGGCACCGAAGGTGGTCTTGCTGCTGGTCAGATCCAGGGTGTTCTCGCCGGTGTAGTAGCCGTAAGTGCTCTTGGCGAGGTTGCTGGCCAGGGTCAGGCCATTGAGTTCGATCTGCACCGGCGCCTGATCTTCGGCGACCGTGGTCAGGTGCAGGCTGTCCATGTAGCCGTTGGCCTTGACCTTCTGCGCCTGGGCGCTGGCGGAGATGTCCATGTTCAGGCCGGAAAATTTCAGGCTCGACTTGTCATCCAGCGCGGCTTCCAGCGGCAGCAGTTCGAGGTTGCCGGTGGTGGACTGGTCGTAACCGATGTTGACCACACCCTTGAGCGGCGCGGCGCCCTTGGTGGCGGCAAACCATTTTTCGGTGGTCGGGGTCTTTTCCAGTTCGTAGTGACTGGTGGCCATGACCGGCAGCCATTTCAGCGACACCAGCCGCGAGAACGGCAGCGGGCCGTGTTCGATGTGGTCGACGAACAGCAGCTCGACCGGCGCCTCGCCGAACATTTCACCCTCGCCCCTGAGGCGGTAGTGCGCGGTGCTGCTGAAGGTGTTGCGCTCAAGCGATACCAGTTCCAGCGACGCACTGCCGTTGGAACCGGCCATGGCGGTCTGCAATTCGCTGTTGGCGTTGGCGACGGCGTTGTTCAGGACGCCTTCGATTTTGGTGCCGGTGTACCAGGCCCCGCCTACGCTGATGGCGCCGATGGCCACAACAATTCCGAGAAGCACGCCTGCTGATTTATTCATGAATGACCTGATCGATTTCCGTGGCTGAAAGTGTGGTCGTCTTCCCTGAACCCGTGACCGGGCCGTGGCGCGACTCCGCTGAATTTAGCGGTGGAGATTAGCACTGGCAGTGCGACGCGGCCCAACGATTAAAGGTTAAAGAGTGTCGACAAGTCATGGACAAACAAAAAGATCGCCGGGTTCGGCGATCTTTCAGGGGTCAGGAATATTGCACCTCGATCTCATCAAGCTGATGGTCGAAGCTTTTCAGCCGTGCGGTCCAGGTGTACACCAGCACTTCGAAATCCCGGTCGATCACCGCCCCGCCCGGCCCGTCGCTGCGCGGGTCGCAGAAGTCCAGTTGATAACGCTCGCGGGCCATGGCGGTGGCGACGTCCGACAGTTCGCGGGCATTGTTGAGCCAGTGCCAGCCGTCGTCAGCGACTTGCCGGTCGAGGGCCAGACATTGTTTTTTCAGGGCTTCGAGGCTTTTTTCCAGCGGCGTGCCGGTAAGTTCGCCCATGACTTCGGCGAAGGTGCGCCCCGGTTGCCAGTAACTGCCCCAGAAGTAGCGGTCGAACACGGTTTCGACTTTGCGCAGCGCGACTTTGGTGTCCCAGATCAGCAGCAGCGTCTTGCTTTGCTCAAGCTGGCGTTTCTTGAGGCGCTGGCTCTGCACCAGGGCCGACGCCACGACCACGATCGCCATGACCGCGATCAGCGCCACGGTGCTGTCGAGGAAGACCATTGCCTTGTCGATCTGGTGGGCCAGCATGATGCCGTAGAAATAGGTGGCCGAGAGCAGCACCAGGGCTACCAGGGCGCACCAGAAGCCGAGAGCGTAAGGGTTTTTCATTATTGGTTTCCCCTAGACCTGCGCTAGCGATGTGCACTGAAAAGGCGCCTGGTTCGGGGCGCCCTTTCAATACTTCAAAGCATAGCAACGGCCTCAGGGTTTGCTGGCGCTCGAGGCTTGCGTTCGTCCGCTTTCCCAACCGCCGCCCAGGGCGAGGAACAAATCGATCTGGCTCATGGCAACCTGAGTGTTGGCGGCGGCCAGTTGCGCAGTGACATCGGTGTAGGTGCGGGTGGCTTGCAGGTCGGCGAGGAACGACTCGCGGCCGGCCTGGAAGAAGCGGTGCGTCTGGTCAGCCGCCAGTTTCGCCGACTGCTCGGCATCGGCCAGCGCATCACGGCGTTGCAGCAGCGCGGTGTACTGGGCCAGACCGGTCTGGGTTTCGCGGATGGCGTTGAGCACCACGCCGTCGAAATGTGCCAGCGCGCCCTGGGTGGTGGCTTCGGCTTCGCGGATCCGGGCCCGGGCGCCGTTGGTCGGCACCTTCCAGCTCAACGACGGGCCGAAGCCCCAGCGGTTGGTGGAGGGTTTGCCAAGGTTGTCCAGAATGCCGACGGTGCCGATCGTCGCGCCGAAACTGATGTCCGGGTACAACTCGCCGGTGGCGATACCGATCCCGGCCGTTGCGGCTGCCAGACGTCGCTCGGCCTGACGGATGTCCGGCCGGCGCTTGAGCAGCGCCGCACCATCGCCGACCGGCACCAGTTGAGCGATTTTCGGCAGTTCGGCGCAGCTTGCGGTGCCGGCCGGTAGTTGATCGACAGGTTTGGCCAGCAGCATCGACAGACGGAACAATCCGGCCTGACGCGCCGCCTCATAACGCGGCATGTCGGCGCGCAAGGATTTGAATTGGGTCTGCGAGCGGGTGACCTGGGTCTCGTCACCGCGCCCGGCGTCGCGCAGACGCTGAATCAGGGTGGTGCTCTGGGATTGCAGGTCGAGGGAATGCTGGGCGATTTCCCGTTCTTCGTTCGCCGCGCAGACCTGGGTGTAGGCCCGCACCACGTCGGCGACCAGGGTGATGCGTGCGGTGTCGGCAGCGGCCTGGGTCGCGTCGGCGTTGGCCTTTGCCGCTTCGATCCCGCGTTGCAACGTGCCCCACAGGTCGAACTGGTAGGACGCGCTGATACCGATATCGCCAATGTTGGCCACCGGCACTTTCTCCGGCAGCAGGAATGCCTCGCCGGATTCCTGCAAGCGTTGCGCGCCCATCTTCACGCCGCCGCTCCAGCCACCGGCCGCCTCGGCTTCATCGACCTGCGCACGGGCCCGCGACAGATTCGCCGCCGCCACCCGCAGATCGGTGTTGGACGCCATGGCCTGCTGCACCAGTTGATCCAGGCGCGGATCCTGATACAGGCGCCACCAGTCCGCCGGCACCGGGGCCGACACCACCGGTTTGCCGGCCACCGCCAGTTCGCCCTGGAAATCCTTGCGCTGGATCGCCGCGTCTTCGGGCACGTGATAGTCCGGTCCGACCATCGAGCAGGCCGACAGCATCATGCCCAAACCGGCGATCATCAGAGCCCTGCTCATTTCGCGGGCTCCTGCGGTTGATCGTCGATGATCGACACGGTGGCAGTACGTCCGGCGATCATGCGGAAGTCATCCGGCACGTCGTCGAAAGCAATGCGCACCGGTATCCGTTGCGCCAGTCGCACCCAGCTGAATGCCGGATTGACATTGGGCAGCAAGTTGCTGCCGCTCGAACGGTCGCGGTCTTCGATACCGGCAACGATGCTTTCGACATGCCCGCGCAAGCGGGCGCGGTCACCGATCACGCGGATATCCACCGACTGGCCGATGTGGATGCCGTCGAGTTTGGTTTCTTCGAAATAGCCGTCGATGTGGAACGAATTGCTGTCGACCACCGACAACACCGGACGCCCGGCGGTGACGAACTCCTGCGAGCGCGGCGCACGGTCGTTGACGTAGCCGTCCACCGGGCTGCGGATCACCGAGCGATCAAGGTTGAGCTGAGCGCTGTCCACCGCCACCAGCGCTTCGGCCAGGGCCGATTGCGCGCGGGCCACTTTCGACTGGCTTTCTTCCAGCTGTTCGGCCGGCACCAGATTGCCCAGACCGCGATTACGTTTGGCTTCCCGTTGTGCCTGAGCCAGGGTTTCTTCGCGATCAGCGACCGCTGCCTTGGCCTGGCGCAACGCCAGTTTGAAACGGTCCTGGTCGATGCTGAACAGCACCTGGCCGCGTTTCACCAACTGGTTGTCCTTCACTTCGACCTGCTGGATCAGCCCGGACACGTCCGGGGCGATCTGCACGATGTCGGCGCGAATGTGGCCGTCGCGGGTCCAGGGCGCAAACATGTAATACATCACCATGCGCCAGACCACGACGACGGCGAAAGTCACGATCAGCAGCGTCAGGACGACGCGACCGAGGGTCAGAAACGGTTTTTTCATGTCATCAGGTATCGACTGAGTGAATCCACGCCGTACAGCATCACGGCGTAGAGAGCCACGTTGAACAATGCCCGGTGCCAGACCAGACGGTAGAAATGCAGGCGTGTGAGCACGCCGTGTACCAAAACAAACAGCACATAAGTGATACCCATCAACACCAGCAGGGTCGGCAGGAAAATGCCGCTGATGTCCAGATCACCGATCATAGGGGCGCTCCTTCGGGCAGCGGTTCTTCGGGCTCTGCGTTGGAAACGAATTCCACGCCGGGCAACAGCGCCAGGCGCAAACCGCTCAAGGCATGCAACAGGTTCAGTCGGGTTTCTTCATCACCTTGACCGTTGAGCGCGCGGCGGGTGCGATCCATGGTCATCAATAAGGCACTCGGCGCCGGCAGGCGTTCGCCGGCCTTGAGACAGGCCCGGAAATACTCGCCAACCTCGGCCACCACTTGCTTGAGCAACGCGTTCGGCGCGCCCGTCACTCGCGGCGTATAGGCAAGCAGGTCGAGCAGGTTCAGCCCGACGCGCACTTCGCGCATGGCGATGCCGGTGTCCTGGCCGGTCAGCGCCAGACGCGGCAGGTGCTGCATCAGGCGGTCGAGCAACTGCACGCCCAGTTGCCGGTGTTCGGCGAGGTTGGCCGGCTCGGTCATGCTGACGATGTCTTTCCAGCTGAAACGGGTCAGGCGCTTGGCCGCCAGTTCGGCGCCGAACGGCCGGGCGATCAGCGTCCAGATGAACGCGAACAGCAGCCCCATCGGGCCCGCGAGGTTGGAATTGACGAAGGCAAAGAAGTCCGCATCGTACGCACCGGAAATGCTGATGAACGACGAGGTATTGACCAGCGTCAGCAGCATGCCGAGGTAGAAACGCGGCTGCACCGTCAGGGTACCGACACAGATGAACGGCACCGCGAACGCCAGCACCAGCATCGGAAAGTCATGCAGGTTCGGCAACACCAGAAACAGGTAAAGGCTGGCAAACAGCACCGACATTCCGGTCCAGAAAAAGAACCGGTAAATCTGTGGCGCCGGGTCGTCCATTGAGGCGAAGAAGCTGCACGACACCGCCGCCAGAATCACCGCGCTGCCGCCGTCGGTCCAGCCCAGCAGGATCCACAACACCGAGGCAACGATGATCGCCAGAATGGTCGAAGCCACCGAATACAGCATCAGCCCACGGTCGAGAAATGGCGTCAGGCGACCAAGGCGCCAGTGACGATAAACTGCGCGCCAACTGTCCTGGCGCTCACACAGGATCGCGTCCTGCAGGCTGCGGCAGTCCTGCCACAGATCGATGAATTCGCTGAGGCGATACAACGCATTGGAAAACAGCAATTGCTTGCGATCCTCCAAGGCTTCGGCACTCGGCTGCAGCGCTTCGAGCTGATTTCGCAGGGCTTGCCAGCGCTCCAGATTGGCGTCTTTGTGGCCTAGCCATTCGCGGGTCGCGGTGAGCAGCGGCGCGAATTTCTGCACCAGTTCCGGCGTGCGCCGTTCGAGGGCGTACAGCGAATCTTCGAGGGCATCGATCACCGGCAGCAGGTGGATCATCCGCCCGCGCAACTCCTTGGTGTTGCGTACGGTTTGCGGCCGCGCACCTTCGTGCGGCAACTGGCCGATCATCAATTCCAGGCTGTTGAAACTGCCGACCATGGCCATGCGCAGGGCGGCAACTTCTTCGGGCTGCACGTCGCGGCTGAGGAATTTGAGGCTGTAGGTTGTGGCGTCGGCGAACCATTTGCCCACGGCATCGTTGAACACCGGTGCCAGGCGCCGTGGCCAGAACATCGCGCCGACCACCGCCGCCACGGCGATGCCGAGAAAGATTTCTTCAGTCCGCGACTCGGCCACGTCCCACACCGCCAGCGGGTTGTCGACCACCGGCAGGGCGATCAGCGGCAAGGTGTAGCCGGCGAGCATCAGCGCGTAGTTGTTGGCGGTGCGCAGGTGCAGGGACAGGAACAACAAAATCCCCGTCCACAAGGCAATGACCACCACCAGCACATACGGGCTCTGGACGAACATCGGCACGAACAGCACTGCTGCCGCCGCACCGAGAAACGTACCGATTGCGCGATACAGCGCCTTGGAACTGGTCGGGCCGAGGAACGGGCTGGAAACGATGTACACCGTGGCCATCGCCCAATAGGGACGCGGCATCTGCATGAGCAAGGCGATGTACAGCGCGGTCATCGAGGCCGCGAACGTGCGGATCCCGTAGAACCAGTCCCGCGCGGGGGCATGCCGGAAAAGAACCCGTTCACGGATTGATCACCGTTGGCGGAGTGGCCGCCTCAAAAGCTCTCAGTACCCGAAGCGTAGCTTCCAGATCGCGCTGGTCGATGCCTTCGAGCACTTCATGACGCAGCCGCACCAGTTGCGCCTCCACCGCTTGCACCAGCTCACGGCCGGCGTCGGTCAGGCTCAGGCATTTGGCGCGTCGGTCATGGGCATCTTCGGTGCGGCAGACAAAACCGGCGTGACACAACTGATCGAGCAGGCGCACCAGCGACGGCGACTCCATCCCCGCCGCCTGCGCCACCTGCACCTGGCGCACACCCTCGCCCAAGCGCCCGATCATCAACAACGGGACGGCGCAGGCTTCGGAAATTCCATAATTGACCAGCGTGGTCTGGCAGATCTTCCGCCAATGCCTGGCGGCCACCACCATGGCACTGCTGATGTTCATCTGAAGAGCGTCGAGGTTATTCGGCACGAGGGAATGCATACACTGTTAGTTTGCTAACTATCAATATCGCATTGGCGGGGAAATTCAGTCAAGTTTTGAAACAAATTCATGTCCGAAGGTGAATTCAGAAAATTTATCTCACCCTGACTTTTGCGCTGTTTTTTTTACAACCCACAAGTTTTTTTTACATTTCGGTCTTTTCGATCATTTTTTTTTACATTCCCCGCCCCTTCCTCAACATCACATCCAACTGATCCACCACCTCCGCCCAATCCGCATCATCGAGAATCTCATCCCGCAGGAAATCCGCCTGGCTCTTTGTCCAGAAGAACGCGTCGCACAGGTGCAGTTCGGGTTTGAGGGGGAATGGGTGGCGATGAATTGGTCGATGCTGACCGGGTCGTTGTCCAGACCGAGTTGCTTGAACAGGGATGGCAGGCTGTGCGTCGGGTTTTCCATTGTTCTGCTCCTTCGAAGACTCGGGGGATTCAAGAATTTCGCGAGCAAGCTCATGTGCAGCAGGTTGTTGTGATTGCCGGCTTCCAGGCAGATGTCTTTCTGCCGGGCCAGCAGCGGGTCGATGACGCACCTCGGTGCCCGCCGACGCTGCGCGGCGGACGCAAATGAAACGCTGTGGCTGTCCTTGAAAGTCTAGTCCGGTGAACTGCAAACACCGGGAAATCCGCCCACTGGCGAGGCAGGCAAACTGGTTAAAAATCATCCACCCGCAGCGTCAACTAGACTGTAAGTACAAGCCCTGACTCTCGCGGAGGGTCACGTGAACATCCGTTGCTGTGCGCTTGCCCTGTTGCTGCTGAGTGGATCGGTGGTTGCGGCAGATAACCCGTTAACCGCCGCCAGCCCGGTCGGTCTGTGGCTGATCACCCTGGGCATCGCGTTTCTGATCGCCGAAGCCGTTCTGCCCAACTACGGGGTGATCGGTCTGGGTGGCATCGTGATGTTTGTGATCGGTGCATTGTTCCTGAGCAACGCCGAACTGCCGGTGCCGATGATGATCGGCCTCGGTCTGGTCAGCGCCCTGTTGCTGATCGCGCTGCTGATCCGCGCCCTGAAAACCCGACCGCGTCATCCGGTCAGCGGCGATGCCGGCCTGCTTGGCAGTGTCACGGCGGTGACGGTGGTGCAACCGCAAGACAGCCGCAATGGCTGGGTGCAATTACAGGGAGAACGCTGGCAGGTGCTGAGCGCCACGCCGCTGCACACCGGGCAACCGGTACGGGTGGTCGGGCGCAAGGGCCTGTTGCTGCAAGTGGCCGCGACTGACGCGGCACCGCTCGGAGAGTGATCATGGGTCTGCAAATCGGTTTTGTCGCGCTGCTGCTGTTGCTGATCGCCCTGGCCGGCTCGACGTTCCGCATCCTGCGCGAATACGAACGCGGCGTGGTGTTCCAGCTCGGACGCTTCTGGCAGGTCAAGGGGCCGGGGCTGATCCTGCTGATTCCGGTGGTGCAGCAAATGGTCCGGGTCGATCTGCGCACCATCGTCCTCGATGTGCCGCCGCAAGATGTGATCACCCGCGACAACGTGTCGGTGAAGGTCAACGCGGTGCTGTACTTCCGCGTGCTCGATCCGCAGAAAGCGATCATCCAGGTCGAGGATTTCCTCATGGCCACCAGCCAACTGGCCCAGACCACTCTGCGCGCGGTGCTCGGCAAACATGAACTGGATGAACTGCTGGCCGAGCGCGAACGCCTGAACATCGACATCCAGCAAGTGCTCGACGCCCAGACCGACACCTGGGGGATCAAGGTCGCCAACGTCGAGATCAAGCACGTCGACCTCAACGAGTCGATGGTGCGCGCCATCGCCAGGCAGGCCGAAGCCGAGCGGGAACGGCGCGCCAAGGTGATCCACGCCGAAGGCGAATTGCAGGCCTCGGAAAAACTCATGCAGGCCGCCGAAATGCTCGGCCGCCAGCCCGGCGCCATGCAGTTGCGCTACATGCAGACCTTGAGTTCGATTGCCGGCGACAAGAGCTCGACCATCGTCTTTCCGTTGCCGATCGAACTGCTCAAGGGGATGGCGGATCTGTCGGCGAAATCGTGAGCGCGCGCAAGCGTTCCAGCGCGGCATAGGGCGCACGGGCGCAATGTTCGACCCGCGCCTGCAACAACGCCGATGCTTCACGGCGCTTGTGTTCGCCATCGACGACAAAGGGTTGTGACGGCTGCTTCGCGTGCTGCGCCGTCGCCGCCAGCGCCTGTTCACACTGCGCGGCACTCAGCCCGAAAAACCTCGCCAGCCGTCCGCTCATCGCCTCGGGCAATTCGCTGTAATTCAGCACCAGCCCGGCAGACTCACGGCAATGCACCCAACCGGCCTCCAGCAAGCGCCCCAGCCGCCGGGCGATGAAATCCTCGCGCCCCTCGAACGGCAAATCATCGTCCAGCACACAATCGCCGAGCGCTCCCGGCACCATGTGCAGGCCGGGACGGCGCAGGTGCGACACGGCGATTTCCAGCGGATCGCGATAGACAAACAGCCACGGCGTATCGGGAAAACACTCGCGCAGAAGAGGCCATTCGCCGATGTTCCAGGCGTCGAGTTTGATCACCAGCCGCTGCTCCTGGCCGCGCCGCCGCTGACCGTACGCCGAGAGCAATCCGGCGATGGCCGCGCGGCGTTCTTCGTCCGGCAGATCACTGCGCAGCAAGGCATCAAGGGGCGGCGGCTCCGAGACCACGATGTGATCGTCGAGCCGGGCAAGCATCTGACTGATCAGCGTCGAACCGCACCGCGAGGCGTGCAGGATCAAGGCGCTCGGCGGCAGACCCGGACTGAGCGCTTGCCAGTCCATAAGCGCCGACAAGGGTGTTTGCCGGCGGAACGCCTGATTGAACGGCAGACGCAACGCGTCTTCGACAGCTTCACGAAAGAACGGCTGATGCAGCGGGGTGTCGCCGAACCAGCACCAGTCGACCTGCCATTGCCCGGCGGTTTTCCAGACGCGAATCGGCAACCAGCCGTCGAAATTCACAGGCGCCATTGCTCGTTCCATGACCGACGACCGTTACGCATCGCCGCCAGCAGTTCTTCACGGGAAAAGTGCAGGCCGCGTTCAGCGGCCAACGCCAGCGTATGGACAGTAAAGGCTTCGGGGTCGTGCAATGCCTGCAACGTCGCGGACAACATCGGATCCGTGACCAGCAACCGTTGAAAACGCTGCAACGCCGTCTCCACGCCATCAGGCAGCGGAGTACTCGGCAACCCGTCAACGATCATCTGCGCAAGCCATGGCGCGGGGCGGCAATCGAGCACCAGATGAACCCGTGCCGTGCAGTCGCGATTGTCGACCCGATGCGGTCGGGCGAGATCGAGAAACCAGCATTCCCCCGCCGTCATCGGCATCCGCTGACCGTCGAGCCAGAAATCCACGGAGGGCGGGCTGAGCAGCGGAATGTGCAGGCGCAAATCGGCGTCCGCACCCTCAAGATCGTAGTCGCGATGCTCATGGATCTGCCCGCCCGGCCCCAGTCGTAAAAGCCGCGCGCTGACGATCTCCAGCGGCAGATCCCGCAGGGCCTGCTGCCAGCGACCATCATTCAGCCAAGGGGCGCGTTGTACGGGCTCGGCACTGCCGGGGGACAGTTCGGTCAGCGCATCGGCGGCGGAAATCAGCGCCACGCCGCTCCAGTCGCCGGCGAAATAAGCGGTGTTGAAATGGCCGCGCCAGGCAGCGTCGTCAATCGCCGACAGCGCCTGCAACAGCAACGGCAGGTCCACCGTCACCGGCAACCGCGAGAACGCCGGTCGGCTCATACCTTGGGCAACACCGCTGTTTCGCCGAGCCAGGTCAGCAACCGGTCCAGACAGGCGTCGACCGTCAGCGTGCCGGTGTCGAGCACCAGCGAAGCCTGGGCCGGCGCCTCGTAAGGCGCCGACACCCCCGTGAACCCGGCCAGCTCGCCGCGTCGGGCCCGGGCGTAATGCCCTTTCGGATCGCGCTGCTCGCACACCGCCAGCGCAGCGCTGCACCAGACCTCGCGATAGTCCTCACCCAAACGGCGGGCAAACACTTCGCGCAGTTCCGCCAGCGGGGCGATCATCGCCAGAATCACGATCTGCCCGTTCTCCACCAGCAACGCCGCCAGTTCACTGGCGCGGCGAATGTTTTCCAGGCGATCGGCATCGGTAAAACCCAGGTCGCGGTTGAGCCCGACGCGCAAGCCGTCGCCATCGAGCACCACGCTTTGCAGACCACGACTGAACAACTCGGCGTGTAACGCCTGGGCAAGGGTCGATTTGCCCGCCGCCGGCAAGCCGGTCAGCAGCATCGCCGTGCCGCGATGGCCGTTGCGGGCCTCGCGTTGGGTACGGCTGATGCTGGCGGTCGGCGCCAGCACGTCACTGCGCGGAGGCATGGGCCACCGGCAGCGAAATATCCCCGAGGCCCACGCCGCTTCGCGGTTGGCCAGCGCCGTGGCGATCGACTGGACTTCGGTCGATTGCACCTGATCCGGCAGCGGATCGAGGCCGGCGCTGGCGAAGATCTGGCCGTAGGCATTGCGCAGATCGGCGTAGGACAGGTCACGACGCAGATCGGCCTGCAAGGTATTGAGCTCGCCCTGAATCAGGTCCAGCTCACCAATACCGTCGGCCTGACGACGGTTACGCAACTGACCGACGATTTGCCCGTCGATGTCCGACAGTTGCTGGTTGGTCTTGAACTGGCGCAGCGCCTCCTGATAGTTGGCGTTGGCCACGTAGAGCTGCGCCAGCACTGCAATCGACATCGCCTGACGCCGTGCGGTGGCGACTTCTTCACCGGCCTTGGCCACGTCGATGGCCGCCGGGGCGGAGATCACGTTGAACAGGTTCCAGGTGACCTTCACGCCGTAGTCGGCCCAGCCCTGTTCGACCAGGAACGAGTTGCTGTCGTAATGCCCGCCGGCGGAAAACTCCAGGCCCGGCAGCAGTCGCAGCATGGCCTTGCGGGTTTCGGCGGCGCTGATCCGGGTCTGGTAATCCTGCTCGCGCAGTTCCGGACGACTGGTCAGGGCTTCCTGCTCGAGTTTGGTCAGGTCGACCTTGAGTTCCGGGATCTGATAACCGTCATCGGTGGCCAGGGTCAGGTTGGTGCCCAGCGGCAGGTTGATCAGGGTCGCCAGTTCGGTTTTCGCCAGCGACAGCGCGCGGCGTTGTTCTTCCAGTTGTCGGGTCGCCTCGATCAGCGAACGCTGGTAGCCGAGCGACTGCACCGGATCGCCGATGCGTTGCTCGCTCATGCTTTCGCTGTTGCGGCGGGCGGTGTCGACCCGCGCCATCAGGCTGTCGATCTGTTTGAGCAGACGTTCGGCGGCCATCGCCCGCCAATAGGCCGAGCGCACGTCCTGGACGATGGTGTTGATCACCTTGCGTCGGCGCTCCTGAACAATCAGCCGCTGGTCGCCTTGCTGCTTGGCGCTGATATAACTGACGCCGAAATCGAGGACGTTCCAGACCATGGTCAGGTCGGCGACTTCGCGGTCGCGATCCTGAGAGGTCGACGGTTCCAGGGATTGGGTGCCGGTACGCACGCTCTGGCTGCTGGAGGCGCTGACGTTGTTGCGCCCGACGTAACCGGCGTCCAGCGCCATGCGCGGCAGCATGTCGAAACTGGCGAGGTCGAGCTGCCGCTTGGCCAGCGCTTCCTCCATGATTTTCAAGCGGCCTTCGAGGTTGTACTTCACCGCACGAGCCATGGCCTGGTGCAGGGTCAGCGGACCGCTCAGCGGTTCCTGGCCCTTGTACATGCTTTGCAGGTCGGCCCGGGCCCGTTGTTCACTGACACTGCGTTCGATCGGTTCACTGGTTACTGCACATCCGCTGATCGCCAGCGCCAGCAGGCTGGCGCCGAACAACTTCTGACTTTTCTTCATCCCTGGATCGCCCCTAGGTCCCGCACATATGTGAATTGTTGTGTGTTGTCAGGCCGGCATTTCGCTGATGCCGACCTGTTGCAGCGCCGCTGCCAGGTTGTCGACCCGGTGCTGCTCGCTGTCCTTGATCTGTTGCAGTTGCTGGCCCAGGGTCGGCGCGCCGAATACGCCGCGCAGGCCCTGGGAAATATCGCCGCCCTTGATCGACTGGCTGCCGAAGGCGTTCAGCGAATCGCGCTCGGCGCTGCTGTCCTGATTGAACAGGCTCGACAGCGTGCTGCTGCCGAACACCCCGCCATCGCCGCCGCCGAATCCGAGGAAGCCATGGCCGGAACCGTCACCGCCGTTGTCACTGCTGGTGAAGACCTGGGCAATGAAGCTTGGGCTCAGCGCACCGCGGTTGATGAAGATATCCCCCAGCGGACGGATGCCGTTGCCGATCACCCGTTGCTCGAACAACGGCGCGAAAGTCAGCGGTGAACCGAGATCGCCGGTGGGCGGCGTGAAAACGATCGGTTGCAGCGGTACGTTCGGCGGTGGCGGCGGTACGACCGGATCGCTGCTGCGGAACTCCGGATCCGGCGTCACCACGATCAGCGCAGAAGTGGGTGTCACAGGAGGCACCGTGTTGATCACGTAATTGCCGGAACTGCTGACGCCACTGCCGCTGTTGCCGGAAAGGTCGCTGACCCCGGCCGTGTTGAGGCTGATCGCGTTACTGGTGCTGTTGACGTTGGCGTTTGGCGTCAGGGTCGCGGTCCAGGTCTTGCCGCCGTCGCTGCTGCTCAGGTTGGACAAGGTGCCGTTGGCCACGCTGAGGTCCGACAGGTCGAAACCGCTCACCGCTTCGTTGAAGGTGATGGTCACTTGCGAGGTCTGGCCGACGCCCAGGTTTGGATTGGCGATCACCACCGTGGCGGTCGGCCGTTCGCTGTCGAGGGCGTAGTTGTTCGATACCGCCACCGTGCTGCCGGCGTTGCCTGCAAGGTCGGTGACATTGCTGGTGTCCAGCGCGATGAAGTTGCTCGGGTCAGTGACATTCGCGGTCGGCGTGAAGGTCGCGGTCCAGGTCTTGCCGCCGTCGCTGCTGCTCAGATTGCTCAGATCCCCGTTGGTCACGCTCAGGTCGGACAGGTCGAAATTGCTCACTGCCTCGCTGAAGGTGAAGGTCACCGTGGTGGTCTGGCCGATGCCCAAATGTGGGTTGGCGACCACAATGCTCACCGTCGGCCGGGTGGCGTCGAGGATGTAGTTGTTGGAAATGGCGATGCTCGCGCCGAGGTTGCCGGCCAGGTCCTGGACGCCGCCGGTGTCGATCAGGATCAGGTTGGTCGGATCGTTGACGTTGGCTGTCGGCGTGAAGGTCGCGGTCCAGGTCACGCCGCCGTCGCTGCTGGCCAGGTTCGACAACGAACCGTTGGCGACACTGATGTCGCCCAGATCGAACCCGATCACCGCTTCGCTGAAGGTGATGGTGACGGTGGTGGTTTCACCGATACCGAGGCGGTTGTCGGCAACCACAATGGTGGCGGTTGGCAGCGCGGTGTCGATGGCAAAGTTGTTGGAGTCCGTGCTGCCGATACCGCTGTTGCCTGAGACGTTGGTCACGCCGGCATTGTTCAGGCTGATCAGGTTGGTGGCGTCAGTGACATTGGCCGTCGGGGTGAATGTCGCGGTCCAGGTGATACCGCCGTCGCTGCTGCTGACGTTGCTCAATGTGCCGTTGGCGATGGTCAGGTCGCTGTTGTCGAAGCCGCTCACCGCTTCGTTGAAGGTGATGGTCACCAGCGAGGTTTCCCCGGCCTTGAGCGAAGTGTCGGCCACGACGATGGTGGCGGTCGGCACCTGGGTCTGCACCTGATAGTTGGCCGAACTGGTGGTGCCGGTGCCGGTGTTGCCGGCCAGGTCGGCGATGCCGGTATTGTTCAGGACAATCAGGTTGGTGAGATCGGTGACTCCGATGTTCGGCGTGAAGGTGGCCGTCCAGGTGATACCGCCGTCGCTTGACGAAACATTGCTCAGGGTGCCGTTGGCGACACTCAGATCGGCGTTGTCGAAACCGGTCACGGCCTCGCTGAAGGTGATGGTCACCAACGCTGTTTCACCGGGGCGCAAATCGCTGTCGCTCATCACAATCGTGGCTGTCGGGCGCTGACTGTCGACCGCGTAGTTGTTGGAGTCGGTCGTGCCGCTGCCGGCGTTGCCCGCCAGGTCGGTGATGCCGGTGTTGTCCAGGGTGATCAGGTTGGTGGTGTCGGTGATCCCCGCCGCTGGCGTGAAGGTCGCCGTCCAGGTGATACCGCCGTCACTGCTGCTGACTGCACTCAATGTACCGTTGGCGATGGTCAGGTCCGCGTTGGTGAAACCGGTCACCGCTTCGCTGAAGGTGATGGTCACCAGCGAGGTCTGGCCGACGCCAAGTGCGGTATCGGCAACCACGATGGTTGCGGTCGGGCGCTGGGTATCGATGGCGTAGTTGTTGGAATTCGTGGTGCCGACACCGGCGTTGCCGGACAGGTTCTGGACACCGCTGTTGTCCAGGGTGATCACATTGGTGGTGTCGGTGATGTTGCTGGTCGGCGTGAAGGTCGCGGTCCAGGTAATGCCGCCGTCGCTGCTGCTGACCGCACTCAACGTGCCGTTGGCGATCGTCAGGTCGGCGTTGGTGAAACCGGTCACCGCTTCGCTGAAGGTGATGGTCACCAGCGACGTTTCGCCGATCTTCAGACTGGAGTCGGACACGATGATGGTCGCGGTCGGCACCAGGGTGTCGATGGTGTAGTTGTTGGAATTGGTCGTGCCACTGCCGGCATTGCCGGCCAGATCGGCGATGCCGGTATTGGCCAGCGTGATCACGTTGGTCGCGTCGTTGACGCCCAGGTTCGGCGTGAAGGTCGCCGTCCAGGTGATGCCGCCGTCGCTGCTGCTCACCGCCGTCAGCGTGCCGTTGGCAATCGTCAGGTCGGCGTTGGTGAAACCGCTGACCGCTTCGCTGAAGGTGATGGTCACCAGCGAGGTTTCGCCGGCAGTGAGGTTACTGTCGGCGACCACGATGGTCGCGGTTGGCCGCACCGTATCAATCGCATAATTGTTGGAATCGGTGGTGCCGCTGCCGGCGTTGCCCGCCAGGTCGGCAACGCCGGTGTTGTCCAGGGTGATGAGGTTGGTGGTGTCGTTGATACTGGCGCTCGGCGTGAACGTCGCCGTCCAGGTGATGCCACCGTCGCTGCTGCTGACCGCACTCAACGTGCCGTTGGCGACAGTCAGGTCGGCGTTGGTGAAACCGCTGACCGCTTCGCTGAAGGTGATGGTCACCAGCGAGGTTTCACCGATCCGCAGGTTGTTGTCGGCCACCACGATGGTCGCGGTCGGGCGCACGGTATCGATGGCGTAGTTGTTGGAGTCGGTGGTTCCGCTGCCGGTGTTGCCGTTCAGGTCTGCAATGCCGGTATTGTTCAGCGTGATCAGGTTGGTCGCGTCGGTGATGCTGGCGGTCGGTGTGAACGTCGCCGTCCAGGTGATGCCGCCATCGCTGCTGCTGACCGCCGTCAATGTGCCGTTGGCAATGGTCAGGTCGGCGTTGGTGAAACCGGTCACCGCTTCGCTGAAAGTGATGGTCACCACCGAGGTTTCGCCGATCCGCAGGCTGCTGTCGGCCACCACGATGGTTGCGGTCGGGCGCGCAGTGTCGATGGCGTAGTTGTTGGAGTTGGTAGTGCCGCTGCCGGCGTTGCCGGCCAGATCGACGACCCCGGTGTTGTCCAGGGTGATCAGGTTGGTGGTGTCGGTGATGTTGGTGGTCGGCGTGAGCGTGGCGGTCCAGGTGATGCCGCCATCGCTGCTGCTCAGGCCGGTCAGCGTACCGTTGGCCACCGTCAGGTCGGCGGTGGTGAAACCGCTGACCGCTTCACTGAAGGTGATGGTCACCTGCGAGGTTTCGCCCGCCGCCAGATTGCTGTCGGCGACGACAATGGTCGCGGTCGGGCGCGCCGTATCGATCACGTAGTTGGTCGAATCGGTGGTGCCGCTGCCGGCGTTGCCGGCCAGATCGGCAATACCGGTGTTATCCAGAGTGATGACGTTGGTGGTGTCGGTGATACTGGCGCTCGGCGTGAACGTCGCCGTCCAGGTGATGCCGCCGTCGCTGCTGCTCACGGCGCTCAGCGTACCGTTGGCGATGGTCAGGTCGGCGTTGGTGAAACCGGTCACCGCTTCGCTGAAGGTAAAAGTCACCATCGAGGTATCGCCGATCTTCAACGCCGTATCGGACATCGCGATGGTCACGGTCGGCCGTACGGTATCGATCGCATAGTTGGTGGAGTTGGTTGTGCCGACGCCCGCCACGCCGTCGCTGATTGCGGTCACTCCGGTGTTGTCGAGGGTGATCAGGTTGGTGGCGTCGGTGATGTTGTTGGTCGGGGTGAAGGTCGCCGTCCAGGTCAGGCCGCCGTCGCTGCTGCTGACCGCTGTCAGCGTGCCGTTGGCAATGGTCAGGTCGGCGTTGGAGAAACCGGTGACCGCCCGACTGAAAGTGATGGTCACCAGCGAGGTTTCGCCGATTTTCAGCGCGGTGTCCGACATCACGATGGTCGCGGTCGGCGGTTCCACGTAGGCGGTGTTGAGCGTACCGCCGTTGTTGAAGATCGCCGCAACGGCGGTCGGTGACGTACCGTTCGTACCGCCGCCTAATGCCACACCACCGGCACCGCTGCCGGCGGCGTTGCCGCTGATGGTGGCGAAGTTGGCGGCGGTGATCAGCACCGTGCCGCCCTGGTTCCAGATCGCGCCGACGCCGCGTCCGCCGTCGCCGCCGTTCTGGTTGTTGCTGCCCAGGCCACTGCCACCGCCGCCACCGCCGCCCGCACCGATGTTATTGCTGATGACCGACGTGCCGACGATTTTCAGGGTCCCGGTAGAAGCGTTGTAAATGCCGCCGGCGGCGTTACCGCCCGCGCCGCCGACCTTGTCCCACCCCGAGCCGCCACCGCCGCCACCGATGGAAATCGTGCCGTTGCTGGCCGTGCCGCCGTTGCCGCCGTTGCTGTAGTTGTAAGTACCCAGCCCACCAGCACCGCCGGTGCTGGAGCCTCCACGCCCGCCCATGTGCGTTGCATCGAAGCCGCCGCCATAACCACCGACCCCGCCACTACCGGCCTGACCACCATAAGTACCAATCCCCGGTCCGGTAGAACCGCCGTGACCGCCACCCTGTCCACCGAGGCCGCCACCGCCACCGCCAGCACCGCCGGAGTACGCACCGGTAACACCGCCACCGCCGCCACCACCGGCCGCCGCGTTACCGGTAACCGAAACATTGTTCAGCGTGAGAATGCCGGCGTTGAAGATCCCGCCGCCCATGGCGCCGGTGGCGCTATTGCCACCATTACCGCCGTTGCCGGACACCAGGCCCCGAGTGATGACCAGCCCATCCAGCGTCACCGTGCTGCCGGAGGTGATTTCCACTACCCGCGTCCGGTATTGGCCATCGAGCGTGACGTCGGCAACCCCGTCGTTGTTCAGGTCGCCATCGACGGTGATGTTCTTGTTGATCAGCAATTCGGACGTGAGCTGCACCGTCATGCCGGAGCTGAAGGTCACGATGTCGCCGTTCTGCGCCGAGGCGATGGCCGCGCGCAGCGAGCCGACCCCGGTGTTGCCATTGTTGGTGGCGGTCCAGGTGGCGAGGCCCCACTGGTATTCGCTCATCGCTTTGGTCGACAGCACGTTGGCACTTTCGATAGAGCCGGTGGCGATCTCCAGGTCCCAGTCGCCGCCCACGCCGGTGCGGTTGCTGGAGGCGGCCACGTCGCGCCCGGTCAGTTGCGCCAGCGAGTCGACGAAACTCAGCCCACGGTCACCCTCGGCGGTGTAGCAGCCGTAGATCAGGATGTCGCCGCCAACGTTCATGTCCTTGCCGATCTCCGCCAGGATCGCGCTGCGCTGGGCGACGTTGTCGGCCGACAGATAACTGTTGCCCAGCCACAGGTCGCCGGCATTGCCGTGGGCAATGATCTGCACCGAGCTCACGCCCTGATGCTGATCGAGATAATCGGCGATCTGCTGCAAGCCGTCCTTGCCCGCATCGAGCTTGACCACTTGCGTGCCGGGCGCCACGCCCTTGAGCAGGCTGTCGGCATCCTTGACCCGGGAATCGACGAACACCACGCTCTGCCCCGGCACCGCGACCGGGCTGGCAGCAGGCGTGGCATCGGCCTGGCCGTGGGTGTCCTTGCTGGCGCTCGGGTGGTCGGCGGCCGGCGCTTTCGCGGCATCGGCGGTGGCATGGCTGTCAGCCTGGGCGGCGGTGTCGGCCACGGTGGCCGCAACGGCGCCGTCGAACAGCATGCGCGGTTCCAGCGACATGATCATGGGCGCCGCCAGCGTCCGTTGGCCCTCGGTAACCCGCGACTTTTGCTTGCTCCACCACATGTTGCTCACCCGGACTCGAACACAGTTGTTGATGCATCAATGAAAAACGCCGCGATCAGCTGATCGCGGCGTCGGACTTCATACGAATCACATTGGCAGCGCTGGCCGAGCCATCGAGCCAAAAGGACAGATCGGCGTATTGCTTGAACAGGTCCGGCGGCAGAATCGTGCGCCGCGACTGCAAGGCAACCTTGGGTTTGACCTTGTGCAGGCCGGCCACGCCCAGGGCCTGGTCGAACTCCGGCGCGTCATAGGCCAGATGCTCGAAATCGTGCTCGAACCAGGGTTCGCCGATGAAATCGTAGACCAACCGCAGTACGCGCTCCGGGGCCTGGGTCAGCAGGTCGTAATCGACGATCAGCAGCGAATCGGCGTGCTCGCCGTAATAGGCTTCCTTGAGCGCAGCCCAGGCAAAACCCACCAGACGGTTGCGCTGAGCCAGGGTTTCGCAGCGGCTGTAGACGGTGTTGCGCTCGACCGCATCGCCGAACAGCTTGGTGTTTTCGAAAGGATTGGCGCGGTACAGCCGCTCCAGGCTGTCCATCACCCAGGCGACGTTGCGCACACAGGCGATGACCTTGGCTTTGGGAAACAGATCATTGATCGCCGGCAGGCGCGAGCTCCACTGGCGGTTGGTGTCGAAGACCACCGGTTTGTCGGCCTTGTCGGCGTAATAGGAATCGAACAGGCCGCGCAACAGGCGGCGGCGCATGTCGGTGTCGATCACCGCGCCGAATTCGCTGCCGGCGCTGCATTGTTCAAGGACACCGGAAAACAGTGCGCCGACCGGGCTGGTCATGCCGGCATGGAAGCGCGGATTCTGCAGAAGGATCGCAGAAAGGAGGGTCGAACCTGAGCGCGGCAAGCCGGAGATAAAGTGGAACTGCTGCAATCCCTTCACCTTATTTGTAAGTCCTTTTGTCTGACGAGCGTAATCCAACAATACCCTTTCGACTACTAGTGTTTTGATATCAAAACAGAGCAAAACAGACTTAAAAATTCATTTTTTATCGCGAATAAAATGGTGAAGCGTTTAAGTCAGTTTTCTTCCGGTCCATTGGGCAGAGGTAACGAAAAAAGTCGCGCTTTCGCGCCACCCGCCTGGACCTGATCCCGCAACTGCCAGGTCGCAGGCAAGGGCAGGAATGGATCCGGCACCTCCGCATCCAGGTCACCGATCAACCAGACCCGGGCACTGCCCTGTGGCAATTCGCTCAGTCGATCCAGGTAAACGCCATCGGATACCAGCGTGCCGAAACCGTAGTGGTTCGGACGCGTGGAGCGGCCCTCGGCGGTGGGCGGCGTAAACAGCCGGACTTGAGCGTCAGTGCGGTTGTAATAGACGTAACTGAGGTACCAGAGCATGTCGCTAGTGACGATCCGGTCGCCGCTGGCGAAGTGGCGATTGACGTAATCGACCATGACGTCGAACTGGTCGTTGCGGTCGACCGTGGCGTTGGCGTTCACCCCGATCATCTCGACCCCGACCAGCGACAGCAGCACCGCGACCGCCAGCACGCTGGTGTAGAGGCGGTCGATGGCCAGCGCTGCCAGCATCGGCAGCCCCAGCGCGTAGGCGGTCAGATAACGCTCGACGAACACCGGCGTGACGAAAGACACGGCGAACACCAGCAACATCGGCACGCCGGTGTAGAGCGCCAGCAGGACGCTGCCATGGCTCACGCTGCGATCCCGGGCGACGGCGACAGCCGCCAGCACCAGCAAGGCCAGCGGCACACCGCCGAACAGCAACAACGGAAGCTGCTCGCCCTCATCCTGGATCAGCCAGAGCCAGATCATCGACGGCAGCGAAGACAGGGTCACCGGATCTTCCCAGCCCACATCGCCGCCAGCCTTGAGGGCGTCCATGTGTTGCAGCAGTTCAAGCAGGTTCGGCAGCCACGGCAGATAGAGCAAGACGATGGCCAGATTGGCCAGCCACCAGTCCTTGCGCTGGAGATGCTTCAGGCGAAAACCCGGCAACAGCCGGATCAGCCCCAGATACAGCCAATGGCTCAGCGCCGCGAGCACGGCGAAATAATGGGTATACAGCGCAGCGGTCATCAACAGCGCGTAGATCAGCAGATAGCGGTGACGCTGCGGGCGCCGGATCCATTTGACCAGCACCAGCGTCGCGCCGACCAGCAGCAAGCCAAGCAACGCGTACATGCGCACTTCCTGGCTGTAGCGCACCGCCGTCGGCAGCAGCGCCAGCAATACCCCGGCGATGATCGCGGCGCGGCGGGTAGCCAGCCGGTCGACCAGGCTCACACCGAGCCCGACCGTGGCGATGCCGGCCAGTGCACTGAAACTGCGAATGGCCAGGATGCCGTCGCCGAACATCCCGATCCAGCCGTGCAACAGCATGAAGTACAGCGGCGGATGCACGTCGAACGCGGCGTGCGTCCAGATCCCGTCCAGCGAATAGCGCGCCAGCAGCAGGCTCGAACCTTCATCGCCCCAGATCGCGGCAGCCGTCAGGTCATAAAAACGCACCACGGTTGCCAGCAGCAGGATCGGTATCAACCAGTGCTGGCGTGCCCAGCGCAACAGACGCCGGACACCGGCATTTGGTGCGGCGAACGGATCCTGGGTATCCCCCAGCGGCGTCTCGCGAAGGAACTCCATCAACCTCCCCTCAGCGTTTTTGCGAACACAATTGCGTCATCAACTGCGAACACTTTAGGCCAGCGCCGAAGTCGATGCGCGGATACGACGACGTCCGGCAAGTCCGTCGATCCGGGTCTACGCTAGGGCTTGGCGTGACCTGCCCGCGCAAAAGGAAGGAGTCAGCAAAACGTTTCTACCGGCCCGACAACAAGGGCGAACGCGCGGCGCGCCGACCACACAACAGAAGGATGAGGAACCATGGAAGTCTTTATGGGTACGATTCAACCGTTCGCCTTCAACTTTGCCCCCAGTGGCTGGGCCTTGTGCAACGGGCAAATCCTGAGCATCTCGCAATACCAGGCGCTGTTCGCCTTGCTGGGCACTTACTACGGCGGCAATGGCACGACCAACTTTCAACTGCCCAACCTGCAAGGTCGCGTGCCTGTCGCACAAGGCAATGGCCTGGGTCTGACACCGCGCGTCATCGGTCAGGTGTACGGCACCGAAAACGTCACTGCCACCATCGCCAACATGCCCAACCACACTCATGCCATGACCGGCCTCACCGCCAACACGGCCTTGTCGCTGGCCGTACCTGCCAGCAATCCGGCGACCGTGCCGACCGCCACCAACTCGTACCTCGGCGCGTCCGGCGGCGGTCCGGGCTCGGCGAACATTTACTCTGACGCCCAAGGCGCCACGCCGGTGCCACTCAAGGGTGTGACCACCACCGTCACCGGTGACATTTCCTCCACCGGCGGCAGTCAGCCACTGCCGATCCTGAACCCGGCCCTGGTCCTCAACTTCAGCGTTGCCCTCAACGGCCTGTTCCCGTCGCGCAACTGAGCAAACGCCGGGGGCTTCACAGCCCCGGCCGTTCTTTTTTTCACTGGAGTCAGACCATGCTGCAAACGGTTCAGATTCAACACGTCCAGCCGTTGCTCGGACAGCAACGCACGCTGCACCTGCCCGATGGCACGGCATTGCCGATTCAGATCGAGCACCTTGATGAGGTTCCGGCGGCAAAAACCCGCTACAGCGAACGGATGCCCTTCTGCCTCGAATTCAACAGCCTGGTGCCGACCGAATTCGTCGACGGTTTATGCACGCTGGAACTGCCGGAGCTCGGCCGGGTGGAGGATATTTTCGTGTCGCGGGTGCCGGCGATGGGGCGGGATCCGCAGTTGGGTTATTTCTGCATTTCCTTCAACTGAAACCCCGACTCACTGCGGGTACCACACCAACCGCTCTGCCGCCGGATTGCGCTCTTCCACGGCAAACCCCAGCGCCAGGTAATGCTGGCGCGCATGGGGGTTGTTGGCCCAGACCACCGTCGCCACCGGGCAGCGCACTTGCTGCGCGGCTTTTTGCACGCCTTGCAGCACGGTTCGTCCGTAACCCTTGCCCCGGGCCTGGGGAATGAAGGCGAGGTACAACACGCGAATTTCATTGACGCCGAAATCGGTGCTGAGTGCACCGATGGCGGTGCCGAGTTTTTCTACGATGTAGTGCATGGCGTCGGGATGGTTTTCACCCATGCCCTGCTCCTGCACCTGAAACTGCTGGGCAACGATTTGCTGTACCTGTTCCTGCTCGCCGTCGATCCATTGCAGATCCGGCCGCGCCGACTGATACAGGCTTTGCAGAAACGGCCCGTCAGTCGCCCGCGAAGGCCGCACCACCAATCCGTCCGCCGCCAGGTTGTCCGTCATCTTCATGCTCCCTAGAAACCGCTTTCCCTGACCCCCAACGCCGCCATTCGGCGCCAGGCCACACCGAGCACCGATTCGCCGCTGCCCTGCAACACCACCACGCCGCGCAGCGGCTGCACCGGGGTCGGTGCCTGATCCAGCGTAGTCAAACGCACGCCGTATTGCGCCTGCACCGGTTCCGCCCGTTGCTGCTGATCGCGGCGCACGGCAATCGGTCCGTGGTGATCGGAGGTCAGCGCCTCCTGATCGACATAAGCCACACCGTTGGTGTCGATTTCATTGAGTTGCACCGCGATGGCGGCATGCATCGGGTCGTCGGCGATAAACCGCCCGGTAGCCCCGGGCTTGACTCGCCACAGTTCGGCTTCGGCCAGATAACCGCGCAGTCGCGTGCCGTCCTCGACCACCCGCGCCAGCGCATCCTTGCTCGACAGCCAGCGGCCCGGCGTCAGGTTCGGCAGCAGGTCACGCACGGTGCCGGCATGGGGCGCGCGTAACAGCAGACGTTCGCGTTGGGCGGTCAGGCCGCGATATTCCGCCACCGCTTCGGCGAGACGCTGCTCGACGATGCCGGCATCGGCAGCGGTTTCACTGCGGCCGGCCTGCCGACGCATCAGCAATTGCTGGATGCGGATTTCCCGGCGGACGATGGCCTGCCGCGAATCGAGGTCCGGCGATTCCAGTTCGATCAGCACGTCGCCCTGAGCAACGGTCTGACCATCCGCGACCTTCACGGCTTTGACCCGCGCCGCTGTCGGCGCGTGCAAGGCACTGGCGCGACCGCCCTCGAGCATCGTCGGCAACTCGACCGAGCTGCGCCACGGCACGATCAGCACCAGCAACAAACCGAGTACCGCCAGGCTGCTGAGCAGCACGCGGGGGCCGTGAGCCTGTTCGCGGCGGCTCCACCACTGGCGCCACTCACTCATGATCGGCAGAAAGATGAACCACACCAGTTCCACCAGCATCAGGAAGATCCCCAACACCTTGAAGAACAGGTGATAGACCGCCAGCGCGATCCCGAAAAACAACGCCGCACGCCATAACCACGAGCCATACCCCCAGATCAGCAAACGCCGCTGCATCGTCGGCGACCAAGGCTCCGGCGCCGGTGCGCCATAGCCGAACAGAAATTCCCGCAGCCGCCAGCGACACAGGGCAAAGGCCCGGCCCTGGAGGTTGTCGACTTCCCACAAGTCGCTGAGCAAAAAGTAACCATCGAAGCGCATGAACGGGTTGAGATTGACCACCAGCGTGGTGATCCACGTCGCGCTGGCGAGCATGAACGCCGCCGTGCGACCGGGCCCGTCCGGCAGGAACGACCAGACCAGCAGCGCAAGGCTCGCCAGCAGCAATTCCGCCAGCACGCCACCGGCACCGATCAGCAGTCGCGCGCGTCGGTCATTGACCCGCCAGGCATCGCTGACATCGGTGTAGAACATCGGCAGCAGGACCATGAATGCCACGCCCATGCTCTGCACCCGACACCCGGCGCGCTTGGCCATGAACGCATGACCGAACTCGTGACACAGCTTGGCGAAAAACAGCGCGACGCCGAACGCGATCGCGCCACCGAGGCTGAACAGGTGCGGAAAAGTGCCGACGAACCGCTGCCAGTCCCGCGACACCAGAAACACCCCGAGCGCCAGCGTCGCCGGCAGACCATAACGCAACATCTTCGGACCGAAGCGCTCCAGCCACGGCCAGGCACGGTTGAGAAAAGCGTCCGGGCGCCACAGTGGAATGCGGAAGAACAGATATTGATGCAGCAGGATTTTCCACAGGCTCTGGCGTTGCACGAGGGCCTTGAGCCGATAGCTGGCGCGCTGCTGTTCGTCGAGTGCGCTGATCAGGTCATGTCCGCGCAGGAACTCCAGCAGTTGCGCCAGCTCGCTGGCGTCGAGAGGCAGCCCAGGTTCACGGTTGGCGGCGCGCAGCACTTGTTCGGGATCGCCCAGCGACCAGTGGCGCAACAGGCGCATCGCCGCCGCACCAAGTTTGAAGTAGCGCCCGCGCACAGGGTCGGCCAGGGTCCAGCGCGGCGAACCGTCCAGTGCCGGCGCCGCGGGCGACAATTGCAGGTCGGCACGCAGGCTCGGCAGAGTCATTTACAGGCCCACGCTCTGGCGCAGCCCGGCGAGCGGACGCCGCAGCAGGTACAGGGCCAGCGGCGCGCGGTCGCCGAATATTTTGGCGGTGCCGCGCAGGCCGATACGCGGCGGGGCGTCGGCAAAACCGGCGTCCAGCCGATAGGCCAATTGGCCGCCGGCGGTGGGCTGCGCCTCGTAGGCCGAACGTTCGAGGGTGGCGAGGTGGCGCTGCAACGGGTCGCTGTCGAGAAACAGCGCGACTTCGGCGCCCGGCTCCAGCGAGATCGCATCGCCCACGGCCAGCTCGATACGCAGTTCGGCCTGGCTCGGGTCGGCGATCTCCATCAGCCGTTCGCCAGTCTGCACCGGTTTGCCGGTCCAGCGCTCGGCATCGGCGAACACCGCAATGCCATCGCGCTCGGCGCGCACTTCGCTGCGGTTGAGCAGTTCGCGGGCGTAGTCGCGTTCGGCGCGTTTCTGTTCGACGCGGGCGGCCAGCAGATCGACCCGGGAGCTGGATTCGGCATCAACAAACGAGCGCTGGGAATTGGCTTTGAGCTCCGCTTCGGCAACCCCGAGCGCACGCTCGGCGACATCGGCCTGAGCCTTCAGCGTCGTGCTTTCAAAGCGCAGCAGCAGGTCGCCGGTTTTCACGCTCTGGTTGGGTTTGACCAGAAACTCGGCGATCACCCCGTCCAGCGGCGCGGCGACAACGCGCCCGCCCTGAGGTACCACTTCGGCGGGTGCCAGCACCGACTGACGCACCGGGATCAACAGCCCGAGCAGCAACACGGCGACCAGCGCCACCTGACGTTTGCGGGTCCAGCGCAGCCGCCACGGCTTGCGCGGTTGCAACGCCAGCCAGGCATGACTGTAGGTGTCGCCCAGCTGCGACAGCAGCACTTGTTCAGAAGGATTCCACGGCAGATCACGGGCCAGCCACAAACCGCCAAACACCTGACCCTGTCGGTCGATCAGCGGCAGCCAGAACACTTGCATGGCCGACAGACTGCGCCAGTCGGCCTGAATCGATTCGCCGACCATTTCCGGCGGGATCACCCGCGCCTGTTTCAGCACATCCTGCTTGAACAGTTGTGCCACGGCCTGCTCGACGAACGCCACGAACGGCGCATTCGGCTCCACTGCGCTGACCCCGGTCACCGCCCGCACCTTGCCGGCGATCAGCAGCGCCGCATGGCGAAAACCGAACAGCGACTGGCCGTCATTGACCAGGCTGTAGGCCAGTTGCGAAATGTCATGGGCGGCGCGGGTCTGCCGTTCAAGATCGAGAAACCGCGCGAACACCTGCTCGGCGGCGCCGCTCACCGGGGCGTTCACTTAAGCTCCGGGAAGCGCGCGGTGCCGCTCATGCCGGCAAGCAAGCCTTTGGCTTCGGGGAGTGTTGCGACCAGCAACAGGGTCTGACTGCCTTCGTCGATCCGCGCACCGAGGCGTTTGACCGTGGCGTCGATCGGCTGACCGGTTTCGTCGGGCACGAAGCTGAACGACTGACCGGGCTTGAGCCTGGCCATCCAGCGCGACGGCACCAGCAGATGGATTTCCAGGGTGCGGTTGTCGACCACATCGAGCAGCGGCGCCCCGGCCGGCACGCTTTCATAACGCTTTACCTTGCGCTCGACCACTTGCCCATCGAAGGGCGCGACCACGCTGCAGCGTTTGACCTGGACTTGATAAACCTGAGATTGCGCCTGAGTTTCGCTGACCTTGGCTTCGGCCCGGGCCACTTCGAAACGCCCGACGGAATTGAGCGCCGCCAGTTGCCGGTTGTGCGCCAACTCTTCACTGGCGCCACGGCTGGCGGCCTGCGCAGCATTCAACTGAGCCTGATAGGCCGAACAGTCGAAACGCGCCAGAGTATCGCCCTTCTTGAACGACTCGCCCTCGCTGAACGGCAACTCGACAATCCGCCCCGACAACTCGCTGGCCAGGGTCGCCTGATCCCTCGCTCGCAACACACCGCGCGCTTCACTGCTGGCCGACGCATTCGCGGCCCCGCCGTTATCCAGCAGCGGATCGTCTGGCGCGGGCGTTTGAGCCTGAACTGCACACGTAACAAAGGACAACCCGACAACCCAACCACGAAAACGCCGCATAACCGTTACTCCCTGACGGATGCTCGGAGTCTACGACAGCGGCAATTAGCGTCAAGCGAAAGGCCATCACACCTTGGAAATGTAATGTTTCACAAATAGCCGATTTTTCGTTTTTACGGTTGAGTTGTTGCAGAGGCGTAGGCTGATTGCTTCTTCCTACAAATGCTTAGGAAATAACCTCCACTCCAAAAGAAAAATCATGACAAACAGCAGGCTTTGCCTCCGAGCGGGCAACAATTGCTCATACAGAAGCTTTGGAAAACCTTGACCCCTGACGAGACGAGACAACAAATCTGATGAGCCGGCGCTGAAGATAAAACAGCTGGGTGAGGGAATGATAAAACGACGGTTGACCTGCATGACGCACTCAATCTAGGATTGCCTTACTCAACCCCGTACGTAGCGATTCAGTTCGCTGGCAGTTGGGGTGAAGAAACCGGCTTAGGCCGGTTTTTTCGTTTCTGAGGATCGATTTGTGCGAACTGCTTTCTTTGTAGATGGCTACAACATGTTCTATGGGCTTCTGGCAGGTACACCCTACAAGTGGCTCAATCTCAGAGGCTTGTTGATTCATGTGGCCCACATAGAAAATCCAAAAAGCTCCGTCATCTCGATCGACTATTTCACCTCCCCCATCAAACCTGAACTGGCAACTCGCGGCCGCGTTTCCAAGGAAGCCCAGGACACCTACATCAGGGCCTTGAGATCAACCAATGTCTCAGTGCACTTTGGCCGCCATCACCTTGAGCCGGCCAAGGCTCCCAGGTTTATCGATAGAAACACTGGCGCTTCACGCCAGGACAAAGTCGACATCTGGAAGCTCGAAGAAAAGGAAACTGACGTTCACATCGCAATCAGCATGTATCGCACAGCATGTCGTCAGTCGCTGCTCGATCCCGATGAGCGTCTCGACCAGATAGTGCTGGTCTCCAGCGACACCGACATGACCCCCGCGTTACGAGCTATACGCTCAGACTTTCCCGGAGTAGTAGTGGGTGTCGTACTTCCCCATAGAGCCGGGCTCAATCGCCCCTCTCCTGGCTCGATGAAAGATCACTCGCATTGGATACGACGTGTCATCACCGCTGAAGAATTGCTGATGCACCAATTTCCCCACCGAGTCCCCACTCATAAGAAGCCAGCGATCAAACCGGATTACTGGTAGCGAGAACTCCCACCGGATACACCGACTCCCATCCCCCACCCAACGCCCGGTACAGGCCGACCATCGCCAGTGAAACGCCGGTGGAGCTTTCCACCCATTGTTCCTGGGTGGCGAGCAGTGCGCCTTGCACGGTGAGGACGTTGACGAAGTCGACCACGCCTTCGACGTATTGCTGTTGCGCGGTGCGCAGGGCGATCTGGTTCTGGCGCACGGCTTCGGCGAGGCTGTCGCGCCGGCGCTGGCTGGCGTTGTACGCGGTCAATTGGTCGTCAATTTCGTGCCAGGCACGCAGGACGGTCTGTTGATAACCGATCGCCGCTTCCTGCTGCTGGGCCTCACGCAGTTGCAGCACGCCGCGCAAGCGGCCGCCGTCGAACAGCGGCAGGCTGAATTGCGGGCCGATGCCGAAGGCGCGTGAGCCCCAGGAACCGAAGTCGCTGAGTTGCATGGCCTGCGAACCGAGATTGCCGGACAGGGTGATGCGCGGATAGAAATCGCCCTTGGCCACGCCGATATTGGCGGTGGCGGCGTGCAACCGGGCTTCGGCCTGGCGGATGTCCGGGCGGCGCTCGGCCAGTTGCGACGGCAAGCCGATGGCGACAGTCAGTGGCGACTGTGGCACTGGGGCATCTGTGGATAACGCTTTGGACAGAGCCTGCGGCGGTTCACCCATCAACAGACTGATGGCGTTGATCAGTTGCGCCTGACGTTGCTCCAGTGCCGGCAGCCGCGATTCGATGGCCGCCACTTGTGCGGCCGCTTCGGCGACGTCGAGATCGGTGGCCACGCCGTCGTTGAGGCGCAGTTGCGAGAGTTTCAGGCTGTGCCGCGCCAAATCGAGATTCTGCTCGGTGACCGCGCGGGTGTTTTGCACGCCGCGCAACTGGATGTAGTTCTGCGCGGTGTCCGCGAGTACCGCCAGCAGCACGCCGCGACGGTCGTTTTCCGCGACCTCGAGGTTGGCATCGGCGGCTTCGGTTTCCCGGCGCACACGGCCCCAGAAATCCAGTTCCCAAGAGGCGGAGAATCCGGCATCCCACAGGTTGAACGCAGAATCGCCATTGTGCCCGGACGGATCGTTCAGGCCTTCGCCGCTGTTTCGTTTGCGAGCGTAGCTGCCGGTGGCGGCAGTCGTTGGATAACGATCGGCGGTGATCACCTGACGGGCCGCGCGGCTTTGTTGCAGGCGGCTGCTGGCCAGTTGCAGGTCAAGGTTGCTGCGCAAGGCGCGCTGGGTCAGGGCCGACAGTTGCGCGTCGTGAAAGACTTCCCACCAGCGCTCGTTCAACGGTTCGCTGACAGTCTTGCTGACGGCGGTTTTTGACGGTTTTGCCCACTCGGCAATCCGCGTGGCTTCGGGCTTCTGAAAATCCGGGCCGACGGTGCAGGCCGCCAACGCCGAGAGACTCAGGACCACGGTCATGGACTGAAGGTGCTTCATCGCTGCGTCACCTCACGCATCGACGTCGCCGGGCTTTTGGTATCAATGCTCGCCTCCACCGACATTCCCACCCGCAAGCGTTCGGCCAGCGGCTGGCCAGGCTCCAGCAGGATTTTCACCGGAATCCGCTGCACGACTTTGGTGAAGTTGCCGGTGGCGTTGTCCGGTTTGACCGCCGCGAAGGTCACGCCGGTGGCCGGAGCGATGCTCTCGACGCGGCCGGTGAGGGCTTCGCCGCCGAGGCTGTCGACCCGCACGACAACGTCCTGCCCCGGCTGCACATCAGTCAGTTGAGTTTCCTGGAAGTTGGCGACCACATAGGCCTGTTTCAGCGGCACCACCGCCAGCAGTTTGCTGCCCGGCGTCACATAGGCGCCGACCCGCACCGCGCGTTCGCCGATCATGCCGTCCTGAGGCGCGGTGATGCGCGTGTATGACAGCTCGAAACTGGCGATTTCCAGCGCGGCCTGAGCGTGTTTCAAACTGCCTTCGGCGGCATCGCGCTGCGCCGTCAGAATCTCGACCTGCTTACGTTCCGCCGCCAGTTTCGCCGTGGCCGTGTCCAGACGCGCAGAAGCCTGATCGATCCGGGTGCGCGCCTGTTGCGCGTTCTGCACGGTGCCGGCACCGACGCCGGCGAGGTGGTTGTAGCGGTTCAATTCCTGCTGGGCGAAAGCCATTTCAGCCTTGGCCGACACCACCGACGCCTGCGCCTGAGCGATCACCGAGGTCTGGCGCTCCAGCGTGGCCTTGGCGTTCTGCAGTTGAGCGCGAGCCACCAGGGTTTGCGCATCGGCGGCCTCTGCAGCGGCGCGCAGGTCGCGGTCATCGATCAGCGCCAGCAACTGGCCGGCCTTGACCTGTTGGTTGTCTTCCACCAGCACTTCTTTGATGAACCCCGCCACACGCGGCACCACCAGAGTGAAGTCGGCGGAGACAAAGGCATCATTGGTGTTCTGTTGAGTGCGCTTGCCGAACAGACCGGGCATCGCCAGATACACCAGCACACCGACCGCCAGCGCAGCGGCCACAGCCACCGCGAGTTTTTGCTTTGCTTGAGTCGTCATAAGAACCTTCTATTTCAGTCAGGTCGGCGCGCGCGGCGGGAAGATCCGCGTCGGCAGCCAGAAAATCAGCAGGATCAGCGCCACCGCGACGCCAGCCATGCACAGGTAAAGATCCGAAGAAGTCAGCACCACCGCCTGTTCATGCAGGCGATGAGCGAGGCCGGGGTCATTGCTGGCGGCCAGCGGCGAATTGCCGAGGCGATCGACCAGCATCGTCGAGTGAAAATGCAGGCGCGAAGTGGTCAGCGCCTCGATCACGCCGGTGGCGACCACCGCCGCCAGGCCTTTCACGGTGTTGAACCACGCCGAAGCGAAAGGCCCGTCCTGCGGCTGGATGCTGCCGGTCGACAGCATCAGCAATGGCAGCACCGCCATCGGCTGGCCGAAAATCTGCAGCCATTGCAGGACGTAGAAATCGTCGCGAATCCACACCGAAGTCAGCTGCGAGCCGCCCAGGCAGGAGAGCGTCAACATGCTCAAACCGATGCCGAGCACCCAGCGGCAATCGACCCAACGCAGGTTGCACAGCGCCGCCACCAGCGGCAGCGCGATCAGTTGCGGCAACGCCGCCAGCAGCATGATCGGCGCGGTCTGCACCGGCCGGTAACCCTGCACCTGCGCCAGATAACTCGATGGAATCAGCACCACCGCCAACAGCACCACCAGCACGCCGGCCAGCGTCATCAGCGCGAACGACAGATTGCGAATGCCGAGCATCTGCAACTTGAAAAACGGAATCGGCTGCGACCATTCATTGATCAGAAACGCCACCAGCAACAGCGAACCGGCGCCGAGCAAAGCGCAGATCAGATTCGACTCGAACCAGTCCAGACGATTGCCCTGCAACAGGCCGATCACCAGCATGCAGATCGCCGGAAAGCCCAGCAGCAGGCCTTTCCAGTTGAACGACTTGAGCCGCTCCAGGCGCAGTGGATCCTGTGGAATGCCCCAGGCGACCATCGCCATGGCAATCAGGCACGGCACGATGATTTGCCAGAAAGTCCACTGCCAGCCGACGTATTCAGTCCACAACCCCGCCAGCGGCGCACCAAGGCCTGGGCCGAAGGTGGCGGTCAGGGCATAACCGGCCAGACCGTAAAGCTTGATGTTGGCCGGCAAAAACCGCAGCGCAACGGTCATCAACATTGGCGGCAACGCGCCGCCAGCCAGACCTTGCAGGATGCGCATCAGCAGCAGGCTTTCGTAGTTCGGGGCGAACGGGCAGAGCACCCCGAGCAGGGTGAACACGCCAATGGCGCACAGGGTGAAGCGACGCAGGGAAAAGGTCACCGAGCACCACGGCGCGAACGCCATGGCCGCCACCGACATCGCGGTGTAGCCGGCGACCAGCCAGGTGCCTTCGTCGTAGCCGATGCTCAGGGCGCCGCGAATGTCGGCCAGGGCGACCTTGGTCACCATCTCGTTGAGACCCGACACCAGCACCGCCAGCAGCACGCCGACCAGACCAATGATGATCCGCGCCCCGAACACCGGTGGCGCGGCGGCCATCGGAGCGGCAGCGGCAATCGGCGCCGTAACCGTCAGGGATGTCATGCAGGCAAACTCCGGAGGGAAAAATACCGGAGCATGGTAGTAGGGCTTAGTGCTGACGAAAATTGACTTCTCGGCAGTTTATAAGTGCATCAGACGCAACTCTCAGGGCTGCGCCGCCAGCCAGGTTTCATCGCAGCAGGTCTTGAGGGTTTCGCGCAGCCAGCGATGGGCCGGATCCTTGTCGAAACGCGGGTGCCAGGCCTGGGTCAGCATCAGCGTCGGCAGCGGGATCGGCAGATCGAACGAGCGCAGCTTCAAACCCAGCCGTCGCACGCTGAGCAGCGCTTCCTTGGGCACCGGCAGGATCAGGTCGGAATCCGGCAGCGCGAACATTGCCGCGTGGAAACTCGGCGCGATCACTGCGACTCGCCGCTCCAGGCCCAGGGCATTCAACGCGGTGTCGATAGGCCCCCGGGCAATGCCCCGGCGGGACATGCTGATGTGGGAAAACCCGGCGTACCGCTCGGCGGTGATCTCGCCATCCAGCAGCGGATGGTCCTCGCGCACCAGCCCGACGAAGTGGGTGGAAAACAGGTTCTGTATTTTGACTTCCGGGGTCACCGGGCGGGTGTTGCTCACGCTCAGGTCGATCCGCCCTTCGCGCAAGGCTTCATCGTCGCCGTCACCTTCGGGAACGAAGCGCAATTCGCAGTGCGGCGCCAATTGATCGAGGGTGTCGAACAGTTTGCCGCCGTACACGCCGACGAAAAAATCGTTGGCGCGAATGCTGAAGCGCCGGCGCAACGTGCCCAGTTCAACGGCATCCGCCGAGCGAAACAGCAGCGCCGCCTGCTCGACCACATCGCGCACCTGCTCGCGCAACTCCAGAGCCTTGGGCGTAGGCACCAAACCGCGTCCGGCACGCACCAGAACCGGATCGCCAATGGCTTCGCGAATCCGCGTCAGCGTACGGCTCATGGCCGCCGGGCTGAGGTTCATCCGCCGTGCGGCACCGACCACGCTGCCTTCGTCGAGCAAGGCGTCGAGGGCGACCAACAGGTTCATGTCCGGGAGTTGCATGCTGAGCACTCATGACCGATCAGGATTGATTCGCACGCAATGCTAGCAGATCAGAAAATCAGCGCTGCACGCCCCAGTGTCGTGCGGCGCGCCGATTGGTCGGCAGGTACGCAGGAGGCTGACTTTATAGCTATAACAAGCGGAATTTAAATACCGTTAACGAATAACCATATGGCGATCGCTTAGGAATGGACCGAATGGTGAGTGACCATTTGTGTCACTTACTGACAGGTATGCGGTGTTCAACCTGACGCATCGCTGGCAAGCCCGCTCTCACAGAATTCTTTGGTGAGCACACGATCGTGTTCCAGCAGAGATTCCTGTGGGAGCTGGCTTGCCAGCGATGAGGCGTGAAGGGCAAATGAAAATCTAGCGTTCGTGCAACGCCTCGGCCCGCGCCCGGATGATCGGCTTGAGCAAATAGCTCAGCACCGTCTTCTTGCCGGTGATGATGTCCACCGACGCCACCATCCCCGGGATGATCAGCAACGGCTTCTCGTCAGTGCCGAGATGGCTGCGCTCGGTGCGCAGCTTGATGACGTAGTAGGTGGTTTTCTTGTCTTCATCGGTGATGGTGTCGGCGCCGATCTGCTCCAGCCTGGCCTTCAAACCGCCGTAGATGGTGTAGTCATACGCGGTGAATTTCACCGTGGCTTCCTGGCCCGGATGCAGGAACGCGATGTCCTGCAGGCGGATCTTCGCTTCGACCAGCAGGGTGTCGTCCAGCGGTACGATTTCCAGCAGGTCGCTGCCCGGCTGGATCACGCCGCCGATGGTGTTGACCAGCATCTTGTTGACGATACCCCGCACCGGCGAAGTAACGAGCGTACGGCTGACCCGGTCTTCCAGCGCCTTGCCGGTGGCCTGGGCCTTGTTCAAGTCGGTGCGCGCTTCGTTGAGCTGAGTCAGGGCTTCGCTGCGGAATTTGCCACGGGTCTCGTCGATCTTGCGCTGCACTTCCTTGATCGCCGATTCGGCGCGCGGGATCGCCAGCGTGGTGGCGTCGAGCTGACCACGGGTTTCCACTTCGGCACGCTTGAGTCGCAGCACTTCCACCGGCGACACCGCGCCCTGGGCCACCAGCGGCTCGGACATGTTGATTTCCTGGCGTTGCAGACCCAGTTGCTGGCGATATTGCGCCTGCTTCGAGGTGAATTCGCGCAGCTCTTGCTGGCGCTGGATCAACTGCTCCTGCAAACCACCGACCTCGTCGTGCAATTGCTGACGACGGCTGATGTACAGCGACTCTTCACTCTTCGCCTGACCCGGCACGGCTTTGAGCACGTCCTCGGGGAAATTCAGCGGACGGTCATCGACCTCGGCGCTCAGGCGCTCGACCCGTAGCAGCATCGACAAGCGATCCGCTTCGGTTTCGCCGACGTTGGACACGAATCGCGTGTCATCAAGCCGCACCAGTGGCGCGCCGGCCTCGACGATCTGGCCTTCCTTGACGAACAGCTCGGAGACGATCCCGCCCTCGAGGTTCTGGATTTTCTGGATCTTCGACGAGGGAATCGCCTTGCCGTCGCCCTTGGTCACTTCGTCGATGACGGCAAAGTTGGCCCACAGCATCAGGAACACGAAGAAACCGATGATCGCCCAGATCGTCAGGCGCACCACACGCGGCGCGTCCTCGATCAAAGCCTTGTTGACCTCTGGCAGCGGCTGCCCCTGCAGCGATGCCGAGCCCTTGAAGTAGCGGCGGATCGAATCCTTGAAACCCGACTTAAGCAACACTGATCTGCCCCTTCTTCAACGCTTCCATGACGGCCGCTTTCGGGCCGTCGGCGAGAATCTGTCCACGGTCGACCACCAACAGGCGATCAACCAGCGACAGCAGCGATGCCCGGTGCGTCACCAGCACCACGGTCTTGTTTTCCACCACCGCCGCGAGGCGTTGCTTGAGGCGCTCTTCGCCGGTGTTGTCCATGGCGCTGGTCGGTTCGTCGAGCAAGAGAATCGGCGGATTGAGCAACAACGCCCGGGCCAGCGCGACGTTCTGGCGCTGACCGCCGGACAGGTTCTGCCCGCGCTCGCCGACCTGCAGTTCATAGCCCTGCGGGTGCAGGCGGGCGAATTCGTGGACGCCGGCCAGTTCGGCCGCTTGCAGGACCAACTCATCCTCGACGTAACGGGCGCCGGAAATCAGGTTGTCGCGCAGGGTGCCGGCCAGCAGCTGGATGTCCTGCGGCACGTAGCCGATGTTGTAGCGCAGCTCGCTGACGTCGATCTGGCGGATGTCCACGCCGTCTACCAGTAACGCGCCGTCGTCCGGCTGGTACAGGCCGACCAGCAGTTTCGCCAGTGAGCTTTTGCCGGAACCGCTGCGGCCGATGATGCCGATCTTCTCGCCGGGACGAATCACCAGGTTGATGTTCTTCAACGCCGGGTTCTGTTGCTCCGGGTAGGTGAAGCTGAGCTGGCGGCATTCGATCGCACCTTGCAGGACCTTGCGGCTCAGCGGGCGCTCTTCGAAGTTACGCTCCTGCGGCAGCTCCATCATCTGATCGACCGAAGTCATGGTCACCCGTGCCTGCTGGTAGCGGGTCAGCAGACCGGACAGCGACGCCAGCGGGCTGAGGGCGCGGCCACTGAGCATGTAGCAGGCGATCAGGCCGCCCATGCTCAGGTTGCCGGCGATGATCTGGTACACGCCGAAGACGATCATGATCACCCCGGCCAGTTGCTGGATCAGCAGGGTGATGTTCATCGCCAGACCCGAGAGCATCTTCACCCGCAGCTCGAGGCGGCTGAGGGTGCCGATGGTCTGTTCCCACTGGTACTGGCGCTCGCTTTCGGCGTTGTTGACCTTCACCGCGTCGAGGCCGGCGAGGGTTTCGATCAGGCTCGACTGACGCTCCGCGCCCAGCGCCATGGTGCGTTCCATGGTTGCCACCAGCGGCTTCTGCAAGGCGTAGCCGATCAGCAGCGCAATCGGGAAGGCCAGCACCGGAATCCACACCAGATGCCCACCGAGAATGGCGATGACGATGAAGATCAGAATGGTGAACGGCAGGTCAATCAGGCTGGTCAGGGTCAGCGAGGCGAGGAAGTCGCGCAGGCTCTGGAACTCGTGAATGTTCTGGGCAAAGCTGCCGACCCGCGCCGGCCGGTATTTCATGGCCATGCCGACGATGCGTTCGAACAGCGTGGCGGAGATGATCAGGTCGGTTTTCTTGCCGGCCAGATCCAGACACAGGCTGCGCAGGCTCTTGAGGATCAGGTCGAACAGATAGGCGCCGGTGATGCCCAGCGCGAGCACCCACAGGGTCGCTTCGGCCTGGTTCGGTACTACGCGGTCGTAGACGTTCATCACGAACAGCGGCGCGGCCATGGCGATGATGTTGATCAGGAAACTGGCGGCGATGGCGTCGGCGTACAGCCAGCGCGAACGCTTGAGGGTGTCGCGAAACCAAGAGCGCGCACGCGGGATCAGCGTGCCGTGGTTGACGTCGAATTTGTGCTGGGGCTGGGCGAAAAACACTTTGCCGGTGTAGTCGTCGGCCAGCAGTTCGCGGCTGACCAGGGACTCGCCGCCGTCGCTTTCGCTGAGCAGCACCCGTGCTTCGTTCTCGCCCTGCCAGCCGAGCAGGACAGCGCTGCGGCCATCCTTGAGCAGCAACAGCGCCGGCATGGCAATCGCCGGAATTTCTTCCAGCTTGCGTTGCAGCACCCGACCCTGCAGCCCGGCGCGCGCCGCCGCACGGGGCAGCAGCTCGACACTCAGGCGTTGCTTGGGTAGCGGCAGGCCGGTGGTCAGCATGGCCGCGCTGGCGGGTTTCTGGTGCAGCATGCAAAGAGCGAGCAGACCATCCAGTAACGGATCGTCGTGCAACGCGCGTGGATCATGACTGAGATGAACTCGACTGACTTCTGATTCCACGCTCGACACTCTTTAGCAGTTGAAAAGGGACAACTCAATTCATCCCAGGCAGCTGGACCTTGGGCTTCACGTCGTTCTGCACAACGGATGCCAAAGGTGCGACCACTCCCTGGCTCTTGAGCAATTCGCCCATGGTCGCCTTGATTCGGTACTGAGTAAATAACTGAATGTTTTTGATTTCAGCCAGACGGCGCGAAGCGGTGAACAACTCGTTTTCGCTGTCCAGCAAATCCAGCAGGGTACGTTCGCCGAGGCTGAACTGACGCTGGTAAGCGGTGCGCACCGCGGTGCTGTGATCAACGTATTGCTGAGCGATCGGCACCTGTGCATTGGCGTTGTTCAGGGCGTTCCAGGCCAGGCCAAGTTCTTCATTCAATTGACGCAAGGCATTGTTGCGGATGTCCAGCGCCTGGTTCGACAGGTAGGACTTGGACTCCAGATCCGCCTTGTTGCTGCCGCCCGAATACAGGTTGAAGCGCATGCGCAGCATCGCCTGCCATTCATTGTTGTGACCGTTCTGGCCATCGAGATCGTTGTCGGCAGTGCGGCCCAGCTCGGCGTCGAAGCGCGGGTAGAAGGTCGACTTGGCGGTCTCGTACTGCTTTTCGGCAGCGGCGATATCGGACTCGGCCGAGCGCAGGATCGGGCTGTTTTCCAGCATCTGCTGGCGCGCTTCATTCAGGTTGGCCGGCATCATCGCCATGAACGGCGCCGGACGCTCCAGCTGATCGGGCATCTGGCCGACGGCGCTGAGGAAGTTGGTTTCCGAATCGGCGAGGTTAGTCTGCTCGGTGATCAGGTTGTTGCGGGCCTGGGCCATCCGCGCTTCGGCCTGGTCAAGGTCGGCACCGCTGCCGACGCCGCGCTGGGTGCGCAACTGGATCTGGTCGTAGATGCGCTGGTGGCTCTTGAGGTTTTCTTCGGCCAGACGCACGAATTCGCGACGGGTGAGCACGTCCAGATAAACCTGGGCCACGGTCAGCGCGGTGCGCTCGGAAGTGCCGAGCAATGAATAGGCGCGGGAGTTGACGGTGGCTTGTTGACGCCCGACTTCGCTGGACGTCGCAAAACCGTCAAAAACCATTTGCGAGAGACGTAAACTTGACTCGCTGCGGTTCAGGGTTTCCCAGTGATTGCCGCCACCATTGGCGCGGGTGGTCACACTGTCGGTGCCTTCACGGCCATAACCGCCCAGCAGATCAACTTTGGGCAGGTATCCACCTTTTGCAGCCTTTAACTGATAATCCGCGGCCAGTCGGCTGTTGACCCCTGCCTGGATTTCCGGATGGACATCCAACGCCTGTTGCATGGCTTCTGGTAAGGATTGTGCTTGTACGAAAGACGCGGCGAGAGCGAAGGGTAGAGCCTTGAACAGGTGCGAACGCATGGTAAAGATTTCCCAGAACTTCTTGTCTTGAATCACAGCAAAATGTCGAGCTGCGTCGGAAGATGGCAACCGGAATGACCGTATGTCGGAAAGTTTAAAACCGGAACTGGATCACACGCTGAAGGGCAGGTCGCCGCATAAATATCAATGTGACATTACCGGGGCGATTGTTTAGGATGGCTCCCAGAAGGTCAATAGTTTGGCATAAAGTTAATAGCGAAAGAATCTAGCCAATTTATTGACGAATAGCAGCGTCAACTTTGTTTCATTTTTTTTAAAAGTACGTCCAGACTGAATCGGCACAGATCGCCATCAGGTCTATGGAAGTCAACTGAACGTGACACCCGGAGAGTCTTCAATGAGCAGTGTTGTTGCCATCGTCAAAAGCATTGTTGGTCAGGTTTTCGTGGTGTCCCCAGAGGGCGTCCGTCGCGTACTCGTTGAAGGCGACCGGCTGTTTGCCGGCGATCAGGTCGACACCGGCGTTTCCGGCGCCGTGTCCCTGGAACTGGCCGATGGCCGCACGATCGATCTGGGCCGTGACACTCAGTGGAGCGCCGAGACCCCGGACTCCAGCACTGACCTGGCCGAAGCCACCGCGCAAGCCGCGCCGTCGGTTGAAGAGCTGCAACAAGCCATCGCCGCCGGTGTCGACCCGACAACCGCCCTTGAAGCCACAGCGGCCGGCCCGAGCGCCGCGGGGACTGGCGGTGCCGCCGGTGGCGGCCACAGCTTCGTGATGCTCGATGCGACTGCGGGCCGCGTCGACCCGACCATTGGCTTCCCGACTGCAGGCATCAACGCCGCCGGCCAGGTTGCCCAGGACACCACCGGTGGCCAGACCACCGACACCACCGCCAACGCCCTGCGCGAATCGACCCTGAGCCTCAGCGCCACGCCGACCATCACCGAAGCCGGCGGTGTTCTGGTCTACACCGCGACCCTGACCCAGGCGCCGCTGACCGACCTGACCATCACCCTGTCCAACGGCGCGGTGATCGTGATTCCGGCCGGTTCCACCACCGGCACCGTTAACGTGCCACTGGCACCGAACGACACTGTCTATAACGACCCGACCCAGATCGACGTGACGGTCACCGGCACTACCGGCGGCAGCGGCATCACCGTGACCCCGCCGACCACGCCGGCCACGACCCAGGTCACCGACACCATCGACACCACCACCGTCACCCTGACGGCGGGGCCAAGCGTGACCGAAGGCGGCCAGATCACCTACACCGCCACGCTGACCAACCCGGCGCAGACGCCGGTCACCGTCACGTTGTCGAACGGCTCGACCATCACCATCGGCGCCGGCCAGACCACCGGCACCGTCAACGTGCCGACCGCGCCGAATGACGTCTATAACAACGGCAGCACCGTCACCACCACCATCACCGGTGCCACGGGCGGCAACTTCGAAAACCTGGTGCCGAACCCGACACCGGCCGTTACCACGATCGTCGATTCGAAAGACACCACCGGCCTGACCCTGACCGCTACCGGCACCGTGGTCGAAGGTGGCCAGATCACCTACACCGCGACGTTGACCAACCCGGCGCAGACGCCGGTGACCGTCACCCTGTCGAACGGCTCGACCATCACCATCGGCGCCGGCCAGACCACCGGCAGCGTCAACGTGCCGACCGCACCGAATGACGTCTACAACAACGGCGGCACCGTCAGCACCACGATTACCGGTGCTACCGGCGGTAACTTCGAGAATCTGGTGCCGAACACCACGCCGGCGACCACCACCGTTACCGATTCCATCGACACCACCAATCTGTCGCTGTCCGCGACCGGTTCCGTGGCCGAAGGTGGCTCGATCGTATACACCGCAACCCTGACCAATCCTGCCGGCACCCCGGTGACCGTGACGTTGAGCAACGGCTCCGTCATCACCATTGAAGCGGGCAAGACCACCGGAACCGTGACCGTTCCGGCGCCGGCCGATGACGTTTACAAGGACGCCGGCAAAGTCGAAGTCAGCATTACCGGCACCACCGGCGGCAACTTCGAGAACCTGGTGCCGAGCACTGTCCCGGCGGTTACTGAAGTCACCGACACCATCGACACCACAACAGTGAAGCTCACCGCGACCGAATCGGCAGCTGAAGGTGGCACCGTCACTTACACCGCTACCGTGGGCGCACCGGTGACTGGCTCGCCGGTGACTGTGACCCTGGCCAATGGTCAGCAAATCACCATCGAAGTCGGTAAAACCACCGGCACCGTGACCACCATCGCGCCGAATGACGCGCTGACTGGCAATCCGCCGCTGACCAACTCGATCACTGGCGTGACAGGCGGCAACTACGAAAACCTCGTCGCCGATAAAACGCCGGTTTCGACCACGATCACCGACACCGTCGATACCACCAACCTGACCCTGAGCGCTACTGGCTCCGTGGCCGAGGGTGGTTCGATCGTTTACACCGCGACCCTGACCAATGCCGCCGGCTCGCCAGTCACCGTGACCCTGTCGAACGGCGCGGTGATTACCATCGAGGCCGGCAAAACCACCGGTACCGTGACTGTTCCGGCCCCTGCCGACGACGTCTACAAGGACGCCGGCAAAGTGGAAGTCACCATCAAGGATGCATCCGGCGGCAATTTCGAGAACCTCGTTCCGAGCACTGTCCCGGCGGTTACCGAAGTGACCGACACCATCGACACTTCGACCGTGAAACTGACCGCTGACACTTCGGTCGCTGAAGGCGGCACCGTCACTTACACCGCCACCGTTGGCGCACCGGTGACCGGTTCGCCGGTCACCGTGACCCTGGCCAACGGTCAGACCATCACCATCGAAGTCGGCAAGACCACCGGCAGCGTGACCACCACCGCACCGAACGATGTACTCAACGGCCACGCGCCGCTGACCAACTCGATCACTGACGTGAGCGGCGGTAACTACGAAAACCTCGTGGCCGACAAGACCCCGGTTTCGACGACTGTCACCGACACCGTCGACACCACCAACCTGACCCTGAGCGCGACCGGCTCCGTGGCTGAAGGCGGCTCGATCGTCTACACCGCGACACTGACCAACCCGGCGGGCACGCCGGTGACCGTGACGTTGAGCAACGGCGCCGTGATCACCATCGAAGCGGGCAAGACCACCGGAACCGTGACCGTTCCGGCCCCGGCCGATGACGTCTACAAAGACGCCGGCAAAGTCGAAGTCACCATCAAGGATGCAACCGGTGGCAACTTCGAGAACCTGGTGCCTAGCACTGTTCCGGCCGTGACCGAAGTCACCGACACCATCGACACGACGACCGTGAAGCTGACCGCTTCCGAAACTGCCGCCGAAGGTGGCACCGTTACTTACACCGCGACCGTGGGCGCTCCGGTAACTGGCTCGCCGGTGGTCGTGACCCTGTCCAACGGTCAGCAAATCACCATCGAAGTCGGCAAGACCACCGGCACAGTGACCACCACGGCACCGAACGATGTGCTGAACGGTCACGAACCGCTGACCAACTCAATCACTGGCGTGAGCGGCGGCAACTACGAAAACCTCGTGGCCGACAAAACCCCGGTCAGCACCACCGTGACCGACACGGTCGACACCACCAACCTGTCGCTGACCGCGACCGGCACCGTGGCCGAGGGCGGCTCGATTGTTTACACCGCGACCCTGACCAACCCGGCCGGCACGCCGCTGACCGTGACGTTGAGCAACGGCGCCGTGATCACCATCGAAGCGGGCAAGACCACCGGCACCGTGACCGTCGATGCGCCGAAAGATGACGTCTACAAAGACGCCGGCAAAGTCGAAGTCACGATCAAGGACGCAACCGGCGGCAACTTCGAGAACTTGGTGCCGAGCACCGTTCCGGCCGTGACCAACGTCACCGATACCATCGATACCACTACGGTCAAACTGACCGCGACCGAAACCGCTGCTGAAGGTGGCACCGTCACCTATACCGCCACGGTGGGCGCGCCTGTCACAGGTTCGCCTGTGACTGTGACCCTGGCCAATGGTCAGTCGATCACCATCGAAGTCGGCAAGACCACCGGTACCGTGACCACCACCGCACCGAACGATGCGTTGAACGGTCACGCACCGCTGACCAACGCCATCACCAACGTCAGCGGCGGCAACTACGAGAATCTGGTGGCCGACAAAACGCCGGTCAGCACCACCGTGACCGACACGGTCGACACCACCAACCTGTCGCTGACCGCGACCGGCACCGTGGCCGAGGGCGGCTCGATTGTTTACACCGCGACTCTGACCAACCCGGCGGGCACGCCGGTGACCGTGACGTTGAGCAACGGCGCAATCATCACTATCGAAGCCGGCAAAACCACCGGCACTGTGACTGTTGCCGCACCTGCCGATGACGTTTACAAAGACGCCGGCAAGGTTGAAGTCACGATCAAGGACGCAACCGGTGGCAACTTCGAGAACCTTGTTCCGAGCACCGTGCCAGCCGTAACGGAAGTCACCGACACCATCGACACGACGACCGTGAAGCTGACCGCTTCCGAAACAGCTGCCGAAGGTGGCACCGTCACCTACACCGCAACCGTGGGTGCGCCTGTGACTGGCTCGCCTGTGACTGTGACCCTGGCCAATGGTCAGTCGATCACCATCGAATTCGGCAAGACCACCGGTACCGTGACCACCACCGCACCGAACGATGCGTTGAACGGTCACGCACCGCTGACCAACGCCATCACCAACGTCAGCGGCGGCAACTACGAGAATCTGGTGGCCGACAAAACGCCGGTCAGCACCACCGTGACCGACACGGTCGACACCACCAACCTGTCGCTGACCGCGACCGGCACCGTGGCCGAGGGCGGCTCGATTGTTTACACCGCGACCCTGACCAACCCGGCCGGCACGCCGCTGACCGTGACGTTGAGCAACGGCGCCGTGATCACCATCGAAGCGGGCAAGACCACCGGAACCGTGACCGTTCCGGCCCCGGCCGATGACGTCTACAAAGACGCCGGCAAAGTCGAAGTCACCATCAAGGATGCAACCGGTGGCAACTTCGAGAACCTGGTGCCTAGCACTGTTCCGGCCGTGACCGAAGTCACCGACACCATCGACACGACGACCGTGAAGCTGACCGCTTCCGAAACTGCCGCCGAAGGTGGCACCGTTACTTACACCGCGACCGTGGGCGCTCCGGTAACTGGCTCGCCGGTGGTCGTGACCCTGTCCAACGGTCAGCAAATCACCATCGAAGTCGGCAAGACCACCGGCACCGTGACCACCACTGCACCGAACGATGTGCTGAACGGCCACGCGCCATTGACCAACGCGATCACCAACGTGAGCGGTGGCAACTACGAGAATCTGGTTGCTGATAAAACTCCGGTCAGCACCACTGTGACCGACACCATCGACACCACCAACCTGTCGCTCAGTGCGACCGGTACCGTGGCCGAGGGTGGCTCGATCGTTTACACCGCGACCCTGACCAACCCGGCTGGTACCCCGGTGACCGTGACCCTGTCGAACGGCGCGGTGATCACCATCGAAGCCGGTAAAACCACTGGCACCGTCACTGTTCCTGCGCCAGCCGATGACGTCTACAAGGACGCCGGCACCGTGGAAGCGACGATCAAGTCCGCGACCGGTGGCAACTTCGAGAACCTGGTGACCAGCAACACGCCAGCCGTGACCAATGTCACCGACACCATCGACACCACCACGGTCAAACTGACCGCGACCGAGTCGGCGGCTGAAGGCGGGACCGTTACTTACACTGCGACTGTCGGTGCTCCAGTCACCGGTTCGCCTGTGACCGTGACCCTGTCCAACGGTCAGCAAATCACTATCGAAGTCGGCAAGACCACCGGCACCGTGACCACCACTGCACCGAACGATGCGCTGAACGGCCATGCACCGCTGACCAATGCGATCACCGGCGTAACCGGCGGTAATTACGAGAACCTCGTTGCCGACAAGACCCCGGTTTCGACCACCGTCACCGACACCGTCGACACCACCAACCTGACCCTCAGCGCCACCAACTCGGTCGCCGAGGGCGGTTCGATCATCTACACCGCAACGTTGACCAACGCCGCCGGCACTCCGGTAACTGTGACACTGAGCAACGGCGCCGTGATCACCATCGAGGCCGGTAAAACCACTGGCACCGTGACGGTTCCGGCCCCTGCCGATGACGTCTACAAGGACGCCGGCACCGTGGAAGCGACGATCAAGTCCGCGACCGGTGGCAACTTCGAAAATCTGGTGACCAGCACGGTTCCTGCGGTGACCCAGGTCACTGACACCATCGACGCCACCACGGTGAAACTCACCGCGACCGAGTCGGCGGCTGAAGGCGGGAACGTTACGTACACCGCGACCGTGGGTGCACCTGTCACCGGCTCGCCAGTGACCGTGACCCTGTCGAACGGTCAGCAAATCACCATCGAAGTCGGTAAAACCACCGGCACCGTGACCACCACGGCACCGAACGATGTGCTGAACGGCCACGCGCCATTGACCAACGCGATCACCAACGTGAGCGGTGGCAACTACGAGAATCTGGTTGCTGATAAAACTCCGGTCAGCACCACCGTGACCGACACCATCGACACCACCACGGTGAAACTCACCGCGACCGAGTCGGCGGCGGAAGGCGGGAACGTTACGTACACCGCGACCGTGGGTGCACCTGTCACCGGCTCGCCAGTGACCGTGACTCTGTCGAACGGTCAGTCGATCACCATCGAAGTCGGCAAGACCACCGGCACCGTAACCACGACGGCGCCAAACGACGTGCTGACTGGCCATGCACCGCTGACCAACGCCATCACCAACGTGAGCGGTGGCAACTACGAAAATCTGGTCGCCGATAAGACTCCGGTTTCGACCACGGTCACTGACACCATCGACACCACCAACCTGTCGCTGACCGCGACCGGCACCGTGGCTGAAGGTGGCCAGATCACCTACACCGCAACCCTGACCAACGCCGCTGGCTCGCCAGTCACCGTGACCTTGTCGAACGGTGCCGTCATCACCATCGACGCGGGCAAAACCACCGGCACCGTGACCGTTCCTGCACCGGCCGATGACGTCTACAAGGACGCCGGCAACGTACAGGCCACGATCAAGTCCGCCACTGGTGGCAACTTCGAAAACCTGGTGACCAGCACCACACCAGCGGTGACCAGCGTCACCGACACCATCGACACCACCACCGTGAAGCTGACGGCGACCGCAACAGCGGCCGAGGGTGGCAATGTTGTCTACACCGCGACTGTCGGCGCGCCGGTGACCGGTTCGCCAGTGACCGTGACCCTGTCCAACGGCCAGACCATCACCATCGAAGTCGGCAAGACCACAGGCACCGTGACCACCACCGCGCCGAACGATGCGCTGACTGGCCACGCGCCGCTGACCAATGCGATCACCGGCGTAACCGGCGGTAATTACGAGAACCTCGTTGCCGACAAAACCCCGGTTTCGACCACGGTCACTGACACCATCGACACCACCAACCTGTCGCTGACCGCGACCGGCACCGTGGCTGAAGGTGGCCAGATCACCTACACCGCGACCCTGACCAACGCCGCTGGCTCGCCAGTCACCGTGACCTTGTCGAACGGCGCAGTGATCACCATCGACGCCGGCAAAACCACCGGTACCGTGACTGTTCCTGCGCCAGCCGATGACGTTTACAAAGACGCCGGCACCGTTCAGGCCACGATCAAATCGGCTACCGGCGGCAACTTCGAAAACCTGGTGACCAGCACCACGCCAGCGGTGACCAGCGTCACCGACACCATCGACACCACCACCGTGAAGCTGACGGCGACCGCAACAGCGGCCGAGGGCGGCAATGTTGTCTACACCGCGACTGTCGGCGCGCCGGTGACCGGTTCGCCAGTGACCGTGACCCTGTCCAACGGCCAGACCATCACCATCGACATCGGCAAGACCACCGGGACCGTCACCACCACCGCGCCGAACGACGTGTTGAATGGTCATGCACCGCTGACCAACTCGATCACCAACGTCAGCGGCGGCAACTACGAAAACCTCGTCGCCGACAAGACGCCGGTCAGCACCACGGTGACCGACACCATCGACACCACCAACCTGTCGCTCAGCGCGACCGGCACCGTGGCCGAAGGTGGTTCGATCACCTACACCGCAACCCTGACCAACGCCGCCGGCACCCCGGTGACCGTGACCCTGAGCAACGGCTCGGTAATCACCATCGACGCCGGCAAAACCACCGGCACCGTGACCGTTCCGGCGCCAGCCGATGACGTTTACAAAGACGCCGGCACCGTGCAGGCAACGATCACCAATGCCACCGGTGGCAACTTCGAAAACCTGGTGACCAGCAATACACCAGCGGTGACCAATGTCACCGACACCATCGACACCACCACTGTCAGCATCACCGGCAGCACTTCGGTGACCGAAGGCCAGACCGCCAGCTACACCGTCAGCCTGACCCACCCGGCGCAGACCGAAGTGACCCTGAAAATCGTCTACAGCGGCACCGCCGCCGACGGTTCGGACTTCACCGGCGTGTACACCGTGAAGATCCCGGCAGGCGCCAGCAGTGCGCAGTTCAACGTCGCCACCATCGATGACAAGATCACCGAAGGCACCGAGAACTTCGTGGTCAAGATCGACTCGGCCACCGGTGGCAACTTCGAAAACCTGGCGGTCAGCAGCACCAATGGCAGCGTCAGCACCTCGATCATCGACAACGATGCACCGCCGGTCATCGACCTCGACGCCAACAACTCCAGCGGTGCAACGGGTGCCGACTACAAGGTGACCTTCACCGAGAACACCCCGGGCGCAGGTGTGTCGATCGCCGACACCGATATCAAGATCACCGACCCGGACAGCACCATGCTGACTGGCGCCACCGTCGTGCTGACCAACCGTCAGGACGGCGATGCGCTGAACCTGGGCAACAGCGTCAACGGCATCACCATCAATGCCAACAGCACCAATGGCACGATCACGCTGACCCTGTCGGGCAATGCGACGCTGGCCGACTACATGCAGGCCATCAAGAACATCAGCTTCACCAACAGCAGTGAAGACCCGAGCACCGTGCCACGGATCATCACCGTGACCGTGACCGATGGCGGCAACTACTCCAACGTCGCGACCACCACGGTCAATGTGGTGGCGGTCAACGATGCGCCGGTCGCTGCACCGGTCAACGTCACCGGCACCGAAGACACCCCGCTGGTCCTCGGCTGGTCGACCTTCGGCGTCAGCGACGTCGACAGCCCGGCCAGCAGCCTGGGCGTGAAAATCACCCAGCTGCCGGGCGAAGGCAAACTGCAGTACCTGGACGGTTCGACCTGGAAAGACGTCGCCACCAACCAGACCTTCAGCAAGGCCGACATCGATGCCGGCAAGCTGCGTTTCCTGCCGGATGCCAACGAGTCGGGCGTGAACGGCTACGGCGGCACCGGCCTGGGCAACAACCAGGCTGACTACGCACAGATCAAGTTCCAGCCAACCGACGGCCAGTTGCTGGGCAATACCGGCACCGTGAAGATCGACATCACCCCAGTGGCGGATGCACCGACCCTGTCGGTCGCCGACAACAGCGTGAAGTCCACCGGCCTGATCAAGGAAGTCTGGACCGGTCTGTCGGGCCTGGGCACCGACGGCAGCGGCGCGAACCCGAACACTCTGAAAAACGTGATCGACGGTGCCGGCAAACCGAACACCAGCGGCACCGTGAACAACGTGCAGTCCGATGGCAGCGTGACCGCCGGCACCGCGTCGAAAACCTCGGGCCTGATCTATCTGGAAGCCGGCAAGACCTACACCTTCAGCGGCACCGGTGATGACAGCCTGCTGGTGACCATCGGCGGCAAGAGTGTGGCGTCCACAACGTGGGGCGCGGGTGGCAACCTCAACGGTTCGTTCACCCCGACCACCAGCGGCTACTACACCCTGGACATCTACCACCACAACCAGAGCGGCCCGGGCAGCTACGACGTCAACCTGTCGGTCAACGGCAGCACGCCGATCGACCTGAGCAGCGCCGGCGTACCGATCTACACCGGCGTGCAGGATCTGGTGAATGCCGGCGTGACCGTCTCCGATCTGCACGGCAGCAACGGCGAAGGCTATTACGACGGCTACAAGCTCAACACCGGCGCCGAAGGCACCACCGTGAAACTGTCGACGATCAGCACCGCACTGACCGACACCGACGGCTCGGAAACCCTGAGCATCAAGATCAGCGGCGCACCGGTCGGCTCGGTGCTCAGCGACGGCGCAGGCCACAGCTTCACCGTGACCGCCACCAGCGGCGACGCCAACGTCACCGGCTGGAACCTCGGCAGCCTGACCGTGACCCCGCCGACCTACTACAACGGCCAGTTCAACCTGACCGTGACCTCGACCTCCACCGAACAGGTCGGCGGCTCGGCCAGCACCACCGCGACCATTCCGGTCACCGTGGTGCCGGCAGTCTACAACGCGGTAGTCGCCACCTCGGCCGACGACAACGTCACCGGCACCGACGGCAACGACATCATCGTCGCCGACATCGGCGGCCTGACCGTAGTGCCGGGCACCAACTACAACATCGCGTTCATGGTCGACAGCTCGGGCAGCATGAGCACCTCGTCGATCAACGCGGCCAAGGACTCGCTGACGTCGGTGTTCAACACCCTCAAGCAGAGCATGGGCAACAACTCGGGTACGGTGAACATCTTCCTGGTGGACTTCGATACCCAGGTCAACAAGTCGGTGTCGGTGAACCTCAACGACCCGAACGCGCTGACCAAGCTCAAGGCTGTGCTGGACTCGATGACCTCCGGCGGCGGCACCAACTACGAAGACGTGTTCAAGGCTACGGCCAACTTCTTCCAGAGCGCCGAAGCCGTGGCTAACACCGGGGCGAAGAACCTCACGTACTTCATCACCGACGGTCAGCCGACCTACTACCAGAGCGGCGAACAGACCAACCCGACGCTGTACGGCAACGTGAAGCTCGACGACGTGGTGAAGACCAGCAACTACAAGCTGGGCGACAGCTTCAGCACCTACATCGACAGCACGCACTACCTGACCATCAGCACGGCGGGTGCCGTGGTCCTGCAGACGTACAAGAACGGCAGCTGGAACTGGAGCAACGTGGGCACCATCCACGCCCAGGGCGACGGCACCTACGAGCTGTCGAGCCTGGCAGGCTCCGGCAGCAGCACCAGCCAGGCCACCACCGACAACGCCAACAGCGCCTTCGCACTGCTGGGCAACCTGTCCAATGTGGAAGCCATCGGGATCAACAGCGGTGTAAGCCTCAACGACCTGAAACCGTACGACACCGATCACAACCCGCAAACCAACATCGATCCGAAGGACCTGGCCAACTCGATCATCGGCCATACCGAAGCGACGATGCCGGGCAACGACACCGTCAGCGGTGGCGACGGCAACGACATCCTGTTCGGCGACCTGGTGAGCTTCAACGGCATTGCCGGCGAAGGTTATCAGGCGATGCAGGCCTTCGTGGCCAAGGAAACCGGGGTCGACGTCAGCAAAGTCACCACCAGTAACGTGCACCAGTACATCACCGAGCACTATCAGGCGTTCGATGTATCGGGCGCCCACGACGGCAACGACACGCTGCTGGGCGGCGCGGGTAATGACATCCTGTTCGGCTCGGGCGGCAACGACCTGCTCGACGGTGGCAAGGGCAACGACATCCTGCTCGGCGGTACCGGCAACGACACGCTGATCGGTGGTCAGGGCAACGACATCCTGATCGGTGGTTCGGGCGCCGACACCTTCGTCTGGAAAGCAGGTGACACCGGCAACGATGTGATCAAGGACTTCAACGCCAGCGAAGGTGACCGTATCGACCTGCGCGACCTGCTGCAGGGCGAGTCCGGCAGCACCATCGACAACTTCCTGAAGATCACCACGGTCGACGGCGTGTCGTCGCTGCAAGTCAGTTCGGCGGGCAAGTTCAACTCCGCCGATGCGGCTGCCGCCACACCGGACGTGACGATCAAACTGGAAGGCAACAACTGGTCCACTGCCAACATTCACAACCTGATTGCCGGTAGTGATCCGACCATCAAGGTCGACCACAACAACAGCTGATGCGTGAACAAAACGGCCGCCCCAATGGGGCGGCCGTCACGTTTGCGTCTTTCTTCCCGGTGACGATTGCGTCGCCGCACCGCATACTCGCGTGCAGTTGGCTATGCTGCTGACAGCATGACGCTGGTCCATTTCCGAGGGATGCTCAATGTTTTACGTGCAACGCGATGCGCAGGGTCAGTTGATTCGCGTGGAAGCTGCGGCCTACGCCGAGGCCACGGAAACGCTGCCGGCCGACCACCACGAAATCCAGGCCTGGTACGCCAACGAAGCCGTGGAGAACAGCCTCAAGCAGCTCAAGCAGAGCGACCTGGAAATGATCCGGGTACTCGACGACCTGATTCAGGTACTGACCCAGAAAGGCGTGATCCGCGTCACCGACCTGCCGCCGGCGGCCCAGGCCAAGTTGATGGACCGGACTCAGGCGCGGGAAGCGCTGGGTGGGTTGAGTCAGTTGATCGATGAGGATGAGGGCGGGTTGATCTGATCCAGGATCTTCGGTGACTGGACGGGCCCCTTCGCGAGCAAGCTCGCTCCCACAGGAGGTATGTATACCCAATGTGGGAGTGAGCTTGCTCGCGAAGGCAGCCTTAGCGGCGACGCAATTCTACAGCCTTAACGCCAGGGTTTTGGCTCACCGAACAATTGCCCCTGAACCCCATACAACCCCATCTCGCGAATCACCGACAATTCCCCTTCCGTCTCGACCCGCTCGGCAATCAGCGGCAGATCAATGCTGTGCGCCGCACGCTGGATCGCTTCGATGAACAGGCGCTTGTCGCTTTCCTGATCGATCGCCCGAATGTAGCTGCCATCGATCTTCAGGTACGCCAGGCCCAGCCGCGCCAGGTTACCGATCATGCTGAAGCGCCCGCCGAAGCGCTGCAGGCTCAGGGAGAAACCAAGTTCGCGCAGGCGGCGGGTCAGCTGTTCGAGCACCGCTTGTTCCGGCAGTTGTTCCTCGCCGATTTCCAGGGTCAGGCGCGGCCCCAGATTGGAATGCGAGCGCAGAATCTCGAAGACTTTGTTCAGCGCCTGCGGATCGGCCAGGGTCGCCGAAGACAGGTTCAGGGCCAGGGATTCTTCATGGTCGGCCATCTGCTCCAGCACCCGCTCGAGCATCAGACGGTCCAGCCGCGCGGTCCAGCCGAAGCGCTCGAGCCAGGGCAGGAAACGCCCGGCGGGGATGGTCTGGCCCTGCTCGTCGAGCAAGCGTGACAGCACTTTGTAATGCAGCACCAGTTGCGTGTCCTGTGCCGCCACCACCGGTTGGAAGAACAGCTCGAAGCGCCGCTGGTTCAGCGCCTGATCGAGCAAGCGATGCCAGGCGTGGTGATCGTCACCGACATCCGCCACCAGGCTCTGATCGAGGCACGCCCAGTTCTGCTCGCCCTGCCCTTCGGCCTGGGCCAATGCCTGATCGCCGAGGCTGAGCACCGCTTGCGGTGAATCGCCATGAGCGAACGGCGCCAGGCCGATAGAGGCCACGGCGGCCACGTCGGTGGCGCCCGTTGCGTGCAGGCTGCTCAGCGCGCTGTCGAGGCTTTGCGCCAGTTGCAGCGCTTCTTCGCGGGTCAGCCCCGGCGCCAGCACGGCGAATTCACCACCACGAATCCGGGTGACGAGATTCTGGGTTTCCGGGTATTTGGCGCACTCGCGGGACAGTTGCTCGCCGACCGCTTTCAACAATTCATCGGTGCGCTGACCGCCAAGGCGCTGGTTCAGCCCGGCCAGATCCTTGACCCGCAACAGCAGCAGGTAACCGGAACTGGCCTGCTCCGGGTTGCTCACCCGCGCATTCAGCTGCATCTCGAAATAACGCCGGTTGGCCAGCCCCGTGAGGTTGTCCTGATAGGACTCGGTGCGCAGTTTTTCACTGCGCTCGGCCTGCTCCTGAAACAGCGCCTTGAGCTTCTCGACCATCTGGTTCATCGCCAGCACCACGCGGCGCAATTCAGGCGTGCGCGGCAGGTCCGGCAGGCTGAGGAATTCGCGGCGGGCAATGGCGTGGGATTGCTTGACCATGTAATCCAGCGGCTTGAGTTGCCGACGCAGCAACAGCGCGCCCAGCACCGCACTCACCGCACCACAGACCAGCAACCAGCCGAGGCTGCCGAGTGCGCTCTGCCAAAGCTTGGCCACGGCGAACATCGGGTGGCTGACCACCTCGACCCGCGCCGCCTGCTCCCAGCCACGGCTGACCAGCGCATCGCCACCGGCCGGTTCAAGGCCAATCAGTTTGACGAACCAGTCCGGCACGTTGGTGACCGCCGGAATGCCATTGCGCTCGACGATGGTCTGGTCGGTCTTCAGGTCGACCACGCGGATGCTCGAGTAATAACCGCTGTCGAAGATCGAACTGACCAACAGCTCGACCATCGCCGGGTCGTCGATGTTCGGCGTCAACGACAGCGCCAGCGCCGTGGCCGCATCCTGGGCGTGGGAGCGCAACTGGTTGACGTACTGGGTGCGCGAGCTCTCCAGACTGACCATGAAGCTGCCGGTGAAGGCGACCACCAGGAACAGACAGATTGCGATCAACAGCTGTTTGAACAAAGACATCTGAGCGCGTGCTCCTAGTTAGTCGTCTCGACCGGGAATCCTTCGGCCTGCATTTTCTTCAACACATCCTGCCAGCGTGACAGGCGTTTGGTGTCACCGACCTTCTTGTTGCCCTTCGCTCCCGGCAGGTACAAACCCTCGGCATTGAAAGAGTAGACCGGCAGCAAATCGGTTCGCTCGGCGGCCGGCTTGATCGGGTCGATCAGGCTGTCGAGCACCAGCGGCATGGCGTCAGGGCTGGAATAGTAAGTCAGGACCATGTGCGCGCGGTTCTGGCGCAGGGCCTTGACGTAGGTGATGCGCAACTTGTCACTGGCCACACCGAGGTGGCGCAGGCTGAAATACTTGGCGATCGCATAGTCTTCGCAGTCGCCGGCGCCTTTCCACAAGGCTTCGATGGGAGTTTCCCAATAATCGACCTCGTGCCACAGATCGATGTCTTCGACGTAGCGCATCTGTTTGTTGAAAAACAGGTTCACCACTTTGAGCTTTTCCATCTCGCTGACCTGCTTCTGCGTGGCCAGCAGATTCTGCCAGGCATCGATCCGCTGTTGCCCGGCGCCCAGCGGTCCGTACAGCGCCGTGGCCTTGCGGCTGATCGCGGAAAAATCCCAATCGGCATGCAGGCCGCCCAGCATGATGCCGGCCAGCAGCAGCGCGCAGGCAAGCCAGCGCGCAATCCGTGGGATTGCGAAACGTACCGCCAATGCAAGGCATCCAGGGCAGAGAAGAAAGCGCTTGATGGTGAAGGTTAGTCCAGCAAAAAACAATGGCACCCTGAGATCATCGCTGGCGCGCTAAACTTCAGGTGTAACAGGGTTCCTCTACGCGGTTTGACAACCTGTAGAGCAATCACTAGTGTCCTTTGGATCCAAATATCGCAGTCATAGGGTGTGCAGTTGTGACCCAGAAGCCCAAGCCACTCCACAGCATCAAAGTCGACGGCCCGATTCCCGCGCATCTGGCGCGCTCGGTCATCGAAGAAACCCTGCGCGCCGCCATTCTCGACGGTCGCCTGCCCTGCGGCACCGCCGTGCGCCAGCAGGATCTGGCCGACCTGTTCGGCGTCAGCCGCATGCCGGTACGCGAAGCCTTGCGTCAACTCGAGGCCCAGGGCCTGCTCAGCGTGATTGCCCACAAGGGCGCCGTGGTGGCGCCATTGATCCAGGGCGATGCAACGCAAACCTACGAGCTGCGCATCCTGCTGGAGTCTGAAGCGCTGCGTCAGTCGATCCCCTTGTTGACCCCGGCCGATCACGAACGCGCGGCCGGCTACATCGAAGAGTTGGAAGTCGAACACGACTACACCGAAATCGGTCGGCTCAACCGTCTGTTTCACATGGCGCTCTACAGCAAGGCGCCCAATGGCCGGCTGTTGCGGCTGGTGGAAGACGGCTTGAATGAAGAGGAACGCTTCCTGCGTTTCAACCTCGAGGCCATGGGCCTGGGCAAACTCTCCCAGGACGATCACCGTGCGTTGTTGCAGGCCGTGATAGATCGTGACACCCCGCGTGCCGTCACACTGCTGGAGCAGCACCTCAATCGCGGTGTCGAGGTGATCACTCGATACCTGGCGAGCACCGCCTCCAATGGTCGCCAGGCGGCACGCTGAAAATCCGCCCGGGTGAGCCCTCGCTTACCCGGCGTATAACCCGCTTACAAATCCCCACGCCGGTCACGCTCAATTGCTGTGGCACTTCGGCGCCTGCGCTCTAACCTCCCTCCTGCTTTGAACAGCCCGGAATTTGCACCGCAAAGGAAGTCATTTTCGACGATAGCCGCGGCGCCGATTTACGCGCACCCTTGAATCGCCAACCCAATATAGAACGGGGACGCGCCGCCCCGGCAGCAGTCCCCGCACCAGGAACCTACGGAAGGAGCCTTGTCACGGGATCAGGAAGAACGGCGCCGTTACAGTCCGACTTCATCCCCTCATATTCATTCAATTACTCAATTGGAAAGTTGCTTCGAGTGAGGCATTCACTCTTGTCGTTCAATTTTGGCCATTAAACGCCGAAAGGAGTAACTACGCCCAAATAAAACTTAACTTATAAGTTTTATCAGACCCACTCATACTTCAAAAACAGCCAACTAAAAATAATTGAAAATAAACTTGTTAAGTTGTTTTGCGATGTATTAGTTTTTCTTCGCCGAGTTTGGATCCGAAATGAAAAACCCGGCACAACCTTGCACTACGGCCTCGGTTGCGACGGTTTGACCGTCCGCTGCTGTCTTGGGCCCTTCAGACATTGCCTGCTTTCATCGAAACCGAATGAGGCTGTCGTTCGCCTGGAGAAACTTGTTCAACGCCATTAGCAATTGATTGAGCAATCCCTATTCCCTATTAGCCAGAGTCTCGCAACCATGCCAACAAAAGAGCAACTTACACTAAAGAAAGCCGAACTCAGCGTTCATCCGATCTTCACCGAAATAGATTCTTTGAAGACATTACGCCGGTTCATGGAATCCCATGTATTTGCCGTCTGGGACTTCATGTCGCTGACCAAGCGTCTGCAGCAGGAACTGACTTGCACTCGCCTGCCGTGGTTGCCGCCGCGCGATCCGCACGCAGCAAGACTGATCAACGAAATCGTGCTCGGGGAAGAATCTGACGATCGGCTGTCACACGGGCATTACAGTCACTTCGAACTGTACCTCGATGCCATGCGCGAAGTCGGTGCGGACACGACAGCGGTGGAGCGCTTCGTGACGCTGCAACAGGAGGGCGTCAGTTACGACGTCGCCCTGCAAAGCGTCGAAGTAGATCCGGCGGCGGCGCGGTTCGTCTGTGACACCTTGCACACCGCGCTGCATGCACCCGGTCACAGCGTTGCCGCTGCCTTCCTGCACGGTCGCGAGAGCGTGATCCCGACCATGTTCCAGCGCATGCTCGATGCCTGGGGCATCGGCGTCGAACAGGCGCCGACCTTCCGTTACTACCTCGAACGGCACATCGAGGTCGACTCGGAAGACCACGGCCCGGCCGCCGAACAACTGCTGGATCGACTGGTGGATGGCGATCCGCAGCGCGAAGCCGAGGTTTACGCCAGCGCCATCGCCGCCGTGGAAAGCCGCATCGCCCTTTGGGACGGCCTGCGCCTGAGCATGCGCGAACCGCTGGTGGAGGTGGCCCAATGAACGCCGCCGACTACCAGTCTTTCGCCGATGCCTGGGAAAGCCGCGCGACCATTCGCACCCGGCCGCGCCGCGTGCTGGAGGATGACGCGCGGCTGATCTATCCGCTCAGCCGCCAGCCGTTGGTGCTCAGCGAAACCTTCCTGCGCGAATGCCCCGAACAGCGTGATTTCGCTCTGGTGCAGACGCTGTACAAATTCATCAACGACGTGGTGATTTTCGAAACCGAGATCGTCGACAAGACCGCCCGCAGCATCGCCAAGAACCGCTTCGCCGTGCCCTTCCCGTTCGCCTGTCGCTACGACGCCATGACCGTGGTGGTGGACGAGGATTACCACGCGCTGGTGGCGATGGATTTCATGCAGCAGACCGTGGCCATGACCGGCATCGAGCCGATCGAGCTACCGAATGAAATCGAACTGAGCCGGGCAATTCCCGCCGCCGTCGAACTGGCTCCGGAACACCTGCGCAGCGCCGTGGAACTGATTTGCGTAGCCATCGCCGAGAACACCGTGACCGGCGATGTCGCGGCGTTCGCCCGGGACGACACGGTCAAGCCATCGATCAAGGGTCTGATGGCCGATCACTTGCTCGACGAGGGTCGACACTCGAGTTTCTGGGCGCGGATGGTGCGCATCTACTGGCACACCGCGAGCGATGCGGATCGTCAATGCATCGCGCAGATCCTGCCGGTGTTCATCGGCCATTACCTGACCAACGACATTCAGAAGTCCTTCGACCTGCGCCTGATCGACGCCCTGCCAGTCAGCGAGGCAACCCGTCGCGCACTGAAAGACGAGATGGCCGGGTTGGCCTTCCCGATCAATCGTCACCACCCGCTGGTGGGCAACATCGTGCGGTTCTTCCACAACAGCTCGCTGCTCGACACACCGTGCGTGCAGCACGCCCTGCGCGACTACCTGGTTTGACAAGGAGGCTGACATGAGACGTCTCGACATTTTGCTGAGGGGCCGCAGCCAGGCCTTGACCGACCTGGCGCATGAGCTCGAACAACACGGTCATTCATTGCTGACAGAAACCGCTCCGTCGATGGACCTGGTGATCGATGACGGCAGTCTTGCGCCGCAGGATTACGGCGTGACACCTCTCCTGACTTTATGTCTGGGTATCGGTGCAACGGGCGCCGGCGGTTTGCCGGTGCTTGATCTGCTGTGCCTGTGCCACTCGACACTGCTGAGCCGCGTGCCGATCGCCGACGAACCGTCCGGCAACGGTCAGGCCCTGCGCCAGCGAACACTGGCGCAGGTGGTGGACGAAGTGGCGCTACTGGTCAGCCGCTTTTCCCGTGATGCCGAGTATTTCCAGCATGCGACGACAGCCCGTGCGCCGGACTTCGAGCAGGTGGAAAACCTGCTGTTTCTCGATAGCCTGGCCTACGTCCATCGCTTCAATGCCACGGACCATCCGACCTTGCTGCAACAGGCGCAGATCCCGGTGATCGAGCGGCTGCAACAAAGCCTGATCGAGCACGCGGAGCGCCCGGCGCTGCACCTTGCCGAGCAGTCGGTCAGCTATCGCCAGTTGCATGATCACAGCCGGGCGATTCAGCAACGGTTGCTGGCAATCCTGGAGACCCAGCCGCAGCCGTGGGTGGTGGGGATTTGCCTGCCGAAATGCGATGCGCTGTTTGCCTCGATTCTGGCGATTCTCGGCAGCGGCGCGGTGTATCTGCCGCTGGAACCGAGCCACCCACTTCAGCGCCAGCAGTACATTCTGGAAAACGCCGGGGCGGTGTTGTTGCTGCACGACGGCGAACATCCACTGAGCGGTTCGATGCCGGGGCTGGATGTCTGTCGCATCGAACGCACTGACGTCGATCTGTCGCTACCGCTGATGCGTCGTCGACCCCAGCTCGATGCACCATGCATGGCGCTCTACACCTCGGGCACCACCGGGCATCCGAAGGGTGTGCTGCTGAGTCAGGCGAACCTCGCGCACTTCACCGCGTGGTACGCCGACTATGTGCAATTGCATGAAGAGAGCCGGGTGTTGCAGTTCTCGTCGCTGAGTTTTGACTCGTCGCTGATCGACATCTTCCCGACCCTGCTCAAAGGCGCGGAACTGGTAGTGCCCGACGACAACCAGCGCCGCGATCCGCTGCAACTGGTGGCGTTGATCCGTCGCCGACAGCTGACCCACGCGTTCCTGCCGCCAGCACTGCTGAGCATCCTGCCGCTGGAGCAACTGCAAAGCATCGGGCAAATCATGACCGGCGGCGATGTCTGCGAGCCGTTCGTGATCGAGCAACTGACGCGCCAGGGCAAGCTGCACAACCTCTACGGCCCTACCGAAGCCACAGTGTTGATCACCGCGCGGCAACTGCAACCGGGCGACAGCAATCGCATCCTCGGCGGGCCGATCGCCAACAGTCAGGTGCTGATCCTCGATGACGATCTGCAACCGGTGTCGGAGCAAACCGTGGGCGAACTGTTCATCATCGGCCCCGGCGTGTGCCTGGGTTACCTGAACAATCCGCAGCAGACGGCGGAGCGCTATCTGGACCTGGAATTGCCGGACGGCCAGCGCCTGCGTGCCTACCGCAGCGGCGATATGGCCAAGTGGGGCGAAGACGGCATAGAGCTGTGCGGGCGCCGCGACAATCAGGTGAAGATCCGCGGCTTCCGGGTCGAGCCGGAGGAGATCGAGCGCTGCCTGCGCGAGAGTCAGTTGTATCGGCAAATCGCGGTGGTGATCGACAGTCAGCGGCGGATTCTGGCATTCCTCGCCCAGCCGCAATCGGATGCCGCGCGCGACGCGTTGAAAGCACATGCGCAGCAGTTTTTGCCCGACTACATGCAGCCGGTGGCGTGGACGGAACTGGCGAACATGCCGTTCGCCGCCAACGGCAAAGTCGATCGCAAGGCCTTGCTGGAACTGCCGGTCAGCGTGCAGGACAGCGGCCCGAAATGCCTGCCGGCCAATGCCGACGAAGCATTGCTGCTGGAAATCTGGGGCGAGTTGCTGGAGCTGCCGACCAGCGACATTTCCACCGACGAAAGCTTCTTCAATCTCGGCGGTCACTCGATTCTGCTGTCACGCATGCTCCTGCGTCTGCGGGAGGAGTTCGGTCGCAGTATTTCGATCAACCGCTTCATCGAATTGCCGACCATTGCCAAGCTCGCCACGCTGGTGCAGGGCACCGATGACAGCGCGGTGCTCAGCGCCCAGGCGATGGCCGACGCCGAGCGAGCCCTGGACATCGAGCCGTTGCCGATCAGTCGCATGGGCGATGTTCACAAGGTGATTGTCACCGGCGCCAACAGTTTTGTCGGTGTGCACATCGTCGAGGCGCTACTGGGATGGGGCGCCAGCGAAGTGGCGTGTCTGGTGCGCGATGGCGGCGGGCAAACGGCGGCGCAGCGCTTTGCCCAAGCCCTGCGAGAGAACCGGCTGGAGCATCTGGACCTGAGTCGGGTGCGGGTCTATTCGGCGGACATCACCCGGCCGCAACTGGGCCTGGCCGATGGGGATTTCGAGCGACTGGATCGCGAGTTCGGCGCGCTGGTGCACAACGCGGCCAACGTCAATCACGTGCTCGATTACGAGTCGTTGGCGGCGGACAACGTCGAGCCGATTTTCGAACTGCTGCGGCTGTGCGAAGGGCGCAGCAAGAAGGTGTTCAATTTCGTCTCGACACTGTCCGCCTCCAGCACCGTCGACGACGCAGGCCGGGTGCTGGAATTGCCCGCCGCACCGACGCCGCCGATCTACATCCGCAACGGCTACAACCTGTCGAAATGGGTCGGCGAACGCATCCTGGAACGGGCGCGGGAGCGTGGGGTTCGGGTCAATCTGTATCGGCCCGGCAACATCAGTTTCAACAGCCTCAGCGGTGTCTGCCAGCCGCACAAGAACCGTTTGATGCTGATGCTCAAGGGCTCGATCCAGCTCGGTCAGGTACCCGCCTTCGCGCTGAATTTCGACCTGATGCCAGTGGATTTTCTCGCCCGTTTCATCGCCTTCCACGCCAGCCGTTATTCGGCCGAACGGGCGGTGTTCAACCTGCACAACCCGGAGCCTCTGAGCTGGGATGCCTATGTCGCGTCGTTCCGCGAAACCGGCAGCGAGTTTTCGCTGGTCAGCGTCGCCGACTGGCAGCAGCAACTGGAGCGGGTCGATGCCGACAACGCGCTGTTCGGCGTACTCGGTTTCTACCTCAACGGCTTCGAGGAAGACATCGGCGACATCTCTCTGATCGGCCACGCCAACGCCCAGGCCGGCGTGCAGCAGATGGGCGCGCATTACCCGGAAAAATCCCCGGCGCTGCTGCGTCGCGGCTGCGACTACCTGAAAGAAATCAACTTCATCTGACTCATCAACCAAGGAGCAACACCATGAGCAATCTTCAACCCGACACCCTGATCAAAAACCCTCACGGCTGCCACGTCGTATCTTCGGTGGAAGTGCCGGTGGACGCCAGGCAAGTGTGGGCAGTGGTCGGTAAATTCGACGGTTTCGACCGTTTCATTCCGGCGCTGTCGCACATCGAAATGACCGGCGAAGGCGTGTCTTCGCTGCGCAAAAAGTTCTTCAAGGATGGCAACGTGGTGGTCGAGCAACTCAACTCCCGGGACGACCAGGCGTTGAGCATGACCTGGACCACGATCTACAACACGCTGGGCGTGGCCAATCTGTGGGCGGCGATGAATGTGGAGTCGCTGGGCGCGGGCAAGTCGCGGGCGACCTGGACGATCATCGCCGAGCCGGCCAGCGGCGGCCCCGAGGCACTGCCGGGGTTCAAGGATTTCGTGCAGGGGTTTGCCGATGATGCGATGGGGAATGTGCTGAAGCTGTTTATTTAGGCTTCAGCTCTACGGTGATTGAGCCACCGCTATCGCTGGCAAGCCAGCTCCCACGGGTTCCAGGTCGGTCACAAATGTTGCGTGCGCCAGAAATCCTGTGGGAGCGGGCTTGCCCGCGATGAACGATAACGCGGTCTGACGTGATGTCAGATCTTGAAGCTGTCGACCAGCTGTTTCAAACGATTGGCCTGCTGCGACAACGCATCGCAATCCTTCAACGTTTCATTGAGGTTGGCCACGCTCTGCTGGTTCAGCAGGTTGATCTGGTTGACGTCGACGTTGAGGGTTTCCACCACGGCGGTCTGCTCTTCGGTAGCCGCTGCCACCGACTGGTTCATGCCGTCGATTTCACCGATGCGCTGGGTCACGCTGACCAGCCGCAGACCGGCCTGGTTCGCCACTTCAACGCTCTCTTCGCTGGACGCCTGACTGGCGTTCATGGTGCTCACCGCTTCACGGGAGCCGACCTGCAGCGAGGTGATCATCTTGTGGATTTCTTCCGCCGATTCCTGGGTGCGGTGAGCGAGGTTGCGCACTTCGTCCGCCACCACCGCAAACCCGCGTCCGGCTTCACCGGCACGGGCCGCTTCGATAGCCGCATTGAGCGCCAGCAGGTTGGTCTGTTGGGAGATGCCTTTGATCACATCGAGAATGTGGCCGATGTTGTCGGTGCTCGCGTTCAGGGTTTCGATCTGGGTGCACGACAGACTGATCTTCTGCGACAGCTCGGTCATGGCCTGAATCGTCTGCTCGACCACCTGACGACCATCCTCAGCCTGTTCGCTCGCGCCGCTGGCGTGTTGCGAAGCATCGGCGGCGTTGCGGGCGATTTCCTGGGTGGCGGCACCCAGCTGATTGATCGCAGCAGCGACGCTGTTGGTGCGCGCGCTTTGCTCGTCCGAACCGATGATCGAGGCGTTGGACGATGCCATCACCCGTTGCGACAGGTCGTGTACGTGACGGGTCGCGGAAGACACTTCGGAAATGGAGGCGTGAATCCGCTCCACGAACTGATTGAACGAACTGCCCAGCTCACCGAACTCGTCCTTGCTTTCCACCACCAGACGGCGGGTCAGGTCACCTTCACCCTGGGCGATGTCCTGCATCGCGCGGCCCATGGTGATCAGCGGACGCATCAGGACGGTGATCAACAGGCTCAGGAACACCGCAATCGCGCCCACGGCGACGAACATCGCAATCACCGCCGAGGTACGGAACTGGCTGAGTGCGGCGTAGGCCTTGTCGCGGTCGATCGACAGGCCGATGTACCACTCGGCATTCGGCAGACCGGTCACCGGGGTGAACGACAGGATGCGTTCCTGGCCGTTGAGCACCACGTTCTGATTGCCCTTCTCGATGCGCACACCGGCGTTCGGGTAGATGTCCTTGAGGTTCTTCATCACCTGATCTTTGTCCGGGCTGACAATCACCTGACCGTCACCGCTGACCAGGAACGCGTGGCCCAGGCCGCCGAAGTCCACCGAGTTGATGATCTTCACCAGGGTTTCCAGGCTCAGGTCACCGCCCACTACGCCGAGCAGTTCACCGTTCTTTTTCACGGGCATGGCGATGGTCACCACCAGACCGCCAACGGCAGCCATGTATGGCGGGGTCAGCATGGTCTGGTCAGCGGCCACGGCCTGCTTGTACCAAGGACGCTGACGCGGATCGTAGCCGTCCGGCATCTTCGCGTCAGGGCGCTGGGTGAACACACCGTTGGCCTGACCGACGTAGGTGAACTGAAAGTTCGAGGTGAAGGCCGGTTGATCGACCAGCCCAGGGAAGTCGGCATTCTTGCCTTGATGAGCGACGTTCTGCGCGAGGTTTTCCAGTACCAGAATCCGCCCGCTCATCCAGTTCTGCACACTGCTGGCGGTCAGGTCACCGGCCTGCTGGACCGAGGACTGGAGGTTTTGGCGAATGGTATTTCGCTGCAGATAGTCGTTGTACAAAGTAAACAGCGCGAACGCCAGGACCACGACGCCCGAGGCGGCCAGCAGGATTTTATGGCTGAACTTGAGATTCATTTCATGGGACTTCTTATGCGAAAAGTGGGGATGCGTTCCGTATGCAACATTCCATGTACAGCGCAGGCAGCGTTCTGATGGCTGCTCTACTTTGGTGCACGCATGTCTCACCAGTCTGTCGGCACGATTCGGAGAAAACTTAGCGTTTTGTAGGAAATGGACGGCATTTCTGCCAGTTCCCGCCGAACGGCGTGCCAGAGCGTTCGCCTGTCATTTTTTGATGACGGTTTTGCAGCGCCGGTTGCAAATTCTGTAACCCTTGATGACAATGCGACTAATTATCATTTGTGACGTTCGGGCTGTCGCGTTCATGTCCTCACCTGAGTTTGCAGTACAGGCGCTTTACAGTAGTCATCACGGCTGGCTCAACGGCTGGTTGCGCGCGCGGCTGGGCAATGCCGCCGATGCGGCGGATCTGGCTCAGGACACCTTCGTTCGCCTGCTGCAACGCACCGAGCGTCTGGAGCTCAAGGCACCCCGCGCATTTTTGCGTACGGTTGCCCGGGGTCTGGTGATCGATCATTGGCGCCGTGAAGAAATTGAACGCGCCTATCTGGAAACCATCACCCACTTGCCTGAAGCCGAAACACCGAGTGCCGAAGCCCGCGCCTTGGTGATCGAATTGCTCGAAGGCATCGCACGCATGCTTGAAGGCTTGAAGCCGAAAGTGCGTCAGGCATTTCTGCTGGCGCAGTGCGAAGGTTTGACCCACAGGCAGATTGCCGAGCGGATGGGCCTGTCCCTGCGCTCCGTAGAACGCTACGTCGCCGATGCCCTGTTTCACTGCTATGTGCTGCGGTATGAAAGCTGATGCCGGTGGATAACCCCTCGCTTGGCCGTCGTGCCGAGCCACCGCAGCAGGTGGTCCGACAGGCCATTCACTGGCTCCTGCGCCTGCGCAACAACCATGGCAACCTGCGCCTGAATCGCCAGTGCGAACAATGGCGCGCCGAACACCATGATCATGAACTGGCCTGGCAACGGGTGCAGTCTCTGCAAGCTGAACTGAACCACAATTTGCGCGCCGTGCCCGGTGCGCAGGTGGCGTTCAACACGCTGGAAAACAGTGCGCAGGGGTTGGGACGACGTCAGGCGTTGAAGCTATTGTCCGGCGCTTTGCTGGTGGGCTCGGCGGGATGGCTGGCCAGAGACACTTCCGTCTGGCAACAGTGGAGCGCCGACTACGCCACCGCCACCGGCGAGCGCCGTGGCTACCAGTTGCCGGACGGCACGCGGATCGAACTCAACACTGCCAGCAGCGTGGATCTCGACTACACCGCGCAACAACGGCTGATCAAACTGACCCGAGGCGAAATCGTCGTCACCTGCGGCGGTGCCGATGAAGGTGCGCCGTTTGACCGACCGCTGCGGGTGCAGAGCCGTCATGGCACTTACGAGCCGTTCAAGGCGCGATTCATTCTGCGCGAGGAAGAGGGTTGCACGCGCCTGAGCGTCACCAGTGGCCGGGTTGCGATTCACTCCGCTGGCAATTCGGCAGAGGTCATCGCCGGTCAGAGCTATCTGATCGATCACCATCAAATTCGCCCCGCGCCACCCTCGGACATGGACGCTGGTGCCTGGGTCGACGGGTTGATCGTGACTCGCAACATGCGGCTGGGTGACTTCGTCAGCGAGGTCGGCCGTTATCGTCAGGGGTTTCTGAGCTGCGCGTCGGACATTGCGGATCTACGCCTGTCCGGCGTATTCCGCCTTGCGGACACCGACAAGCTGCTGGCGGTCCTGCCGCAGACCCTGCCGGTGCAATTGCGTTATCGCACCCGCTGGTGGGTGACACTGGAGTCTGTGGCCTGAAATTATTTTGGCGGGTTTTCGTGGCAAGTCCGGCTTAGTCAGTAAGCACTTCAACTCAGCCTTCGCGACTGCCTACGGAAACCTACAATGACTGCGCGCGTTACCTGTAAGAACCCTCTGAATTTCTCTTCCGAATCCGGCCTGTTGCGTCATGCCGTCCGGGCGGCGCTGTTTTCTACCGCACTGGGTGTTGGCGTGTTGCCGAGCCTGAGCATGGCGGCCAATGCCAGCGAGCTCAGCAACCACCGCTATAACATCGCCGCCGGACTATTGGGCGATGCCCTCAATCAGTTCGCGCGTCAGGCAAACATCACTTTGTCGATGACGCCTCAGCAGACCCAGGGCCGACAATCACCCGGCGTGCAGGGCGAGTATTCGACCGATCAGGCGCTGAGTCATCTGCTCGGTGGTTCGGGTCTGGAAGCGATCAGCCAGGACGGCAGCAGTTATGTATTGCGCTCCGTCGCAGAAACCGAAGCGCTGGCCCTGCCGACCACCGACATCAAAGGCTTCGCCCTCGGCAACGCGTTGGGCAGCATGGACGGCTACAACGCGACGCACAGCCAGATCGCCACCAAAACCAGTACTGCGCTGCTGGAAACTTCGCAAAGCGTGTCCGTCGTCACTCGCGAGCAAATGGATGACCAGGGATCCCAAACCGTGTCCCAGGCCATGCGTTACACCCCCGGCGTGCTGACCAACCCTTACGGCGCCACGCACCGTTACGACTACGTGGCAATGCGCGGTTTCAACGACGGTTCGGTGGATAACATTTACCTCGACGGCCTCAAGTCGATGGGCGACAGCGGCACCTACAGCACGATGCAGGTCGATCCGTATTTCCTTGAGCGCGTCGATATTCTGAAAGGCCCGTCGTCAGTGCTCTACGGTCGTAGCTCGCCAGGCGGTCTGGTCGCGCTGACCAGCAAGAAGCCGCTGTACGAAGCCTATCACCAGGTACAGGCCACGATCGGCACACAGGGCCAGCGCGGTGTCGGTTTTGACTTCAGCGGACCGGTCGATGACAACAAGCGTATCGCCTATCGTCTGACCGGATTGACGGATCAGTCCGACACGCAATTCGACCACAACAAGGAAAAGCGCTTCGCCCTCGCGCCGACGGTCAGCATCGATTTCAGCGAAGACACGTCGCTGACGCTGCAAGCGTATCTGCAACATGACCCGGATGGCGGTTACCACGGCGGTGTGCCGGCTGACGGCACGATTCATCAGCGCAACGGCCATCGCATCTCGCCGCATTTCTTCGAAGGCGAGCCAGGCATCGATAGTTACTCCCGTGATCAGCAGTCGTTCGGTTACCAGTTCGAACACCGCTTCAACGACGTCTTCACCGCGCGGCAGAATTTCCGCTACCTCGACTCCAAAGTGAACATGGATCAGGTATACGCCTATGGCTGGACGTCGCCGACCAGCAACGAACTGAATCGCTACTACACCGGCGGCGACGAGCGTCTGCACGCGTTCATCGTCGACAACATGCTGCAGGCCGAATTTTTCACCGGTGCGACCAAGCACACGGTGCTGATGGGGGCGGATTACCAGCGACGCAAAACCGTGGTCGACTGGACCAGTGGCGGCCTGGCGCCGATCAACGCGTTCAACCCGGTGTACGGCAATTCCGCTATTACGCCGTACGGCAATACCAGCTACCTGCGGCGCCTGGAGCAGACCGGCGTTTACCTGCAAGACCTGATCGAAATGGACAAGTGGCGCTTCTCGCTGGGACTGCGTCAGGACTGGGTGGAAACCTCCGACGAAAACCGCATCGCCGAAGCGGGCCGTCCGGTCGGCACCGAGATCAATGATCGACGCACCAAGCTCACCGGCCGTGCCGGCGCGCTGTATCTGTTCGATAACGGCCTCGCGCCGTACGTCAGCTATTCCGAATCGTTCAACCCGAATTCCTACGCGGACAGCGCCGGCAATCCGCTCGCACCGACCGATGGAACTCAGTGGGAAATGGGCCTGAAGTATCAGCCGCCGGGCACCGACAACCTGTTCACCGCTTCGCTGTTCCGCATCGATCAGGAGAACCTGGCGACCAAACTTCCGCAGGAAAACTTCTATCGCGCTGTAGGCGCTGTCCGCTCTCAAGGTCTGGAACTGGAAGCGCACATGCAGTTGACCGACAACTTGAAAGTCCTCGGCAGTTACACATTTACCGACATTGAATACTCGAAATCGATGATCAGCACTTTGAGCACACCGACCAATGTGATCGAGAACAAAGGCAACTCGCCGACCCAGGCGCCGCGGCACATGACATCGCTGTGGGCCGACTACAAGTTTGACAGCACTGCACTCGATGGGCTGCGCCTGGGTGGTGGTGTGCGTTATGTCGGCTATAGCTGGGCGGATGCAGAGAACACGATGAGGGTGCCGTCCTACACATTGTTCGACGCATCGATTGGCTATGACCTCGGCAAGGTAGGTCTGAAGGGTGTCGACGTTCGCCTGAATGCAAACAATCTGACCAACGAATCCTACGTAGCCTCCTGCGCCAGTCTGGACTTCTGCTACATGGGCGAAGAGCGCAACGTCGCCGCGACGGTCAGTTATCAGTTCTGAGCCTTTGTCTTGAGCATAAAGAAGCCAGCCCCTGATTTCAGGAGCTGGCTTTGTCGTATCTGTGGGGGAATGTTCATGCGTTCGTTTCTGGTTTTATTGCACCGGTATATCGGGTTGGCCACGGCGGTTTTTCTACTGCTGGCCGGGATCACGGGGAGCCTTCTGGCGTTCAACCATGAGTTGGATGAGTGGTTGAATCCGGAGTTTTACGCAGCGTCGGCCGAGGGGGAACGTCTACCGCCAGGTGAGCTGGTTGATGCGGTGCAATCGGTACATCCGAAGTTGCAAGTCTGGTACATGGAGTACCCGAATGAGACAGGCCACACGGCATTGCTGGCGGCGGTTCCGCGGAATGATCCGGCGACGGGCAAACCGTTTAAAGAACGCAATGAAGTGTTCTACCTCGACCCGGTCAGTGGCGAACAGAAAGGTCAGCGTTATTGGGGCGAGTGCTGTTTCCAGCGCGAGAACTTCGTTCCGTTCATTCTTGAGTTTCACTACAACCTGACACTGCCCGGTAACTGGGGTTTGCTGTTGATGGGGTTGGTGGCCATCGCTTGGGTAATCGATTGCTTCGTCGCCCTCTGGCTGACATTACCGAGGGGTAAACTTTTCTGGAAGAAATGGTCGAGCGCCTGGAAGATCAAGGGCGGCCATGCTTATCGACTCAACTTCGATCTGCATCGGGCGGGGGGCTTGTGGCTATGGTTGTTATTGCTGCCGATAGCCGTCAGCAGCGTGGCGATGAACCTGCCGAGCCAGGCCTTCAAACCGGTGGTGTCGTTGTTTTCTCCGATTGAACCGAGCGTCTATGAGACTCGAGGGCGAATGCCTGCCGAAGAGTTGGGGATCACCCGATTGAGTTATCAACAGGCATACGAACGGGCGCAGGAGGAGGGAAAAAGATTGGGGCTGACAGCCGCGATCGGCGAGTTGTATTACAGCTTTGAGTACAACTTCTACGGTGCGGGGTTCGGACAGCATGACACTGAGGCCCACGGTAAATCCTGGTTGTTCTTCCACGGTACTGACGGACGATTATTGGGACAAGAGATCGCAGGAGAAGGGACGTTGGGAGAGCGGTTTTATCGATTGCAGTTGCCGATACATGGGGGACGGATAATAGGCTTCAGCGGACAAGTGATGATCGCGGTATTGGGTGTTCTGATTGCGGGGTTGTCGGGAACTGGCGTCTATATCTGGTGGCGCAAATGGCAGGCTCGTCGGAGCGGCAAGGCACGCAGAGCGGTTTGAAGATCAGACTTTTATGGACTCTGAAACGACAAAACCCCTGTCTGCATTCGCAGACAGGGGTTTCGGAATTCAATCTTGACGATGACCTACTCTCACATGGGGAAACCCCACACTACCATCGGCGATGCATCGTTTCACTTCTGAGTTCGGGATGGGATCAGGTGGTTCCAATGCTCTATGGTCGTCAAGAAATTCTGTGACCAGCCCGTTACCGCAGTAACGTTCCGGCAAAAATCGGTGACTTCTACTAAAACAAAACCCCAACTGCTTTCGCAATTGGGGTTTCGGAATTTAATCTTGACGATGACCTACTCTCACATGGGGAAACCCCACACTACCATCGGCGATGCATCGTTTCACTTCTGAGTTCGGGATGGGATCAGGTGGTTCCAACGCTCTATGGTCGTCAAGAAATTCGGGTACTGACTCGTGACCAGATGGCCTCGCTTCAGCAAATTGGGTATGTGACAGCTTTCGGTGTTTTGTGAGCGTCGAACTTTCGGTTCATTGCGTCTTCACACACCGCAATCTGGTCTCTTTCGAGTCTGCAGATTGCTTGGGTGTTATATGGTCAAGCCTCACGGGCAATTAGTATTGGTTAGCTCAACGCCTCACAGCGCTTACACACCCAACCTATCAACGTCGTAGTCTTCGACGGCCCTTCAGGGAACTCAAGGTTCCAGTGAGATCTCATCTTGAGGCAAGTTTCCCGCTTAGATGCTTTCAGCGGTTATCTTTCCCGAACATAGCTACCCGGCAATGCCACTGGCGTGACAACCGGAACACCAGAGGTTCGTCCACTCCGGTCCTCTCGTACTAGGAGCAGCCCCTCTCAAATCTCAAACGTCCACGGCAGATAGGGACCGAACTGTCTCACGACGTTCTAAACCCAGCTCGCGTACCACTTTAAATGGCGAACAGCCATACCCTTGGGACCGGCTTCAGCCCCAGGATGTGATGAGCCGACATCGAGGTGCCAAACACCGCCGTCGATATGAACTCTTGGGCGGTATCAGCCTGTTATCCCCGGAGTACCTTTTATCCGTTGAGCGATGGCCCTTCCATACAGAACCACCGGATCACTAAGACCTACTTTCGTACCTGCTCGACGTGTCTGTCTCGCAGTCAAGCGCGCTTTTGCCTTTATACTCTACGACCGATTTCCGACCGGTCTGAGCGCACCTTCGTACTCCTCCGTTACTCTTTAGGAGGAGACCGCCCCAGTCAAACTACCCACCATACACTGTCCTCGATCCGGATAACGGACCTGAGTTAGAACCTCAAAGTTGCCAGGGTGGTATTTCAAGGATGGCTCCACGCGAACTGGCGTCCACGCTTCAAAGCCTCCCACCTATCCTACACAAGCAAATTCAAAGTCCAGTGCAAAGCTATAGTAAAGGTTCACGGGGTCTTTCCGTCTAGCCGCGGATACACTGCATCTTCACAGCGATTTCAATTTCACTGAGTCTCGGGTGGAGACAGCGCCGCCATCGTTACGCCATTCGTGCAGGTCGGAACTTACCCGACAAGGAATTTCGCTACCTTAGGACCGTTATAGTTACGGCCGCCGTTTACCGGGGCTTCGATCAAGAGCTTCGCGTTAGCTAACCCCATCAATTAACCTTCCGGCACCGGGCAGGCGTCACACCCTATACGTCCACTTTCGTGTTTGCAGAGTGCTGTGTTTTTAATAAACAGTCGCAGCGGCCTGGTATCTTCGACCGGCGTGGGCTTACGCAGCAAGTGCTTCACCCTCACCGGCGCACCTTCTCCCGAAGTTACGGTGCCATTTTGCCTAGTTCCTTCACCCGAGTTCTCTCAAGCGCCTTGGTATTCTCTACCCAACCACCTGTGTCGGTTTGGGGTACGGTTCCTGGTTATCTGAAGCTTAGAAGCTTTTCTTGGAAGCATGGCATCAACCACTTCGTCGCCTAAAGGCAACTCGTCATCAGCTCTCGGCCTTGAAACCCCGGATTTACCTAAGATTTCAGCCTACCACCTTAAACTTGGACAACCAACGCCAAGCTGGCCTAGCCTTCTCCGTCCCTCCATCGCAATAACCAGAAGTACAGGAATATTAACCTGTTTTCCATCGACTACGCTTTTCAGCCTCGCCTTAGGGACCGACTAACCCTGCGTCGATTAACGTTGCGCAGGAAACCTTGGTCTTTCGGCGTGGGTGTTTTTCACACCCATTGTCGTTACTCATGTCAGCATTCGCACTTCTGATACCTCCAGCAAGCTTCTCAACTCACCTTCACAGGCTTACAGAACGCTCCTCTACCGCATCACTTGCGTGATACCCGTAGCTTCGGTGTATGGTTTGAGCCCCGTTACATCTTCCGCGCAGGCCGACTCGACTAGTGAGCTATTACGCTTTCTTTAAAGGGTGGCTGCTTCTAAGCCAACCTCCTAGCTGTCTAAGCCTTCCCACATCGTTTCCCACTTAACCATAACTTTGGGACCTTAGCTGACGGTCTGGGTTGTTTCCCTTTTCACGACGGACGTTAGCACCCGCCGTGTGTCTCCCATGCTCGGCACTTGTAGGTATTCGGAGTTTGCATCGGTTTGGTAAGTCGGGATGACCCCCTAGCCGAAACAGTGCTCTACCCCCTACAGTGATACATGAGGCGCTACCTAAATAGCTTTCGAGGAGAACCAGCTATCTCCGAGCTTGATTAGCCTTTCACTCCGATCCACAGGTCATCCGCTAACTTTTCAACGGTAGTCGGTTCGGTCCTCCAGTCAGTGTTACCTAACCTTCAACCTGCCCATGGATAGATCGCCCGGTTTCGGGTCTATTCCCAGCGACTAGACGCCCTATTAAGACTCGCTTTCGCTACGCCTCCCCTATTCGGTTAAGCTCGCCACTGAAAATAAGTCGCTGACCCATTATACAAAAGGTACGCAGTCACAGAACAATGTCTGCTCCCACTGCTTGTACGCATACGGTTTCAGGATCTATTTCACTCCCCTCTCCGGGGTTCTTTTCGCCTTTCCCTCACGGTACTAGTTCACTATCGGTCAGTCAGTAGTATTTAGCCTTGGAGGATGGTCCCCCCATATTCAGACAAAGTTTCTCGTGCTCCGTCCTACTCGATTTCATGACTAAGAGACTTTCGCGTACAGGGCTATCACCCACTATGGCCGCACTTTCCAGAGCGTTCCGCTAATCTCAAAGCCACTTAAGGGCTAGTCCCCGTTCGCTCGCCACTACTAAGGGAATCTCGGTTGATTTCTTTTCCTCAGGGTACTTAGATGTTTCAGTTCCCCTGGTTCGCCTCTTGCACCTATGTATTCAGTACAAGATAACCATCTTATGATGGCTGGGTTCCCCCATTCAGACATCTCCGGATCAAAGTCTGTTTGCCGACTCCCCGAAGCTTTTCGCAGGCTACCACGTCTTTCATCGCCTCTGACTGCCAAGGCATCCACCGTATGCGCTTCTTCACTTGACCATATAACCCCAAGCAATCTGGTTATACTGTGAAGACGACATTCGCCGAAAATTCGAATTTCTCAACTAAGAGAACTCACAAATTTTACCTTAGCCTGATCACCACCAGTGAAAGTGGCTTTCAGTCTATCTTTCTATCACATACCCAAGTTTTTAAAGAACGAACTAGTCAAAGACTAGAAATCAACATTCACCATCAGCCCGATGGAATGCTCATTTCTAAGCTCTTACTTCAGAAGCAGTAGTGGTGGAGCCAAGCGGGATCGAACCGCTGACCTCCTGCGTGCAAGGCAGGCGCTCTCCCAGCTGAGCTATGGCCCCGTATTTCTACAGGCGTTTCCCACACAAAATTGGTGGGTCTGGGCAGATTCGAACTGCCGACCTCACCCTTATCAGGGGTGCGCTCTAACCAACTGAGCTACAGACCCAATTTCGGGCTGCTTCTTTCGTCTTCTTCAATGAATCAAGCAATTCGTGTGGGAGCTTATGAAGCAGCTGATGTCGTCGATTAAGGAGGTGATCCAGCCGCAGGTTCCCCTACGGCTACCTTGTTACGACTTCACCCCAGTCATGAATCACACCGTGGTAACCGTCCTCCCGAAGGTTAGACTAGCTACTTCTGGTGCAACCCACTCCCATGGTGTGACGGGCGGTGTGTACAAGGCCCGGGAACGTATTCACCGCGACATTCTGATTCGCGATTACTAGCGATTCCGACTTCACGCAGTCGAGTTGCAGACTGCGATCCGGACTACGATCGGTTTTATGGGATTAGCTCCACCTCGCGGCTTGGCAACCCTTTGTACCGACCATTGTAGCACGTGTGTAGCCCAGGCCGTAAGGGCCATGATGACTTGACGTCATCCCCACCTTCCTCCGGTTTGTCACCGGCAGTCTCCTTAGAGTGCCCACCATAACGTGCTGGTAACTAAGGACAAGGGTTGCGCTCGTTACGGGACTTAACCCAACATCTCACGACACGAGCTGACGACAGCCATGCAGCACCTGTCTCAATGTTCCCGAAGGCACCAATCCATCTCTGGAAAGTTCATTGGATGTCAAGGCCTGGTAAGGTTCTTCGCGTTGCTTCGAATTAAACCACATGCTCCACCGCTTGTGCGGGCCCCCGTCAATTCATTTGAGTTTTAACCTTGCGGCCGTACTCCCCAGGCGGTCAACTTAATGCGTTAGCTGCGCCACTAAGAGCTCAAGGCTCCCAACGGCTAGTTGACATCGTTTACGGCGTGGACTACCAGGGTATCTAATCCTGTTTGCTCCCCACGCTTTCGCACCTCAGTGTCAGTATCAGTCCAGGTGGTCGCCTTCGCCACTGGTGTTCCTTCCTATATCTACGCATTTCACCGCTACACAGGAAATTCCACCACCCTCTACCATACTCTAGCTCGCCAGTTTTGGATGCAGTTCCCAGGTTGAGCCCGGGGATTTCACATCCAACTTAACGAACCACCTACGCGCGCTTTACGCCCAGTAATTCCGATTAACGCTTGCACCCTCTGTATTACCGCGGCTGCTGGCACAGAGTTAGCCGGTGCTTATTCTGTCGGTAACGTCAAAATTGCAGAGTATTAATCTACAACCCTTCCTCCCAACTTAAAGTGCTTTACAATCCGAAGACCTTCTTCACACACGCGGCATGGCTGGATCAGGCTTTCGCCCATTGTCCAATATTCCCCACTGCTGCCTCCCGTAGGAGTCTGGACCGTGTCTCAGTTCCAGTGTGACTGATCATCCTCTCAGACCAGTTACGGATCGTCGCCTTGGTGAGCCATTACCTCACCAACTAGCTAATCCGACCTAGGCTCATCTGATAGCGCAAGGCCCGAAGGTCCCCTGCTTTCTCCCGTAGGACGTATGCGGTATTAGCGTTCCTTTCGAAACGTTGTCCCCCACTACCAGGCAGATTCCTAGGCATTACTCACCCGTCCGCCGCTGAATCAAGGAGCAAGCTCCCTTCATCCGCTCGACTTGCATGTGTTAGGCCTGCCGCCAGCGTTCAATCTGAGCCATGATCAAACTCTTCAGTTCAAACATCTTTGGGTTTTTAAGAAACCCTAAACTTGGCTCAGCAATCGTTGGTTACATCTTTGATTTCTCGCGGAGTAACTTGTGATGCTGATAATCTTGTTGACTATCAGTCTGACTCCACAAGCACCCACACGAATTGCTTGATTCAGTTGTTAAAGAGCGGTTGGTTAAGATCTTTCGTCTCAACCGAGGCGCGCATTCTACAGCAGCCTCATTTACTGTCAAGTGATTATTTTCAGAAGTTTTTGAAGATTTCTTCAACAACTTCAACCACTTGCGCTTCCGATCTCTCGTTAGCGGGAGGCGAATTCTACAGCGTTACACGCTGCTGTCAACACCTCTTTTTCTTCGCTTTCGACCGAGAAGATCGAACCGTTGAAAGCGCCCCAACACACCGGCATTTCCAACGCCTTCCAGGCTTCGATGAACTGAAGCGACCCGCCTTCGAAACCTGCTTAACTCATTGAATCTCAATGAGTTTTCCGTTTCGACTGCGCCGGAAGTGGGGCGAATTATAGAGACTCAGAATCTGCCGTCAACCCTTAATTTCGCTTTTCTTTCAATAACTTGCGAAAAAGCCAAAAAACACTCAAGTCCCTCTTCAAGTCCCTCTATATAGAAGAAGGATTCAGCATCCCCCCTTCTATATAGAAAGAGCCATCAGAGCACCCCATCCTCTTTCATCGCAGCGACTGCTCCCGCCCCAAGACCCAGTACCCGCTGCAAAACGTCGAATGTATGCTCGCCCAGCAAAGGAGGCGCATGGCGATACTCGACAGGCGTCCGCGACAACCGGATCGGGCTAGCCACCTGCGGCACCGTCCCCGCCAGCGCATGAGGCAGCTCAATCGCCAACCCGCGAGCCTTCACCTGCGGATCCTCGAACACCTGCGACAGATCATTGATCGGCCCACACGGCACCCCTGCCTGCTCCAGCTGAGCCACCCACTCGGCAGTCGTCTTGAAGACAGTCGCCTGGCGGATCAACGGAATCAGCACAGCGCGGTTCGCCACCCGCAACTTATTAGTCGCGAAACGCGGATCGTCCGCCCACTGCGGCTGCCCGGCCACTTCGGCAAATTTTCGGAACTGTCCGTCATTACCTACCGTGAGAATGAAGTCGCCGTCTGCCGTAGGAAAATCCTGATACGGCACGATATTCGGATGCGCATTCCCCAGCCGTTTCGGCGCGGTCCCGGTCGTCAGATAGTTCATCGCCTGGTTGGCCAGGCACGCCACCTGCACATCCAGCAGCGCCATATCGATATGTTGCCCACCGCCAACATGATCGCGGTTAGCCAGCGCGGCCAGGATCGCCACAGTCGAATACAGGCCGGTCAGAATATCCGTCAGCGCCACACCCACCTTCACCGGGCCGGCGCCTTCATCGCCTTCAGGACGTCCAGTGAGGCTCATCAGCCCGCCAAGTCCCTGGATCATGAAGTCGTAACCCGCACGCTTCGCATACGGCCCGGTCTGACCGAAACCAGTGATCGAGCAATAAATCAGATCCGGATTGACAGCCTTCAATGACTCATAGTCCAAGCCATAAACCGCCAGACCACCAACCTTGAAGTTCTCGATCAGGATGTCCGACTTGGCAGCCAGCTCACGCACAAGCTTCTGACCTTCGGGACGCGTGAAGTCGATCGTCACCGATTGCTTGTTGCGATTGGCCGACAGGTAATACGCCGCCTCGCTGGTGTTCTCGCCATAAGCGTCTTTCAGAAAGGGCGGACCCCAGGCGCGGGTATCGTCACCATTGCCCGGGCGCTCAACCTTGATCACTTCCGCCCCAAGATCGGCGAGAATCTGACCAGCCCATGGGCCGGCCAGCACTCGCGATAAATCCAATACCCGCAGATGCGACAGCGCGCCCATGGTCGCTCTCCTGTTAATAGAACGCCTGCAGGCCGGTCTGCGCACGACCGAGGATCAGCGCGTGAACGTCGTGAGTACCTTCATAGGTATTCACTACTTCCAGGTTAACCAGGTGACGGGCCACGCCGAATTCATCGGAGATCCCGTTGCCACCCAGCATGTCACGCGCCATGCGGGCGATTTCGAGAGACTTGCCGCAAGAGTTGCGCTTCATGATCGAAGTGATCTCAACCGCAGCAGTGCCTTCGTCCTTCATGCGACCCAGACGCAGGCAGCCTTGCAGTGCCAGAGTGATTTCGGTCTGCATGTCAGCCAGTTTTTTCTGGATCAACTGAGTAGCAGCCAGCGGACGGCCGAACTGTTGACGATCCAGGGTGTACTGGCGAGCGGTGTGCCAGCAGAACTCGGCCGCGCCCAGCGCACCCCAGGAGATGCCATAACGTGCAGAGTTGAGGCAGGTGAACGGACCTTTCAGACCACGCACATCCGGGAAGATGTTTTCTTCCGGCACGAACACGTTGTCCATGACGATCTCACCAGTGATCGAAGCCCGCAGGCCGACCTTGCCGTGAATCGCCGGGGCGCTCAGGCCTTTCCAGCCCTTCTCCAATACAAAGCCGCGAATATCGCCGGCGTCGTCCTTGGCCCAGACCACGAACACGTCGGCGATCGGGCTGTTGGTGATCCACATCTTGGCGCCGGTCAGGCTGTAGCCGCCTTCGACCTTGCGTGCACGCGTAATCATCGCGCCCGGGTCGGAACCGTGGTTCGGCTCGGTCAGACCGAAACAGCCGATCCACTCACCGGAAGCCAGTTTCGGCAGATACTTCTGTTTCTGTGCTTCGGTACCGAATTCGTTGATCGGCACCATCACCAGCGAAGACTGCACGCTCATCATCGAACGGTAGCCGGAATCAACACGCTCGACTTCACGAGCAATCAGACCGTAACTGACATAGTTGAGGCCGCTGCCACCATACTGCTCGGGAATGGTCGCCCCCAACAGGCCGACTTCACCCATTTCACGAAAGATTGCCGGGTCAGTCTTCTCATGTCGGAAGGCTTCCAGAACGCGCGGCGCGAGGCTCTGCTGGGCGAATTGCTCGGCAGCGTCGCGGATCATGCGTTCTTCTTCAGTGAGCTGTTGATCCAGTAGCAGTGGATCGATCCAGTTGAAGCTAGCTTTACCGCCCATGAGTGAGTCCTCGCAAATCGGGTGAATTAACGTGGCATTGATCCTAGGCCCGCTTCGCCCTCCCGGCAAACGAGGATTTCGCATCCTGTTGTGCTAATTTCTCACTCCGAAACGTCGCGAGATGCCGATTAAGCGATGTATTAGTGAGGTTGACGTACATGCGCCGCAAGATACCCAGCACCACCGCCCTTATCAGCTTCGAAGCCGCCGCCCGTCACGAGAGCTTTACCAAGGCCGCCGAAGAACTTTCCCTCACCCAAGGCGCCATTTGCCGACAGATAGCCAGTCTCGAGGACTTCCTCAGTGTCGAACTGTTCCGACGCTCCCGTCGCGGAGTAAAGCTGACAGAAGCGGGGCTTTCCTACAGCCGTCGAGTAGCGACCCAGCTTGATGCCGTCGAGCGCGACACGCTGTCAGTGATGGGTCAGCAAGGCACCAACGTGATCGAGCTCGCCGTGGTGCCCACCTTCGGCACGCAATGGCTGCTGCCAAGATTGAAGGACTTCCAGATCAAGCATCCGGAAGTAACGGTCAACCTGACCAACCGTACCCGCCCTTTCCTGTTTGCCGACACCGAGTTCGATGCTGCCATCTACTTCGGCGATGCCGATTGGTCGGGTACCGAATCCCACAGACTGATGGGCGAGAGTCCGATGCCGGTGTGCAGCCCCACCCTGCTCGGCAACAAAACTCACCTGACACCCGATGAAATCGCCGATCTCCCTCTCCTCCAGCAAACCACCCGCCCCTATGCCTGGCGACAGTGGTTCAACTCGCAGCACCTGAACATCCCCCGAGACATGACAGGTCCGCGCTACGAGCTATTCTCCATGCTGGCCCAGGCGGCCATGCACGACATGGGCATCGCGCTGATCCCGCCATTCCTGATTCAACGCGAATTGGCCGAGAAACGCCTGGTGATTGCCAACCCGAACGCGCTCTCCAGCATCAAGGCGTATTACCTGATGATTCCGGAGCGAAAGGTCGAATCGGCCTCCCTCAAGGCTTTTCGCGATTGGCTGGTGAATCAGGCACACAGCTACAACCTAGAGGGCTAAAGGGTTTCAGCGATTACTAACCCCGTAGTCAGGAAAATCAAAGCCCTACAGATATAACTATTTGTCGCAAATAGACAGACTGTATCCGAAAGTCGTACAGACGTCCCACAAGCGCCTGCCGACGTGGCTTTGCGCCCTCATTCGCGACTCATTGCGGCCTATTCACGTCACCGATGAGAAAAATCTTCAAATTCATCCAGACTCCTTGAAAGGCACGGCCTGCAAGGGATTCAACTGGCCATCTGCGACATTCGGTCACGGGATGACTTGTAGTTAATTTTCCGTCACCCGTCATAATCCCTTGAAGGGCATAAACTTCGCCTGCAAAATGCCGCGCCCCGCCCTGATTTGGCGGGATCGTGCTGATCGGCCGCCCCAGTCGCACCATCCGTAGTGCATGGGTTTACTCAATAAGATCACGCAGGAGATTTGACGTGCACATTGGTGTTCCTCTCGAAACCCAGACCGGTGAAACACGGGTTGCTGCAACCCCGGAAACCATTAAAAAGCTGATCAGCCAAGGTCATAAGGTCACTGTGCAATCCGGCGCCGGCGTTAAAGCCAGCGTTGTCGACAGTGCCTATGAAGCGGCAGGCGCAACCATTGGCAGTGCCAATGACGCGTTTGGCGCCGAGCTGATTCTCAAAGTGGTCGCGCCAAGCGATGCCGAGCTCACGCTGATCAAGCGCGGCACAGTGCTGGTGGGCATGCTCAACCCGTTCAACAACGACACCATCGCGAAGATGGCCGAGTGCGGGATTACCGCGTTCGCCCTGGAAGCGGCGCCACGTACCTCCCGGGCTCAGAGCCTCGACGTGCTGTCGTCCCAGGCGAACATTGCCGGCTACAAGGCCGTGCTTCTGGCTGCTCACTACTATCCACGCTTCATGCCGATGCTGATGACTGCCGCGGGCACCGTAAAAGCGGCGCGCGTGCTGATTCTGGGGGCCGGCGTGGCCGGGTTGCAGGCGATTGCCACGGCGAAACGTCTGGGTGCCGTCATCGAAGCGTCCGACGTACGTCCGGCCGTAAAGGAACAGATCGAGTCCCTCGGCGCCAAGTTCGTCGACGTGCCTTACGAGACCGATGAAGAACGCGAATGCGCGGTCGGCGTCGGCGGTTACGCCCGCCCGATGCCGGCGAGCTGGATGCAGCGTCAGGCCCAGGCCGTGCACGAGCGCGCCAAGCAGGCCGACATCGTCATCACCACCGCACTGATTCCGGGTCGCAAGGCACCGACGCTGCTCAGCGCGGAAACCGTGGCGCAGATGAAACCCGGCTCGGTGGTCATCGACCTCGCTGCAGCCCAGGGGGGCAACTGCCCGCTGACCGTGGCCGATCAGGTCGTGATCGAGAACGGCGTGACCATCGTCGGCCCGACTAACCTCGCCGGTGAAGTCGCCGCAGACGCCTCGGCGCTGTACGCACGCAACCTGCTGGACTTCCTGAAGCTGGTCTTCACCAAAGAAGGCCAGTTCGAAGTGAACCTCGAAGACGACATCGTCGCCGCGTGCCTGATGTGCCGCGACGGCCAAGTCATCCGCAAAAACGCCTAAGCAGGGATTCAGACGATGGAAGAGCTTATCTCCCCCGGTATCTACAACCTGATCATCTTCGTGCTGGCGATTTATGTCGGTTACCACGTGGTCTGGAACGTTACACCCGCGCTGCACACGCCTTTGATGGCCGTGACCAACGCCATTTCGGCGATCGTGATCGTCGGCGCCATGCTCGCCGCCGCACTGACCGTCACCCCGCTGGGCAAGACCATGGGCACCCTCGCGGTGGCACTGGCCGCGGTCAACGTGTTCGGTGGCTTCCTGGTCACCCGCCGCATGCTCGAGATGTTCAAGAAGAAAGCCCCGAAAGCAAAAGAAGAGGCGCCTAAGTAATGAGCATGAACCTCGTCACGACGCTCTATCTGATCGCGTCGATCTGCTTCATCCAGGCCCTCAAAGGCCTGTCGCACCCGACCACGTCGCGCCGCGGCAACCTGTTCGGCATGCTCGGCATGGCGTTGGCAATCCTGACCACTGTCGGCCTCATCTATAAGCTCGGCGCGCTCTCTTTAGAACAAGGCGGGGCCACCGCCGGCATTGGCTATGTGATCGTCGGTCTGCTGATCGGCGGCACCGCCGGTTCGATCATGGCCAAGCGCGTTGAAATGACCAAGATGCCGGAACTGGTTGCGTTCATGCACAGCATGATCGGTCTGGCAGCGGTGTTCATCGCCATTGCTGCCGTGGTCGAGCCGCAGTCCCTGGGCATCGTCAAGCAACTGGGCGACTCGATCCCGGCGGGTAACCGTCTGGAGCTGTTCCTCGGCGCAGCCATCGGTGCAATCACCTTCTCCGGTTCGGTGATTGCGTTCGGCAAGCTCTCGGGCAAGTACAAGTTCCGTCTGTTCCAGGGCGCACCGGTACAGTTCAGCGGTCAGCACAAGCTGAACGCAGTATTGGGCCTGGCGACGCTGATCCTCGGCGTCACCTTCATGCTGACCGGCAACCTCGCCGCGTTCGCACTGATGCTGGCCCTGGCGTTCGTCATGGGCGTGCTGATCATCATCCCGATCGGCGGCGCCGACATGCCGGTGGTGGTGTCGATGCTCAACAGCTATTCCGGCTGGGCGGCAGCGGGTATCGGCTTCTCGCTGAACAACTCGATGCTGATCATTGCCGGCTCGCTGGTGGGTTCGAGCGGTGCGATCCTCTCGTACATCATGTGCAAGGCGATGAACCGTTCCTTCTTTAATGTACTGCTCGGCGGTTTCGGCAACACCGCGGACGCCGGTCCTGCCGGTGAGAAGGAAGCCCGTCCGGTGAAATCCGGTTCGGCTGACGACGCAACCTTCCTGCTGACCAACGCCGACACCGTGATCATCGTGCCTGGCTACGGTCTGGCGGTGGCCCGTGCGCAGCATGCGCTGAAAGAGCTCACCGAGAAACTGACCCATCATGGCGTGACCGTGAAGTATGCGATCCACCCGGTGGCCGGTCGGATGCCCGGACACATGAACGTACTGCTGGCCGAAGCCGAAGTGCCGTACGACCAGGTGTTCGAGATGGAAGACATCAACTCCGAGTTCGGCCAGGCCGACGTGGTGCTGGTGCTCGGCGCCAACGACGTGGTCAACCCGGCCGCCAAGAACGATCCGAAATCGCCGATTGCCGGCATGCCGATCCTCGAAGCGTTCAAGGCCAAGACCATCATCGTCAACAAGCGCTCGATGGCCAGCGGCTATGCCGGTCTGGACAACGAACTGTTCTACCTGGACAAGACCATGATGGTGTTCGGCGACGCGAAGAAAGTCATCGAAGACATGGTCAAAGCGGTCGAGTAAACCTCGCCGGCAATACAGAACGCCCCGACTTGTCGGGGCGTTTTTGTTAGCGCAAACCGTCGGACAATTTGCCGCGTTGTTGCAGATCCAGTAACGGTGTTTTACTTGAAACCCGCTAAATAGACGCCTCGTTTGCGACCTTGGTAGCGGGACAGGCGCTCGCGAAATTCACTAGACTGCGCATCCTGCTACTCGCTGCCCGAGAAAATAATCCATGTACCGTGACCGTATTCGCCTGCCTTCGTTGTTGGATAAAGTGATGAGCGCCGCCGACGCCGCTGCGCTGATTGAGGACGGCATGACCGTCGGCATGAGCGGCTTTACCCGTGCCGGCGAAGCCAAGGCCGTGCCCCATGCGCTGGCCGAGCGAGCCAAGGTCACGCCGCTGAAGATCAGCCTGATGACCGGTGCCAGCCTGGGCAACGACCTCGACAAACAACTGACCGAAGCCGGCGTGCTGTCGCGGCGCATGCCGTTCCAGGTCGACAGCACCTTGCGCAAGGCGATCAACGCCGGCGAAGTGATGTTCATCGACCAGCACCTGTCGGAAACCGTCGAACAACTGCGCAATCAGCAACTGAAGCTGCCGGACATCGCCGTGATCGAAGCCGTGGCCATCACCGAACAGGGCCACATCGTGCCGACCACCTCGGTGGGCAACTCGGCGAGCTTCGCGATCTTCGCCAAACATGTGATCGTCGAGATCAACCTGGCGCACAACGCCAACCTCGAAGGCCTGCATGACATCTATATTCCGACCTATCGCCCGACCCGTACGCCAATTCCACTGGTAAAGGTCGACGACCGCATCGGCAGCACTGCGATCCCGATCCCGCCGGAGAAGATTGTCGCCATCGTCATCACTCAACAGTCGGACTCGCCATCCACTGTGTCGTCGCCGGATGTCGACACCAAGGCCATCGCCGATCATCTGATCGCCTTCCTCAAGCAGGAAGTCGATGCCGGGCGCATGACCAACAAGCTCGGACCGCTGCAGGCCGGGATCGGCAACATTGCCAACGCAGTGATGTGCGGGCTGATCGATTCGCCGTTCGAAGACCTGACCATGTACTCCGAAGTGCTGCAGGACTCGACCTTCGACCTGATCGACGCCGGTAAGCTGAGCTTCGCCTCGGGCAGCTCGATCACCCTGTCGGAGCGGCGCAACAGCGACGTGTTCGGCAACCTGGAGAAGTACAAGGACAAGCTGGTGCTGCGCCCGCAGGAAATCTCCAACCACCCGGAAGTGGTACGGCGCCTCGGCATCATCGGCATCAATACGGCCCTTGAGTTCGACATCTATGGCAACGTCAACTCCACCCACGTCTGCGGCACGCGGATGATGAACGGCATCGGCGGTTCGGGCGACTTCGCACGCAACGCGCATCTGGCGGTGTTCGTGACCAAGTCGATCGCCAAGGGCGGCGCGATTTCCAGCGTGGTGCCGATGGTCAGCCACGTCGACCATACCGAACATGACGTCGACATTCTGGTGACCGAGGTTGGCCTGGCCGACCTGCGAGGCCTGGCGCCCCGGGAACGCGCCCGGGTGATCATCGATAACTGTGTACACCCGGATTTCCGCCAGGCGCTGAACGACTACTTCGAAAAAGCCTGCGCCATTGGCGGCCACACGCCGCACATCCTGCGTGATGCCCTGAGCTGGCATATCAATCTGGAAGAAACCGGACGCATGCTGGCCGTGTAATCCGCACAGATTTCCCGCTGGCGCAAACACAGTTTCGTCAGCGGGATTCTCAAAATCCCCAATCCCTACAAAAACTGTACTGCTGTACCGGTCATTTCCTACAGTCTTTCCCTACTTAAACCACCGAACTGGGCAAAAATGCACCAAATAGGCGCAGACAGGTACAGTTTGCGCAATTTTGACCCGTACACCCCCTATAAACAGTTAACTGGTGACTCACAATACAGGTGAACTGTATCTAGAGAGTCTGGCCAAACGAGAGGATCATGGGCACCAGTTAAACCACTACCTAATCCCGCCACAAGCGGAAGGATGTCAATCATGGAACGTACACTCAGTTCCGAACTGTTCTTCGAAGACAAAGCTGTAAAAACCCAGGCTTCCCTGCCTCTGCGCGTTATCGCCAACCTGATGCTGTGGCAGCGCCGCATCTCCAGCCGCCACCAACTGGCTCGTCTGGATTCGCGTCTGCTGGCTGACGCCGGGATTAGCGAAGCACAACGCTACGAAGAGCTGAGCAAGCCGTTCTGGCGCTAAGTAGCGTCGCTGGCTCTGGTCGCTAGACCCACCGCCAGCAACCCGAATTGAATACACAAGACCCGTCGCGGGAAACCGCGACGGGTCTTGTCGTTTCAGGCCTGAAAAACCTGATACCCAAGCCTGAAACATCAGATAGGTACAGTTTTAAAAACCAAACAAACGATAATTACAGTTGCGAAAAATGTGTTCAGGCCAGCACCCTGACCACTGTGCGAATCCGCAAGGTGAGCCTAAGATCCATGCAGAACGTGGCGAATGCTGTGCGAATGGCGTCTGACCCTCAGACACCGAGCCACCTCTCAATACGGTTTACCCACAGGAGTTCTCCCATGTCCCGCCTTCGTCTGCTCAGCGCCGCCGCCCTGCTGGCCGTAGCTGCCAACGCCAGTGCCAGCAGCTTCATCGTTACTACCGACGCCGTGGTTGGCGCGCTCAAGTCCTCCTCCGATGCCACGTCCGACGTCACTTCGTCCTTCCGTGACGACAAGATCGTGCTCGCCGCCCGTGACGACGCTGCCAGCTTCGTGGCCAGCGAAGGCGAAATCCGTGGCGTGAAACTGGAGAGCGCACTGGATCACATCCGTCATCAGGCTCCGCAACTGAACGCGACCGACGCACAGCTGGCCCAGGCCATTCTGACGATCTAAGCGACAGGAACATTCCGGGACACGCCGGTCATGTCCCGATGTTTCGGCGCTGGCTCCAGTCCGGGCATTGCGCTAGCCTTGGGACTCGCCAACAGTTGCCGAGTCCCATGCGTTTTCTTTCAAATCTGCTCATCCCCTCCGTACTGATCGCCGCCTGCTGGACTCCTCTGGCAGACGCCTTCGATGTGTCCACACAAAACACCGTGGTCAGCGTCTGGGCCACCGGCATGGTGTCTTCCGCGCCGTTCGACCGTAAACTGATCATCGCCGCGCAGGACGATGCTGCAGCGTTCGTTGCCAGTGACGGCCAGATGCGCGGCGCACAGCTGGAATCCGCCCTGCATTACCTGCGCAAAAGCCGGCCAAAACTTCATGTCAGCGACCTTGAACTGGCACAGGCAATTCTCGTCCAATAGTCATCCCTGTCTTTTCGGAGTCGTTCCATGCGTAGCCCGCTGATTGCTGCCGCCCTTGGCATGCTGTTGTTAGCCGATATGGCCCAGGCGCACACCCTGGTAGCCACCAGTAACATCATCGTCCGCGCCTCCCAGCGCACCATTGATTTCACCTCCGACACCACCACGTCGATTCGCGATTCGAAAATCATCCGCGAAGCCCACGACGACGCCGCCAGTTTCGTGGCCACCGACGGTGATATCCGTGGTGCAAACCTGGAAGCCGCCTTCAATACCTTGCGCACCCGCGTGCCGGAAGCTCGCGACGCCAGTGATCAGGTACTCGCCGAAGCCATCCTCGCACTGTGAAGTCATTCGGCGCCTGGCTGCTGGCCGGGGCGTTGTTGCTGCTTGGCAACAACGCCCACGCCGGCCTGCAATTGCAGCTCAAGACCGATGGCCTGAGCCCCGCCCAACAACAAGCCAGCCAGGCGCTGCTCGATGAAGCCATGCAGGCCTTGCCGCCAAGTTTCATCGAACGCCTGGACCGGCGCATCGATGTCGGCTGGACCGACGACATGCCCGGTAACGCCTACGGCCAGGCGACGCTCGTCTCCGAGCTGGACCTGAACCGCAAACTGCTCGCCAGCCTTACCGACGGCAGTGCGGCGCAAGAAAAAACCAATCGCCCCCACGGCACGGTTCGCCGCGAACTGCTGGCCACAGTGCTGCACGAAATCACCCATATTTACGATCGCGCGCGCTTGTGGCCGGCGGCCGAACGCACGCTGATCCAGCGCTGCACCCGGCGCAACAACAGCGCCGGGCTGATCGGCATTCCCGATGAATGCCGCGGCCAGAACGGTCGGCGCTTCACCCTCAGCGATGATCCACGCCTGCTCGATCTTGCCGGCTGGCAGCAATACGTCGGGCGCCGGGGTGAGCGGGAACAGCACAACCGGCAGATCGCCCGCAGCCCCGATCTCTACGAAATCTCCAGCCCGAAGGAGTTTGTCGCGGTCAACATGGAGTATTTCCTCCTCGACCCGAGTTACGCCTGCCGACGCCCGGCGCTGTATCGCTATTACCAGCAACACTTCGGCTGGGCACCGCCGGCCAAGGATGCGTGCGCCAAAACCTTCGCCTTCCTCAATGCCGGCAACGACTTTGCCAAACAGCCCCTGGGCCAGGTCGATCCGGAGCGCGTGTACGCGGTGGATTACCTGTTGGCCGAAGCCAACCAGAACTGGGTCAGCCGTTGGGGCCACAGCATGCTGCGTCTGGTGATCTGCGCACCGGGCCGGCCGCGCGGGCCGGACTGCCGACTGGATCTGGATCAGCATCTGGTGCTGTCATACCGCGCCTTTGTCGGTGACGTGCAGCTGTCGAGCTGGGACGGTCTGGTCGGCAAGTACCCGTCACGACTGTTCGTGCTGCCGCTGGCGCAGGTGATCGACGAATACACCAAAACCGAACTGCGCAGTCTGGCATCTGTGCCACTGAACCTCTCGCGCAGTGAAATCGAGGGCGTTGTCGAACACGCTGCCGAAATGCACTGGAGCTACGACGGCAATTACTTCTTCCTTTCCAACAACTGCGCCGTCGAAGGCCTGAAACTGCTGCGCAGCGGCAGCAACAACGCCCGGCTCACCGGCCTCGACAGCATCATGCCCAACGGCTTGCTGGAAGTATTGAAGGGGCGTGGCCTGGCCGACACCAGCGTGCTCGATGATCCGAAAGAGGCGTTACGCCTGGGTTATCGTTTCGACTCGTTCCGTGACCGTTATCAGGCGATGTTCGATGTCTTGAAGAAGCAATTGCCGATCAAGCAGACAACCGTCGAGGAATGGCTTTCGCTGTCTGCCGAAGAGCGCCGCCCCTGGTTCGAACGGGCCGACTTGCGCACCAGCGCCGCACTGCTATTGCTGGAGCAAGCCAGTTTCCGCCGCCAATTGTTGCTGGCTCAGGATGAAGTCAAGCAACGCTACCTCGGCGCCCGGGAGCTGGAGAACGGCGGTATGGACAAGGCCAATGCGACGTTGCAGCAGATCCTCGCCAACAGCGGCTTCCTCAGTCGACCGGCAGAACTGCTCGATTCCCGGGGTTATGGCCTGCCGCAACCGAGCGAATTCAGCCGGCTTGAAGCGGAAAGCAGCCAGCGCCAGAAACAGTTGCTGGCTCTGACCGGCGATCTCGACAAGGAAGTGCGCGCGCTTCTTGAGCCAAAACGAGCGGCCGAGATCGCGGCCAACGAGGCGAATGTGAAGCAGATCGGCGAGCATCTGCGCAAACTGCACAAAGCGTCCGGCGGACTGGAATTACCCTGAAAAACACCGGCCCTGAAAACAAAAGACCGCAGCCAATAAAGGCTGCGGTCTTTTTTATTGCCTGACGATCAGTACAGAACGCCATCCAACACTTCGTAAACGACCCCGGTGCCCACCGCGATCAGCACGATGTCACCGCCGGCACGACGCCATTCATAACCCGGGTAATACGGCAGACGACTCAACGCCCGGTTATCCAGCCGTTCGCCGTAATAGCCATGGGGCAGCGGCCGGCCACGTACCAGATGGATGCCTGGAGGTGGCGGCGCACCGCGAACGAAGTAGCCATGATTGTCGCGGATCACCTGACGCACCGGGCCGAAATCCCGAGGCGGCGGGCCACCGCGATGGTTGCTTTGCCAATCATGATGATCGCCACCGCGATTGTCGTAGTGGCCCTGTTGCGGGCCGCCGTGGTCGTGATCGTCGCGCGGATCGGCGCTGGCCAACAGCGGAGTCGCGCTGATCATCAGCACGCCCAGACTGGCAATCAGACGTTTCGGCATTTTCATCGGGTCTTTCCTCACTGCACTGACAGCAAAAAGGGATTCAGAACGTGGTTCTGAATCCCTCGGTCTTGCTTGGTTAGTCTGTGCGTGGAGGCTCTAATTCCTCTGTATCAGGAACTTTACCTTCAGCTGACGCGAGCCTTACGCACGCCTTCGGACAGCGCCGAGCAAAGGCTCAACACGCCGTCGATGGCCTGGTCCGGCGTGGTCGCGTTGGCGATGTGATCGATCAGCGCCGAGCCCACCACCACACCATCGGCCAGACGCGCGATGGACGCGGCCTGCTCCGGCGTGCGAATACCAAAACCGATGCTGATCGGCAGATCGGTATGACGACGCAGACGCGCCACCGCTTCCTCGACGTGTTCCAGCGTCGCCGCGCCGGCACCGGTCACACCGGCGACCGACACGTAGTAAACGAAGCCGGAGCTGCCGTTCAACACTTTCGGCAGACGCGCATCATCGGTGGTCGGGGTGGTCAGGCGGATGAAGTCGATGCCCGCAGCCTGGGCCGGATCGCACAGCTCAGAGTTGTGCTCCGGCGGCATGTCGACCACGATCAAGCCATCAACGCCGGCCTCTTTGGCTTCGGCGATGAAGCGCTCGACGCCGAACTTGTGGATCGGGTTGAAGTACCCCATCAGCACCAGCGGCGTGTCGCTGTTGTCCTTGCGGAATTCGCGGACCATTTGCAGGGTTTTGATCAGGTTCTGCTTGGCGCCCAAGGCCCGGATGTTCGCCAGCTGAATCGCCGGACCATCGGCCATCGGGTCGGTGAAGGGCATGCCCAGTTCGATCACGTCGGCACCGGCTTTCGGCAAGCCTTTGAGGATGGCCAGCGAAGTGTCGTAGTCCGGGTCGCCAGCAGTGACGAAGGTCACCAGCGCGGCGCGGTTCTGTTGCTTGAGTTCGGCAAAACGGGTTTGCAGGCGGCTCATCAGTGTTTCTCCTGCTTGGAAGTTTCCATGTGGTGCATGACGGTCTGCATGTCTTTGTCGCCACGGCCGGACAGGTTGACCACCATCAGGTGATCCTTCGGCAGTTTCGGTGCGCGTTTGAATACTTCGGCCAGGGCGTGAGCGCTTTCCAGTGCCGGAATGATCCCTTCCAGACGGCAGCACTGGTGGAATGCGGCGAGGGCTTCGTCGTCGGTCACCGAGGTGTACTGGACGCGACCGATGTCATGCAACCACGCGTGTTCAGGGCCGATGCCCGGATAGTCGAGGCCGGCGGAAATCGAGTGTGCGTCGATGATCTGACCATCGTCGTCCTGCAGCAGGAAAGTACGGTTGCCGTGCAACACGCCCGGTACACCGCCGTTGAGACTGGCCGCGTGCTTACCGGTTTCGATGCCGTAACCGGCGGCTTCGACGCCGATAATTTCCACACTCTTGTCATCGAGGAACGGGTGGAACAGGCCCATGGCATTGGAACCGCCGCCGATGCACGCCACCAGGCTGTCCGGCAGACGACCTTCCTGGGCTTGCAGCTGGTCGCGGGTTTCCTTGCCGATCACGGCCTGGAAGTCGCGGACCATGGCTGGATAAGGATGCGGACCGGCCACGGTGCCGATCAGATAGAAGGTGCTGTCGACGTTGGTCACCCAGTCACGCAGCGCTTCGTTCATTGCGTCTTTCAGCGTACCGGTGCCGGCGACCACCGGGATCACCTCGGCGCCCAGCAGCTTCATGCGGAACACGTTGGCCTGCTGACGCTCGATGTCGGTGGTGCCCATGTAGATCACGCAGTCCAGACCGAAACGCGCAGCCACGGTGGCGGTTGCCACGCCGTGCATGCCGGCGCCGGTCTCGGCGATGATGCGTTTCTTGCCCATGCGCCGCGCCAGCAGGATCTGGCCGATGCAGTTGTTGATCTTGTGCGCGCCGGTGTGGTTCAGCTCTTCGCGCTTGAGGTAGATCTTGGCGCCGCCGCAGAATTCGGTCAGGCGCTCGGCGAAGTACAGCGGGCTCGGACGTCCGACATAGTCGCGCTGGAAGTAGGCCAATTCTTCTTTGAACGCCGGATCGTCCTTGGCCGCTTCGTATTCGCGAGCCAGGTCGAGGATCAACGGCATCAGGGTTTCGGCAACGTAACGGCCGCCGAACGAGCCAAACAGGCCGTTGGCGTCAGGGCCGTTACGCAGATCGGAGGTGTTCGAAGTCTGGGTCATGGTTCGCTCCAGCGGATTTCACGAGAAGACAATGGCGTTCACTCTACCCCTGACCTTCCAGGCTGAAAACCGATAAGATCGCCACAACCTGTCAGGAAAACTCACAGATATCATGAGCCATGACCTTCCCCCGCTTAACGCCTTGCGTGCCTTCGAGGCCACCGCCCGTCTGAATAGCGTCAGCCAGGCTGCGGAACAGCTGCATGTGACCCACGGTGCGGTCAGCCGCCAGCTCAAGGTGCTGGAGGAGCATCTCGGCGTCAGTCTTTTCGTCAAGGACGGTCGTGGCCTGAAACTCACAGATGCCGGCATCCGACTGCGCGATGCCAGCGGCGAGGCGTTCGACCGTTTGCGCAGCGTTTGCGCGGAACTGACCCAAAGCACCGCCGATGCGCCGTTCGTGCTCGGTTGCTCCGGGAGTCTGCTGGCGCGCTGGTTCATTCCGCGACTGGGACGCTTGAATGCCGATCTGCCGGATTTGCGTCTGCACCTGTCGGCCGGAGAAGGCGATCTCGATCCACGACGCCCGGGGCTGGATGCATTGCTGCTGTTCGCCGAACCGCCATGGCCGGCGGACATGCAGGTGTACGAGCTGGCGAGCGAGCGCATCGGCCCGGTCATGAGCCCGCTGTTCAGCGGCTACCCGCGCCTGCAATCGGCACCGCCCATTGCCCTGCTCGACGAAGCCGTGCTGCACACGACTTCACGCCCGCAAGCCTGGCCGAGCTGGGCTCAGCAAAGCGGCCTCGACGCCAAGGCGTTGAAGCTGGGGCAAGGTTTCGAGCATTTGTATTACTTGCTGGAAGCGGCCGTCGCCGGGTTGGGCGTGGCAATCGCGCCGGAACCGTTGGTGACCGAAGACTTGAAGGCCGGTCGCCTGGTCGCGCCGTGGGGTTTCATTGAAACCCCGGCGCAACTGGCGTTGTGGCTACCCAAGCGCGCCGCAGACGGGCGCGCCCGGCAATTGGCGCAGTGGCTCAGGAACGAGCTGCGCCAGGCGGATCACTCGCCGCGCTTGAACAGCAAGTAAGCGGCCAGCAGACCCAGCGCACCGACCGCCACACCGGCAGTCGTCCACGGATGTTCCTGCGCGTAATCGCGGGTGGCGATCCCGGTCTCACGGGTTTTGACTTTGACTTCTTCGTAGGCATCGCTGAGCAGGCTGCGCGAGTGTTTCAACGCGCTTTCGGCGTTGCCCTTGAGCGCCTTGAGGGTCTTGCGCGACTCGTCCGAAGCGTCGTCCTTCAGGCTTTCCAACGACTTGAGCAGACTCTCGATCTCCGCTTCCATGCTTTGCAACGAGGCTTTGCGTAACGAGGTGTTGGCCATGGTGGCTCTCCTGCATTGGTGATGAGTGGCGTGTGTTGTTTGGGACTTCACGGCTTCCGGAAAGTGCAGAAAATCTGAACTTCCCTTCGCCCAGGACGCCGAAATCAACACGGCAAATCGCTGCTAGGCTCAATTGCACACTTCAAGGAGAACACCATGAGTGACCATCACACCTACAAGAAAGTCGAGCTGGTCGGCTCGTCCACCAGCAGCATCGAAGACGCCATCAACAATGCGTTGGCCGAGGCCAACAAGAGCATCAAGCATCTGGAATGGTTCGAAGTGACCGAAACCCGCGGCCACATCAAGGACGGCAAGGCTGCCCACTTTCAAGTGACCCTGAAAGTCGGGTTCCGGATTGCCAGCAGCTGAGTTTGGTCTACGCTTCTGAACTTGCGCGCTGGCCGAGTGCCATAGGAATGGCAATGCGCTACGAGGTGAGTGCATCGAGCGAACGGCTTGATGCCCGCCTTAATTAATCCGACCAGGGAGTGCGACCGATGAAGAAGTTGATATTGGCAGTAGGTTTGTTGAGCCTTGCGGGTGGTGCGTTTGCTGCCGGCAAGCCCTGTGAAGAACTGAAGGCTGAAATCGCGGCCAAGCTGGATGCCAAGGGCGTTTCCGGGTATTCGCTGGAGGTTGTCGACAAGGGTGCGGCCAGTGGCGGCAAAGTCGTCGGCACCTGCGAAGGCGGCACCAAAGAGATCGTTTACACCCGCGGCTGATCACCCCGGAAAAACAAAAGCCGACGCAATGCGTCGGCTTTTTTGTGCACGGATACAGGATTTCAGCCCTTCATCACCTGCGCCAGCAACTCGTAGGAATGCAGGCGATCGGCGTGTTCGTACAGGTCGCAGGTGAAGATCAGTTCATCAGCCTGAGTCTGTTCGATCAGCACTTCGAGTTTCGCGCGGATTTTCTGCGGACTGCCGACCATCGCCAGACCGAGGAAATCACCCACCGCCTCACGCTCATGAGGCAACCACAGTCCGTCCATGGTTTTCACCGGCGGACGTTGCACCAGACTTTGCCCACGCATCAGCGCGAGGATTCGCTGGTACACCGACGTTGCCAGGTAATCGGCCTGTTCATCAGTGTCGGCCGCCACCAGCGGCACGCCGAGCATCACGTACGGTTTATCGAGCACCGCTGACGGCTTGAAGTGATTGCGGTAGACGCGGATCGCCTCGTGCATGAAGCGCGGTGCGAAATGCGAGGCGAAGGCGTAGGGCAAACCGCGCTCACCGGCCAGTTGCGCGCTGAACAGGCTGGAACCGAGCAGCCAGATCGGCACATTGGTGCCGGTGCCTGGCATCGCGATCACGCGCTGATCCGGAGTGCGCGGGCCGAGGAAGCGCACCAGCTCAGCCACGTCTTCCGGGAAATCATCGGCACTGCCGGAGCGCTCACGGCGCAGGGCGCGGGCGGTCATCTGATCGGAACCCGGCGCACGGCCCAGGCCGAGGTCGATCCGCCCCGGATACAGGCTTTCAAGGGTGCCGAACTGCTCGGCGATCACCAGCGGCGCGTGGTTGGGCAGCATCACGCCACCGGAGCCGACACGGATGGTCGACGTGCCACCGGCCAGATACCCCAGCAACACCGAGGTGGCAGAACTGGCGATGCCATCCATGTTGTGGTGCTCGGCGACCCAGAACCGCGTGTAGCCAAATTTTTCGACATGCTGCGCCAGATCCAGCGAGTTGCGCAGCGACTGGGCCGGGCTGCCGTTCTCGCGCACCGGCACCAGATCGAGGGTGGAAAACTTTACGTCGGACAGTTGCTTCATAAACCTGCATCTCCGATTGAGGGTGCAGGTTTGTTCTTGGCGAACGCAAACCTGCCCAATTCATAAGCGTGTTCTGTGCAATGAGGGCATATACCCGAGTTTCAATAGCCGATCAGAAATTTCCTACTAAAAAAGTCAACGATTCAGTTGGGCTGAACTTTGTTCCGGCGTCTATCCTCAGAAGCCTTGCAGGCAAAAACCACGACGGCGCGGCATTTCGCGCCCGATTTGAAGGAGGCACACATGGCTATCGTGAAGAAGGCATCCGCACATTGGGAAGGTGACCTGAAAACCGGCATCGGCTCGATTTCCACCGAAACCGGCGTACTGCGGGAAGCGCCCTACGGCTTCAAGGCGCGCTTCGAGGGCGGCAAGGGCACCAATCCGGAAGAACTGATCGGCGCCGCTCATGCAGGTTGTTTCTCCATGGCGTTCTCGATGATTCTCGGTGACGCCGGGCTCAAGGCCGACAGCATCGACACCCAGGCGGAGGTCACACTGGATCAGGTGGATGGCGGCTTTGCGATCACCGCAGTGAAACTGATCCTCAAGGCAAAAATCCCGGGAGCAACCCAGGCGCAGTTCGAAGAATTGAGCAACAAGGCCAAAGAAGGTTGCCCGGTGTCCAAGGTGCTGAATGCGAAGATCACTCTCGACGCGTCGCTGGTTGGCTGACGGGATCGAGCCGGATCAGAACCCGCCAGGCAAAAATGTGGTCGTATAAATGACAGCAGCTTTCGCGCATCTTCGTGCGCGCTGCTTCGATGGAGCTTCAACCATGAAACGTTTTGCCTTGGCGGTTATCTGTGGCGTGTTGGCAACCTCGGCCTTCGCAGCGCCCAAAGACTGCGAAGAACTCAAGCAAGAGATCGAAATCAAGATTCAGGCGAATGCCGTGCCCTCCTACACCCTGGAGATAGTCTCCAGGGAGGAGGCTGAAAAACACGACGTCGCCATGATCGTCGGCACCTGCGACAACGGCACCAAAGCCATCATCTATCAGAAGAATGACCGCTGATGCGCCTCAGATGATGCAGTTGACCTCACGGTCCTCGGCGACGATTTCCCGCTTGTCGTTGTACAGGCGGGCACTCGGGGTAAACGCCAACGAACGGCCTTCCAGCCTGTAACGCTGTCCCGCCTCGAAATGATCGTAGCGGATGGTCAGATAGCACAGCCGCTCAACGGGGCCGGTCATCAGGCTGCCGCCTCCGCCGAACACTTCAAAGTCGAAGCGCACCCGCAACTCGTGGCTGCCGGGGGTGACCTGGAAGAAACGCCCGTCAGTCAGCCGCTGGTTGTCGAGGCGCTCGGCCATCAGCAGTTTCCCGCCGGGGGACGGCGTCGAGAATTCGACCCAGGCCATATTGGGATCGACGGGGGGCAACGGTGTCTGGCAACCAGTGAGCAAGCCTGCGGCCAGCAACAGCATCAACGTGCGCATGATGGATGTCCGTGAGTTCGGACATCCAGCATAACGCCGATCAGGTTCGCTGGCAGCCCGCCGGCGTGCCCTGTCCCACCACGTTGCGTTGTTGATCGTAGAGCTTGGCCCATGGACGGAAACCGATGCTTCCCGCCTGCAACTGATAACGCTGGCCGGCATTGAAATCCTTGAATTTCACGTTCAACTGACAATCGCGCCACAGCGGTTCGGCATCCGGGCCGATGTTGGTCGCTTCGACCGGGAATTGATAACGCACCCTCAACTCATGGCTGCCGGGCAGTACTTCGAAGTAACGGTGATCGACGGCCGCCTTGTTGTCGACTTCCAGCGCCTGCAGCGCCGTGTCCTGTTGCCGGGCATCCAGATCGATCCAGGCTTGCGAGGGGTCAGGGGTCGGCATTCCGAATCCGGCACAACCGGCAAGCGTCAGCACGCTTCCTGTCAGTATCAACATGCGCATAGCGAAGCTCCAATGGGCGGGATAGTCTTGGGCAGACTTTCCGGGGGATTTTTTATTTTGATCAGGCCGCTTCCAAGCCATGGGTTACTTGATCGCGTTTTGCGGATTTTGTTTCCGGGTGTGATGATTTTGTTGCTCAACGGTTGCTCAAGCCTGAGCTATTACAGCCAGCTGGCCAGCGGTCAGCTGCAGCTTTTGCGGGCGCGGGAGCCGGTGGCCAAGGTGATCGCCGACCCGGCTCGCGACGCCAGACTGCGCACTCACCTGGCCCAGTCACAAAAAGCCCGCGCCTTCGCCAGCGAACACCTGCACCTGCCGGACAACCAAAGCTATCGCCTCTACGCCGACATCGGTCGGCCGTTTGTCGTGTGGAATGTGTTCGCCACCCCGGAATTTTCCCTGAGCCCGCAGAACCATTGCTTCCCGATTGCCGGCTGCGTGGCCTATCGCGGCTATTACAGCCAGAGCGCAGCGCGGGGCGAAGCCGCGATTCAGCGCCTGCAAGGCATGGATGTGTCGATCGGCGGCGTCGAGGCCTACTCGACTTTGGGCTGGTTCAACGACCCGATCCTCAATTCGATGATGGGCTGGGGCGACGAGCGTCTGGCGACGCTGATCTTCCACGAACTGGCCCACCAGCGTTTCTATGTGAAGGACGACACTGAGTTCAACGAGTCCTTCGCGACCTTCGTCGAGCAGGAAGGTACGCGGCAGTGGCGAGCGTTTCGGGGCTTGCCCCCGGAAAACGACTCGAAGCTGAAACAACGGGATCAGTTCATTCAGTTGATCCTCGATACCCGCTCACGACTTGAACAGCTCTATGCACAACCGCTGGCGACGACGCAGATGCGCGAGCGCAAGGCGGCGGAGTTCGAACGGTTTCGACACGACTACCGAGCGATGCGCGATGGCCAGTGGGCTGGAGACAAACGCTATGACGCCTGGGTCAATGCGCCATTGAACAACGCACGGCTGTTGCCGTTCGGGCTGTATGACCAGTGGGTGCCGGCGTTTGCGGCGTTGTTCAGGCAGGTCGAAGGGAATTGGGTCAGGTTTTACGCAGAGGTCGAGAAGTTGGGTGGCTTGCCAGTCGTTGAGCGTAAGTCGGCTTTGAAAGTGCTGGCAGACTCATAAATCTACAGCGGCATTTTTGGCTCCATCGCGAGCAAGCTCGCTCCCACAAGGACAGTGTTTCAGCAGTGGTACTCGGTTTCCTGTGGGAGCGGGCTTGCCCGCGAAGGCGATATCACTGGCGCTGCAAAAACGCCTGATGCAGCTCCGCCAGCGTCTCGAAGTGATAAGCCGGCGCTTCGGCACTCAGCTCCTCATGGCTGCCAAAACCGTAACCCACGGCCGCCGCATCCAACCCGTTACTGCGAGCACCGATCAGGTCGTGCTTGCGGTCACCGATCATCAATGTATTGGCCGGATCCAGCCCTTCCTCGGCGATCAGGTGGGCAATCAACTCGACCTTGTTGGTGCGGGTGCCGTCGAGTTCGCTGCCGTAGATCACTTTGAAGTGTTTGGCGAAATCGAAGTGCCGGGCGATTTCCCGGGCGAACACCCACGGCTTCGACGTCGCGATATACAGCTGCCGGCCCTGGCCGCTCAGGGTTTCCAGCAACGGCGTGACGCCTTCGAACACCCGGTTCTCGTACAGGCCGGTGACCTTGAAGCGCTCGCGATAGAAATTCACCGCCTCCCACGCCTTGGCTTCGTCGAAACCATAAAACTGCATGAACGCCTGCAACAGCGGCGGGCCGATGAAGTGTTCCAGTTTGCTCAGGTCCGGCTCATCGATGCCGAGGTTGCTCAAGGCGAACTGGATGGAGCGGGTGATGCCTTCACGCGGGTCGGTGAGAGTGCCATCGAGGTCGAACAGTACGGTCTGGTAATGCATGAAAAATCCCGGGCAATAGAGAGAAAAGTCAGAGCTGGTCGTAGCCTTCGGCCAGATGCAGATCCTTGAGCTTCACGTAGTTCGCCGCGCTGTAGGTAAAAAAGGCGTTTTCCTTGTCGGTCAGCGGGCGAACCTGTTTCACCGGGCTGCCCACGTACAGAAAACCGCTTTCCAGACGCTTGCCCGGTGGCACCAGGCTGCCGGCGCCGATGATCACGTCGTCCTCGACCACCGCGCCGTCCATGACAATGCTGCCCATGCCGATCAACACGCGGCTGCCGACGGTGCAACCGTGGAGCATGACCTTGTGGGCGATGGTCACGTCATCGCCGATCAGCAGCGGGAAGCCATCCGGGTTGAACGGGCCGGCGTGGGTGATGTGCAACACGCAGCCATCCTGCACGCTGGTGCGTGCACCGATGCGGATGCGGTGCATGTCGCCGCGGATCACGGTCAGCGGCCACACGGAGCTGTCTTCGCCGATTTCGACGTCGCCGATCACCACCGCCGAGCCGTCGACAAAAGCGCCTGTGCTCAAGCGTGGGGTGTGATTCTGGTACTTGCGAAGGGACACGATTGGTTCTCTCTCTGTCGCCGATAGCTGCGGTGGATGTCGATTGTAATTAAGATGGGCGCATGTTTCTTCCAGCCAAGGTGCCAACCGTGAGCGTGAACAACCCTCTTCTGCAGTCCTACGACCTGCCGCCGTTCTCCGCGATCCGTGCCGAACACGTGCAGCCGGCCATCGAAACCATCCTGGCCGACAACCGCGCCGCCATCGCCGAAATCCTCAAGACCCAAGGCCGGAACCCGACCTGGGCCGGGCTGGTGTTGGCGATGGACGAACTCAATGATCGCCTGGGCGCTGCCTGGAGCCCGGTCAGCCACCTCAATGCCGTGTGCAACAGCGCCGAACTGCGTGAAGCCTACGAGGCTTGCCTGCCGGCATTGAGCGCCTATTCCACCGAGATGGGCCAGAACCGCGAGCTGTTCCAGGCCTATGAAGCCCTGGCCAACAGTCCGGAAGCCGCCGGTTTTGACGTGGCGCAGAAAACTATCCTGGAACACGCCCTGCGCGACTTCCGCCTGTCGGGTATCGATCTGCCGGAAGCCGAACAGAAGCGTTACGCCGAAGTGCAGAGCAGGCTGTCCGAGCTGGGCAGCCGCTTTTCCAACCAGTTGCTCGACGCCACTCAGGCCTGGACCAAGCACCTGACCGACGAAGCCGCCCTCGCTGGCCTGACCGACTCGGCCAAGGCGCAAATGGCTGCCGCCGCACAGGCCAAAGGTCTCGATGGCTGGCTGATCACCCTGGAATTCCCGAGCTACTACGCGGTGATGACCTACGCCCAGGACCGCGCGCTGCGTGAAGAAGTCTACGCCGCCTACTGCACCCGTGCGTCGGATCAAGGTCCGAATGCCGGCCAGAACGACAACGGCCCGGTGATGGACGAAATCCTCGACCTGCGTCAGGAGCTGGCCAAACTGCTCGGTTTCTCCAGTTTCTCCGAGCTGAGCCTGGCCACCAAAATGGCCGAATCCAGCGATCAGGTGCTGAGCTTCCTGCGCGACCTGGCCAAGCGCAGCAAACCGTTTGCCGCCCAGGATCTGCAACAGCTCAAGGCTTACGCCGCCGAGCAGGGCTGTGCCGATCTGCAAAGCTGGGACAGCGGTTTCTACGGCGAAAAACTCCGTGAACAACGCTACAGCGTCGCCCAGGAAACCTTGCGCGCCTACTTCCCGATCGACAAGGTATTGGGCGGACTGTTCGCCATCGTCCAGCGTCTGTACGGCATCGAAATCGCCGAACTGAAAGGCTTCGACACCTGGCATCCGGACGTGCGCCTGTTCGAAATCAAGGAAAACGGTCAGCACGTCGGCCGCTTCTTCTTCGACCTCTACGCCCGCGCCAACAAGCGCGGCGGTGCCTGGATGGACGGCGCCCGCGACCGTCGCCGCACCATTGACGGCGTGCTGCAAAGCCCGGTGGCCAACCTGGTGTGCAACTTCACCCCGGCCGACAGCGGCAAGCCTGCGCTGTTGACCCACGATGAAGTCACCACCCTGTTCCACGAATTCGGCCATGGCCTGCATCACCTGCTGACCCGCGTCGAACATGCCGGTGTATCCGGCATCAACGGTGTGGCGTGGGACGCGGTCGAGCTGCCGAGCCAGTTCATGGAAAACTGGTGCTGGGAGCCGGAAGGTCTGGCGCTGATTTCCGGCCACTACGAAACCGGCGAGCCGCTGCCACAGGATCTGCTGGAAAAAATGCTCGCGGCCAAGAACTTCCAGTCCGGCCTGATGATGGTGCGTCAGCTGGAGTTCTCGCTGTTCGACTTCGAACTGCACGCCACCCACGGTGACGGTCGCAGCGTCGCGCAGGTTCTGGAAAGCGTGCGCAACGAAGTCTCGGTGATGCGCCCTCCGGCCTATAACCGCTTCCCGAACAGCTTCGCGCACATCTTCGCCGGCGGTTATGCGGCGGGTTACTACAGCTACAAATGGGCGGAAGTGCTGTCGGCGGATGCCTTCTCCAGGTTCGAAGAGGACGGCGTACTCAACGCCGACACCGGCCGCGCCTTCCGCGAAGCGATTCTGGCCCGCGGTGGTTCGCAGGAGCCGATGGTGCTGTTCGTCGACTTCCGTGGCCGTGAGCCGTCGATTGACGCACTCTTGCGCCACAGCGGCCTGAGTGAGGACGCGGCAGCATGAGTGAGGCGCCCGTGAAGACCAAAAAACGCTTTATCGCCGGGGCGGTCTGCCCGGCGTGCAGCGAGCCGGACAAACTGATGATGTGGAGCGAGGACGATGTCCCGCACCGCGAATGCGTGGCGTGCGGCTACAGCGATACGCTCAATGCCCAAGGGTTGTCGGTTCCGAAGGAACTGGGTACGCGGGTCAACACCAGCGCACTCAAGCCTGCCCCGGACAAGACGGTTCAGGCGGTGCAGTTCTTCCCGAACCCGAAACTGAAGAAAAAGCCCGACGAGCAACACTGATCCAGAACCACCTTCTGCCGAATACCGGTGGAAGGTGGTATTGGCTTAACACCTGTCCCCCGCACTTGCTTCGTAGGCTGGCCTTTTGCGCCACGCCTCGAAGGAAGCTGCCATGCCCGACACCAATCCCCTCCTGCAACACTGGATCCTGCCACCCTGGCCAGCGATTCGCGCCGAGCACCTGCTGCCGGCCGTCAACCGAATCATTGCCGACAATCGACAAATCATCGCCCAGGTTATCGCCAGTCAGGCCGAACACCCCGGCTGGGACGATCTGGTAGTGAGTATCGATGAGGCCGATGCCCGCCTCGATGAAGTCCGCTCGATTCTCGAAACGTTGTCGATAGTCAGGTCCGACGATGCGGTCTGGCTTGTAGAAAGCGCCAAGGCACATCTGGCGATCAATCAGTACCATGCTGAAAATGCCCTCAATCGCCCGTTGTACGAGACCTATCAGCGTCTGGCGCAAAGTTCGATCGCCGGGAGTTTCGATGAATCGCGCACTATCGCTCTGGCGGGGATCGTGCGCCGATTCAAGCAGTCGGGCATTGAGCTTGCGGCTCAACAGCAACAGGAACTGGCGCGGTTGAACCTCGAGATCGGCGGGTTGGAGTTCGCGTTTCTGGAAAACCTCGAACGCTGGGCCGAGGCGTGGAGCAAACGTATCGACGATATTGCGCTGCTCGCGGGCCTCTCGCAGGCGATGAAGGATCGTCTGGCTCTCACCGCACGCCAGGCCGGCCATGACGGCTGGCTGATCCGACTGGACCAGAACACCTGCCAGCACATCCTCAAGTACGCCGAGAACCGCGCGTTGCGACAGGAATGCTACGTTGCCTACATGACCCGTGTCTCTGATCGGGGCCCGCTGGCCGGGCGCTTCGATAACGGCCCGGTGCTCGCGGGGCTGCTCGCCTTGCGCCAGCAGAAAGCCCGTTTGCTCGGCCATGAAAACGCCGCGCAATTGAGCCTGGCATATAACAGCGCCGGGACCACGGCGTGGGTCAGTGATTTTCTCCAGCGTCAGGCGATGCATCTGGTACCGACTCTCGCGCAGGATGCAGAACAACTGGCAGCCTTTGCGCAGCAACGCGGGATCGACCGGGTCCAGCCGTGGGATGAAGATTTCCTCGCCGAACAATGGCGCCAGCAGCAGTTTCCCGGCGCACTGGAAAACCTGCGTGATTACTTTCCGCTCGAGGGCACCCTGCGCAGGCTTTTTCTGTTCTGCGAGCGGATGTTCGGGATCCGCATCGTCGAACAGTCCGGCGGCGGGCGCTGGCATGCCAATGTGCGTCTGCTGGAAGTCAGCGAGCATGAGCAAGTGGTCGGCTACATCTACCTCGATCCGTTTCATCGCGAAAACGCAGTGGACTTCCCCGGCACCTCCACATTGCGCAATCGTCGGATCAACGCCGAAGGCCGCCCGGCGCTACCTATTGCCCTGCTCTACAGCAATTTCACACCGGCCACTGCCTCCCATCCATGCCGGCTCGAAATCGACGATCTGCAGGTGCTGTTTCATGAGTTTGGCCACTGCCTCCAGCACGTGCTGACGCGCTCGCCCCATCACAGCCTGTCCGGCATCCTGCAACTGGGCCATGAAGCGGCGGAGTTTTCCGGGAAACTGTTCGAGCAATGGTGTCTATCGCGGGAGTTTGTGCTGTGGCTCGGCGCGCACTTTCAGACCGGCGAGCGCTTGAGCGCCGCGCGGGTCGACGCGGCACTGTCAGCCAGTCAGGCCCATTCCAGCCGGCAACAGGCCTTGTTGCTGATGGGGGCGATGATCGATTTCGAGCTACACCTGACCCACGGCGACGGCCGCTCGACCGAGGAGGTGTGCACTGAAGCGCAACGCCGCCTCGGCCATCTGCAACTGCCGGACGATCACCGGTTCGCCAATGGATTCGATTACATGGTGACCCAGTACGACGCTTCGGTTTACGCCTACATCTGGTCGGACGTACTGGCCAAGGAAGCGTTCAAGCGTTTCAGCCGCGACTGGGTGTTCAACGCGCAAACCGGTCGAGAGTTTCGTACAACGTTCTTTTCGCCGGGTGCGGGGCACCCGTTACTGGACGCGGTGGAAGCGTTCATCGGCCGGCCAGTTACCGGCCTCGTTGACGGAGAAGCCGGGCGAGTTACTTCAGATTGACCGTCTGAAACCAGCTCTTCATCGAGCACGTGGCAAACGCGCTGGTGCTGCAATCACCATTGGCCAGCGCAGTGCGCAATTTGTCGACATCGGCCTGCATCACGTAGCGCACGCCGTCCTTGAAATGGCCGCTTTCGCCGAAACCGCCCTGGGTCATTTCGTTCAGGGCGTCTTCCTTGCTCCAGCCCTGCACGACGATCCGGTACATCGCCGCCATCAGGCCGGTGCGATCGGAGCCGTGCTTGCAGTGCATCAACACCGGGCCGTCGGCTTCGGCGGACTGGATTGCACGCAGAGTCTTGAGCACATCACTGTCGTCCACGTGATTGGTGCGATAGGGCAATTGCACCTGATGGATACCGGGAGCCTTGAGCCAGTTGGAATCCGCTTCCGGCAGGAAGTTGATGACCGTGGCCACCTTCAGCCTGTTCAGCAACGGTACCGCGCCGTCGTCGGGAAGCGCACTGCGGTACAGCGTGGGCGACATCTGGAACAGGTTGTATTGCACTTCTACCGGCTGCGCCCATTCGACGGGACGAGAAGCCGGGGTTTGCGCAGCCTGAGCAGGAATCCAGCTGAACAGCGCAAGGAGCGACAAACAAAATGCGGAGGAAAAACGCGTCAGGAACATGCTTTGCGGCGACCGTGTGGGTTTCGTCAGAGAGGGCCTCAGCTTGCGAGCCACGCAGTCAAATCCCTGTGAGGCGCTTGTAAAAGAATCGTGAAGACACCGGGTTCCCTGGTCGAAATGCGCTCTTTTTGGCTTGATCGGTTCATCTCGTTGCTTAGCCTGCTACCATTTGTCACATGATGTTGCAGACGCGTCCCCTCTTTCCCTGTCATTCCGGCCACGTCGCAGCCAGAAAATTCTTGAGTCGTTCGCAGAAACGGCTGACAACCATCAATGCCTGATGAGGTGCATCCCCCATGTCTGATGAAGATCGAGACAACCCGCGGCGTGACTTTTTGCGCAAATCCCTGACCCTGATTCCGGTCGTCACCCTCGCCGGCAGCGGTCTGGGCAGCACGGTGCTGCAAGCCGCGCCTGAAAGCGCGCCTGCCCCGGCAAAAGCGGCCGCCGTTGAAGCCAGCCCTTATCAGCCGAGCTACTTCACTACAGAAGAGTGGGCGTTCATCAATGCCGCTGTCGCGCAATTGATCCCCAACGATGCGCAGGGTCCGGGTGCACTCGAAGCCGGCGTGCCGGAATACATCGACCGTCAGATGAACACGCCGTACGCCGCCGGTGCCCTTTGGTACATGCAGGGCCCGTTCAATGCCGACGCTGCGCCAGAGATGGGCTGGCAGAGCAAACTGGTGCCGAAAGAGATCTATCGCCTCGGCATCGCCGCCACGGATCAGTGGGCAAAATCCATCAACGGTAAAACATTTGCCGAGCAAGACAGCGCTACCCGAGACGATCTGCTCAAGCAGCTTGAAGCTGGAACACCGCAATTCGACGCTGTTCCGGCGAAGATTTTCTTCAGTCTTTTGCTGCAAAACACCAAGGAAGGGTTCTTCTGCGACCCGATCCACGGCGGCAATAAAGGCATGGTCGGCTGGACCATGATCGGCTTCCCCGGCGCCCGCGCCGATTTCATGGATTGGGTGGAACGCAACGAGCAGTACCCCTTCCCGGCAGTTTCGATTCGCGGCGAGAGGGCGTGAGCATGGCAACGGTAATGAAGAAGGTCGACGCAGTGATCGTCGGTTTCGGCTGGACAGGCGCGATCATGGCCAAGGAGCTGACCGAGGCAGGCCTCAACGTGCTGGCGCTGGAGCGCGGGCCGATGCAGGACACCTACCCGGACGGCAACTATCCCCAGGTGATCGACGAACTCACCTACAGCGTGCGCAAAAAACTCTTTCAGGACATCTCCAAGGAAACCGTCACCATCCGCCACAGCGTCAACGACATCGCCCTGCCGAACCGCCAGTTGGGCGCGTTCCTGCCGGGCAATGGCGTGGGCGGCGCCGGGCTGCACTGGTCGGGCGTGCACTTTCGCGTCGACCCGATCGAGCTGCGCATGCGCAGCCACTACGAAGAGCGCTACGGCAAAAGCTTCATCCCCAAGGACATGACCATCCAGGACTTCGGTGTCAGCTATGAAGAGCTGGAGCCGTTCTTCGACTTCGCCGAAAAAGTCTTCGGCACCTCCGGCCAGGCCTGGACCGTCAAAGGCCAGTTGGTCGGTCAAGGCAAGGGCGGCAACCCGTACGCCCCGGATCGTTCGAACCCGTTTCCACTGGAAGCGCAAAAGAACACGGTTTCCGCACAGCTGTTCGGCAAAGCTGCTACGGAGGTGGGTTACAAACCCTACAACCTGCCTTCCGCCAATACGTCGGGTCCGTACACCAATCCTTACGGCGCACAAATGGGTCCGTGTAACTTCTGCGGTTTCTGCAGCGGTTACGTCTGCTACATGTACTCCAAAGCGTCGCCGAACGTGAATATTCTGCCGGCGCTGAAGCCGCTGCCGAACTTCGAACTGCGGCCCAACGCCCACGTTCTGCGGGTCAACCTCGACAGCACGAAAACCAAAGCCACCGGCGTCACCTACATCGACGGCCAGGGCCGCGAGATCGAGCAACCGGCCGATCTGGTAATCCTCGGCGCGTTCCAGTTGCACAACGTGCGCCTGATGCTGCTCTCCGGCATCGGCAAACCGTACGACCCGGTCAGCGGTGAAGGCGTGGTCGGGCGCAACTTCGCTTACCAGAACATGGCCACCATCAAGGCGTTCTTCGACAAGGACACCCACACCAACAATTTCATCGGTGCCGGCGGCAACGGTGTGGCGGTGGATGACTTCAACGCCGACAACTTCGATCACGGACCACACGGTTTCGTCGGTGGCTCGCCGATGTGGGTCAACCAGGCCGGCAGCCGACCGATCGCCGGCACCTCCAACCCGCCGGGCACGCCGGCCTGGGGCAGCGCGTGGAAACGCGCGACCGCCGATTACTACACCCACCAGGTGTCGATGGACGCCCACGGTGCGCATCAATCCTACCGTGGCAACTACCTCGATCTGGATCCGGTGTACCGCGATGCCTACGGCATGCCGCTGCTGCGGATGACGTTCGACTGGCAGGAAAACGACATCAAGATGAACCGCTTCATGGTCGAGAAAATGGGCAAGATCGCCGAGGCCATGGGCCCGAAGGCCATCGCCGTGATCGGCAAGAAGGTCGGCGACCACTTCAACACTGCGTCGTACCAGACCACCCACCTCAACGGTGGCGCGATCATGGGCACCGATCCGAAGACCAGCGCGCTCAATCGCTATCTGCAGAGCTGGGATGTGCACAACGTGTTCGTTCCGGGCGCCTCGGCGTTCCCGCAAGGCCTGGGTTACAACCCGACCGGCCTGGTCGCCGCGCTGACCTACTGGTCGGCGAAAGCGATTCGCGAGCAATACCTGAAAAACCCCGGCCCGCTGGTTCAGGCTTAAGGAGCGATGACCATGAAAACTCTCGTTATCGCGACCCTGGCCCTGCTCGGCAGCACGGCCGTTCATGGCGCAGAAGTTGATCAATCCCTGATCAAACAAGGCGAATACCTGGCCCGCGCCGGCGACTGTGTGGCCTGCCACACGGCCAAGGACGGCAAGCCGTTCGCCGGTGGCCTGCCGATGGAAACCCCGATCGGCACAATCTACTCGACCAACATCACCCCGGACAAAACCGGCATCGGTGACTACAGCTTCGAGGACTTCGACCAGGCCGTGCGGCATGGCGTGGCCAAAAACGGCAGTACCTTGTACCCGGCGATGCCGTACCCGTCCTACGCCCGCGTCAGCGAAACCGATATGCAGGCGCTCTACGCCTACTTCATGCACGGCGTTGCCCCAGTGGCACAGGAAAACAAAGCCAGCGATATTCCGTGGCCACTGAGCATGCGCTGGCCGCTGACGGGCTGGCGCTGGCTGTTCGCGCCGAAAGTCGAGGATTACAAAGCCGCGTCGGACGATGCCGTGGTCAGCCGTGGGGCGTATCTGGTGGAAGGCCTCGGACATTGCGGCGCCTGCCATACGCCACGAGCTCTGACCATGCAGGAAAAATCCCTGAGCGCGGCCGAAGGCAACAGTTTTCTGTCAGGCAGTGCGCCGCTGGAAGGCTGGATCGCCAAGAGCCTGCGCGGCGACCACAAGGACGGTCTCGGCAGCTGGAGCGAAGAGCAACTGGTGCAGTTCCTCAAGACCGGTCGCAGCGACCGCAGCGCGGTGTTCGGCGGCATGAGCGACGTGGTCACCCACAGCATGCAGTACATGAGCGACGCCGACCTGACCGCGATTGCCCGTTACCTGAAATCGCTGCCAGCCAATGACCCTGCCGACCAGCCGCACCAGTACGACGAGAAAGCTGCCAAGGCCTTGTGGAACGGGGATGACAGCCAACGTGGCGCGTCGGTGTACATCGATAACTGCGCGGCATGCCACCGTACTGACGGCCACGGCTACACCCGGGTGTTCCCGGCGCTGGCGGGCAACCCGGTGCTGCAATCGGATGACCCGACGTCGCTGATCCACATCGTGCTCAAGGGCGGTACCCTGCCTGCAACGCACACGGCGCCGTCCACCTTCACCATGCCTGGCTTCGCCTGGCGCCTGTCGGATCAGGAAGTGGCGGATGTGGTGAGCTTTATTCGTGGAAGTTGGGGTAACAAGGCATCGGCCGTTACAGCCAAAGATGTTGCAAAGTTACGCACGGACGACATGACCACCACATCAACCGACGATCTTGGACAAGTCACCAGTCATAAATAAAAAAACAACCCCTGCATGAATAAACATGCAGGGGTTATATATTCAACCGCTGTTACGGATTGGTAATGCTGACATAGGCTTTAGCCAGGGCAATCAGTTTGGCTCGATCCTGCTCACCCACTTCTCCATCCCGATCCACATCGTGATTCAAACGGCCAAGACTGAAGGTACGCCCGCCGTCGCTGGACGTAGCGGTAACAAAGATCGGGTCCACCAGCATTTCAGTCTGCTGGCGAGCCTCGGCATCCCAGCCCAGTTCCTTGCGCGCCAGTTGCATGGAAACCAGTGTATTGGGCTCCGAAGGACCGGGTTGCATCATTTGCAGAAAAATTCCACGAGAATTAAAAAACGACATTATCAAATCCCTTTGTCTTTCATTTGATCAAGTGTTGTAAAGCGAAGTGGATGCTAGGGATATCAACAACAAACCACCAGCCAACTTGTGTTTCTTTAATTTGCACTCGAATAAAGTTCGTTATTTAAATAGGTAAGTAACTAACCCTGTCAATTATCAATCGACGCCGAACGGTAGTGGATCATCCGGCCTTCGACGGATACTGTATGCATATACAGATCAAGGAAACCCGTCATGACCACCCCCTTGCCCCCGCGCGGTCGCGGCACCGCCACCAACCCGCACAACCGCTTTGCGCCGAGTCGTTCGGTGGCCGAGGATGACGGCTGGTATCAGGAAGTACCCGTGACCCAGGGCACCGAAGTCAGTTTTGAAACCGCGAAGACCATCATCACCCGCAACACCTCGCCGGACCTGCCCTTCGACCGTTCGATCAATCCCTATCGCGGCTGCGAGCATGGCTGTATTTATTGCTACGCACGGCCCAGCCACGCCTATTGGGACATGTCGCCGGGGCTGGATTTCGAAACGAAGCTGATCGCCAAGACCAACGCCGCCCAGGTGCTGGAAGAACAGCTGGGGAAAAAAGGCTACCAATGCGCGCCGATCAACCTTGGTTCCAACACCGATCCCTATCAGCCGATCGAACGTGAACACCGGATCACCCGCCAGACCCTCGAAGTACTGCTGCGCTACCGGCATCCGGTGACCATCGTCACCAAGGGTTCGCTGATCCTGCGCGATCTCGACCTGCTCACCGAACTGGCGCAACAGCGGTTGGTGGCAGTGATGATCAGCCTCACGACCCTGGATGATGAACTCAAACGCATCCTCGAACCCCGCGCCGCCGCGCCCAAGGCCCGGCTGCGGGCGATCCGGGTCATGCGCGAGGCAGGGATTGCGGTGGGTGTGCTGTGTTCACCGATGATTCCGATGATCAACGACAGCGAAATCGAAAGCCTGCTGACCGAAGCCCATGCCGCCGGCGCCCAGAGCGCCGCCTACATGATGTTGCGGCTGCCGCTGGAAGTGGCGCCGCTGTTCGAGGAGTGGCTTGAGGCTCACTACCCGCAGCGCGCTGCCCATGTACTGAGCCTGATCCGCCAGAGCCGTGGCGGCGAGCTGTACGACAGCCGTTTCGGCGCCAGGATGCGCGGTGAAGGGCCGTTTGCCGACCTGCTCGCCCAGCGTTTCGCCAAAGCATTGAAACGCCTTGGGCTCAATCATCGCGAAGGCTTCAACCTCGATTGCACGGCCTTCTGTCCGCCGGGGCGCCAGATGGCGCTGATTTAGAAATTATTGGCCCTCTGATTGAGAGGAAGGAATGCCAGGCCCGGTTTACGTCAGTCACGTTTTTTGTGACCTGGAACACACGTTCTAGAGCGCTTCATTCAGTTTGAGTTAAGTTTCGGCGGTTACCTTGTTCATCGAGTGACTGATGGGTCGGGATGGCCCGGATGTTCTGAACAGCCACTGGCTTCACACCGGAATACACGGGAACGACTCCCCGAATCCGCCAATGAGGATGAATCATGAGTGACAAGGATAATCAGCCGTTGGCTGCGTCGGCGCCAGCCGCCTCCGTGGCGGAATCCGCCGATGCAGCGTTGAAGCATATCGTTGACGGCTTTTTGCATTTTCATCATGAGGTCTTCCCGCAGCAGGAAGAACTCTTCAAGAAACTCGCCACGGCCCAGTCGCCAAGGGCGATGTTCATCACCTGCGCCGACTCGCGCATCGTGCCCGAACTGATTACCCAGAGTTCGCCCGGCGATCTGTTCGTGACCCGTAACGTCGGCAACGTCGTGCCACCCTACGGCCAGATGAACGGCGGCGTTTCCACCGCCATCGAATACGCGGTACTGGCCCTTGGCGTGCAGCACATCATCATTTGCGGCCATTCCGATTGCGGCGCCATGCGCGCAGTGCTCAATCCGGGCAGCCTGGAAAAAATGCCGACGGTCAAAGCCTGGCTGCGCCACGCCGAAGTGGCGAAAACCATGGTGCATGACAACTGCAACTGCACCGACGAAAAAGAAAGCATGCCGATCCTCACCGAGGAGAACGTCATCGCCCAACTGCAGCACTTGCGTACCCATCCTTCGGTAGCCTCGCGAATGGCGAACGGTCATCTGTTCATCCATGGCTGGGTCTACAACATCGAAACCAGCGAAATAAAGGCTTACGACGCGGATCAGGGTTGCTTCCTGCCGCTCGACGGCAGCCATCCGATCCCGGTGGCGACGCCCAAAGCGCGCTTCTGAATCCTCCTAAAAATCTGTGTGGTTTGACGCCGGCCGCTGTTTCAGCGGCCCGGCATCGCCACGCCTGAAGAAAACTTCGGGAGTATCGCCATGCGTGCGGCTCAATTGAAAGCTGTGTTGCCACGGGAGCTGCTCGCTTCAGTGGTTGTGTTTCTGGTCGCCCTGCCGCTGTGCATGGGCATTGCCATTGCGTCAGGGCTGCCGCCGGCCAAAGGCCTGATCACCGGGATCATCGGCGGTCTGGTGGTGGGCTGGCTGGCGGGTTCGCCGTTGCAGGTCAGCGGGCCGGCGGCGGGTCTGGCGGTACTGGTGTTCGAGCTGGTGCGCCAGCACGGCATCGAAATGCTCGGGCCAATCCTGCTGCTCGCCGGTTTCCTGCAACTGGTAGCGGGACGCCTGAAACTCGGTTGCTGGTTCCGGGTCACGGCGCCAGCGGTGGTATACGGCATGCTTGCCGGGATTGGCGTACTGATCGTGCTCTCGCAGGTGCATGTGATGCTCGACGCTTCGCCCAAACCCTCCGGCCTCGACAACCTCACGGCCTTCCCCGGCGCGGTGGCGCAGGCCTTGCCGTCCGTTGGCTGGCAGGCCGGGTTGCTCGGGCTGTCGACCATCGCCGTGATGTGGCTGTGGGAGAAATTCCGCCCACATTCGCTGCGCTTCATTCCGGGTGCATTGCTCGGTGTCGGCCTGGCGACAGGTGCCAGTCTGCTGCTGGCGTTGCAGGTCAAACGTGTTGAAGTACCGGCGAATCTGGCCGAAGCCATCGACTGGCTGAAACCGGCGGATCTGCTCAGTCTGGCTGACCCGACGCTGCTGATCGCCGCGTTCGCCGTGGCCTTCATTGCCAGCGCCGAAACCCTGCTGTCCGCCGCCGCAGTGGATCGCATGCACAGCGGCCCGCGTTCGGATTTCGACCGTGAACTGTCGGCACAAGGCGTCGGCAATATGCTCTGTGGTCTGGTCGGCGCACTGCCGATGACCGGGGTGATCGTACGCAGTTCGGCCAACGTCCAGGCCGGTGCCACCACGCGTTACTCGACGATTTTTCATGGCCTGTGGCTGCTGGCCTTTGTGCTGTTGCTGTCGAGCCTGTTGCAGAGCATTCCGGTGGCGAGTCTGGCGGGCGTCCTGGTCTACACCGGCTTCAAACTGGTGGATCTCAAAGCGTTCCGCGGTCTGGGCCGCTATGGCCGGATGCCGATGTTTACCTACGCCGCCACGGCGCTGGCGATCATCTTCACTGACCTGTTGACCGGCGTGCTGATCGGTTTCGGCCTGACCCTGGTGAAACTGGCGTTCAAGGCCTCGCGCCTGAAAATCAGCCTGATCGATCTGCCGCAGGAAGGGGAAATGGAGTTGCGTCTGGTGGGCGCGGCAACGTTCCTCAAAGTGCCGGCACTGACTCAGGTGCTGGGCAGCATTCCGCCGGGCACGACGGTGCATGTGCCGCTCAATAATCTGAGCTACATCGACCATTCGTGTCTGGAACTGCTCGAAGAGTGGGGCCGGGCGAATGCGGCCAAGGGGGCGAAACTGTTGATCGAGTCGCGCGGGTTGAAACGCAGGCTTGAGGGACGGATCCGCACCACCACCGGGATCGGTGCGGCGGGCTGAAAACATTTGGGGGAACAGAGCAATCTGTTCCCCCAATCGTTTGCGCAGAGATCAAGCCGCAGGCTGATCCAGCTCCAGGCCCACGCCCAGACGGCGGCTCATGCACGGCCAGCGTTTCCACGCCGCGCCGGTGTCCGGGCTGCTGAGTTTCTCGCGGTAGGCTTCCACCGACTCCAGCGCAAAGCTGTCGTCGTCGAGCATGCTGTCCACTGCGTGATGCACCACTTCGTCGAGTTGGTTGGCAAACTCCTCACCGATCAACTGGTGAGCAATCAGATTGGCGACCGTCATGTCCAATGGGATCAGTGGCTGGCCGAAATGCTTGATGTACAGGTCGTTGACCTCTTCGACAAAACGGTGTGCCAGATAGGCCTCGTCCAGCAGACTGTCCAGGCCCACGGGCGGCTGGATGAAGTACTGTTCGGCGATTTTCAGCACCGGTTTGATCTGCGACTCGATTCCCGCTTCCCTGGCGACTTCATTGGCTGCATCCAGCAGGTCTGGCACTTCGTCGATGTAGGCGGCGACAAAACGCGTCAGCACGCCGTTGGCGTCGGTTTCCGGCAACTGGATGGCCGGATGCAGGTGTTGCAGTTGGGCTTCCAGCTGACGGGTCAGCTTTCCGGTTTCAATCTCGTGTTGTCGGGCTATATGTATTTGCTCGCGCAATGCGGCGGTGTTCATGAAAACTCCAGGAAACAAGGCAATGAAATAGGGAAGACATAACTTAGCTGGCTTACGAAAAATGCTAAGACGCATTTGTCATAATTATTTCATCCTTGATGCACCGGCGTTATATCGGTTCGCCACCACTCGTCTGCATCCTTCTCCATCCGTGCCCTTGAACGCAAGTGCCAGCTGTTTCATTCGATTTACGTCCACACATTGCATTTTTCAGCGGCTGTCTATACTCGCCAATGAATGGAGTTAGCTGATGACGCCCGACTGCCCACGCAGCAAGGCCCGGCGATTCAAGTTCGTAGTCTGATGCAGCCGCTCCCTTGCCTCTGGTGAAAGCCGGCGGGATAACAAGAACGATAAGGGGAACCCGCAATGATGCGACATCCACACGTCTGGATGGGCCTCCTGTTGTGGTCGATTTTCAGCCCGGCGCAAGCTGCCTGGACTGTGAATATGGCGCCTGGAGCGACTGAAATCAGTCACGCAGTATTCGACCTGCACATGACCATTTTCTGGATCTGTGTGGTAATCGGGATCATCGTCTTCGGCGCCATGTTCTGGTCGATGATGGTGCACCGCCGTTCTACCGGGCAGGTCGCCGCAAAATTCCACGAAAGCACCACCGTCGAAATTCTCTGGACCGTCGTCCCGCTGCTGATCCTGGTGGCGATGGCCGTTCCGGCGACCGCGACCCTGATCAAGATGTACGACACCAGTGAGCCGGATATCGATATCCAGATCACCGGCTATCAGTGGAAGTGGCACTACAAATACCTGGGCCAGGACGTCGAGTTCTTCAGCAACCTGGCCACGCCCGCCGAACAGATCCACAACAAGGAAGCCAAGGGCGAGCATTACCTGCTCGAGGTCGACAAGCCGCTGGTGCTGCCGACTGGCGCCAAGGTGCGCTTCCTCGTGACCTCCGCTGACGTGATCCACTCCTGGTGGGTGCCGGCCTTCGCGGTCAAGCGCGATGCGATTCCCGGATTCGTCAACGAAGCCTGGACCCGCATCGACAAGCCCGGCATTTACCGAGGCCAGTGCGCCGAGCTGTGCGGCAAGGATCACGGCTTCATGCCGATCGTGGTCGACGTCAAAGAGAAGGCCGATTACGACAAATGGCTCGCCGAACGCAAGGCCGAAGCGATGCAGCTCAAGGAGCTGACCAGCAAGGAATGGACCCTCGACGAGCTCAAGGAACGTGGCGACAAGATCTACCACACCACCTGCGTCGCCTGTCACCAGGCTGAAGGCCAGGGCCTGCCGCCGATGTTCCCTGCGCTCAAGGGCTCGAAAATCGCCACCGGTCCGAAAGAGGCGCACCTGAGCATTGTCTTCCACGGCAAGCCCGGCACCGCCATGGCGGCGTTCGGCAAGCAACTCTCGGAAGTCGATATCGCAGCGGTCGTGACCTACGAACGTAACGCCTGGGGCAACAACAAGGGCGACATGGTCACGCCAAAAGAAGTGCTGGAGCTGAAACAGGCGGAAAGCAAATGAGCCGGTCTATTGCGTACTTCGTGAACCGGTCGGAGCCCTGCGCCCCGGCCTGCCCAGTCCACTCACATGAAGGAGACCGGCCATGAGCGCTGTCATCGATGACCACGGTCATGCCGACCACGACCACGCACACGGCCCCGCCAAAGGCCTGATGCGCTGGGTGCTGACCACCAACCACAAGGACATCGGCACGCTGTACCTGTGGTTTGCGTTCTGCATGTTCCTGCTCGGCGGCTCGTTCGCCATGGTGATCCGCGCCGAGCTGTTCCAGCCCGGCCTGCAGATAGTCGAGCCGGCGTTCTTCAACCAGATGACCACCATGCATGGCCTGGTCATGGTGTTCGGTGCGGTGATGCCGGCGTTCGTCGGTCTCGCCAACTGGATGATCCCGTTGATGATCGGCGCGCCGGACATGGCCCTGCCGCGGATGAACAACTTCAGCTTCTGGCTGCTGCCGGCCGCGTTCCTGCTGCTGGTCTCGACCCTGTTCACCCCCGGTGGCGGGCCGAACTTCGGCTGGACGTTCTATGCCCCGCTTTCCACCACCTATGCACCGGAAAGCGTGACGTTCTTCATCTTCGCCATCCACCTGATGGGGATCAGTTCGATCATGGGCGCGATCAACGTGATCGCCACCATCCTCAACCTGCGCGCCCCCGGCATGACGCTGATGAAAATGCCGCTGTTCGTCTGGACCTGGCTGATCACCGCGTTCCTGCTGATCGCGGTGATGCCGGTGCTGGCCGGGTGCGTGACGATGATGCTGATGGACATCCACTTCGGCACCAGTTTCTTCAGTGCCGCCGGTGGCGGTGACCCGGTGCTGTTCCAGCATGTGTTCTGGTTCTTCGGCCACCCCGAGGTGTACATCATGATCCTGCCGGCCTTCGGTGCCGTCAGCCAGATCATCCCGACCTTCTCGCGCAAGCCGCTGTTCGGCTACACCTCGATGGTCTACGCCACGGCGAGCATCGCGTTTCTGTCGTTCATCGTCTGGGCGCACCACATGTTCGTGGTGGGCATTCCGCTGGTGGGCGAGTTGTTCTTCATGTACGCGACGATGCTGATCGCGGTGCCGACCGGGGTGAAGGTGTTCAACTGGGCCAGCACCATGTGGCAGGGTTCGATGACCTTCGAGACACCGATGCTGTTCGCCGTGGCGTTCGTGATCCTGTTCTCCATCGGCGGTTTCTCCGGGCTGATGCTGGCCATCGCGCCGGCGGACTTCCAGTACCAGGACACCTACTTCGTGGTGGCGCACTTCCACTACGTACTGGTGCCGGGAGCGATCTTCGGGATCTTCGCCTCCGCCTATTACTGGCTGCCGAAATGGACCGGCCACATGTACGACGAAACCCTGGGCAAGCTGCACTTCTGGCTGTCCTTTGTCGGCATGAACCTGACGTTTTTCCCGATGCACTTCGTCGGCCTGGCGGGCATGCCCCGGCGGATTCCGGACTACAACCTACAGTTCGCCGACTTCAACATGGTCTCGTCGATCGGCGCGTTCATGTTCGGCGCCACGCAGATCTTCTTCCTGTTCATCGTGATCAAGACCATCCGTGGCGGCGAACCGGCTCCGGCCAAACCGTGGGATGGCGCCGAAGGTCTGGAATGGAGCGTGCCGTCACCGGCGCCGTATCACACCTTCACCACGCCGCCGGAAGTGAAATGAATACTTTCTGCCTTGTGGAAACTCCTGTGGGAGCGGGCTTGCCCGCGATGACGGCCTGCCTGAAACACCGCGTCGGCTGCATCGCTGGCAAGCCGGCTCCCACAGGGTTCTCGGCCGAGGGCAAGGATCATGGCTGACTCGATTTCGATGAAGAAGCTGGTCACCCGACTGCTCGGCGTGGTGGTGGCGATGTTCGTCTTCGGTTTTGCCCTGGTGCCGATCTACGACGTGATGTGCAAGGCCTTCGGCATCAACGGCAAGACCGCCGGGCAGTACGAGGGCGAGCAGACCGTCGATGCTTCGCGGCAGGTCCGGGTGCAGTTTCTGTCGACCAACACCGCCGACATGCCGTGGGATTTCTATCCCAAGCATGACGAACTCACAGCCAACCCCGGCGCGGTGAACGAGATGATCTTCATCGCGCGCAACCCCACCGACAAACCGATGAGCGCGCAAGCGGTGCCGAGCATCGCGCCGAGCAATGCAGCGGCGTATTTCCACAAGACCGAATGCTTTTGTTTTACCCAGCAGGTGCTGCAGCCCGGTCAGCAGATCGAGATGCCGGTGCGTTTCATCGTTGACCGCGACATGCCCAAGGACGTGAAGCACCTGACGCTGTCCTACACGCTGTTCGATATCACCGCCCGACATCCTCCGGTGGCTGCAAACACTGGCGGTTAAGCGTGCCCGATAAGGAGAACAATAAATGGCAACTCATGAGCACTATTACGTCCCGGCCCAGAGCAAGTGGCCGATCGTGGCCACGGTGGGGATGTTCGTCACCGTGTACGGTCTGGCGACCTGGTTCAACGATCTGAAGGCAGCGCGTCCGGAATCCCACGGCCCGCTGATCTTTTTCGTCGGTGGGCTATTGCTGGCGTACATGCTGTTCGGCTGGTTCGGCGCGGTGATCAAGGAAAGCCGAGCGGGGTTGTACAGCCCGCAGCTGGACCGCTCGTTCCGCTGGGGCATGAGCTGGTTCATCTTCTCCGAGGTGATGTTCTTCATCGCCTTCTTCGGCGCGCTGTTCTATGTGCGGCACGTCTCCGGCCCGGCACTGGGCGGCGAAGGCACCAAAGGCATCGCCCACATGCTCTGGCCGAACTTCCAGTTCACCTGGCCGCTGCTGCACACGCCGGATCCGAAACTGTTCCCGCCGCCCAAGGAAGTCATCAGCCCCTGGGGCCTGCCGCTGATCAACACCATTCTGCTGGTGAGCTCCAGCGTGACCATCACCATCGCCCACCACGCGCTGAAGAAAGGTCATCGCGGCGCGCTGAAACTGTGGCTGGCGATCACCGTGCTGCTGGGTTGCGCGTTCCTCGGCTTCCAGGCCGAGGAATACATCCACGCCTACCACGAACTGGGGCTGACGCTCGGCTCGGGCATCTACGGCGCGACGTTCTTCATGCTCACCGGTTTCCACGGCGCCCACGTGACCATCGGCACGATCATTCTGTTCGTGATGCTGATGCGCATCATGAAGGGCCACTTCGACAACGAACATCAGTTCGGCTTTGAAGCAGCGAGCTGGTACTGGCACTTCGTCGATGTGGTGTGGATCGGCTTGTTCATCTTCGTTTACGTGCTCTGAGGATCAACCTACCAAGGCGCGTGCGACACCAGTTGGCCGCTGTAGAAACCCCAGGCGATCAGGCCGACGGTGACGGCGGCCAACGTCACCCGAACACTCAAGGCGATCACCAGGCGATTCGAGCTGCTGTCGTCCTTGACCAGGAAAAACAGGCCGCTGAACAGGCTGAGCACCGTGGCAATCAGCATCAGGACGATGGCTGCTTTGAGCATGGGAAGAACTCCGGGGGAACAAGCGATGCACTTGAGTATAGCGATCGCATTCACTGATTTTCCGGCGCAACCATGAAGCGCTTCCGGCCGGGCGTCGTGCCGACACTGGTGGTCGGCCTGCTGCTGCCGTTGCTGGTTTCGCTGGGCTTCTGGCAACTGGGCCGGGGCGCGGAAAAAACCGCCCTGCTCGCCAGCTACGCCGAACGCCGCGCCGCCGAACCGATGGCCAGCACCGAGTTGCTGCACAGCGCTGATCCGGCCTTTCGCCGGGTGCATCTGCACGGCCAGTTCGATGCCGCCCACAGCCTGTTGCTGGATAACCGTCAGCGCAACGGCAAGGTCGGCGTCGAACTGCTGCAACCGTTCCAGGATCAACGCAGCGGCCAGTGGCTGCTGGTCAATCGCGGCTGGTTGCCGTGGCCGGACCGGCGCACGGCCCCGCAATTCAACACGCCGGCTGACGCCGTGAATGTCGATGCCTGGGTGTATGTCGCCCCCGGCGCCACCTTCCAGCTGCATGCCGATCCGGTCAGCAGCACCTGGCCGCAAACCGTCACCGCCATCGAGCCCGCCAAGCTGTGGAAAACCCTCGAACGCGACGGCTTCGCCTACGAATTACGTGCCGAACCCGGCCCGGCCAGCTATCAGGCTGACTGGCCGGTGGTCGCAATGGGCCCGGAAAAACACCTTGGTTACGCCGTGCAGTGGTTCGCCATGGCCACCGCCCTGCTCGGTCTCTACCTCTATCTCGGCTGGCACAACGCAAAGGAGAAACACCATGGGAGCGGCCATGAATCCACCCAGCATGTCTGAAACGAAAGCCCCGGCCAGTCGCCGTCGCGGACGCATCCAGCTGCTGCTGATCGTGCTCGGTGTGGTCGGTCCGATGATCCTCGCCACCGGCATGTACAAGCTGCAGTTCTGGGTGCCGGAAGGTCGCAGCTATCACGGCGAACTGATCGGCAACGGCCAGACCCGCGCCGACCTCGGCATCCAGTCCGACGAAACGCGCTGGCAGATGCTGGTCACCGCGCCGAAGGATTGCGCGGTGGACTGTCAGCAACTGGTGTACCTGGCGCGCCAGATCCAGATCGGCCTGGGCCGCGAAGCCGGGCGCGCCAGCCATGCACTCGCTGCTGCGCAACCGCTGGGCGCCGACTATGAAGCCAAGCTGACCCGCGAATACCCGCAGCTGCAACGTTACCCGCTGGACGCAGCGACTTTCAGCAAGGCCACGGGCGACAAGGCCACGCCGCAACTGTGGATCATCGACCCCCACGGCAACCTCGTGCTGCGCTACGACCCGAGCGTCAAAGGCAAGGATCTGCTCAACGACCTGCGCCACCTGCTGAAACTGTCGAACATCGGATAAGGGCATCGTCATGGCCAAACCTGGATTTCGCCTCGCGCTGTTTGCCACGCTGCTGGCACTGATCGTGGTGCTGCTCGGCGCCTACACCCGCCTGACTCATGCCGGCCTCGGCTGCCCTGACTGGCCGGGCTGCTACGGCTTCATCAGCGTGCCGAAGAGCCAAGCCCAACTGGCCCATGCCGAACTGCATTACCCCGACTCACCGGTGGAGGCGCACAAGGGCTGGAACGAGATGATCCACCGCTACTTCGCCGGCACCCTCGGCATGTTGATCTCGATTCTGGCCGGGCGGGCGTGGGTCAATCGTCGTCATCCGGGACAACCGCTGAAACTGCCGCTGTTTCTGCTGGCGGTGGTGTTCGCCCAGGCGGCGTTCGGCATGTGGACGGTGACGCTCAAGCTCTGGCCGCAGGTGGTGACCGGGCATTTGCTCGGCGGGTTCGCGACCTTGAGCCTGCTGTTTCTGCTGACCTTTAGACTGTCCGGTGTGCTGCCGGCGCTGACCGTGCCCAAGCGTTTGCAATACTGGGCTACCGCCGGACTGTTATTGGTGATCGGCCAGATCGCCCTCGGTGGCTGGGTCAGTTCCAACTACGCGGCAGTGGCCTGCATCGACTTCCCGACCTGTCACGGCCAATGGCTGCCGCCGGCGGATTTCGCCAACGGCTTTCACCTGACCCAACACATCGGCCCCAATTACCTCGGCGGGCAACTCGACAGCGATGCACGCACGGCGATTCACCTGACCCACCGCATCGGCGCGTTGCTGGTGACAGTCGTGCTGCTCGGTCTGGCCTGGCAGCTGAAAGTGGTCGGCATGACGCGACTGGCCGGGCTGGTACTGATCGCCCTCGCCGCGCAGATCACCCTCGGCATCAGCAACGTGCTGTTCCATCTGCCGCTGCCGGTGGCCGTGGCGCATAACGCCGGCGGTGCAGCGTTGCTGCTGACGATGGTGCTGGTCAACTATCACGCGCGGACCAGCCTGGTTCGGGTCAAGCAGCCGATGATCGCGCGCTGGCGCCTGAGCCCGCGCAAACACTCGGCGGCGCCCATCACTATTAAAGGAGAGACGCCATGGCGATTCTGATCGGCGAACGTCCGGCGCAGGCGCTGTGGCGCGATTACCTGGAGCTGACCAAACCGAAAGTCGTGGTGCTGATGCTGATCACCTCACTGGTGGGCATGTTCCTCGCGACCCGCGCCGGGGTGCCGTGGACGGTGCTGGTGTTCGGCAACCTGGGGATCGCGTTGTGTGCCGGGGGCGCGGCGGCGGTCAATCATGTGGTGGATCGGCGCATCGATGCCGTCATGGCGCGCACCCATAAACGCCCGTTGGCAGAAGGCAGGGTTTCGCCCACCGCGGCACTGACCTTTGCGCTGGTGCTGGCGTTGCTCGGTCAGGCCTTGCTACTGACCTTCACCAATCCGTTGACCGCGTGGCTGACCCTGGCCTCGCTGCTCGGCTACGCGGTGATCTACACCGGTTTCCTCAAACGCGCGACGCCGCAGAACATCGTCATCGGCGGCCTCGCCGGTGCCGCCCCGCCGCTGCTCGGCTGGACCGCTGCCACCGGCCACATCGGTGCCGAACCGTTGCTGCTGGTGCTGATCATCTTCGCCTGGACCCCGCCGCACTTCTGGGCGCTGGCCATCCACCGCAAGGAGGAATACGCCAAGGCCGACATTCCAATGTTGCCGGTCACCCACGGCGAGCACTACACCAAGGTGCACATTCTGCTGTACACCTTCGCCCTGCTGGCGGTAAGCCTGCTGCCATATGTGATCCACATGAGCGGCCTGCTGTACCTGATCTGTGCGCTCGGTCTGGGCGCGAGGTTTCTGCAATGGGCCGTGGTGCTGTACCGTGGCACTCGGCCGCACGCGGCGATCAACACCTTCAAGTACTCTATCTGGTACCTGTTTCTGCTGTTCATCGCCCTGCTCGTAGACCACTACCTACTGTTGAACCTATGACTCGAACCCAGAAAACCGTCTTCATCCTCGTCGCCGTGATCGCGCTGATCCTCGGCCTGACCGTCAACAAAGTGCTGAGCGGCAAGGGCCAGGGCGACCCGACCGCACTGATCGACGCCGGCATCATCCTGCTGCCGCAGAGCCGCAACCTGCCGGACGTGACGATGACCAATCAGGACGGCCAACCGGTCACGGTCAACGAGCTCAAAGGCAAGTGGAGCCTGTTGTTCTTCGGCTACACCTTCTGCCCGGACATCTGCCCGACCACCCTCGCCCAACTGCGCCAGATCAAGAGCGAACTGCCGAAGGATGCGGTGGATAAATTGCAGATCGTGCTGGTCAGCGTCGACCCGAACCGCGACAACCCTGCACAGTTGAAGCAATACCTGGGCTACTTCGATCCCCAGTTCGTCGGCCTGACGCCGAAGTCAATCGACGAGCTGCAGAAGGTGGCGAATGCGGTGAGCATTACATTCATTCCGGCCGATACCAGCAAACCGAATTACACGGTGGATCACAGCGGGAATCTGGCGGTGATCGGGCCGGACGGTACGCAGCGCGGGTTCATTCGTGCGCCGTTGAACAATGCCAAGCTGGTGGCGCAGTTACCGGTGATGCTCAACCGCAAGTAAAAATGAACGCACAGAAAAGGGGACGCCACTGGCGTCCCCTTTTTCGTTTTTGATCGTTCCCACGCTCTGCGTGGGAACGCAGCAAGGGACGCTCTGCGTCCCAGCGGACGCGAAGCGTCCGGGATGCATGCCCACGCAAAGCATGGGCACGATCAGATCAGAAGGCCGGCAGCACCGCGCCTTTGTACTTCTCGGTAATGAATTTCTTCACTTCCGGGCTGTGCAGCGCAGCGGCCAGTTTCTTCATGGCGTCGCTGTCCTTGTTGTCCGCGCGGGACACCAGGATGTTCACGTAAGGCGAGTCGCTGCCTTCGATGACCAGCGCATCCTTGGACGGATCAAGCTTGGCTTCCAGCGCATAGTTGGTGTTGATCAGCGCCAGGTCGACCTGGGTCAGCACGCGCGGGATGGTCGCGGCTTCCAGTTCACGGATCTTCAGGTCTTTCGGGTTCTGGGCGATGTCCTTGACGGTCGACAGGATGTTGGTCGGATCCTTCAGGGTGATCACACCGGCCTTGGCCAGCAGCAACAGCGCACGGCCGCCGTTGGTGGCGTCGTTCGGGATGACCACGTTGGCGCCGCTTGGCAGCTCTTCGATTTTCTTGATCTTGCTGGAGTAGGCGCCCAGTGGTTCCAGGTGCACGCCGGTCACGGACACCAGGCTGGTGCCCTTGGCCTTGTTGAACTCATCGAGGTACGGCTGGTGCTGGAAGAAGTTGGCGTCCAGACGCTTTTCGGCCACCTGGACGTTCGGCTGAACGTAGTCGGTGAAGACCTTGACCTTCAGATCCACGCCTTCTTTGGCCAGTACCGGCTTCACGAATTCGAGGATTTCCGCGTGCGGCACCGGGGTGGCGGCAACGGTCAGGGTTTGCTCGGCATGGGCCGAGAACGCTGCGACGGCAGCCAGGGCAACGATCAGTTTTTTCATTCAGCTAACTCCTTTTTACGGCGCCCGTCTGGCGCCTGCCAGCGAATGGCCGGCTCATGTCATTACAAAACCGGTTATTTGCGCGAGAAGTGCACGACCAGTCGGTCGCCTACCATTTGCAGCACTTGCACCAGAATCAGCAGCAATACCACGGTGACAATCATCACGTCGGTCTGGAACCGCTGGTAGCCGAAACGGATCGCCAGGTCACCCAAGCCGCCGGCACCGACCACACCGGCCATCGCCGTGTAGGAAACCAGTGTAATCGCCGTCACCGTAATCGCTGCGAAGATGCCCGGACGGGCCTCCGGCAGCAAGGCGTTCATGATGATCTGGCGAGTAGTCGCGCCCATCGACTGGGTCGCTTCGATGATGCCGCGATCGACTTCACGCAACGCGGTTTCCACCAGCCGCGCGAAGAACGGCGTCGCACCCACCACCAGCGGCGGAATCGCACCGGCCACGCCCAGCGAGGTGCCGGTGATCAGCACGGTGAACGGGATCATCACGATCAGCAGAATAATGAACGGCAGCGAACGCAGGATGTTCACCACCAGCGACAACAAGGCGTATACGCCTTTGGCTTCGAGCAACTGACGTGGGCTGCACAGAAACAGCAACACGCCCAGCGGCAAGCCGAGCAGCACGGTGAACAGCAGCGAACCGCCGAGCATCATCATGGTGTCGCCGGTGGCGAGCCAGATTTCGTACCAGTCGATATTGGTGAAGAAACTCATCAGGTCTTCCATTAGCGCAACACCTCCATATGAACGTCAGCGGCGGTGAAGCGGGCGAACGCCGCTTCCATGTCGCCACCGGTGACGGCGAGGGTCAATTGCCCGTAGGGAATGTCTTTGATGCGGTCGATGCGACCGGCCAGGATGCTGTAGTCCACACCGGTTTCCCGGGCGACGGTACCGAGCAACGGCGCGTAGGTCGCTTCGCCCTGGAAGGTCAGACGCACGATGCGGCCCGGCACATGAGCGAAGTCATCGCGTTGCTCGCTTTCGTCGATCTGTTCGTCTTCCTGCACGAAACGCTTGGTGGTCGGGTGCTTCGGATGCAGGAACACATCGGCCACCGAACCTTGCTCGACAATCACACCGGCATCCATCACGCCGACCTGATCGCACACGCGGCGGATCACATCCATCTCGTGGGTGATCAGGACGATGGTCAGCTTCAGCTCGCGGTTGATCTCGGCCAGCAGTTGCAGGACCGACGCCGTGGTCTGCGGGTCAAGAGCGCTGGTGGCTTCGTCGCACAGCAGGATCTTCGGTTTGGTCGCGAGCGCGCGGGCGATGCCGACGCGCTGCTTCTGGCCACCGGAAAGCTGCGCCGGGTATTTTTTGGCGTGATCGGACAGACCGACCCGCGCCAGCAACTCGGCCACACGCTGATCGATCTCGGCACGGGACAGTTCACCGGCCAGGGTCAGCGGCAGCGCGACGTTGTCGGCCACGGTCTTGGACGCCAGCAGGTTGAAGTGCTGGAAGATCATCCCGACCTGCTGACGGAAACGGCGCAGGCCTTTGGCGTCCAGCGCGGTGACTTCTTCGCCGTCGACGATGATCTTGCCGCCACTGGATTGCTCCAGGCGATTGATCAGACGCAGCAGGGTACTTTTTCCCGCACCGGAATGGCCAATCAGGCCGAACACCTGACCGTTCTCGATGGAGAAGCTGGTCGGGTGCAGCGCGGTGATGTCCTTACCGGCGACGCGGTAAGTTTTATGGACGTTTTGAAACTCGATCACGTAGCGAACCTTGTGGGGCGCGTTGGAAAAGGATCAGCGGTTAGCCGGGCGCGCATTTTAGCCTGTCCGTATAGAGGTTATTAGCATTTATTCCGCATTCAACCTGTCATTTGGCAATAACGCGATCAAAGGTCATAAAAAAGGAACGCCCAAAATCCTCATCAGTCACTAGTTAAGCGACTTGAAACTCCGGGCGCCGTGTCCGGAAACCACTCAAGAGCCTCGGCAGCACCGGGGTCAAACGAGGAGTTTACGTCTGATGAGCAGCAAAAAACCTGTCCCTTCCAAAAGTGAGCTGGCCGGAACCGATACTCTGGATCGCGCCAACACCAACGCCAAACTCGACAGTCTTGAAAAATTTCGCTCCGACGCCACCGGCCAGGCCCTGCGCACCAATCAGGGCGTGAAGGTCGCAGACAACCAGAACACGCTGAAGGCCGGCGCTCGCGGGCCGTCGCTGCTGGAAGACTTCATCATGCGTGAAAAGATCACGCACTTTGACCATGAGCGGATTCCCGAGCGCATCGTCCACGCCCGCGGCACCGGCGCCCATGGTTTCTTTCAGAGCTACGAGAACCATTCGGCGCTGACCAAGGCCGGTTTCCTGCAGGATCCGGGAAAGAAAACCCCGGTGTTCGTGCGGTTTTCCACGGTGCAGGGGCCACGCGGTTCCGGCGACACCGTGCGTGACGTGCGTGGTTTTGCCGTGAAGTTCTTCACCGACGAAGGCAACTTCGATCTGGTCGGCAACAACATGCCGGTATTTTTCATTCAGGACGCGATCAAGTTTCCCGACTTCGTCCACGCGGTAAAACCCGAACCGCACAACGAAATACCCACCGGCGGCTCCGCGCACGACACCTTCTGGGATTTCGTGTCGCTGGTGCCGGAATCGGCGCACATGGTCATCTGGGCCATGTCCGACCGCGCCATCCCGAAAAGCCTGCGCAGCATGCAGGGTTTCGGTGTGCACACCTTCCGCCTGATCAACGCCGAGGGCAAATCGCGCTTCGTCAAATTCCACTGGCGCCCTACCGCCGGTACCTGTTCGCTGGTGTGGGACGAGGCGCAAAAGCTTGCGGGTAAAGACACCGACTACCACCGGCGCGATCTCTGGGAAGCCATCGAGATGGGTGATTACCCGGAATGGGAACTTGGCGTACAGATCATCGAGGAGGAAAACGAACACGACTTCGATTTCGACATCCTCGATCCGACCAAACTGATCCCCGAGGAAATCGTCCCGATCACGCCGCTGGGCAAGATGACCCTCAATCGCAACCCGGACAACTTCTTCGCCGAGACTGAACAGGTCGCGTTCTGCCCCGGCCATATCGTGCCGGGGATCGACTTCTCCAACGACCCGCTGCTGCAAGGTCGGCTGTTTTCCTACACCGATACGCAAATCAGCCGACTTGGCGGGCCGAACTTTCATGAGCTGCCGATCAATCGCCCGGTCGCGCCATTCCACAACGGCCAACGCGATGCCCAACACCGTACGGTGATCGACAAGGGCCGCGCCTCTTACGAACCGAACTCCATCGATGGTGGCTGGCCGAAAGAAACGCCACCGGCGGCGCAGGACGGCGGGTTCGAAAGCTATCCGGAGCGGATCGACGCCCACAAGATCCGTCAGCGCAGCGAGTCGTTCAGCGATCACTTCTCCCAGGCGCGGCTGTTCTTCAACAGCATGAGCCCGCACGAGAAAGAGCACATCATCGCTGCCTACAGTTTCGAACTGGGCAAGGTTGAGCGTGAATTCATCCGGGCGCGGGAAGTGAACGAGATTCTCGCCAACATCGACCTGGAACTGGCCAAACGCGTGGCGGCCAACCTGGGTCTGCCGGCGCCAGGCAAAGGTACCGTGGACGTGCCGAAAACTTCACTGGATCGCTCGCCAGCGTTGAGTCAGGCCAACCTGTTGCCGGAAAACATCAAGACACGGAAAGTCGCGATCCTTGCGGCCAACGGTGTCGATGGTGCGGCGATTGATGCGATGAAGAAGGCGCTGGCGGCAGAAGGTGCGCACGCCAAGCTGCTTGGCCCGACTTCGGCGCCAGTGAAGACCGCCGATGGCAAAACCCTGGCGGTGGATGCATCGATGGAAGGCATGCCATCAATTGCGTTCGACGCGGTATTCGTGCCGGGTGGCACGGCGTCGATCAAGGCGTTGAGCGGTGACGGCGTGGCGTTGCACTACCTGCTGGAGGCGTACAAACACTTGAAGGCAATCGCGCTGCATGGCGAGGCCAAACAGTTGCTGGACGTGCTGAAGCTGGAGGCGGATGCCGGATTGCTGGAGGGCAAGGATGTTGGCGCGCTGACCAAGCCATTCTTTGCGGCGATCGGGCAGCATCGGGTTTGGGACCGGGAGCCCAAGGCCAAGGCCATTCCTGCTTAAGGCTGTTGGTTGACAGAAAGGACGCCTTCGCGAGCAAGCCCGCTACCACATTGGTTCTGTGTCGCACACGAACTCAATGCGGGAGCGGGCTTGCTCCGGGCGGCGTTCCGACGAAACTTTTCAGGGTTTGCGCGGGCTCAGAACCATCTGTGCCGGCACGCTGCGCAGAATCTGTTTCTCGATTTTCAGATCGAAATCCGGATCTAGCTTCTTCACGCGCTTGGTGATCAACGTCGCCAGCCACGGGTAATCATTGGTGCGCGGGGCCTGAATGCTTACCGCACAGTCGTAATTCACCACATCGGCGGCGATCGCATCCAGTTGGCGACGAAGTTTGCGGCTGTCGGTGATATTCAGCGCGATCGTAGTGCTTTGCGCAGTCGGATCGATCACCTTGGCTTTCGGCTTGGCTTCAGCGGCTTGCAGCGCCGCTTCGGCTTTCTCCAGTTCAGCCTTGCGCGCTTCAGTGATCGCGCCGTTGACGCCACCCGTCAGCGCCGGGGCCTTGGGCATCAGCACGCGGGCACGGGCCAGCGCAGTCGCCGCCGCATTCACATCGCCCTTTTGCAGGACGATCTGGCTGCGACGCAGATAGGCCTCGGCCAACTGGCGCTGGTATTGCTCAAGGGATTGATCGTTGGGTGTTTCGGCCTGCAAGGCTGCCAATTGGTCTTCGGCAGTGGCCAGTTCGCTGCTGGCCAGACTTTGCTCCAGCTGTGCGATGGCCGTGGCCCGCGCATCGGGGACTTCGGCCACCGGCGGCGTGCTTTGGCAGGCGCCCAGCAGCACTGAAAAGGCCACAAGGAGCAGATAACGGGAGGCGAACGGCTTCATTCCTGCGACTCTCTATTTGCGCAAAAAACGAGCAAGTCTACACCCCTCGACGGGGCAGAACAAAACTCAGCAGAAACAGTGCGGCCGCCGTCACAACGATGGACGGGCCGGCCGGGGTGTCCTTGAACCAGGACAGCGCCAGCCCGCCACACACGGCGAGCATGCCCAGCACGCTCGCGCCCAGTGCCATCTGCTCCGGCGAACGGGCGTGACGTTGTGCCGCAGCCGCCGGGATGATCAACAGCGATGTAATGAGCAACACACCGACGATTTTCATCGCCACCGCGATCACCACCGCAATCAACAACATCAGCGCCATGCGCAATCCGGCCACCGGCAGGCCTTCGACCCGCGCCAGTTCTTCGTGCACGGTGATCGCCAGCAGCGGGCGCCACAAGGTCACCAGCAACACCAGCACCGCCGCGCTGCCGCCGAGGATCCACGCCAGATCGGTCGGGCTGATCGCCAGCAGGTCGCCGAACAGATAGGCCATCAGGTCGATCCGCACTTCATGCATGAAGCTTAGTACGACCAGCCCGAGAGAGAGCGTGCTCGGCGCAAGAATGCCCAACAGCGTGTCGGACGCCAGTGGCTGGCGCTGCTGCAAGGTCACCAGCAGCACCGCCAGCAGCAGGCAGCCCACGGTCACCGCGACAGTCGGGCTGACATCCAGCAGAAAGCCCAGCGCCACGCCGAGCAGTGCGGCGTGGGACAGGGTGTCACCAAAATAGGCCATGCGCCGCCAGACCACGAACGAGCCCAGCGGCCCCGCGACCACCGCCAGCGCCAGACCTGCAAGCAGGGCGTAGAACAGAAAATCAGCCATGCTTGCAGCTATCTCCGTGAACGTGAGGTTGAGCCGACAGGGGCCCTTTGACCACCGACCCGTGCAGGTCGTGGGCGTGATCATGATGGTGGTGATAGATCGCCAGGCTCGGCGCATTGTTGCCAAACAGCTCGACGAAGGCCGGATCGCCGCTGACCTGCTCGGGATGCCCGGAGCAGCAGACGTGACGGTTGAGACACACCACCTGATCGGTGGTGCTCATCACCAGATGCAGATCGTGAGAAACCATCAATACGCCGCAGCCGTGACGGTCACGCAGTCGGGTGATCAGGCTGTACAGCTCGGCTTGTCCGGCGACATCGACGCCCTGAACCGGCTCGTCGAGCACCAGCAGCTCCGGCTCGCGCAACAAGGCACGGGCCAGCAATACCCGCTGCATTTCACCGCCGGAAACGCTTTGCACCGGGCTGTCGATGACGTGCTCGGCGCCGACTTCCTTGAGTGCCGCCAGCGCACGCGGGCGATCGACCCCCGGCACCAGCCGCAGGAAGCGCAGCACCGACAGCGGCAAGGTCGGATCGACGTGAAGTTTCTGCGGCATGTAACCGACGCGCAGTTTCGGTTTGCGCCAGACGCTGCCGCTGTCGGGTTTCAGCAGCCCGAGCACGGCACGCACCAGGGTGGTCTTGCCGGCGCCGTTGGGGCCGATCAGGGTGACGATCTGTCCCGGCTCGACGCTCAGGTGAATGTTGTCCAGCACGTTCTGCCCGGCAAACCGGACCGCCACCTGCTCCAGACGGATCAGCGCATCGCTCATCAAGCCCCCCGACAACCGGAGCAGAGGCCGACCACTTCGACGGTCTGGGCTTCGACGATGAAGCCGACGTCCTTGGCACTGTGAACGATGGCGTCGCTGATGCTTTTTTGTTCAAGTTCGATGGCGGCGTGGCATTCGCGGCAGATCAGGAACTGGCCCTGGTGCGAATGCTCCGGGTGAACGCAACCGACGAAGGCGTTGAGCGAGGAAATGCGGTGCACCAGGCCGTTTTCCAGCAGGAAGTCCAGCGCCCGATACACGGTTGGCGGAGCAGCGCGGCGGCCATCCTGCTCGCTGAGCACCGCCAGAATGTCGTAGGCACCCAGCGGCTTGTGGCTCTGCCAGACCAGTTCCAGCACTCGCCGGCGCAGCGCGGTCAGGCGCAAGCCTTTCTGTGCACACAGGGCATCGGCCTCGGACAGCGCGCTGTGAACGCAGTGCGAGTGGTCGTGGGGACGGCTGGCAATCGGGGTAATAGGCATGAGCGGCGACGAGTTTGGTTAGAGACGTTATTATGTTACCCGTTCTCGCCTCATTGAGTGGTCATCGTGTCCCGACTTTTTTCTGTTTTTGTCGTATTCATCACCGGTTTTCTGCTGATCGGTCCGGCTCAGGCCGAGGTCAGAATCCTCACCAGCATCAAGCCCCTGCAATTGATCGCCGCTGCAGTGCAGGACGGTGTATCGATTCCGGAAGTGCTGCTACCGCCGGGGGCTTCGCCGCACAACTACGCATTGCGTCCGTCCGATGTGCGCAAAGTGCAATCGGTGGACCTGCTGTACTGGATCGGCCCGGACATGGAAGGTTTCCTGCCTCGCGTGCTGAACGGTCGTACGCTGCCGAGCGTCGCGGTACAGGATCTTTCAGGCATGAAGCTGCGTCGTTTCGCTGCGGACAGCCACTCCCACGCTGAAGAAGCCGACGAACACGATCACGATCATCGCCCGGGCAGCCTCGATGCGCATTTGTGGCTATCGCCGGTGAACGCGCGGGTTATTGCCGACAAAATGGCTGCTGACCTGAGCGCCGCAGACCCGGCCAATGCCGAGCGCTACCAGAGCAACGCCAAGGCGTTCGATGAGCGTCTGGATGCACTCGACCAGCGCTTGAAGAAACGCCTGGCCGGTATTGAAGGCAAACCCTACTTCGTCTTCCACGAAGCCTTCGACTACTTCGAAGACGCCTACGGCCTGAAACACACCGGCGTATTCAGCGTGGCGGCGGAAGTGCAGCCGGGCGCCCAGCATGTGGCGGCGATGCGCGCGCGATTGCAGGAGGTCGGCAAGACCTGCGTGTTCAGTGAGCCGCCGCTGCGTCCACGCCTGGCCGAAACGCTGGTGGCGGGCCTGCCGGTGAAGCTGGCGGAGCTGGATGCGTTGGGCGGGTACACGCCAGCGACGGCTCAGGGTTACGAGCAAGTGCTGGAGAAGCTGGGGAATGACCTGGCGGGCTGTATCGAATCGCTCTGATACAAAAAACCGCAGCCTGCAAACAGGCTGCGGTTTTTCTTTTACAGGGCGAAAGGTAGCGGCGTATTGACCGCCTGACGCTGCGCCAGCCGCTGCTCGAACTCTTTCGGATCATGGATCAGCACGTCCTGCCCGGCGAACGATTCCGCCGCGATCAACCGCGAAAGCCAGAACCGCACGCACGCCACTCGCAACATGGTCGGCCACAGCTCGGCTTCGGCAGCCGTGAACGGTCGCAGTGCCGCGTAGGCACCCAGGAACGCACGCGCACGCGGGCCGTCGATCAGACCGTCATCGTCAGAGCACCAGTCGTTCAGAGCAATCGCCACGTCATAGAGCATCGGCCCGGAGCAGGCATTGTAGAAGTCGATCAGCCCGGTCAGGTGAGTGCCTTCGAACATCGCGTTGTCGCGGAACAGATCGGCGTGGATGTTCGCCCGTGGCAGCGCGAGAATTTTCTCTTTCTGTTGAGTGATTTCATCGAGCGCGGTTTGCAGCAGTGCGCGCGGTTCATCGCTCAGGTGCGAAAGGAACTGAGTACCCTCCTCCAGCATCCAGTCCAGGCCACGATCGGTCTTGCGCTTGATCATGTTGTCGCCCTGGGTCGCCAGGTGCAGATGCGCCTGTAGGTCACCGACCTGCGCGCAATGCTGGGCGTTGGCCTGCTTGATGTGCTTGCCCGCCAGACGCGGCTGCAGCAGTGCCGGTTTGCCTTTCAGCTCGCGCAAGGCCACGCCGTCAGTGGTGCGCAGTGCGTAAGGCACCGGCAGATCGGCTTCGTGCAACACGTCGAGCAGGTCGATGAAGAACGGCATTTCCTGCACCGGCCCGCGCTCGACCAGGGTCAGGACGAACTCGCCCTTTTCCATGCTGATGAAGAAGTTGGTGTTTTCGCTGCCGGCGGCGATCCCCTGGAAATCGAGCAGACGGCCGAGCCCGTAAGGGGCGAGAAAGGTTTCCAGCTCGGGCCGAGCCAGGGGGGTGAACACAGACATGGTTAAAAACTGCTCAGTTCTGGCGCCGCTATCAGACGGCGCCGATTAAAAGTCAGGAAACTTACTTCCAGGTAAAGATTTCCCACGACGGAATCAGCATATCCGGCTGGTCGGACCGGATGTAGTTCGCGTCCGTACCATCGGCGCGCACCAGGAAATAGGGTTTGCCGCCCTTCGGTGTGACCTTGATCGCATACACGAATCCACTCCGGCTGTATTCCTGAATGACCTTATCGCCTTCCGTGTGCGTGCTAATGGTAACTTCCGGCTCCGAGGATGGCGCATCATCCGCCGCCATCGCGGCCAGCGGTGAGACAGCAATCAGACTGACCAGCAGCAAGCGATTTAACGTACGCATGATAACCTTGTCCCTTTGTCGTCAATGGTCCCGCTATTCTAGCGCCGGGCCCGCCGAAAAGGTTGATTCTGCTCATGAGCCAAGCCCCCCTCGTCCTGGTGGACGGTTCGTCTTACCTGTACCGCGCCTTTCACGCGCTGCCACCGCTGACCACCTCCAAAGGCATGCCGACCGGTGCGGTCAAAGGCGTGTTGAACATGCTCAAGAGCCTGCGCAAGCAGTATCCGGACAGCCCGTTCGCCGTGGTGTTCGACGCCAAGGGTGGGACATTTCGCGATGAGATGTACGCCGAATACAAGGCCAACCGCCCAAGCATGCCGGACGACATGCGCGTGCAGATCGAGCCGCTGCACCAGAGCGTGATCGCCCTCGGTTTCCCGCTGCTGTGCGTCGAAGGCGTCGAGGCCGATGACGTGATCGGCACCCTGGCTCGCAGCAGCGCGGCTGCCGATCGTCCGGTGATCATCTCCACCGGCGACAAGGACATGGCGCAACTGGTCGACGGCCACATTACCTTGGTCAACACCATGTCCGGTAGTTCGATGGACGTGGAGGGCGTGAAGGAGAAATTCGGCGTCGCTCCCGAGCAGATCATCGATTATCTGGCCCTGATGGGCGACTCTTCCGACAATATCCCCGGCGTTCCGGGTATCGGTCCGAAGACTGCTTCCGGCCTGCTGGTGGGCGTCAACGGTGGCCTGACCGAGCTGTATGCGCAGCTCGACATCGTGCCGACCCTGCCGATTCGCGGCGCCAAGACCCTGCCGGCCAAGCTCGAAGAGCACAAGGAGATGGCGTTCCTCTCCTATCAACTGGCGACCATCAAGGTTGACGTGCCGCTGGATATCGGCCTCGACGACCTGCAAATGGGCCCGGAAGATCCGGCCAAACTGCTTGAGCTTTACACCCTGCTGGAGTTCAAGAGCTGGATCAACGATCTGCAGCGGGACGCCAAGCGTCTGGAACTGAGCGTTGCCACCGAGCCTGCGCCGGCCGGCGATCTGTTCAGCGCGCCTGTCGTAGAAGAAGCGCCCGCCGCTCCGACTGAAGCCGCGTATGAAACGATCCTCGATCAGGCGCGCTTCGACGTCTGGCTGGAAAAGCTGAAGAACGCCAAGCTGTTCGCCTTCGACACCGAAACCACCGGGATCGACGCCCAACAGGCACAACTGGTCGGTCTGTCCTTCGCGGTGCAGGCCAACGAAGCAGCCTACATCCCGCTGACCCACTCCTACATCGGCGTACCGGAGCAACTGGATCGCGACACCGTGCTGCGCGCGCTCAAGCCGATCCTGGAAGACCCGAACAAGCTCAAGGTCGGCCAGCACGCCAAGTTCGACATGAACATCCTGGCCAACTGCGCCATCGGTGGCGACCAGAACGAAGGCATCACCGTACGCGGGGTTGCCTTCGACACGATGCTTGAGTCCTACGTGCTCAACTCCACCGCCACTCGTCACGACATGGACAGCCTGGCGCAGAAGTACCTCGATCACACCACCGTGAGCTTCCAGGACATCGCCGGCAAAGGCGCCAAGCAGCTGACCTTCGACCAGATCGCCCTGGAACAGGCCGGGCCGTATGCCGCCGAAGATGCCGACGTGACCCTGCGCCTGCACCAGACGCTGTTCGAGAAGCTGAGTGCCATCCCGAGCCTGGCCAGCGTACTGACGGATATCGAGATCCCGCTGGTGCCGGTGCTCGCTCGCATCGAACGCCAGGGCGCGTTCGTCGACGCTGAACTGCTCGGCATCCAGAGCATCGAGCTGGGCAACAAGATGGTCGCGCTGGAGCGTGAAGCCTTCGAAATCGCCGGTGAAGAATTCAACCTCGGCTCGCCGAAGCAACTGGGCGTGATCCTCTACGAAAAACTCGGCCTGCCGGTGCTGAAGAAGACCGCCAAGGGCCAGCCATCCACCGCCGAAGAAGTGCTGGCGAAGCTGGCCGAAGACGATCACCGCTTGCCGAAAGTGCTGATGGAACACCGTTCCATGAGCAAGTTGAAGAGTACCTACACCGATCGCCTGCCGGAGCAGATCAACCCGCGCACCGGACGTATCCACACCTCATATCATCAGGCCGTTGCGTCGACCGGTCGCCTGTCGTCGAGCGATCCGAACCTGCAGAACATCCCGGTGCGCACCGCCGAAGGCCGGCGCATCCGCCAGGCGTTCGTCGCGCCGAAAGGCTACAAACTGCTGGCGGCGGACTACTCGCAGATTGAACTGCGGATCATGGCGCACCTGTCCCGCGACGAGGGCTTGATGAACGCCTTCCGCAACAATCTGGACGTGCACACAGCAACGGCAGCGGAAGTATTCAAGGTCGAGCTGAACGAAGTGACCTCCGACCAGCGCCGTGGCGCCAAGGCGATCAACTTCGGCCTGATTTACGGCATGGGCGCGCAGAAGCTGGGCAAGGACATCGGCGTCGACACCAAGACCGCCAAGGCCTACATCGACACCTATTTCGCGCGCTACCCGGGCGTTCGCGAGTACATGGACCGCACCCGCGCGCAGGCAGCAGATCAGGGTTTCGTGGAAACGATTTTCGGTCGTCGTCTGTATCTGCCGGACATCAACTCCAACAAGCCGCAGGAACGTGCCGCCGCCGAGCGCACCGCTATCAACGCGCCGATGCAGGGCACCGCAGCGGACATCATCAAGAAAGCCATGGTGGCGGTGGATAACTGGCTGAGCGCTTCCGGGCTGGACGCCAAAGTCATCCTGCAGGTGCACGATGAACTGGTGCTGGAGGTACGCGAGGATCTGGTCGATCAGGTTCGCGAAGAAATACGCGTGCACATGAGCGAAGCGGCAAAACTGGACGTGCCGTTACTGGTGGAAGTCGGGGTTGGCAACAACTGGGACGAGGCGCACTGAGGTTTCTGAGACGGGGTTTTGCCGCGACAGAGCGTCGCGGCAAAGGCATCGAAAACCGCTTAGGCCTGATCGTTCTTGAGCTTATTCCAAAGTTCTTTGAAAAATTCTGAACTAATCTTGCGACAAGGCACTCAGAGATACTGAATGGCTGGTGAAGCCCTTCGATGCTCCTATGTTGTGTTAAGTGTTGGCAGATATCTGAACCCCGCCCTAGCGGTTCGGAGCTTAAACCCCGGAACTTCTCCCTCCCCATATGAAGTCCGGGGCTTTTTTTGCCTAAAAACTGCCTGTGCCTTGCCTGGCGGCACCACAGACAGTTTTGAAATCCCCTTATTCTGCCTCGGTCGCCGCTTCGGCACCTTTATCCGCCAGCTCCATCCAGCCTGCCAACACAGTGTAGGCCTCTTCCAGGCCCATGCGTTTCGGGGCCGAGAAAAGCTGGATCGTCACTTGATCGCCCCAACCCTTGCGGATTTCCGACTGCACCTTGAGCAGGGTGTTCTTGGCTGCGCCGTAGGTCAGCTTGTCGGCCTTGGTCAGCAGGATGTGCATCGGCATGCCGGCGGCAACGGCCCAGTCGAGCATCAGCAGGTCGAAATCGGTCATTGGATGACGGATGTCCATCATCAGAATCAAACCCTTCAAACTCTCGCGGCCACCGAGATAAGCCTCCAGGTGACGCTGCCAGTGTTGCTTGAGCGGGATCGGTACTTTTGCATAACCGTAGCCCGGGAGGTCGACCAGACGCCGTTCATCGTCTAGCTTGAAGAAGTTCAACAGCTGTGTGCGACCCGGGGTTTTCGAGGTGCGCGCCAGGCTGGCGTGAGTCAGAGTGTTCAGCGCGCTGGATTTACCGGCGTTGGAGCGACCGGCGAACGCCACTTCAAAGCCTTCGTCGTCGGGGCACTGATCGACTTTGGCGGCACTGAGCATGAACGTGGACTGTTGGCACAGGCCGAGGATGGGATTCTTGAGTTGCATGGGATTTCCGATGTGGGCGGCGCCGGGATTAGGCGCGGAACGCGGTGTCGCTTCCGTTTCAGTGGCGCCAGTATATAATGCCGCAGATTTTGTGTGTGCTTTGTCCCAGCGAAGGATGAAGTTCACGAGAGCGACAGACTTTGATTGCGCATTAGAACGCAGAACGCTCTCAACCCTGAAAAGGTCGTTTTATGACGAAATGGCTGCTGGCTGCCGGAGTCTTGATGCCGCTGTACAGCGCACAGGCTACACAGGATCCGGAAGCCGTGTACAACCGTGTATGTGGAGCCTGTCATTCCGGCCAACTACCCATGGCGCCCAAAAGAGGCGATCAGGAAGCTTGGACGCCGAGGTTGGCGAAAGGTATGGAGACGCTGGTGCAACACGTGACCCAGGGTTTCAAGGCGATGCCGCCGCGTGGTTTGTGCATGGACTGCAGTGCCGAGGATTACCAGGCCATCATCCTATGGATGAGCGAGAGTAAGCCCGGTCCATAACTCTTAACCCTTAGCCGTAGTTGGATTAGCTGATGAACAAACTGATCGTGAGTCTGCTGTTGACCGTGGGAATCTCAGGTTTCGCCCATGCTGCAGGCGATGCCGCCGCAGGCCAGGCGAAGGCTGCCGTTTGCGGGGCCTGCCATGGCCCGGATGGCAACAGCATGGCGCCAAACTTTCCAAAGCTGGCCGGACAGGGTGAACGTTACCTGACCAAGCAATTGCACGACATCAAGTCGGGCAAGCGCACCGTTCTGGAAATGACCGGCCTGCTGACCAACCTGAGCGATCAGGACCTGGCCGATATCGCTGCCTACTTCGCCAGCCAGAAAGGCAGCGTCGGTGCCGCCGATCCGAAGATCGTCGCTCGCGGCGAAGCCCTGTTCCGTGGCGGCAACCTCGAGAAAGGCCTGCCAGCCTGCACCGGTTGCCACTCGCCGAACGGCGCCGGCAACGCAGCCGCCGGCTTCCCGCACCTGGGTGGCCAACACGCTCAGTACATCGCCAAGCAGCTGACCGATTTCCGCAAAGAAGAAGCCGGCCGCAACAACGACGGCGACGCGATGACCATGCGCACCATCGCCCGCAAGCTGAGCGATGAAGACATCGCGGCAGTCTCCAGCTACATTCAGGGCCTGCATTAACACGCGCGATTCGAGCGTTGCGTGCAATGGCCAACGCCTGTCACGTTAACGCTCGATTAATCCGTCGCAGCAAGTATAAAAAGGGTGGCTTTGGCCGCCCTTTTTTGTGGCCGCTGCCGTTACACTACAGAACTCATGCCCGCCAGGACCTGTCTGAAAACAGGTCGCGCGAGGCGACCAAAATTGTCCAGGAGTAAAGCATGCGTAACCTGATCATCAGCGCCGCCCTCGTCGCTGCCAGCCTGTTCGGCGTGACCGCCCAGGCCGCCGAAGCCCCTGCTGCCCCTTACGTCGAGCTGAGCAACCCGGTGCCGGTCGCCGTGCCTGGCAAGATCGAAGTGGTCGAGCTGTTCTGGTATGGCTGCCCGCACTGCTACGCGTTCGAGCCGGTGATCAACCCATGGGTTGAGAAACTGCCGTCCGACGTCAACTTCGTGCGCATTCCTGCGATGTTCGGCGGTCCTTGGGACGCTCACGGTCAAATGTTCCTGACCCTGGAAGCCATGGGCGTCGAGCACAACGTGCACGCTGCCGTATTCAACGCGATCCAGAAAGAACACAAGAAACTGACCGACAAGAACGACATGGCCGACTTCCTCGCCACTCAAGGCGTGGACAAGGACAAGTTCCTGGCGACCTTCGATTCGTTCGCCATCAAAGGGCAGATCGTAAAAGCCCGCGAGCTGGCCAAGAAGTATGAAATCTCCGGCGTTCCAACCATGATCGTCAACGGTAAATACCGCTTCGACATCGGCTCTGCCGGCGGCGCCGAACAAGCGCTGAAACTGGCTGACCAACTGGTGGCCAAAGAGCGAGCGGCCAGCAAGGCAGCCGCCAACTAATCGCGGCAATCGCCATGCGCCGCTGGGGAACCGGACGCGTCGTTGGCCTGCATGATCCGCAGGTCAACGAGCATCACCTGGAATCGACGGGCCTGCCCGCAGACAGCCGTCTGCGCTTGCTCAGCTTCAATATTCAGGTCGGCATCAGCACCGAGCGCTATCGGCACTACCTGACCCGCAGCTGGCAGCATCTGCTGCCGCACCCCGGGCGCTCCAGCAATCTGCAAAAGATCGGCAATCTGCTCGGCGACTTCGATCTCGTCGCCCTGCAGGAAGCCGATGGCGGCAGCCTTCGTTCAGGCTACGTCAATCAGGTCGAACACCTGGCCCAACTGGGCGCCTTCCCTTACTGGTATCAACAACTCAATCGCAACCTTGGCCGACTGGCCCAGCACAGCAATGGCGTGCTCAGTCGCCTGCGACCGTGGGCAATCGAGGACCACCCGCTGCCGGGTCCGAAAGGGCGCGGTGCAATTCTGGTGCGTTTTGGCGAGGGCCCGGAAGCGCTGGTAGTGGTGATGATGCATCTGGCACTGGGCGCGCGCGTGCGCAGCATGCAACTGGCCTACATCCGCGAGCTGATCGGCGGCTACAAGCATCAGGTGCTGATGGGCGACATGAATACCCACGCCAGCGATCTGCTGCAACACTCGCCGTTGCGCGACCTCGGCCTGTTGGCCCCGCAACTCGAAGCGACATTCCCCAGCTGGCGCCCACAGCGTTGCCTGGACCATATTCTGCTCAGCCCGACCCTGGCCCTGGAAAAGGTCGAAGTGCTGGCACAACCGATTTCCGATCACCTGCCGGTCGCGGTAGAGATTCGTCTGCCGGGTTCGCTCACGGCCGATGCATTGCCCGCGTTGAGCACTGCCCTTCGCGGAACCCCTGAATGAGCGACGAAGCCCAGCGCTGGAAAGAGAAATACCTCAAAAGCATCGAACAACAGGAAAAGCTCGAACGTCGATGGGACGCCCGGCTCGACTTGCTGCGCCGTGGTCTGGTGCGCAGCACCCTGGCGGCGGAAGGCACCGACCGCGTAGTCGATCAGTGCATGAAAGAAATGCGCGACGTGGTGCGCACCGATGACATGGACGCCGGCCTCGCCGCCCTGTTGCCACGCCTGGAAAAAGCCGTGCTCGATTCCGAGCAGCGCCGGGAAACCCGGATCGAACAGGTCAGCACCGCACTGACTGCGCTGGTCACTCAGCTGCAATCCCTCCCGCTGCCCCGCGATGTGGCCCAGCCGCTGAAGAAATTCGCCAAGCAACTGGACGGCCGGGTCAGTCAGGCAAGGGAAATGCCGCTGTTGCTCAGCGAGCTCAGCGGCTTGCAGGGCAAGGCCTTGAGCCGGCTGGAGACGCCAGCGGAACCCGGGCGCCCGGGGCTGTTGCAGCGCCTGTTCGGCAGCCGCGACAGCGAGGAAACGCATGCCGCAGTGACTCAGCCTGGCGTGGTCGCGCCTCCAGCACAGCCAGACCAAACGCCCGTCACGCATGAAATTGCGCCCTTGCAGGAAGCACCTGTCACGACCAGCGAACCGATCGCCTCTGCGCCAGCCAGCCAAGCACCGGTCGCCGAAACCGTGGCAGAACCAGCGAAAACTCCCGCGCCGCTGCCTGAGTACCATTCTGAGCCGGAGGTGGTTGCCTTTGAGCCTTCCAGAATCCTCACCGAAGCCCCCACGGCCCCCGGCGAACCAGAACCCACCGAACCAGAACCCACTAAGCCTGAGCCGGAGCCGCAGGCCTTCACGCCTCCTCCGGTTTTCGCGCCCGCAGTGCCGAAAGCCATCAATCCGGACGAACTGATCCACCCCGGCGATACCCCGCCACCCGTGATCCTCGACAGCCTACCCCTGCCCGAACCCATCGCTCAGGCACTGGCCGCCATCGATCCGGAGCAATCCGAGCACGACATTCTCTATGCCCTGCCCGACTCGCCGGAACCGTCCTACAGCTCGGTCGCCAAACATATCGAAGACACGCTGATCGGATTGCTGGATGACCTGACCCTGCCGGAGCGCCACCGCCCGCAAGCCGAAGCCATGCGCGACCGCCTGAAAAACGGTCTGAACTGGTACGAACTGCTGCCGATCCTCGACGATCTGGCGACCTTGATGCTGGCCATTACCGACAGCGGCCAGCACGAATTCGAAGCCTACCTGCAGCAACTCAATGAACGCCTCGAAGCATTTCAGAGCAACTTGCAGGCCGCCAGCGAAGGCCACGCCGACAACAGCTCCGCGTCGCGGGCGATGGACACGCAGATCCGCGAACAGGTCGACGGCTTGCAGAACAGCGTGCAGGAAGCGGCTGATCTGGATGATCTGAAGCACGTACTGGAAAACCACCTCGAAGGCCTGCTCGGCACCATGGATCAGCACCAGAAGCAGCGAGACGCCCGGGAACAGGAAGTCGCCGGACGCCTGAAAAGCCTGGCCGAGCGCGTGGCGCACATGGAGCAGGAAGCGCTGGGCTATCGCGAACACCTTGAAGAGCAGCGCCAGAAAGCCCTGATCGATCCACTCACCGGCTTGCCCAACCGCGCCGCCTGGACCGAACGGCTCGAACATGAAATCGCTCAATGGCGGCAACACGGCAACACCCTGAGCCTGGCCATGCTCGACCTCGATCATTTCAAACGGATCAACGATAACTATGGCCATCTGGCCGGCGACAAGGTGTTGAAGATCATCGCGACGGTGCTGCGCAAGCGCCTGCGTGGCAGCGACTTCATCGCTCGTTTCGGCGGCGAAGAGTTCGTCCTGCTGCTGCCAGCCACTACGCCAGCCGTCGGCGCCAAATTCCTGGAAACCCTGCGAGCGGCCATCGAAGCCTGCCCGTTTCACTTCAAGGGTGAGCGCGTCACGATCACGGTTTCCATGGGACTGGCGTCGTTCCGGCCAGGAGAACACAGCGATCTGGTGCTCAAAAGAGCCGATCAGGCGCTTTACCGGGCAAAAAACGCAGGACGTAACCGGGTGGAGCTGGGCTGAGGCAATTGTTCCATATTGTTTAAATCACCCCTTCAAGCGTCGAAGCGCGAGGCGATACGTTACACTGTTGCATTATCGTCTTGCGTGTACTGCCCTCTGCCATGAAATTTTTTACCCTCCTCGTGTCGCTGATCCTCCTGGCCGGTTGTGCCAGCGGCCCGCGTTTTGACACCAGCCATCCTTCGCTCAATCACGACAGTCGCGTGCAGTTTGTGATCGTGCACTACACGTCCGCCTCGCTCGAACGCTCACTGCAATTGCTGACCCACGGCGAAGTCAGCAGCCATTACCTGATCGGCGACGACAAGAACGCCACCATCTACAAGCTGATGGACGAGAACCTGCGTGCCTGGCATGCCGGCGAAAGCGAATGGCAAGGCCGTACCTGGCTCAACTCCAGCTCGATCGGCATCGAAATCGTCAATCCGGGTTTCAAGGACACACCGACCGGTCGCCTCTGGTATCCCTACAGCGAAGCCCAGGTGCAATCGCTGATCGTTCTGCTCAAGGACATCAGCAAACGCCAGGGCATCAGCCCGCGCCACATCATCGGCCACAGCGACATCGCCCCGCTGCGCAAGCTCGACCCGGGGCCACTGTTCCCATGGAAGCGCCTGGCCGCCGAAGGGCTGGGGCTCTGGCCCAATGAACAAGCGGTGGCACGCCAACAGGCGCAGTTCGATGCCGAACTGCCGAGCATCACCTGGTTCCAGAGCCAACTGGCGCGCCTGGGCTACTCGACGCCGCAGACCGGCGAGCTTGATGTAGCGACCCGTCATGTGCTCGCGGCCTTCCAGATGCACTACCGCCCGACGCGCTTTGACGGCACGCCGGATGCACAAACGGCAGCGTTGCTGCTGGTGTTGAATCAGACAAAATAATGACGCCCGCCCGACGGTCAGGGCGAAAACGCAATCAGCAGCTATAACTCATTGGTAATTCTTCGGATATCCATGATGGTTGCTACCCGAGAGACGCTGCGTAGCTGGTTTTATCGCCCCTGGTTTCTGGCGATGATCGCGGCTGTCCTCAGTGCGAGCCTGCTGATCACCGGCGGGCTGTTCGTGGCCGTGCGCCAGGTCGAGCAAAGCGAAAGCCAGGAAATGAATGCCCAGGGCGAGCGCTTCCTGGCGCGTCTGGAGCAACTGTTCGGCCAGTTGCGCGAAAGCCTCGACGACCTCGAAGCCCAACCCTTGCGCAGCTGCGACGACGAGATGATCGCCACGTTGCAGCAAGTGACGTTCAACTATCGCTTCGTCTACGAAGCCGCCTACATGGACGCCACGCGGATCTGTTCCAACCGTCCGCGCCAGGATGGCCTGTCGGTGATCCGTCCTCCGGACATCAAAGGTCCGACCTACAGCTACTGGCTGAACACCACCACCGAACCCGATGAAAACCGCGCGGCGCTGATGCTCGGGCGCGGCAATTTTCGCGTGGCCACCTCACGCGGGCACCTGACCGACATGGTCGACCTGTCGCCCGGCAGCAGTCTGTTGGTGGTGCTGGATCACGGCACCCGGGCGATTCCGGTACTCGGCGTTCCACAGACCTGGCCACCCGCGCAACCCTGGCCGCCGAAAACCCGGGATGCGCTGCAAGTCACCCAGTCGCGCCTGATCTACCGCATGCCCACCGACAACCCGGAATATCAACTGGTGTTGATCAGCCCACGCACGGGCATGCACATTCCGCAGCTCTGGTGGTGGATGGTGCCCTTCTGTCTGGTGCTCGGTGCGGTGGTGGGCGTTCTGGTGTTCTGGATCGTACGCCAGCGCCAGTCGCTGGACGCCGAGTTGCACGGCGCGATTCGTCGGGGTGAATTGCAGGTGCTTTATCAGCCGATTTTCGATCTCGACAGCCGCAACTGCGTCGGCGCCGAAGCGCTGCTGCGCTGGCGCCGACCGGACGGCACGCTGACCAGTCCCGACCTGTTCATCCCGATGGCCGAAAACACCGGGCAGATTCGCCAGATGACCGACTTCGTCCTGCAGCGCTTGCTCGAACAGTTGGGCCAGTTGCTGCGGGCCAACCCGCAGCTGTATATCTCGGTGAACCTGGCCGCCTGCGACGTGATGGTGCCGCGCATCGGCCAGGTCATGGCGCGGCTGCTGACCCTGCACCGGGTCGCGGCGCGGCAGATTGCGTTCGAGGTGACCGAACGCGGTCTGATCGATGTGGTGGTGGCCAGGGAAAACCTGCAAGCGCTGCGTGATGTCGGCCATCAGGTGCTGATCGACGATTTCGGCACCGGCTATTGCAGCCTCGCCTATCTGCAAACCTTGCCCGTGGACTGCCTGAAGATCGACAAGGCGTTCATCGACGCCCTCGGGCATGATGCCGCCAGCAGTGGTGTTGCGCCGCACATTATCCACATGGCCCAGGCACTGGACCTGAAGGTGATCGCCGAAGGCATCGAATATGAATCCCAGGCCGAGCTGCTGAGCAGCGAAGGGGTGAAATTCGGCCAGGGCTGGCTGTTCGCCCACGCCTTGAGCGCGGTGCAGTTCATCGAATTGATCACCCGTGGCCGACGACTCGCCGGACGCCGACTCGACGACGAAGCCTAGACGGCCAGCGCCATGTAGAACTGCGTGCCCTGCCCCGGCCGCGAGTAAACGCCCATCCGTCCACCGTGCAGCTGGACGATTTCCTTGCACAGCGCCAGTCCCAGCCCGGCACCGCCCTTCTTCCTGCCGACCTGGACGAAGGGTTCGAAAATCCGCCCTTGCTGACCGTAAGCAATCCCTTCGCCGTTGTCTTCGACGCTGATGATTACCCGCTCGCCATGGCGCCGGGCCTGCAAGCGGATCAGCCCGTCACGCGCGGTGTGGCGCAACGCGTTGTCGATCAGGTTGTCGAGGACTCGATCGAGCTGCGCCTGATCCGCCTGCAGGCGTGGCAGCGGACCTTGCGCTTCGACCTGCAGGGCAACGCCCTTCTCGGCCGCTGAATCGGCGAAACGCAAACGCGCCTGTTCCAGCAAGTCTTCGATGGAACACGGCGCCAGCGTGAGCTTCTGCAACCCACTCTGATACCGCGAGAAATTCAGCAGATCGTTGATCAACTGCATCAGGCGCTGCATTTCTTCGTTGACCGTGTCGAGCAGGTCGGACTCGCGAGACTCCGGTGGAAACTTCGCCCGCTCGCGGAACAGGCCGAACGCCATGTGCATGCCCGTGACCGGTGTGCGCAATTCGTGGGACGCACGCAGCACGAACTCGCTGCGCACCCGCTCGAAGGCGCGCTGCTCGGTGACGTCATGCAACACCATCACGGCGCCGAGGATGTGCCCCTGGGTATGGCTGACCGGCGTAAGACTGTAGGTCAGCAGACGCGATTCGCCATCGACTTCGATGCTCAAATCATCCGGCGCTCGCTCCAGCGTGCCACCGCGCAACACCAGTTGCAGTTGTGCATCCAGTTCCGGACGCTGAAGCGCCGTACCCAGACCCTCGCCGAAACGGTCGCTGTCCCAGCCCAGTTGTCGCTGGGCCACAGGGTTCAAGTGTTCCAGACGTCCCTGACGATCGATCATCAGCAAGCCGTCATCGATGCTGTCGAGTACCGCCTGCAGGCGCTGCTGGCCGGCAAGCAATTCGTCGACATTGGTCGCCTGGTGTTCGCGCAAAGCTTCGGCCATCAGCCCGAAGCGGCGGGTCAACAGGTTGATCTCCATCGCCGAAGATACCGGCAGCATCACTTCGAAATTGCCTTGGCCGATATTGTCCGCCGCTTTGGCCAGCGCCTCGATCGGCGCACCAAAACGCCGGGCAATGCCTTGGGCGGTGATGAAGCCGATGATCAGCACTGCCAGCCCAACCAGCCCAAGCAGGCCGGAAATCAGCAACGCGCGGTCGCGGGCGGCGTGCTGGACCGAATTGATGTTGTCCAGTGCGTGTTTGTGCTCGGTGATCAATCCGTTGCGTAGCGTATTGAAGCGCTCCCGCAAATCGCCACCGCCAGTCAGGGCAGCTGCCGGGTCGCGTGAAATGTCGAACGCCTGGAGGAAGTTCAGGTAATCGGCTTTTGCCTGGCTGAAACCGTATGGACGGTCGTCGTCTTTCTGTTCCTGGGCGATGCCCTCGTCGAGCAATTCGAAATAACGCCGTTTGGACGCCTCGAACGCCACGGGGTCGGGCTTCTCGGCAAGCATCATGATCAGCTGATCGCCGAGGGTCTGGCGCAGTTTGAGTCCGAGATCGAGGGTGACGAAGTTGTTGCGGATCAACGCCTCCTGGGTCCCGGCCATCTGCATCACGCTGACCAGCCCGAGCAACAGCCCGAGCAAGGCCACGGTGATCAGTGCGGATATGCTCAGGAACAAGCGGGTCCGCAACTTCATCGCCAGTTTCATCGGCAGATGCTCACAGGTTGTACTGCTTGCGCTTGCGATACAGTGTCGAAGCGTCAATCCCCAAGGTCTTGGCCGCCTGATCGAGGGTCCCGGCAGTCGCCAATACCGCGCCGATGTGGGCTTTCTCCAACTCATCGAGGCTCAACGCGGCGCCAACCCGTGGCGCATTGTTCGCCGGTTGTTCGGCCATGCCGAGGTGGCTGATTTCCACGCGCTCCTGCGGGCAGATGATGCTCGCTCGCTCGACCACGTTACGCAGCTCGCGAATGTTGCCCGGCCAGCGGTAGCCGAGCAGCGCTTCGCGGGCCTCGTCACTGAAGCCCCGCGCAGGGCGCGCATATTCCTTCACAAAGCGTGCAAGGAACCGGTCGGCCAGGGTCAGGATGTCTTCGGCGCGTTCGCGCAACGGCGGCAAATGCAGGGTAATGACGTTCAGGCGATAGAGCAGGTCTTCACGGAAACGGCCGTCGCGCACCATGTCTTCGAGATTGAGGTTGGTGGCGGCGAGGATGCGCACATCGGCCCGGCGGGTGACCGGATCCCCCACCCGCTCGTATTCTTTGTCCTGAATGAAACGCAGCAACTTGGGTTGCAACGTCAACGGAAAATCGCCGATCTCGTCGAGAAACAGCGTGCCGCCATCAGCCTGATTGACCCGTCCCAAGGTACTTTCACTGGCCCCGGTAAACGCGCCGCGACTGTGACCGAACAGCTCGCTTTCCATCAGTTCGGCGGTCAGCGACGGACAGTTGATAGTGACGCAGGATTTCTTCTCGCGCTTGCTCCAGCCGTGAATGGCTCGGGCCAATTCACCTTTACCGGTGCCGGACTCGCCGAGAATCAGGATGTTGGCGTCAGTACTCGCCACTTGCCGCGCCGTTTCGAGTACGACTTTCATCGCCGGGCTGTGGGAATCGAGACCGTCCTTGGGTTTGCGGATCTCGCCTTCCAGGGCTTCCAGGCGCGCCGAAAGCTGACGTACCTCAAGCTGCTTGGCAGTCGCCAGGCGCAGTTGATCCGGACTGCACGGCTTGACCAGATAATCGGCGGCGCCAGCCTGGATCGCATCCACCGCAGTGTCGACGGCCGAATGGGCGGTGACGATCACTACCCGCATCCACGGCGCCTGGATGCGCATTTGCGCCAGCACATCTAAACCGTTGTCTTCGCCAAGGCGCAAATCAAGGAAGCAAAGATCGAACACCTGACGTTGCAACAGCGCGTCAGCCTGGGCCGCGCTGTTGGCGGTGGCGACTGTATAACCTTCGTCTTCGAGGCAATAACGGAAGGTTCGCAGGATGGCGGATTCATCGTCCACCAGCAGAATGCGGCCTTGGTGCTCAGTGGCTGATTCCATTTTTCCTACGCTCCATAAGTAAATGTCTTGGGTTAGTCCCGGAAAAATCGGGCAAGTTGCATGGTTGATTCTGATCGATTCCAGCCATTGCAGGGTAGCTCTCTCCTGCCATAACGGCTAATCCTCTGATTTTGTTGATTTTTTAAACATCGCACCGTTTCAAGTCGGTTTCCTGCCTACTTTTCTGACATCTGCACCCTGCACTCAATTCAAAAAGAATGATTTTTCTTACGAAATAATCGTGCATTACGCACGAGCCTGCGGGGGTCATCGTGCAGGATGCGTCGTCAGGAATTTTCACTACATCTGTAACCAACTGATTTTATTGATTTTTTTAAAACAAAAAAGCTGGCATGCAGGCTGCAATACCTCTCTCAGCCCGGGCAGAAATGCACTGCCCCAACCGAACAAGAGTGAGGAACCCAGGATGACTCGCCCACGTGCCGCCCAAATGCGTATTTCGCCACTGCACTTGCAGCAGGCCTTGTTTGGCGCACTTGCGCTCCTGATTACGCTGGTCGCTTGCCAGCAATACCTGCGCTGGGAGCAGAGTCAGCATCCTGAGCCCCTGATTTACATGCAACACGCGACACAGACCCACTTCAGCGCCGTCAGCAGCAGCCAGGCAGACAACGGCGCAATGCGCATGATGGACGTCGACCAACCACAGCCGCTGGGCGACATGCCCCGTGAAGAACGCTGGGTTTTCTAATCAACGAATCTGGGCGCCCCCGCGCCAAGACCGGCAACACCCTTAAATAGAAGCAAGGAGAATCACCATGTTGAGCTGGGCAATCACTTTCCTGATCATTGCCATCATCGCTGCAGTACTGGGCTTCGGTGGTATCGCGGGCACCGCCACGGGTATCGCCAAGATTCTATTTGTCGTTTTCCTGGTGATGTTCATCGCTTCTTTCTTCTTTGGCCGTCGCGGTCGAGGCTGAACATGAAGGGTTTAAAGACGCTGGCAGCCGCCCTGCTCCTGGGCGGTAGTGCCATGGCGATGGCGGCCAATGACGGCCAGACGCGGGTCAACGAGCTGTTGAGTTCCGACCCGCAATACAGGGAAACCTGGGAAGGCGTGGTGAAGAAGGAAGAACGCCTGCCGGAATGGGTGATGAACCTGTCCGGCGCGCCGGACCAACAGATGAATGCCGTCACCGAAGATGGCGATCAATATCTGGTGGGGCCGCTCTGCGAATCGCAGGACAAATGCCTCAACCACCGCCTGATCGTCGCCTTCAGCTTCGACAAGAAAGACGCCTACGCCATGCTGGTCGATGTGCCCGAAGGATTGCCGGCCGACAAGTCGCCAACGCGACATGCGACCTACCGCTTCCTCGGCAAGCCCGACCAGGGCATGCAGGATCTGTTGATGGAAACACTGAAGAAAGATCCGAACTGGTATTGAACATGAGGGCAGCCGAGAGGCTGTCCTCTATTGCACCCGCCCGAGGAAGGCCGGTGCATGACCAGGGGGCCGGGACGTTCTGACTGTTGCAGGGTCGGAGTGACCTACGGGTACAGGGAGTGCCTGCGATGAGGGCCGGGTCAGGGTAAAAGCTGCGACGCAAGTCCGCCAACCGGAGCGGTTCGACGGACTTGCGCTGGGCTTGCAACGTGACAAAACGTTGATCCAGAGCGTTCTGCTCGTCTTTTTTATCGCCCACACTGCATGCGAAAGCATTTCGCGGTGTTTCGTCGCGACCGTATATCGAGAAAGAGTCGATCAAGTAAGTCGGACATTTAGATTCCGAACGTAGGCTTTTTCCTGAATTTTTTGTCGAAATCACTCGTTCAAAAAACAACCAACCTACGCTGTAATGGCCGGTTCACGGCACTTATGCCTGCCGAAATGTCGTATTCGAACCGGTTGGGACGCCAGTTTCATTTGAAAAAGCTCATGCCGATTCGGCATAGGGTAGGCGTTTACGGCATTAGACGGCGCAACCTTGCATCGGAATAGTTGCGCCTTTTTTCGCCTGCCGGAGAGCCGTAAACACGCGCTTCGGGGCACCTTATACGGAGGCAGATGCACAGACTTTTCCGCTGATGAGCGTTCCAGTTCCTGCATGTGCCTGAGTCAAACGCAAGTAAGGGTAAAGATAATGAAGAAGGCAAAGCTTAGCCTCGCCTGGCAGATCATCATCGGTCTGGTATTGGGGATTGCAATCGGTGCGTTGCTCAACCATTTCAGTGCCGAGAAGGCCTGGTGGATCAGCAACGTCCTGCAACCGGCAGGCGATATCTTTATCCGTCTGATCAAGATGATCGTGATCCCGATCGTCATCTCTTCCCTGATCGTCGGCATCGCCGGCGTGGGCGACGCCAAGAAGCTCGGGCGCATCGGCCTGAAGACCATCATCTACTTCGAAATCGTCACCACCATCGCCATTGTCGTCGGCCTGCTGCTGGCCAACCTGTTCCATCCGGGTGCGGGCATCGACATGAGCACCCTGGGCACCGTGGACATCTCCAAGTACCAGGCGACCGCCGCCGAAGTGCAGCATGAACACGCGTTCATCGAGACCATCCTCAACCTGATCCCGTCGAACATCTTCGCGGCCATGGCCCGTGGCGAGATGCTGCCGATCATCTTCTTCTCCGTACTGTTCGGCCTCGGTCTGTCGAGCCTGCAGTCGGACCTGCGCGAGCCGCTGGTGAAGATGTTCCAGAGCGTCTCGGAAAGCATGTTCAAAGTCACCCACATGATCATGAATTACGCGCCAATCGGTGTGTTCGCCCTGATCGCGGTGACCGTGGCCAACTTCGGTTTCGCCTCGCTGCTGCCGCTGGCCAAACTGGTGATCCTGGTTTACGTCGCCATCGCCTTCTTCGCCTTCGTGGTTCTGGGCCTGATCGCCAAGATGTTCGGTTTCTCGGTGATCAAGTTGATGCGCATCTTCAAGGATGAACTGGTGCTGGCTTACTCCACCGCCTCCTCGGAAACCGTGCTGCCACGCGTGATCGAGAAGATGGAAGCCTACGGCGCACCGAAAGCCATCTGCAGCTTCGTGGTACCGACCGGCTACTCGTTCAACCTCGACGGTTCGACCCTGTACCAGTCCATCGCGGCGATCTTCATTGCCCAGCTGTACGGCATCGACCTGTCGATCAGCCAGCAACTGCTGCTGGTCCTGACCCTGATGGTCACCTCCAAAGGCATCGCCGGTGTACCGGGCGTGTCCTTCGTGGTGCTGCTCGCCACCCTGGGTAGCGTCGGCATTCCGCTGGAAGGCCTGGCTTTCATCGCCGGTGTCGACCGTGTGATGGACATGGCGCGTACCGCCCTGAACGTCATCGGCAACGCCCTCGCCGTACTGGTTATCGCCCGTTGGGAAGGCATGTACGACGACGCCAAGGGCCAGCGCTACTGGAACTCGCTGCCGCACTGGCGCAGCAAGGAAAAACTGCCGGCCGGTGACGTTTCGAAAAACTGATCCCGCCCGCAAGGCACCCTGACAAACCCCGGAGAAATCCGGGGTTTGTCGTTTCTGGCGACCCCGCTATCATTCGCCGCATCTTCCGGGGGATTTGACTGATGCTTAATGGCCTGTGGCTTGGCTTCTTCATCGTGGCAGCCGTTTCGGCACTGGGACAATGGCTGATCGGCGGTAACGCCGGAATATTCGCGGCGATGGTGGAAAGCATTTTTGCCATGGCCAAGCTGTCGGTCGAAGTCATGGTGCTGCTGTTCGGCACGCTGACCCTGTGGCTGGGTTTTCTGCGCATCGCCGAGAAGGCCGGCATCGTCGAATGGCTGGCCAAGGTGCTCGGGCCACTGTTCCTGCGGCTGATGCCGGAGGTGCCGGCAGGTCACCCGGCGCTGGGCCTGATCACCCTGAACTTCGCCGCCAACGGCCTTGGCCTGGACAACGCCGCCACGCCGATCGGCCTCAAGGCCATGAAGGCGCTGCAGGAGCTCAACCCCAGCTCGACCATCGCCAGCAACGCGCAGATCCTGTTCCTGGTGCTCAACGCCTCGTCCCTGACCCTGCTGCCGGTGACGATTTTCATGTACCGCGCCCAGCAAGGCGCGCCGGACCCGACGCTGGTGTTCCTGCCGATCCTGCTGGCCACCAGTTGCTCGACCATTGTCGGCTTCCTGTCGGTGGCGTTCATGCAGCGCCTGCGTGTGTGGGACCCGGTGGTGCTGGCTTACCTGATTCCCGGTGCGCTGATTCTCGGCGGCTTCATGGCGCTGCTCGCGACAATGTCGGCCACCGCGCTGGCGGGGCTGTCATCGATTCTCGGCAACCTGACGCTGTTCGGCCTGATCATGCTGTTCCTGGTGATCGGCGCATTGCGCAAGGTGAAGGTCTACGAGGCCTTTGTCGAAGGGGCGAAGGAAGGTTTCGACGTTGCCAAGAGCCTGCTGCCGTATCTGGTGGCGATGCTGTGCGCGATCGGCGTATTGCGTGCCTCAGGTGCGCTGGATTTCGGTCTCGACGGCATTCGTCATCTGGTGGAGTGGGCAGGGTGGGACACGCGTTTCGTCGATGCGCTGCCGACCGCCATGGTCAAACCGTTCTCCGGCAGCGCCGCCCGGGCGATGCTGATCGAAACCATGAAGACCTCGGGCGTGGACAGTTTCCCGGCGCTGGTGGCGGCGACAATCCAGGGCAGCACCGAGACCACGTTCTACGTGCTGGCGGTGTACTTCGGCGCGGTGGGCATCCAGCGGGCGCGACATGCCGTGGGATGCGCGCTGCTGGCCGAGCTGGCGGGCGTGCTCGGCGCTATCGGCGTCTGCTACTGGTTCTTCGGTTAAACACAAATCTCGAATATGGAGCCTCAAGGTCTGGGTTGTTGCGCAAACTGCTGGCCTTGCTGAACGGTCCATGCCACAACCTTCGCGGTGAGGCGATCACTGGCCTGTCCAAACCCGGCCACCACCGCCGGCACCTGCACATCACTCAGCGGCTGGCGCTCTTCAAAGCGCTGGCTGGCGAGAATCTTCTGGTCATAACCGCGCACCAGCAACGCATCGACCCGCACCACGACGCTGGCCTGATTGCCCTGGTACTCGGTCTGAAACGCTTGCAGGCTGCCGCCCAGCTCCAGGTCCGCAGCAAAATTGCTGTCATCGGTACTGAGCAACGTCACCCGGCCATCACGCGCAAAGCCATCAAGCAACCGGTTACGCACCAGCACCGGCGCCGGATCGCTCCAGCGCGAGGCCTTGTAGCTGCTGATCACATCCCCTTGGGGAATCACCGCGATGCTCGGCCGATTCAGCGCTTCGCTGGCCTGCAGTTTGTTCAGACGCAGCGACCAGTGCCGAGCCGCCGCCGAACCGGCCGAGGCGGGCGCCTGTGCGGCTGGCAAACGGTAGACGTCCAGCGGTTCGGACTTGGGCAGGATCGAGCACGCACTGATCAGCGTGAAGCCGGCGAGGAGGGCGAGGCGAGTCAGCTTCATGGCGTGAACTCCTTGTTCTTGTCACTGCCCAGCAGGTAACCGCTGGGGTTGGCCTCCAGGCGTTGGGAAATGGCGCGCAGCGAGTTCAGGGTTTCACGCAGTTCGCGGATCGCCGGGGCCAGACCGTTAAGGCCCTGCATGCCGCTGTCGAGGGAATTCTGATTCTTGCTGAGCAAGCCGTTGATGGTGGCGCTGCTTTGCTCCAGGGACTTCATCGCCTGCTCGGCGCTGCCCAAGGCCTGCTTGCCCTGATCGTTGAGCAAACCGTTGGCGTTACGCATCAGCGCAGACGTCTGTTCGAGCATGTTGCCGGCCTGTTTGCCGACCGTCGCCAGTTGCTGCATGGCCTGACGCAGGTCGCCACGCTGATCGTTGATCGAGCCGGTGGTCTGCTCCAGATGCTCGAGGGTTTTGCTCACGCGCTCGATGTTGTCGGCGGAGAACATCTGATTGGCGTTGCTCAGCAGCGTGCTGACCCCGCTCATCAGGTCATTGCTGTCATTGAGCAGCCGCGAAATGGGCGAGGGCGATGCGACGATGGTCGGCAGGTTGCCGTCGTGGCCCTTGAGTTTCGGGCTCTCTGGCGTGCCTCCGCTGAGCTGGATGATCGAGGTGCCGGTGATCCCGGCCAGAGCCAGTTTGGCCTGAGTGTCTTCCTTGACCGGCGTGTCACCCGCCAGACGAATCCGTGCCAGCACCCGGCGCGGGTCCTTCGGGTCGAGGCGCAGGCTGACCACATCGCCGACCTTGATCCCGCTGTACTGCACCGGACTGCCCCGGGACAGGCCGCTGACCGCTTCGTTGAAGACGATTTCGTAATCCTTGAACTCGGTGTCGACGCTGGACTTGGCCAGCCACAGACCGAAGAGCAGGGCGCCCGCCACCACAATCACCGTGAACAGGCCGATCAACACATGATGGGCTCGGGTTTCCATGTCAGACCTCGTTGAGCTGTTTGGCGGCGTCCAGCGCCGAGCGGCCGCGAGGGCCGTGGAAGTATTCGTGAATCCACGCGTCGTCGGTTTCCGAGACCACATCGATGGGACCGGCCACCAGCACCTTCTTCTGCGCGAGTACCGCGACGCGGTCGGTGATGGTGTAGAGCGTGTCGAGGTCGTGGGTCACCAGAAACACGCTCAGGCCGAGCGCGTCGCGCAGGGTCAGGATCAATTGGTCGAACTGCGCCGCGCCAATCGGATCGAGGCCGGCGGTGGGTTCGTCGAGAAACAGGATGTCCGGGTCCAGCGCCAGCGCCCGGGCCAGTGCCGCACGCTTGATCATGCCGCCGGACAGCGAGGCGGGGTATTTGTCCGCCGCCGACAGCGGCAGCCCGGCCAGCGCCAGCTTCACCGCCGCCAGATGCTCGGCGTCATCGCGGCTCAGACCGGCGTGTTCAATAAGCGGCAGGGCGACGTTCTCGGTCACCGTCAACGACGAGAACAGCGCGCCTTTCTGGAACAGCACACCGAAACGCCGTTCAATCAACGAACGCTCATGCTCCGCCAGGCTCGGCAGGTTCTGACCGAACACCTTGACCACGCCCTCGCTCGGTTGGCGCAAGCCGACGATGCTGCGCAGCAGCACCGATTTACCGCTGCCGGAGCCGCCGACCACGGCCAGGATCTCGCCCTTGTATAAGTCGAGGTCGAGGTTCTCGTGCACGCTCTGGCGGCCGAAGCGATTGCACAGGCCACGGACTTCGATCACCGCCTCGGAGGGCGCGCGGGGTAGACGACTCACCAGCCCATCTCCATGAAAAACAGCGCGGCGACCGCGTCGAGCACGATCACCACGAAAATCGATTGCACCACGCTCGAAGTGGTGTGGGCGCCGACCGATTCGGCGCTGCCGCTGACCTTGAAGCCCTCCAGACAACCGATGGCGGCAATCAGGAAGGCAAAGATCGGGGCTTTGACCAGGCCCACCAGGAAATGTTGAATCCCTATGTCGCTTTGCAGCAGCGACAGGAACATCGCCGGCGAAATATCCAGCGACACCGCGCAGACCACCGCGCCGCCGACGATCCCGCAGATCATCGCCAGAAAGGTCAGCATCGGCAGCGCCACCAGCAGCGCCAGCACCCGCGGCACCACCAGCAATTCCATGGGGTCGAGGCCGAGTGTGCGGATCGCGTCGATTTCTTCGTTGGCCTTCATCGAGCCGATCTGCGCGGTAAAGGCACTGGCGGTACGGCCGGCCATCAGGATCGCCGTGAGCAACACGCCGAATTCCCGCAGGAAGGCAAAACCCACCAGATCCACGGTGAACACGCTGGCACCGAAACTGGCCAGCACCGTCGCCCCGAGAAACGCCACCACGGCGCCCACCAGAAAGGTCAGCAACGCGACGATGGGCGCGGCGTCGAGGCCGGTCTGTTCGATATGGGCGATCATCGGCGTAATCCGCCAGCGCCTGGGCCGGAACAGACTGCGAGCGATGGTTTCGAGGATCAGGCCGACGAAGCCGAGCAGTTGCAGCGTGTCTTGCCAGACCGCGTCGACAGCCCGGCCAATGCGCGTCAGCAATTGCACGCTGACGCTGATTTCCGGTTCCTTGATCGGCACGCAGAAGTCGGTCAGCGAGCGATACACGGTTTGCAGCAAGGCGCGGTCGGCGCTGGAAAGCGTGCAATCGGGGTGTTCGGCGGACTTGCCCAGCCGCTCCGAGCCGAGCAGTTCCACCAGCAGCGACGCGCCGGCGGTGTCGAGGGCGCCGAGACCGTTGAGATCAATGGGCGTGTTGGCGTCGTACTGGCCGTGGAGCGTTTCGCTCAGTTGCTTGAGGTCGGCGTAATGGGCAAGCGTCCAGTCCCCGGTAACCCGCAGGCGGGCAGGGGTGATCGAGGTGTCCAGGCGGGCACTGCCGGTCATTGGGCTGCTGGTCATAAGCTCCGGGCTTGTTCGGCTGAATACGCTGGCATACGTAATAGCACGAACCCGGTTACTTTTCTTTGGTCGGTGTGCTGTCCTTGACCTCGAAGCGCAGCACGCCGATCACCTGACCGTCTTCGGTCAACACCCGCACCTGCCATTTGCCCGCCGGGTTGCCGGGGAAATTCTGTTTGTGGGTCCAGGCCCGATAGCCTTCCTTGCGCCCGCCGTGGATATCGAGGGCGATGCGGTCGACCTCTTTACCGTTGAACTGCCACACGTGATAAATCCGCTCATCGAGTCCGCGCGGCGCGTTGATCGCGGTGTAGGCATATAGCCCGCCGCCACGGATCTGCTCGGCGCTGACTTCCTTGAGGCTGTCGCCCGGAACCCGGTCCTGCACCTGAGTGCTGATCGCCACGTCAGTCATCCACAGCGTTGCCGGTGGCACCCACGAACGCAGGACCCAGCCCACACCGCCGATCCCGATGGTGATGCTGAGGATCGCCAGCGCATTGCGCACCGTGCGGATCGGGAAGATCGACGCCAGGCTCGGGAACGACAGCACCACCGCAATCCCCAGCGCCCATTTGAAACTCTGCGAAGTGGTCAGGTGCATGATCACCGGCAGCGCCGTGAGCAGAGCGGCGAACAGTGTCAGGGTGTGCAGCGCGAGGAACGCCCAGCGCCTTGGCGCCAGCCACTTGTAGTAGAGCGGGTCGATGATTGAAATCAGCGCCGCGATGCACAGCAGCCCGGTGAAAAACAGCTGGCCGCTGTTCCAGGTGGTGGTGATGAAGAAGAACGGCAGGACGAAAAACAGGCTTTCCTGGTGGATCATCTGCGTCGCGTAACGCAGCAGCGGCTGGGGGATTTCCCGTTTGAAGATCCGCGTGAACAGCTGGGTCAGGCTGTTTTCCAGCATCAGCCAGATCCAGCTCAGCAGCATGATCGTGGTGATCCAGCTCGCCAGCCCCTGTTGCCGGTCGACCAGAATGAAACTGCCGACCCCGGAGATGAATCCGCCGAGCGCAATAACCCCGGGGTAGCGCTTCATCAGTTCGAGAATGCGCTGGATCAGGAGGGTCAATTTAGACATGTGGGCGGTTCACGACTGGATAGGAAAAAACCTCGACAGAGTAGCGCCCGCCGGGCCGCGTGGCGAGGCTGCCGGTCAATCCGGATGCACGGACTTGCGCCGATGCAGGCGCCAGCCGAGCAGAATCAGCACCAGCACGCCCAATCCGCCCGCCAGCAGCCACAACACCTGATCGTCGCTGAGCAGCGGTTTCTCGATGCGCAGATAACCCGGTTGCAGCAGCAACTCGCGCATGGCCTTGTTCGCCGCCTCCAGCGTCACGCCTTGCAGCTCCCGCGCAGGATCGGCGAAGCGACCATCCTCGTAGTCGCCCAGGGCGCTCCAGTAATAATCGGCCAAGGCGCTGGTGCCTTGCACGGCCCAGGCCTGATGGGCGATGGCGGCTTGTTTCAAGCGATTGAAGGTGTCGGCATCGAGGCCGTTTTTCAGCAGGTCGGCCTTGAGGTCTTCCAGCACTTGTTCGGCCTCGGCAATGTCAGCGCGATCCAGATCGGCGTTCAGGCTCATGAAGCCGACACCGCCGAACACTTCGCGCTCGGCCCACGGCCCGTAGGACAAACCGTGGTTCAGGCGCAATTGGCGGTACAGCGCCCACTCCAGGTATTCCTTGAGCAGATCGAAGGTTTCGTCGTACTGATCGTCCAGCACCGGCTCCGGCACCAGCCAGTGCAGCTTGGCGCTGTTGCCGATGAAGCCGCGAGTGATCGTGCGTTCGTGAGCGGCACTGGCGCGGATGTCAGGCAATGGACGGTGCTCGCTCGGCTCGACCGCTTCGAGCGCGCCCCACGCCCGTTCCAGATAGGCCGGCAGCAGTTTGTCGAGGTCACCGACGACGATCAGGGTCATGTTGTTCGGCGCGTACCAGGCCTTGCGCACCTTATCCAGCTGCTCGCGGGTCAGGCCATCGACTTCGGCCCGCTGCGGGCATTTGAGGCCCAGTTCGACCGCCAGTTGATTGCTGGCGGTGTGGCCCAGATCCTGCCGATCGAGAAAGCGTTGCAGCCGGGTGTAATGACCGCCGTCCTCGCGCTCGACCACCCGTTTGGCGGCGTTGATCGCGTTGTCGTCGAAACGGGTCTGGGTCAGCAGGTCCAGCAGCAGATCGAGGACCTTGCGCTGGTTTTTCGCCGGGGCTTCGATGACGAAGGTGGTGTCGGCGTTGCTGGTGAAGGCGTTCCAGTCACCGCCGAGGGCCTGCATGCGCTCTTCGAGGCCACCTTCGCCGGTGGCGTCGATGCCGCTGAACAGCAAGTGTTCGAGCAGGTGCGGCAGCTCCTTTTCATTGCAATCGAAGTCGTCGAGCCCGACACCGATCACCAAGCGGATCGCCACGTGCCCACGCTCGGTGCCGGGCTTGAGCAGCAACTGCAAACCATTGGGCAACGCATAGCCTTCGACCTGAAAACGATCCAGGGCGAAGGCGGGCAGGGAACCGAGCAACAGACAGGCGAACAACAGGCAACGCATAACGAGCTTCCATACGGCTGAATTGGAGATCCGTGTCGTCAGTCAGATCGCTTTCGCGAGCAAGCTCGCTCCCACAAAGGAATGCATTTCAAATGTGGGAGCGAGCTTGCTCGCGAAGGCGCCCTGGAGACTGAACTCTGAGTTACTGACTGACCACAACCCCAGACGTTCAAGGCGAATGCGTGATGTCTGCCATATCGTCCGCCGCCAACGCGCCGGTATCGGAAGTTTCCAGCACCACGTAGGCACTGCTGCAGAACAGCGAGTTCAGGCGTTTCATGTCGGCAATCAACTCCAGGTGCAACGAACTGGTCTCGATACTCTGCACGACCTTACGTTGCAACCGGCTGACATGGGCGTGGGCCAGACGCCGTTCCTGTGCGCGAAAACGACGTTTCTCGCGCAGCAACTGACGGGCGCTTTCCTTGTCGCCGCTGAGGAACACGGACAATCCCAGCCGCAGATTGGCGATCAATTGCTGCTGCAGACCGGCCAGTTCTTCCAGCCCGTCCTCGGAAAACGACCGGCGTTGCGAAGTCTTCTGCTGCTGCACTTTGCGCAGCATGCGTTCAATCAGGTCGCTGGCGAGTTTGAGGTTGATCGCAAGCTCAATGATCTCAGCCCAGCGCCGACTGTCCTGTTCGCCGAGATCTTCACGGGGCATCTGCGCCAGATACAGCTTGATCGCGTTGTACAACGCTTCGACGTCATCGGTCAGCTTGCGCATTTCCTGGGTGACGGCGGTCTGCTTGCCGCGCAACACGTCGAGGGTCGCGTCGAGCATGTTGTCGATCAGGTCGCCAATGCGCAGGGTTTCCCGGGCAGCGTTGGCCAGCGCCAGGCTCGGCGTGACCAATGCCGTCGCATCCAGATGACGCGGCTTGGCGGTACCGTTGACCTCCGGGCGCTCCGGGAGCAGCCAGGCGCACAGCCGCGCCATCGGCCCGACGCTCGGCAGCAGGATCAGGCAGCGCGCGGTGTTGTAGAGCAGATGGAAGCCGATGACCATTTCCTGCGGGCTGAAATCCAGGCTGTCGATCCAGTGCACCAGCGGGTCGAGTACCGGAATGATCAACAGCAACCCGATCAGTTTGTACAGCAGACTGCCCAGCGCCACTTGCCGGCCGGCGGCGTTCTGCATGCTGGTGCTCATGAACGCCAGCACGCCGCTGCCGATGTTGGCGCCGATCACCAGACCGATCGCCACCGGCAGACTGATCACCGCAGCGCCGGCGAGCGTGGCGGTCAGCAGCACGGCGGCGAGGCTTGAGTAGGAAATCATCGCGAACAGCGCGCCGACCAGGGCGTCGAGCAGGATATCGCCGGTCAGCGAGGCGAAAATCACCTTCACCCCTTGGGCATGGGTGATCGGCGCGGCGGCCTCGACGATCAATTGCAGCGCCAGAATGATCAGCCCCAACCCGATGGCCACGCGGCCCATCTGCCCGAGCCGCGTCTGTTTGCGCGACAGAAAGAAAATCACCCCGAGGAAAATAAGCAGTGGCGACAGCCACGACAGATCGAACGTCAGCACCCGCGCCATCAGCGCCGTACCGACGTCGGCACCCAGCATGGTCGCCAGGGCCGGGGTCAACGCCATCAGGCCCTGACCGACGAAAGACGTCACGAGCATGGCGGTGGCGTTACTGCTCTGCACCATCGCGGTGACGACAATGCCGGCGACAAAGGCCAGCCAGCGCCTGGACATGTTCTGGCCGATCACGTGGCGCAGGTTGGTGCCGTACACCCGCAGGATGCCGGTTCGAACGATGTGCGTGCCCCAGATCAACAGGGCCACGGCAGAGAGCAGATTGAGCAGGGTGAGCATGCAGACCCCCCGTAATAGCAGCGCCCCAGAGGGGCAAGTTGACGGTACCGCGCAATTTCTACGTTCTGATACTTAAGCTGTAGTTGGCTAACGGTCTGGGCGCCAGCATTGCACAGCTAAAGCGGGGATTGAAACAAAAGTGTCATGAAAACAGATTCACGCGGCCATGAAAAAAGGGCCCGAAGGCCCTTTGATCTTTCGTGCAATGTTCGGGTTACTGACCCGGAATATCCTTGCGCAGTTTCACCGGATCCTGCTGTTTCTTCTTGCGGGCAATCGCGGTACGCATCTTGATGTTGATCGCTTCGACCGCCAGCGAGAACGCCATGGCGAAGTAGACGTAGCCTTTCGGTACGTGCACGTCGAACGACTCGGCGATCAGCACGGTGCCGACCACCAGCAGGAACGACAGCGCGAGCATTTTCAGCGACGGGTGCTTGTCGATGAATTCGCTGATCTTGCCCGAGGCCGCCATCATCACCAGTACCGCAACGATAATCGCCGCGACCATCACCGGCACATGAGACACCATGCCAACCGCCGTGATGACCGAGTCCAGCGAAAACACGATGTCGATGATCGCGATCTGGATGATGGTGTAGAGGAAGTTGCCGCCCTTGCCCGAAGGCTCGTCGCCGGCTTCGTCTTCACCTTCCAGCGCGTGGTACATCTCCTGGGAGCTTTTCCACAGCAGGAACAGGCCACCGAAGAACAGGATCAGGTCGCGACCGGAAATGCCCTGGCCGAACACTTCGAACAGGTCGGCGGTGAGGCGCATGACCCAGGTGATCGACAGCAGCAGCAGGATCCGCGTGATCATGGCCAGGCCAAGACCGAAGATCCGGGTGCGCTGCTGCATGTGTTTGGGCATGCGGCTGACCAGGATCGAAATCATGATGATGTTATCGATGCCCAGGACGATCTCCAGGGCGGTCAGGGTGAAGAAGGCAACCCAGATCTCAGGGTTGGTCAGCCATTCCATGTGTATTCCTTTGAGCGAGTGTTAAACCAGGACGCCAGCAATCAGCTGGCGTCCTGGTGAGTTTGGTGCCGTTACAACGTGCTGAACAGCGGGAAAGTCCCCAACAGCAAGGCGGCGACCAGTATGCACAGGCAGACCAGCACTGCCCACTTCAGGGTGAAACGCTGGTGATCGCCGAACTCGATGCCCGCCAGTGCGACCAGCAGGTACGTTGACGGCACCAGTGGGCTCAGCAGGTGAACCGGTTGACCGACGATCGAGGCACGGGCCATTTCCACTGCGGTGATGCCGTAATGGCTGGCCGCTTCCGACAGCACCGGCAGCACACCGTAGTAGAACGCGTCGTTCGACATGAAGAACGTGAACGGCATGCTCACCAGCGCCGTGATCACCGCCAGGTACGGGCCGAGGAAATCAGGGATCACCGCCAGCAGGCTTTTCGACATCGCGTCGACCATGCCGGTGCCCGACAGGATACCGGTGAAAATGCCCGCCGCGAAGATCAGACTGACCACCGACAGCACGCTGCCGGCGTGGGCCGCGACGCGATCTTTCTGCATTTGCAGGCAAGGGTAGTTGACGATCATGGCAATACTGAACGCCACCATGAACAGCACCGGCAGCGGCAGCAGGCCGGCGATCAGGGTGCACATCAGGGCCAGGGTCAGCAGACCGTTGAACCAGATCAGTTTCGGACGGCGGGCATCCGGGAATTGCGAGACGCTGATTTCGCTGTGATCGATTTCGTCGCCGATCAGGTGCAGCTCACCCAGACGCGCACGCTCACGTTTGCCATAGAAGTAGGCAATGATCAGGATCGCCACCACACCGGCAGCCATCGCCGGGATCATCGGCACGAAAATGTCCGACGGGTCCACATGCAGCGCACTCGCGGCACGGGCGGTCGGGCCACCCCATGGCGTCATGTTCATCACGCCGCCGGCGAGGATGATCAGGCCGGCCATGATCCGCGGGCTCATGCCGATGCGGCTGTACAGCGGCAGCATGGCGGCCACGCAGATCATGTAAGTGGTCGCGCCGTCACCATCGAGGGAAACGACGAGCGCCAGTACGGCGGTGCCGACCGAAACTTTCAGCGGGTCGCCCTTGACCAGTTTGAGGATCTTGCGCACGGCCGGGTCGAACAGGCCGGAGTCGATCATCAGGGCGAAATACAGAATCGCGAACATCAGCATCACGCCGGTCGGCGCAAGCTTGGTAATACCTTCGAGCATCATCGGGCCGATCTTCGGGGCGAAACCACCGAACAAGGCGAACAGGATCGGGATGATGATCAGAGCGATCAGCGCAGACAGGCGCTTGGTCATGATCAGGAACATGAACGTGATGACCATGGCGAAGCCAAGGAAAGTCAGCATGGGAATACTCCAGGCGTAGCGCGGCTAGGTAAGTGAGCGGATCGGGCGGGATCAGCGCAGAACGGGAAGCACGAGACGTACGGGCGGAGTTGCAGCGAGGAGGCGGGTTGCAGAGGACATCAGAATCACCATTGTTGTTGTTAATTGGGCCTGTCGTGCGAGCAATCACACGCAGTGGCCAACCGGTCTGTTGCCGGTAGTGGCGGCGATCCTAATGGGGCAACCTTTCAGCCAGCTTTCGCAGCTGAAAGCTTCGATGCGAACGACCAACCGGCCGTCGGATGCGACTGGAGTCAATGAACACGGGAAGCGGAGGGCAGGTCGATGACTGAATTACACAGCGGTGCCTGCCATTGCGGACATATCCGCTATCAGTTCAGCGGAGCGTTTCACGACATCGCCGACTGTCATTGTTCGATCAGTAAAGAAACCATCTGATCAAAAAACAGACAGGTCCAGCGGCCGCATTGCGCCCATCCAGATCGCGTGTTCGGTGTGATCGAGCAAGTCATCGCCGGTGTCCGGGTGCAGGAACACCACCAACCCCTTGCGATTGAGCGCCAGCCACGGCAGCACATCGCCGATCAACTCCGGGCCGAAGGCCAACTGGCAGCTCCAGTCCGGGTGCGGGCCGACCGGACGTTCATGCACGCGGCCCATCTTCAATGGAAACAGCGTTGCCGCCTGCTCACACAGCGCTCGCGCCTGTTCGATCGTGCTGGCGTCGTAATAAACGTGGGCGTGATAACCCTTGATCGTCTGCATCGCAAACCCTCTGTATCGGTTCGAACCCTTGGCGTTGGCCGTATGTCACACGCCATACAAGGGAAAACAAAAGGGATCTCAGCCATGAAAAATGCCGAAACCCCGGTGGTAAAAGTGGTGCTCTATGGTGCCATGAGTAGCCTGGGCAGCGCGTTGATGGCTGAACTGCTGCGCCGCCAGCACGAAGTCATCGCGATCCTCGACGATCTGACGGCGCTCGCGCCACGGCCGGGGCTGCGCACCAAAAGCGGCGACCTGCTGGACGCCGAACGGGTCCATCAGAGCGTGGCCGGCAGCTCGGCGGTGATCTGCCTGCTCAATGCGCCGGGCCTGCCGTTGAGCAGCGATCATGTCGAGAAATCCGTGGTGCTGGGGCCGGTGGAACAGGTCCTGGCGGTGGATGCGTTGATCGACGGGTTGCAGGCGGCGAACGTCTCGCGGCTGTTTGTCATTGGCGAATTCGAAGCACTGGACGATCCGGAAAACGCCGAGCCGTTGCAACGCCACGCCGCCAAGGAAATACGCGAAGCCCTGCAAAGCAGCCCGCTGCACTGGACGCTGGTCAATGCACCGCGCAGTGTGGCGGGGCTGACAATCGAGCATTTCAGTCAGGTCGGCCGCGCGCTTGAACCGGGTCTCGCCGAGCCGCTGGAGCGCCTGAACCGGGTGGCGGTGGGGATTTCCGATGAGCTGCGGTTGAATCTGCATCTGCGTCAGCACGTGGATTTTGTTGCGGCTTCCTGATCCGTTACACAGCAATCGAGGGCAACGGCAGTCCAGCCAGGGACTCGGCGCTGCTGGCCTGTTCGGCCATCAGCCAATCCACGAACGTCTGGATCAATGCTCCCCGGCGTTTGCGCTGCGGCAACACCACGTAATAACCGAGGCGCGACAGAGTGGTCTCGGCGATCGGCCGGCACAACAGCCCTTGGGTTAATAAGTTATCCACAAGGTGCCGCCAGCCGATCGCCACGCCCTGACCGCCAATCGCCGCTTGGATCAGCAAGGTGTAATTGTCGAAGCGCAGCTGGCCCGGGGCCGGCGGTGTAATGATATTCAGCGCGCGGAACAGGCCACTCCAGTTGAACCAGTTGCTGCTGTTTTCTCCACGCAGGTGCAGCAGCGGAAACTCCATCAATGCTTGGGCCGGCAAGGGCAGGGCGCGATCCCTGAGCAACTGCGGGCTGCACACGGGAAACACTTCTTCGCTGAACAGCCAGTGACTTTCGCCCTGCTTGAAGCGACCGTCGCCGAACAGCACAGCAACGTCGATATCCGGGCGCAGCATATTGTGATTGCGCTCGCTGGTGACCAGGCTCACATCCACCTGTGGATAAGCCTCATGGAAACGGTGCAGACGTGGCATCAGCCAGTACGCGGCGAAGGCGAAATCGGTGGCGACCTGCAGCACTTCATGTTGCTGCTGCGTGCTGATTGCACTCAATCCTGCGTCGATATTCTGCAAACCGAGGGTAACCTGCTCGAACAGGATCGAGCCGACCTCGGTCAGTTCGATGCCTCGGTAGATGCGATCAAACAGCCGCGTTCCAAGCTGTTCCTCCAGGCGTTTGATTTGCTGACTGATAGCCGGTTGGGTGGTCCCGAGTTCCACCGCCGCAGCGGTAAAACTGCGATGACGGGCCGCCACCTCGAAGGCGCGCAGCAGATCCAGCGACAAATCACCGAGGGCTTCATACATAAGCTGTGCTTATCCTAGTCATTGTCCGGCGCGGGCTTTACCGGATATTGCGTGGAATCCATGCTCAATCGCAGCAATGTCGCATAAATATTCACTATGGAATGCCGCGATCACATGAAGCGCAAGAACATTCTTTTCATCATGGCCGATCAAATGGCCGCGCCAATGTTGCCGTTCTACGGCCAGTCGCCCATCAAACTGCCGAATCTCAGCCGCCTCGCCGAACAAGGCGTGGTGTTCGATGCCGCGTACTGCAACAGCCCGCTGTGCGCGCCGTCGCGTTTCACCCTGGTCAGTGGCCAGTTGCCGAGCAAGATCGGCGCCTACGACAATGCCGCCGATTTCCCCGCCGACATCCCCACGTACGCCCATTACCTGCGCCGCCTCGGTTACCGCACCGCGCTGTCGGGCAAGATGCACTTCTGCGGCCCCGATCAACTGCACGGTTACGAAGAGCGCCTGACCAGCGATATCTACCCGGCCGACTACGGCTGGGCGGTGAACTGGGACGAGCCCGACGTACGGCCGAGCTGGTATCACAACATGTCGTCGGTGCTGCAGGCCGGGCCGTGCGTGCGCACCAATCAGCTCGACTTCGACGAAGAGGTGGTGTTCAAGGCGCAGCAATACCTGTTCGATCACATCCGCGAGGACGGCGACCAGCCGTTCTGCCTGACCGTGTCGATGACTCACCCCCACGACCCGTACACGATTCCCAAGGCGTTCTGGGATTTGTACGACGATGCGGATATCCCGCTTCCGACGACGCCGGATCAGCATTCTCTTGATCCGCACTCCCAGCGCCTGCTCAAAGTCTACGACCTGTGGGACAAGCCGCTGCCTGTGGATAAAATCCGCGACGCACGCCGTGCATACTTCGGTGCTTGCAGCTATATCGACGCCAACGTCGGCAAACTCCTGCAAACCCTTGAAGATTGTGGGCTGATGGACGACACCGTCATCGTGTTCTCCGGTGACCACGGCGACATGCTGGGAGAGAAAGGCCTCTGGTACAAAATGCACTGGTTCGAAATGGCCGCGCGCGTGCCCCTGTTGATCAGTGCACCCGGACAGTTCAAATCCGGCCGTGTCAGCGCCGCGGTGTCCACCGCCGATCTGCTGCCGACTTTCGTAGAACTGGCGGGCGGCAGCCTGGAACCGAACCTGCCGCTGGACGGCCGTTCGCTGGTGCCGCACCTGCAAGGGCGGGGCGGTCACGACGAAGTGTTTGGCGAATACATGGCCGAGGGTACCGTCAGTCCACTGATGATGATTCGTCGTGGCGCTTTCAAATTTATCTACAGCGAAACCGACCCTTGCCTACTCTTCGATGTGGATAACGATCCACGCGAACAGGAAGAACTCAGCCAATCACCGCAACATCGTCAGCTGTTCGACGATTTTCTTGCCGAAGCGCGGGCCAAGTGGGACATCCCGGCGATCCACCGCGATGTGCTTGCAAGCCAGCGGCGTCGGCGTTTCGTTGCCGAGGCACTGACGATCGGCAAGCTGAAGAGCTGGGATCACCAGCCGCTGGTGGACGCCAGTCAGCAGTACATGCGCAACCACATCGACCTCGATGACCTGGAGCGCAAGGCCCGTTATCCACAACCCTGCCAAAACCAATAACGTTAAGGGGAAGTCCATGGTCAAGTTATCCACAGTCGTGACGGTCAGTCTGCTGGCACTGGGCAGCGCATCCGCGTTCGCCGAGAGCTGCGACACGGTGAAAATGGCCGATCCCGGCTGGAGCGACATCGCTGCGACCAACGCCATCACCGGGTTTCTGCTGGATGGCATGGGCTACAAGGCCAAGGTCGACACCCTCGCGGTGCCGATCACCTTCGGTGGTTTGAAGGACGGTCAGGTCGACGTGTTCCTCGGCAACTGGATGCCGGCGCAGCAGGGTTTCTACGACAAGTTCGTCGCCACCGGCGACGTCACGCAACTGGCGAAGAACCTCGACGGCACCGAATTCACCCTGGCCGTGCCGGATTATGTGTGGGATGCGGGTGTGCATAACTTTGCCGACCTGAACAAATTCGCCGACAAGTTCGAGCGCAAGATCTACGGCATCGGCTCCGGCGCGCCGGCGAACATCTCGCTGCAAGAGATCATCAAGAAGAACGACTTCGACATGGGTCAGTGGAAGCTGATCGAGTCCAGCGAACAGGCGATGCTGGCGGAAGTCTCGCGGGCGGTGAAGAAACAGAAATTCGTCACCTTCCTGGGCTGGACCCCGCATCCGATGAACGTGCAGCTGAAAATGCATTACCTCAAGGGCGGCGAGAAATACTTCGGCGACACGGGGAGCGTCTACACCCTGACCCGCAAGGGCTACGCCGAGGCGTGCCCGAATGTGGGTAAATTGCTGACCAATCTTTCGTTCACTCAGGAGATGGAGAACAGCATCATGGCTGAGGTGGTGAACAAGAAGGTCAGCAATGCCGATGCGGCGAAGGCCTGGATCAAGGCAAATCCGGGGGTGTTGGATAAGTGGCTTGATGGTGTGAAAACCGTGGACGGCAAAGATGCGTTGCCGGTCGTAAAAGCCAAACTGTAACTGCGCGGCCGATCGTTCCCACGCTCTGCGTGGGAACGCCGCAATGGACGCTCGGCGTCCCGGGCTGCGTACAATGCGCAAAATTTCACCCGAGAGGATCCATGGCCCTCCCCAGCCGTCGCTCACTTTTCCCCTTCCTGACCTGGCTGCCCCGGCAGACCCGCGCCAGCGTCGGGCGGGACCTGGTCGTCGGCCTCACCGGAGCGATTCTCGCGCTGCCCCAGTCGATTGCCTACGCCCTGATCGCCGGTCTCCCACCGGAATACGGGCTCTACGCCGCCATCGTTCCGGTATTGATCGCTTGTCTGTGGGGCTCGTCATGGCACCTGATCTGCGGGCCGACGGCAGCCATTTCGATTGTGCTGTTTGCCAGCGTCAGCCCACTGGCGGTGCCCGCGTCACAGGACTACATCACCCTGATCCTGCTGCTGACCTTCCTTGCCGGGATTTTCCAGTGGCTGCTCGGCCTGTTGCGCTTCGGTGCGCTGGTGAATTTCGTCTCGCACTCCGTGGTGCTGGGTTTCACCCTCGGCGCGGCGGTGGTGATTGCCATCGGTCAATTGCCGAACCTGCTGGGGCTGGATCTGCCGGCCAGGGCCACGGCGCTGGACAGCCTGATGGATCTGCTGCGCCATCTGGGGGCTGTGGATAAACCGTCGCTGCTCCTCGGTGTCGCCACGGTGGTGGTCGGTGCGTTGCTCAAACAATGGCTACCGCGCTGGCCGACGTTGTTGATGACCCTGGTGCTCGGCAGTCTGGTGGTGTGGCTGTGGCCGGCGATGTTCGGCCATGTTCAATTGGTCAGCGCGTTTGCCGGGCGCCTGCCGCCGTTCAGTGGATTGCCGCTGGATATGGATCTGATCCTGCGCCTGCTGCCCAGTGCCGTGGCGGTGGGCATGCTCGGGCTGGTCACCAGCCTGTCGATTGCCCGTTCGATATCCGCGCGCTCGCAACAGTTGCTCGATGCCAATCAGGAAGTCCGCGCGCAGGGCCTTTCGAACATTATCGGTGCGTTTTTTTCCGGCTCGTTGTCCGCCGGCTCGTTCACCCGTTCCGGGCTGAGCTATGAGGCCGGGGCCTGTTCGCCATTGGCCGGAGTGTTTTCGGCGTTGTGGGTGGCGTTGTTCGCGATTTTCGGTGCCGGGCTGATCGCGCACATTCCGATCCCGGCCATGGCCGGCAGCATTCTGCTGATCGCCTGGGGACTGGTGGATCATCGTGGCATTCGTGCGTTGTTGCGGGTCAGTCGAGCCGAGTTCGTGGTGATGAGCCTGACCTGCATCGCCACGTTGCTGCTGGAACTGCAGACGGCGATCTATGCCGGTGTGCTGGCCTCGCTGTTTTTCTACCTCAAGCGCACCTCACAACCCCGGGTGCAGCATTGGCGCGATGGCGAAGACGATGTGCTGCGGGTCGGCGGTTCGATCTTTTTCGGCGCCAGCCACTACCTGCAAGTGCGCTTGCAACGAATGCACGGCGCACGGGTGGTGATCGAGGCGCAGCAGATCAACTTCATCGACTATTCAGGCGTGGAAATGCTCCATCAGGAAGCCCGGCGCCTGCTGCGCCAGGATCGCAGCCTGACCTTGCGTCAGGCGCGCCCCCAGGTGGTGGAGGAATTACGCAAGCTCGAAGGGCCGGAGAAGTGCCCGATCCGCTTCGAGGACTGAGGGCGCCTTACAGCGCCAACTGCCGACGCAATTGCGCCAGAACCGGCGCCGTGTCGGGACGCACGCCACGCCACAGGAAAAAGGCTTCGGCAGCCTGTTCGGCCAGCATGCCCAACCCGTCCATCACCACGCCCGCGCCATGCTCGCTGGCCCAACGGCAGAACGCGGTCGGTTCCTTGCCGTACATCATGTCGTAGCACAGCGTTTTGCCGGGTTCGATCAGGCTTGGGGCAATTGGCGGCACATCGCCGGTGAGGCTGGCGGAGGTGGCGTTGATGATCACGTCCACTGGTTCACGCAACCAGTCGTAACCACTGGCCGACACCGGCCCCAGATCACAAAACAGTTCAGCCAGCAGCTCGGCCTTGTCCACTGTGCGGTTGGCGATGATCACCGAGGCCGGTTTTTCTGCCAGCAACGGCTCCAGCGCACCGCGCACCGCGCCACCGGCGCCGAGCAGCAGAATGCGTTTGCCGGTAAGGCTGAACCCGGCGTTGACCGTCAAATCCCGCACCAGCCCGGCGCCGTCGGTGTTATCGCCGAGCAGGCTGCCATCGGCCAGTTTGCTCAAAGTGTTCACCGCACCCGCGCGTTCGGCGCGGGCGGTCAGGCTGTTGGCCAGGCGATAGGCATCTTCCTTGAACGGCACGGTCACGTTGGCGCCGCGACCTTCCTGGAAAAACGCCGTGGCGCAGCCGGAAAAATCGTCGAGCGGCGCCAGCAGCGTGCTGTAGTCGAGGCTCTGCCCGGTCTGTTCGGCGAACAGTTTGTGAATCATCGGCGACTTGCTGTGGCCGATCGGGTTACCGAAAACGACATAACGATCCATCAGAAGTCCTCAGGCCTGAGCCAGCCAGTCGCGGTCTTGCAGGAAGTACTCGGTCAGGCGCGCTTCTTCGCTGCCCGGCTCGGCTTTCCAGTCGTAGGCCCAGCGCACTTGCGGCGGCAGCGACATCAGGATCGATTCGGTGCGCCCGCCCGATTGCAGGCCGAACAGGGTGCCACGGTCGTAAACCAGGTTGAACTCGACGTAGCGGCCGCGACGGAATTCCTGGAACTCGCGCTGCTTGGCGGTGAAGGCGTCGTTCTTGCGGCGCTGCACGATCGGCAGGTAAGCGTCGATGTACGCATCGCCGATGGCGCGCATGAAGGCGAAACTGGTGTCGAAGTCCCACTCGTTCAGGTCGTCGAAGAACAGGCCGCCGATGCCACGCGGCTCGTGGCGATGCTTGATGTGGAAATAGGTGTCGCACCAGGCCTTGTAGCGCGGGTAGACGTCCGGACCGAACGGCGCGCAGGCCTGTTCGGCGACGCGGTGCCAGTGAATGCAGTCTTCTTCGTTGCCGTAGTAAGGGGTCAGGTCGAAGCCACCGCCGAACCACCAGACCGGTTCTTCACCTTCCTTCTCGGCGATGAAAAAGCGCACGTTGGCGTGGGACGTCGGCACATGCGGGTTGTGCGGGTGGATCACCAGCGACACGCCGAGGGCTTCAAAACCACGCCCGGCCAGTTCCGGACGATGGGCGCTGGCAGACGGTGGCAGGCCACTGCCGAATACGTGGGAAAAGTTGACGCCGCCCTTTTCGATCACCGTACCGTTCTCGATCACTCGGGTTCGACCGCCACCGCCGGCCGGACGGGTCCAGGCGTCTTCGACGAAGCGCGTGCCGCCGTCTTCAGTTTCCAGCGCGGCGCAGATGCGGTCTTGCAGGTCGAGCAGATAGGCCTTTACGGCGTCGGTGCGGGTCGTCATGGCTTCACCTTGGATCGGGCGGAACTGCGCGGCCCCCGCGCAAATGGGCGCGTAGCATACCATCGCAAACCGGCACGCCGCAGTTGACGAAGATCAAGCATGAGCGTTCGATAGGGGCCTTCCCGAATCACCCAAGGAGTAGGCAGATGGCCAAGCGAATCCAGTTCCGCGCCCACGGCGGCCCCGAAGTGCTCGAGTACGTTGACTATCAACCCGCCGAACCCGGTCCGCAGCAGGTTCGCGTGAGCAACAAGGCCGTCGGCCTGAACTTCATCGACACCTACTACCGCAGCGGTCTGTACACGCCACCGGCCTTGCCGTCGGGCGTAGGTGCGGAAGGCGCCGGCATCGTCGAGGCGGTGGGCAGCGAGGTCACCCGGTTCAAGGTCGGTGATCGTGTGGCTTATGGCAGCGGCCCGCTGGGCGCGTACAGCGATGTCCACGTCCTGCCGGAAGCGAATCTGGTGCACCTGCCGGACGCCATCAGCTTCGAAACCGCCGCTGGCGTGATGCTCAAGGGCCTGACCGTGCAATACCTGCTGCGCCAGACCTATGAACTCAAGGGTGGCGAAACCATTTTGTTCCACGCAGCGGCCGGCGGCGTCGGCTTGCTCGCCTGCCAATGGGCCAAGGCCCTGGGCGTGAAGCTGATCGGCACCGTCAGCTCGCAAGCCAAAGCCGATCTGGCCAAGGCCCATGGCGCCTGGGAAACCATCGACTACAGCCACGAAAACGTTGCCCAACGGGTGCTGGAATTGACCGACGGGAAAAAAGTCCCGGTCGTCTACGACGGCGTCGGCAAGGACACCTGGCTGGCCTCGCTGGACAGCGTGGCGCCCCGTGGCCTGTTGGTGAGCTTCGGCAATGCGTCGGGCGCGGTGGACGGCGTGAATCTGGGGATTCTGGCGGCGAAAGGCTCGTTGTACGTCACCCGGCCGACCCTCGCGACCTACGCCAACAACGCCGAGAACCTGCAGCGCATGGCCGACGAGCTGTTCGGGATGATCGCCAGCGGCAAGCTGAAAGTGGATATCAGCCAGCGTTATCCGCTGGCTGACGCGGCGAAAGCGCAAACCGAGCTGTCCGCGCGGCGCACCACGGGCTCCACTGTCCTGCTGCCCTGACCGCCGATGGCCTCTGCATATCGTCATGACAGTGCCGGGGTCTGTTCCAGCGTCATAAAAAACGGCGTCTTGCCAGCCAGGGTGGTTTCGAATTCCTGACGGGCAAGACGCTTCACCTCCAGCCCCAACACCCCGGGCAGCCTGAGCAATCCGCTGGCCTGCCCTTCGATCTGCAACGCACCTTCAATGACGCTTCGGGTGTCGGCTGTCAGTGTGTCCTCAGCGAGGACCAGACGCATGCGTGCGCCCTCGGGCTGTCGTTCAATCTGTACTTGGACATCGGTGGCCTGCAACTGCGGTAAAAGTTGCCGGAGTACGTGCAATACCTGTGACTGAGTGACGAGCGCGCCACCCAGTTTGATCGAAGTCTCGACCCGCCCCTCCAGCGCCAGCACCGGCAGGGAGCTGCCACAGGCACACGTCGTCCCTGTGCGCAGGATTCGCCCACGATCCCCGATCCGGTAGCGCAACAGCGGCACGTGATCGGACAGCAGTGGCGTCAGCAGAAACTCACCGGTTTGCTCTTCAGCCATAGCGTTCAGGGTCAGAGGATCAACCACTTCGAGCAGCATGGCGTCGGCATGCAGATGATAAAAGCCATGCTCCAGATGGGCACACTGAAAACCGATGGGGCCGGTCTCCGTCGAGCTGTAGCCCAACGAGCGAATATTGAGCATCGGCCAGTCCCGGGCCAACTGGTCGCGCAGCGTTTTACTGCAGGGTTCTCCGATGTAATAAAGCCACTTCAGGGTGCCCAACCGGGCTGCGTCATGATTGAACAACGCGGCGGCGAAGGAGGGAGTGCATATCAACGCATCGGCCTTGTGTGCCTCAATCAGCTCGGCGATGCGTTCCACGCCCATTTGTGAACCGGCAGGCAACAAGCGTGCGCCAATGTGCTGGACGATGGCTGACGCGTATTGGAACGCTCCCTGCATTTCCCCGGCAGTCAGGCAATTGATGACCACCTCAGGGCGTTCGTCCATCGCACCGAACATCCGTGCCCCCAAGTGCACGATTGCAGCGTTGAACGCCCAGGAATGGGTGATCTGTTTGCGACTGCCGGTACTGCCTCCCGAGGTCAGGGTCAGTCCACCGCCCGGTGCTCGATGAGAAGCATCACCGAGCGCGGAAAACAGGGCCCCGCCGAACTCGTCTTCCACCGCCAGAACCGGCAACCGATGCTGATCGGCCAATCCCTGCACTTCCAGGATTCGCGGATACAACGCAAGGAACCAAGGCAGCGAACGCGCGTGAGCCAATTTGCGAGCGAAGGCCTCGGCCGATATATCCGTTATCGATTCATTGCTCATTGCCGCGCCTTCCCTGACGAATACCCAGCTCATCGAATCCGCTACGGACGGCGTTCGCCAGACATTCCAGCTGGCGCTGACTGTGGCTCGCGCTGATGGCCAGACGCAAAATTGCCTCGCCCTTCGCCACCACCGGAAACAGCGCGGTAGTGACCGCCATGCCCTGCCGACGCAAATGCTGCGCCAGGCTGATCGCATCTCTCTCGGCCCCGACGCGGACGAATCGAATGGGGGACGCGACGTGATGATTACCCAGCACTGGCCCCAGCAAACGGTCGATCGTGGCGATATTTTTCCACAGCGCCACCTGCAATTGCCCCAACTCCGGCGACAAATGAATTTTCCCCGAGGCAATTGCCGCGCCTACTCCGCCAACAGACAGTGGCCCGCCAAACGTATAGGTCGACGCATGGCGCCGAATTATTTCGGCATCGGCTTCGGTGCGCACAGTGATTGCCCCGCCGGTTGCACCGAACGCCTTGGACAGCGATGACAGGAGTATCAACCGGCCACGATATCGGTCACCCGCCGCATCCAGCGCGTAACCACCTCCGGCGAAACCATGGATCGAGGTACCGTGGGCGTCATCCGCATAGAGATAACCGTCGAAACGCTCCGCCAGTTGCAGCAGGCGACTGACCGGGTATACACCGCGCATCGAGCCGATGCTGTCCGTCAGAATGATGGGCGTATTACCCGCTGCGACGGCCGTTGAACACGCTTCCTCCACCTGTTCTATATCGCTGCAGTCACGGCGCTGGATCGGCCCGAACTGCCAGAGAATGCCTTGCAGCACTTGCATCGAAGCGTGAGCGGCACGGTCAACAATCCAGCAAGGGCCTCGACGCATGGGATACGAGGGCATCTCGCCGGAGCCGAGCAGCGGCAAACAGCCAAGATGCGCACTGCCCACCGAGTTGAAGGTGACTGTATGTCCCTGAAATATCCGGTTCAGCAGTTCATCCAGTTCACGCATGGGCGGCAACAGCGCTCGGGTTCGTGCGGCGGCGAACTGCACGCCGAAGGACTCCGAGGCGCTCACCGCTCCTTGAATCAAGCGAGGGTCACACTCCAGTCCCAGATAAGAGCAGGAAAGAAACTCGGTCAGCCGTTCGCCACTCTCGAGTTCGATCTCTTTGCCTTCACGTTTGGCCAATTTCAGACCATTGAGTCCGGCATCGAACAATTGCTGCTGATCGTCACGCGCTTGCCGGACACGGTTTTTGACCCAATTGACGGTCGGTTGAAAAGTGTTCATCGGGATACCTGCAAAGAGGGAGTACGGCGATAGACCTGGACTCGCCAGAGCTGGGTTTTTTCTCGCGCAATGTCTGCCTGGTACTGCTGGGTGATATCGCAGAAACCTGCGCAATCGGGTCGCACCACATGCAAATGCCCCCGCATGACCACCTGTGCGTTTTCCGACAGGGACGGTGCCAGGCGCTGTAAAACGTTCTTGCCGGCCGCTGCGGACATGAAGGAAGGCACGTCCGACAGCGATACGAAATCGATGGCTGTTTCCCCGGCAGCACAGTCGAGGATGTCGGCCTGCACCACGCGTAACTCGCACTGCTGAATTCCCTCGCGGGCCCGCTGGAAAATTGCCGGATCGCACTCCAGCGGAAAGCCTTGTGGATAACGCAGCTCACCGAAAAACAGCATTTGCAGGAAAAAGCTTTCGCGGACCACCTGAGTGGTGAACAACGTATGAAAAATTTCCAGATACGCCGCGCGGGAACTGATCCCCAGGTTGTTGGGTGGAAACGCGCCCTTGTACAGCAGCGAATTGAGCACTGCTGCGTTCCCCAGCAAAGCGACCACGGCTTTCCAGCGCTTGAGTGGAAAGCGGTTTCGGTAATATTCCGTCTGTTCGTCAAGCCGGCTTGAATGAAAAATGCCTCGGCCAGCCTTGCCGGTAAACAGTCCGGTGATCCTCGCCAACCGCTTCAAGGTTTGCTCGAATGCACCCATGTAAATCGGCGCTTCCCAGTGCCGGGACTGGAACAGCGCGAACAACCAGCGACGATCCGCCGGCGGTAAAACCAGTTGCTGGAAAATGGATTGGCGTTGCGACCTCAGGCTTTCCATTCGATAGCCCATGAACGCCATGAACGACTCGTGATCGGTCTGTTCCAGCAGGGCAAAACGCAACCGGCTGAACGCCAGTTGCGGCGCACTGATATCGGTACAGGTCATGCGTGACGGAGCGGCGGCCAGCAACGGCAACAGCCGGCCGCCGCATCCGGCAATACCCAGCACGTGCCCGGCATGTCTGGGCAGGATCGCGTACTCGAGTGCAGTGTCTTCATCCCCCAACGTGTAGTTGAGCCGGTCGAAATAATCAGCCATGTCTGCCTCCAGCCGTCTGATTGGAACAAGGGCGGCCAGACTTCATTGGTTGTCCACGGCGTGAAGGAAGTCATAGCGAGGCGCCAGCCCGTTTTGCCAGGCCTCGAACTGCTCATAAACCGCCTCGAGCATGTTGCCGGTCAGACGCAGGCTGGTTTCCATGACAGTGCTGATCGCATCCCAGTCTTCCTGTCGCTTGCAGGTGCGTTGCAGCATGAGTTTGATTTCATTGAAGTGCTCGACATCAATGTCGGAATGCGCAATGAAGAACGTCAGCTGAGCGGGCTTCAGTTCCAGAACTTCACTCAGGCTGTTAATCAACGGAGTAATGAACTGGTAAGCGTTCTCTGCCCAATAACTATAACCAAGCCGTTGTAGCGGATTACCGGTAAAGGAAATCCAGTATAAGTAGGCGATCAATACATCCGTAGCTGGAAGTGCAGGCGGAATATCGAACACCTCATTCTTCAAACCAAGACTCATGACATCATGCAGCGCCATTTTTTCATGGCCGACTTCTTGTGCCGCATGTTCAAAGCAAAACTTGGCATACACCGGATTATCCGCATGTCGGACTCCGACCAATCCCTGATTTCGCGCATTGTGTGCCGTGTAGTGAAAAGTCTGGATCATGTAGATCGCGTACAAGGCTTTTGAAACACTGCCTTCACGTATGGCTTTTATCAGTCGCGAACTTTCCAGAATATCGGCCCATGTATTTTCGATTCGCTCATCGAGCAGGCTTAGTTGTTGTTCAAAACCGAGAGGCGAGTTCATCAACCGGGTTCTCCAATGGGTTGGCGAGCAGGTGGGCAGACTGTTGAAGTGCTGTGAGGATTTGCGGCCATTGAGCCGAGAGCAGCCAGTAATCGCCGCGCTGGCGCTGTTCGATGCGCAGGGCGTCGGTGGTAATGGGCGTCAGGCCGAAACGCTGGAACAATCGCCGTTGCGGTGATCGGCAGAGCGCGGTGACCCCTTCATAACCCCGCTTGATCGCCCATTCCGTGGCAGCCGCCAGCAGGCCGTTGATCGACACGGGGAACTGCGTTTGCGAGTGGCTGATCAAGCGGCTGAACTCGACATGGCGCGACAGCGTCGTGGCAGGGGATAGTTGCTGCTGCGTCAGTGAAGCCCATTCGAACGGCCCGGGGGTCACGCGCAATACCGCCGTGGGCCTGTCGTGCTGATACAACAAAAAGTGGGTACTGCGCGAGATAATCGCCAGACGTGTTTCAAGTAATCTGGCTTTGGGTGTCAGCATGTAGTGTTGCAATCGCAACCTAAAATGACGGGAAACAAACCGTTCAAACTCTCGTGTATCCGATCCTGCTTCAAGAATAACGATGCGATAATTTTCATGACGCCTTTTAAAGGTCGTCTGAATCTCCTGAAAATAATCCGTTAATTGCGAATCCCTGATATCCATTTCTTCTCCGCAGCCGTTAACTTTTCGAAGTTTTCTGAGCGCATTGAAATAATGAATGGTTTTAGAAAAATCGCCACTGTGTGGCTTCTGAGAATAACGTCGGAAAAATTACAACAATTGAATACTTACGGATTCATCTGACGTAGAAGGGAAAAAATCGAACAAAAAACCGGACTATAACTACAGCTACATGAGGGAAAAATCGCGGGCAAGCGTAGTACCCCTCGCCATTAAAGCCGAGGAGTACTCACGAAATTAATCAGGGGTGATATCAGCCCGGGCGCACGATATTGCCAGTGGCCAGATCCCGAATCAGGCTCGGGTTCTTGCGACCGCCCAGCGCTCCGCCGAGCACCAGATCGACCTGACCACGGAAATACTGCTCGACCCGCAAGCGACTTTTCGCTGCCGGCCGCCCCTGCGGATTCGCCGACGTCGAAATCAACGGCCCCACCAGCGAGCACAGATCCCGCACCTGCGGATGATCGCTGACTCGCAATGCCACGGTGTCATGCACTCCGGTCACCCATTCCGGCAGCAGGTTCTGGTGCGGCACCAGCCAGGTGTTCGGCCCCGGCCAGGTGCTGGCCATGCGATCGATCCAGTCCTGGGGGAAATCCTCGAACAGAAAATCGAACTGACGAATGTTGTCGGCGACCAGGATCAAGCCCTTGTCCACCGAACGGTTCTTGATCGCCAACAGACGATCCACCGCTTCTTCATTCCAAGGATCGCACCCCAGCCCCCAGACGGCTTCGGTTGGATAGGCAATCACCGCCCCGGCGCGAATCTCTCGTGCGGCTTGTTGCACACGCCAACTGTTGACCATGAAAAACTCTCCGCAAACAGGTTTCGCGCAGTTTACCGATCTTCAATGTAAAACCTAGCTTACGCGCGCAAACCAGCGGCCGTTTTCGCACACCGCGCGGCCATCCATCTCCAGTTCGGTCAGCGCCGCCAGCACTTTCGGCAGCGCCCAGCCAATGCTGTCAGCCAGGCCCTCGCTGGTGTGCGGCGCGGCGTGCAACAGACGCAGCAACGGGTTCTGCGGATTCGCTGCGGCGGTGGATACCGGCAGATGTTGCCAGCCGCGCAAGGCTTCGAGAATGTGCTCGATGGTTTCCACCAGCACCGCCCCGTCACGGATCAGTTGATGACAGCCCCGGGCGCCGGGATGGTGGATCGAACCCGGAATGGCGTACACCTCGCGCCCCTGTTCCGCGGCCAGCCGCGCGGTGATTAAAGAACCGCTGGCGACACTGGCCTCGACCACCAGCACGCCGAGGGACAAACCGCTGATGATCCGGTTGCGTCTGGGGAAGTTGCTCGGCGTTGGCCCGACGTCCAGAGGAAATTCCGAAAGCACTGCACTGCCGGACGCAATCATCGCGTCCGCCAACCGACGGTTGCGCTGTGGATAAAAGTTTTCCAGACCCGTACCAAGCACACCGACCGTTTGCCCGCCGACGTCGACGGCGGCTTGATGCGCGGCCGCATCAATGCCCAGCGCCAGGCCACTGGTGATGACAAAACCGGCGCCGGCCAGGCTGCGGGAAAATGCAGCGGCAGTGTCCATGCCCGGACGGGAAGCGCGGCGACTGCCGACCATCGCCAGTTGCGGTTTTTCCAGAATCCGGGGGTCGCCAGCGACGAACAGCAAGGGTGGCGGGTCGGGAATCTGCGCCAGCAAGGCTGGGTAATCCGGGTGATCCCACATCAGCAAATGTTGATCCGGACGCTCTAGCCAGCGCAATGCATGACTGGCACCGTCGCGAACGTCAGGGCAGCGTCGGGCCTCGGCGCAAGCCATCGGCAAACCCAACGAGCGCCAGGCGCTGGCGGGCGCACTGATCGCCTTCGAGGCCGAGCCGAAAGCTTCGAGCAGTTTGGTAAAACGCTTGGGACCGATTTCCGGCAAGCGGTGCAGGCGCAGGCGCGCTTCCAGTTCCGCCGGGGAAACCGGCGACGAATCAGGCATCATCATGGATCATCCTTGATCGTTATAAGGCCCGAACCTTTCGGAACAAGCTGTGGATAACTCTGTTGGTAACTTGTGAAGCCAGCTAAGGATTTCGCACCTTGTCCAGCACCGCCAGCGAGCGCGATGCGTTCAGCACGAGGCCGTAACTGAGTTTGTCGTAGGTGCGGAACACCATCAGCAATCCGGCGCGTTCATCGGGGATTTTCAGCGGCTGGCCGGTGATGCGGTCACGTACGGTTTCCCCGGTTTTCATCACCACCAGGACGTTGCCCTCCGCCAGGCCGTCGCGTTTGCCTTTGTTCAGGGTCACCACGTCCATCGCGCCGATCTGCGTGACGCCGCGCGGCACATCGATGATCAGGCCGTTGATGTCGGCGGCGGGTGCGCTGGGCATGAAGGTCGAGTTGATCGAACGCTCTTCGCCGCTGAACAAACGGTCGCCGAGGCGTACTTCCTGGGTCGTGCGTTGCAGAGCGAGGGTGGCGACATCGCCTTCGGTGGCAACGATTTCACCGCCGCCGATGTCGTCGGCGTTGATCCCCAGAAACTCCTTGCTCTGCGGATCGGTATAGACCTTGCCCTGGCGGAAGATGCCGTAGACCGACTGGCTCGGGTCGAAATGGCCACGGGCGAAGATCCGGTCGCCAGTGCCGCTGAGCACCCGTTCGGCATCGCCGGCGACGATGTACGGCGCCTTGTCGAAGTCCTCGACCTTGTCGACGATGCGGTTGCTCAGCAGAAAGCTGTTGATCGATTTGAGCGGAATGCTCGGAATCGCCTCTGCGACCGGACTGGTGCGGATGCGCGGCGACAACTTGATGGTGCCGCGCGACTCGCCGCGATTGACGGTCAGACGCGGCTGGCCGTTGACGTAGCTGAGCGTCAGCGTGTCGCCGGGATAGATCAGATTGGGGTTTTCGATCTGCGGATTGGCCTGCCACAGTTGCGGCCACTGCCAGGGTTCGCGCAAATATTTACCGGAGATGTCCCAGAGCGTATCCCCCGAAACCACCGTGTATTGCTGTGGAAAACCTTCCTTGAGTTGCACTTGCCCGTGCGCGGCGCCGGCCGAGGCCAGAAACAGCAGGGCGAGTAGTGATTTCCTCATGCGGTGAATCCCTTTATTATGTGCGTTCGCGTGAAACGCCAGAGCCCCCGTGGCTCGCTCCCTGCTCTATGCTGAAAAGCAAGGAGCTACGTTTCACAACGGTAGCCTGCATCTTCGGACCCGCCAGGCCATCGCCCGACTTTACCTCACACGTGCAGCAATCAAGCTTATGGCCATTTTGAACATCCTCGAATTTCCGGACCCGCGTCTGCGCACTATCGCCAAACCTGTGGCTGTAGTGGACGACGAAGTGCGTCAGCTGGTCGATGACATGTTTGAAACAATGTATGAAGCGCCGGGCATCGGCCTTGCCGCGACCCAGGTCAACGTGCACAAACGTATCGTCGTGATGGACCTCTCCGAAGACCGCACCGAACCCCGGGTGTTCATCAACCCCGAGTTCGAATCGCTGACCGACGAAATGGAGCAATACCAGGAAGGCTGCCTCTCGGTGCCGGGTTTCTACGAAAACGTCGACCGCCCGCAGAAGGTCAGGATCAAGGCTCTGGACCGTGACGGCAAGCCTTACGAACTGATCGCCGAAGGTCTGCTCGCGGTGTGCATCCAGCACGAATGCGACCACCTCAACGGCAAGTTGTTCGTCGATTACCTGTCCACGCTCAAACGCGACCGGATCAAGAAGAAACTGGAAAAGCAGCACCGCCAGAACGCTTGATGCCCCTCTCCAAAGGCTTGCTGCGGCAAGCCTTTTTCTTTTTATGAGACTCCCCCATGACTGAGCCACTGCGCATCGTTTTTGCCGGCACCCCGGAATTCGCCGCCGAACACCTCAAGGCCCTGCTGGACAGCCCTTACGAGATCGTTGCGGTCTACACCCAACCGGATCGCCCGGCCGGTCGTGGGCAAAAACTGATGCCGAGCCCGGTCAAACAGCTCGCCCTGGAAAACAATATCCAGGTGTTGCAGCCGCCGACCCTGCGCAACGCCGACGCTCAGGCCGAGCTCGCGGCGCTGAAACCGGATTTGATGGTGGTGGTCGCCTACGGCCTGATCCTGCCGCAAGCGGTGCTGGATATTCCGCGTCTGGGTTGCATCAACAGTCACGCCTCGCTGCTGCCGCGCTGGCGCGGTGCGGCGCCGATCCAGCGTGCCGTCGAAGCAGGCGACGCTGAAAGCGGCGTGACCGTGATGCGCATGGAAGCCGGCCTCGATACCGGTCCGATGCTGCTCAAGGTCGTCACCCCGATCAGCGCCGAAGACACTGGCGGCAGCCTCCACGATCGCCTCGCCGAAATGGGCCCGCCCGCCGTGGTGCAGGCGATTGCCGGTCTGGCCGCTGGCACCCTGGAAGGCGAAGTGCAGAACGACGACCTCGCCACCTACGCGCACAAACTGAACAAGGACGAAGCGCGCATCGACTGGAGCCGTCCGGCCGTCGAGCTGGAACGTCTGGTCCGTGCCTTCAATCCATGGCCGATCACCCACAGCACGCTCAACGGTGAAGCGCTGAAAGTGCTGGCGGCGACACTGGCCGAAGGCAAAGGCGCACCGGGTACGATTCTCGGCGCCAGCAAGGAGGGTCTGCTCGTCGCGTGCGGCGAACAGGCGCTGTGCCTGACCCGCCTGCAATTGCCCGGCGGCAAGGCGCTGAACTTCAGCGATCTGTTCAACAGCCGTCGTGAGAAATTCGCCACCGGCACCGTGCTGGGCGCAACGGTGGACGCGCCATGAACCCGCGTCTGGCCGCCGCCAAGGCACTCGCCGCCGTCCTGAGCGGCAAGGCTTCGCTCAACAGCTCTCTGCCGACGCAACTGGACAAGGTCGAAGAACGCGATCGCGGTTTCACCCAGGACTTGGCGTTCGGCACCGCCCGCTGGCAGCCACGTTTGTCGGCGCTGGCGGAAAAACTGCTGCAGAAACCGTTCAAGACTGCGGACGCCGATGTCGAGGCGCTGCTGCTGGTCGGTCTCTATCAACTGCTTTACACCCGCGTCCCGCCGCACGCCGCCATCGGCGAAACCGTCGGTTGCGCCGACAAGCTGAAAAAGCCGTGGGCCAAAGGTCTGCTCAACGCCGTGCTGCGCAATGCCCAGCGCGAACATGAGGCGATCTTCGCCGAACTGGAACGCGATCCGGTGGTTCGCACCGCTCATCCGCGCTGGCTGCAAAAATCCCTGAAGGCCTTCTGGCCTGAACAATGGGAAGCCATTTGCGAGGCGAACAACGCGCATCCGCCGATGATCCTGCGGGTCAACCGCCGTCATCACAGCCGTGACACGTACCTCGGATTGCTGACTGAAGCAGCTATCGCCGCGCAGCCGTGCACCTTCAGCCGCGACGGCATCGTTCTCGACGCCGCCGCTGATGTACGCAGCCTGCCGGGCTTCGCCGAAGGCTGGATCAGCGTGCAGGACGAAGCCGCGCAACTGGCTGCCGATCTGCTCGACCTCGCGCCAGGCCAGCGAGTACTGGACGCCTGCTGCGCGCCGGGCGGCAAGACGTGCCACATCCTCGAAGCCGAACCGGCACTGACCGGCGTGGTGGCAGTGGACCTGGAAGCCAAACGGCTGGTGCGAGTGAAGGAAAACCTCGAGCGCCTCGGTCTGAACGCCGAACTGATCGCCGCCGACGGTCGCGACACGGCAGCGTGGTGGGACGGGAAACCGTTCCAGCGCATCCTGCTCGACGCGCCGTGCTCGGCCACCGGCGTGATCCGCCGCCATCCGGACATCAAGTTGACCCGTCAGGCCGACGACATCGCCGCCCTCGCACAACTGCAAGGCGAGTTGCTCGACGCGATGTGGAAAACCCTCGAAGTGGGCGGCATCCTGCTCTACGCCACCTGCTCGACCTTGCCGACCGAGAACACCGAGGTGATCGGTGCTTTCCTTGAGCGTACGCCGGGCGCACGGGAGCTGGATCTGGCCACCGCCGCCGGGATCAAGCAGCCCCATGGTCGCCAATTGCTGGCCCAGCAGGGCGGGCATGACGGGTTCTACTACGCCAAGCTGATCAAGATCGCTGCCGCGCGCGGCTAAACGGATTCAATGGAGTGACTGGATGAAAATCATCATCCTCGGTGCGGGACAGGTCGGCGGTTCGCTGGCTGAACATCTGGCCAGCGAGGCCAACGACATCACGGTGGTCGACACAGACGGCGACCGTCTGCGCGATCTTGGCGATCGACTCGACATCCGCACCGTGCAGGGCCGTGGCTCGCTGCCGACCGTGCTGCGTCAGGCCGGTGCCGACGACGCCGACATGCTGGTGGCGGTGACCAACAGCGACGAAACCAACATGGTCGCGTGCCAGGTTGCCCACACCCTGTTCCATACCCCGACCAAGATTGCCCGGGTGCGCGAAGCGTCGTACCTGACCCGCGAGGAGCAACTGTTCCAGAACGAGGCGATTCCGGTCGACGTGCTGATCAGTCCCGAGCAAGTGGTCACCAACTACATCAAGCGGTTGATCCAGCACCCCGGCGCCTTGCAGGTGATCGATTTCGCTGAAGGCCAGGCGCAACTGGTGGCGGTGCGCGCCTACTACGGCGGGCCGCTGGTGGGTCAGCAACTGCGCCAGTTGCGCGAGCACATGCCGAATGTGGAAACCCGAGTGGCCGCGATTTTCCGTCGTGACCGACCGATTCTTCCCCAGGGCGATACGGTGATCGAGGCGGACGACGAAGTCTTCTTCATCGCCGCCCGTGCGAACATTCGCGCGGTGATGAGCGAAATGCGCCGGCTAGACGAAAGCTACAAACGCATCGTGATTGCCGGCGGCGGGCAGATCGGCGAGCGGCTGGCCGAGGCCATCGAAAGTCGCTATCAGGTGAAGATCATCGAGATGAACCCGGCGCGCTGCCGCTACCTCTCCGACACCCTCGACAGCACCGTGGTGCTGCAGGGCAGCGCGTCGGATCGCGACCTGCTGCTGGAAGAGAACATCGCCGACGCGGACATCTTCCTCGCGCTGACCAACGATGACGAAGCCAACATCATGTCGTCGCTGCTGGCCAAACGTCTGGGCGCGAAGAAGGTGATGACGATCATCAACAACCCGGCCTACGTCGATCTGATCCAGGGCGGTGACATCGACATCGCCATCAGCCCGCAACTGGCGACCATCGGCACCTTGCTGGCCCACGTGCGGCGCGGCGATATCGTCAGCGTGCACTCGTTGCGCCGGGGCGCGGCAGAGGCCATTGAAGCGGTGGCCCATGGCGATTCGAAGTCGAGCAAGGTCATCGGCAAGGCGATCGAAAACATCGCACTGCCTCCGGGCACGACTATCGGCGCGATCATCCGTGATGAGGAAGTGATCATCGCCCACGGCGATACGGTCATCGCCGCCGGTGACCATGTGATTCTGTTCCTTGTGGATAAAAAACATATTCGCGATGTGGAGAAACTGTTCCACGTGGGCCTGAGTTTCTTCTGACCACCAGGAGCCGAACCGATGATTGAATCGCTGGAGAAAATGCTCGCCAAGGGTGTGGATAACTCGCTGCTGCGCTTCGGCCTGGGCAAGGGTTATCTGGATCTGGGGAGAACGCGAAGGCTGCCGAACATTTGCAGCGTTGCGTCGGCTTCGATCCGAAATACTCGGCGGCCTGGAAACTGTTGGGCAAGGCGCAGCTGGCGCGAGGTGATCACGCGGCAGCGCGGCAGGCGTGGGAACAAGGGCTGGAGGCGGCCCGGGTCCATGGCGACAAGCAGGCCGAGAAAGAAATGACGGTGTTCCTGAAGAAGCTCGAACGGCAGAAGCCGTGACAGCTGTGGATAACCCGCCTGGTCAGGTTATCCACAATCTCCCATCGCCGATCAGTACCAGCGCGCCTCGCCCGGCGGACGCTTCTTGAAGCGTTTCATGCTCCACATGTACTGGCTCGGATAAGCCGCCACATAACGCTCGACCACCTTGCTCATCGCCGCGCAGGACGTTTCGGTGTCGGTGCTGTACATGGCTTGCGGCGCGGCTTCGAGGATCACCTTGTAGCCAGAACCGTCCGGCAGACGCAGGGCATGCAGGAACACCCCGACAGCCTTGCCACCGGCAAGCATGTTCGGCACGAACTTGCTGGTCAGGGCCTGGGTAGCGAAGAACGGCACGAAGATCCCGGCGGATTCGGCCGGCTCCGGGTCCGCAGGAATCCCCACCTGACCGCCCTTGCGCACTTCCTTGATGACGCTGAGGATGCCTTCCTTGGTCGACGCGGCGACCTTGTTGCCCAGTTGCACGCGCTGTTTGCGCAGCAATTCATCCACAGCCTTGAGCTTCGGCGGACGGTAGAAAATGATCGGTTTGCACTGGCTGCAATAGAAGTGGTTGAGCACTTCCCAGTTGCCCAGGTGGCTGGTAATGCCGACCACGCCTTTGCCCGACGCCAGCGCATCCTTGAGGATGTCGAGGCCTTCGACTTCGCGCACCAGGTCGATGGAGCGCTGGGCCGGCCAGATCCAGGCGCAGGCGCTTTCGGTCAGGGACTTGCCGATGTCTTTCAGGGTCTGGCCGACCAGACGCTCACGTTCGGCCGGATCCATCTGTGGAAAACATTTGGCCAGGTTGATCCGCACCACGTCCCGGGAGCGGTTGGGGGTTTTCCACATGATCCAGCCGATCGCCGAACCCACGGCCTGCACGGCCCGCCACGGCAGCAGGGCAAACAGCCGCAGAGCGCCAACCAGCATGGCGCCTTTAAACTTTTCCACAGGTCACTCCTGATCTTGTGCTGTGCGCGAGGCGGCCATTCTAACCGCCGTTGACGAGCTGCGCGTAGCGGTCGCAGTCCTGCGTGTGATCCATGACCATGCCCGAGGCCTGCATCAGCGCGTAGCAGATGGTCGGACCGACGAAGGTGAAACCGGCCTTTTTCAGGCCCTTGCTCATGGCCACGGCTTGCGGGGTAATGGCCGGGACTTCACTGCGATCCTTGAAATGATTGATGATCGGGCGGTTATCCACAAACGACCAGAGGAACGCCACCGGGTCTTCCAGCTCCAACCACGCCTGGGCATTGCGCCGGGCGGCATTGAGCTTGAGACGGTTGCGGATGATCCCCGGATCGAGCATCAAATCGTCGATTTCCGCATCGCTCATCTGCGCCACGCGTTGTACGTCGAAGCCGTACAACACCTCGCGATATCGCTCGCGCTTGCGCAGCACGGTGATCCACGAAAGCCCGGCCTGGAACCCTTCGAGCAAAAGCAACTCGAACAAACCCTGCGCATCGCGTAGCGGCGTACCCCACTCCTGATCGTGGTAAGCCATGTACAGCGGATCTTCGTTGCACCAAAAGCAGCGTGGCATAAGGCTCCAGGGGGTGGAGGTGCGACTGAATCGGGTATACTCCCGCTCTTTAAATCGCAGCCCAAGAAACAGGTGAATTTCGTGAGCCAGCCTACGCCAGCCGTGCGTACCTTCCAAGACTTGATCCTCGCGCTCCAGCAATACTGGGCCGAGCAAGGTTGTGTGGTACTTCAGCCCTACGATATGGAAGTAGGCGCCGGCACTTTCCACACCGCGACATTCCTGCGTGCCATCGGCCCGGAAACCTGGAACGCCGCCTACGTGCAGCCAAGCCGCCGTCCGACTGACGGCCGTTACGGCGAAAACCCGAACCGTCTGCAGCACTACTACCAGTTCCAGGTAGTCCTGAAGCCGAACCCGGACAACTTCCAGGAGCTGTACCTGGGCTCCCTCAAGCATGTCGGCCTGGACCCGCTGGTCCACGACATCCGCTTCGTCGAAGACAACTGGGAATCGCCGACCCTCGGCGCCTGGGGTCTGGGCTGGGAAGTCTGGCTCAATGGCATGGAAGTGACCCAGTTCACTTACTTCCAGCAGGCAGGCGGCATCGAGTGCTACCCGGTGACCGGCGAGATCACCTATGGTCTGGAGCGTCTGGCCATGTACCTGCAGGGCGTGGATTCGGTCTACGACCTGGTCTGGGCTGACGGTCCGTTCGGCAGAGTGACCTACGGCGACGTGTTCCACCAGAACGAAGTGGAGCAGTCCACCTACAACTTCGAACACGCCAACGTCGACAAGCTGTTCGAACTGTTCGATTTCTACGAAAGCGAAGCCAAGCGCCTGATCGAACTCGACCAGATGCTGCCGTTGCCGAGCTATGAAATGGTCCTGAAGGCCTCGCACACCTTCAACCTGCTGGATGCGCGCCGGGCGATCTCGGTGACTGCGCGTCAGCAATACATTCTGCGCGTGCGCACCCTGGCGCGTTCCGTCGCCCAAGCCTACCTGCTGGCCCGCGCCAAGCTGGGCTTCCCGATGGCAACCCCGGACCTGCGTGACGAAGTACTGGCCAAGCTGGAGGCTGCACAATGAGTGCTCAAGATTTTCTGGTTGAACTGGGCACCGAAGAACTGCCACCCAAAGCCCTGAACACCCTGGCCGAAGCGTTTCTGGCCGGTATCGACAAGGGCCTGCAGGCCGCTGGCCTGAACTACGAGACCAAAACCGTCTACGCCGCCCCGCGTCGTCTGGCCGTGCTGATCACTGCGCTGGCGACCCAGCAGCCGGATCGCAGCATCAACCTCGACGGCCCGCCACGTCAGGCCGCATTCGACGCTGAAGGCAACCCGACTCAAGCGGCACTGGGTTTTGCCAAGAAGTGTGGGGTCGAGCTGAGCGAAATCGACCAGAGCGGTCCGAAATTGCGCTACAGCCAGAACATCGCCGGCAAACCAACCGCCAGCCTGCTGCCGACCATCGTCGAAGACTCGCTGAACGACCTGCCGATCCCGAAACGCATGCGCTGGGGTGCGCGCAAGGAAGAGTTCGTGCGTCCGACCCAGTGGCTGGTGATGCTGCTCGGCGACCAGGTCATCGACTGCACGATCCTCGCGCAGAAGGCTGGCCGTGAGTCCCGTGGCCACCGTTTCCACCACCCGCAAAGTGTGCGCATCGGTTCGCCGTCGAGCTACCTGGCCGACCTGCGTGCCGCTTACGTGCTGGCCGACGCCAACGAGCGTCGCGAAATCATCAGCAAACGCACCGAAGAACTGGCGACCCGCCAGGAAGGCACCGCGATCGTGCCGCCGGCGCTGCTCGACGAAGTGACCGCGCTGGTCGAGTGGCCGGTGCCGCTGGTGTGCTCGTTCGAGGAACGTTTCCTCGACGTGCCGCAGGAAGCGCTGATCACCACCATGCAGGACAACCAGAAGTACTTCTGCCTGCTGGATGCCGACGGCAAGTTGCTGCCACGTTTCATTACCGTGGCCAACATCGAATCCAAAGACCCGCAGCAGATCATCGCCGGTAACGAGAAAGTGGTTCGCCCACGCCTGACCGACGCCGAGTTCTTCTTCAAGCAAGACAAGAAGCAGAAGCTCGAAGCATTCAACGATCGCCTGCAGAACGTGGTGTTCCAGGAAAAACTTGGCAGCGTCTACGACAAGGCCGAGCGCGTGTCGAAACTGGCCGCGTACATCGCCGCACGCATCGGCGGCAACGCTTCGTGGGCTGCCCGCGCAGGTCTGCTGTCCAAGTGCGACCTGGCGACCGAAATGGTCGGCGAGTTCCCGGAGATGCAAGGTGTCGCCGGTTACTACTACGCCCTCAATGACGGCGAGCCGGAAGACGTCGCTCTGGCCCTGAACGAGCAGTACATGCCACGCGGTGCCGGCGCTGAGTTGCCAGCCACCCTGACCGGTGCAGCAGTGGCCATCGCCGACAAGCTCGACACTCTGGTCGGCATCTTCGGCATCGGCATGCTGCCGACCGGCAGCAAAGACCCGTATGCCCTGCGCCGTGCGGCACTGGGCGTGTTGCGGATCCTGATCGAAAAACAACTGGATCTAGATCTGAACGATGCCGTGGCGTTCGCTGTGAATTCCTTCGGCGCGAAGGTCAAGGCTGCCGGCCTGAACGACGCAGTGCTGGAATTCATCTTCGACCGTCTGCGTGCGCGTTACGAAGACGAAGGCGTGGATGTGGCCACCTACCTGTCGGTACGTGCCCTGAAGCCGGGTTCGGCGCTGGACTTCGACCAGCGTGTGCAGGCGGTCCAGGCCTTCCGCAAACTGCCGGAAGCGGCAGCGCTGGCGGCGGTGAACAAGCGTGTGTCGAACCTGCTGAGCAAGGTGGAAGGCTCGGTGCCGACCGAAGTCCAGGCCAAGTACTTCGACAATGCCAACGAGTTCTCGCTGTACTCGGCGATCCAGCAGGCGGACCAGGCTGTACAGCCAATGGCCGCGGCGCGTCAGTACAACGAATCGCTGGCACGCCTGGCCGCCCTGCGCGAGCCGGTGGACGCGTTCTTCGACGCGGTGATGGTCAATGCCGAAGACGCCAACGTGCGGGCCAACCGTTACGCGCTGCTGGCGCGTCTGCGTGGTCTGTTCCTGGGCGTTGCCGACATCTCGCTGCTGGGTTGAGGGATTGCTGTTGAAACTGCTGATTCTCGATCGGGACGGAGTGATCAATTACGACTCCGACGCTTACATCAAGTCGGTGGAGGAGTGGATTCCGCTGCCCGGCTCGATCGAAGCGATTGCGCAGTTGAGCAAGGCCGGCTGGACGGTGGCGGTCGCCACCAACCAGTCGGGCATTGCTCGCGGCTACTACGACCTCGCCACCCTCGATGCCATGCACGCGCGTCTGCGCGAACTGGTGGCGGAGCAGGGCGGTGAAGTCGGGCTGATCGTGTATTGCCCGCATGGCCCGGACGAAGGTTGCGATTGCCGCAAGCCGAAACCGGGGATGTTGAAAACCATCGCGCAGCATTACAACGTCGCGCTGACAAATGTCTGGTTTGTCGGCGACAGCCTTGGTGACCTGGAGGCCGCCAAAGCCGTCGATTCACAGCCCGTTTTGGTAAAGACCGGGAAAGGCGAAAAGACTCAGGCCAAGACCTTGCCGGTGGGCACCCTGATTTTTGACGATCTCGCGGCGATTGCCGCAGAACTTATCCACAACTAGAGTACTTCTGAAGTTCCTGACCAGGGATTGATCGGGAGTGCGCTTGAACAGTCGGGCATCGCCCGTAATGGTAAACGTCGCCATGTCGATACTGCAGGCCATCAGAATCTTCCTCTTTTACCTGCTGCTGGGCACCACTGCTCTGCTGTGGTGCAGCCTGAGCTTTTTTATCGCGCCCTTTCTGCCGTTCAAGGCGCGCTATCGTTTCATCAACGTGTACTGGTGCCGTTGCGCCTTGTGGTTAACCAAGGTGTTCCTCGACATCCGCTACGAAGTCAAAGGCGCAGAAAACGTGCCTGACCGGCCCTGCGTGATTCAATCGAACCACCAGAGCACCTGGGAGACGTTCTTTCTCTCCGCTTATTTCTCGCCCTTGAGCCAGGTGCTCAAGCGCGAATTGCTGTACGTGCCGTTCTTCGGCTGGGCGATGGCCATGCTGCGGCCGATCGCAATTGACCGGGAAAACCCGAAAGCCGCCCTCAAGCAGGTCGCGGCGAAGGGTGACGAGTTGCTCAAGGACAATGTCTGGGTGCTGATCTTCCCTGAAGGCACTCGCGTTCCCCACGGCACCATCGGCAAGTTCTCCCGCAGTGGCAGCGCATTGGCAGTGAATGCGGCGCTTCCGGTGCTGCCAATTGCGCACAATGCCGGCAAGTTCTGGCCGAAAATCGGTTGGGGCAAAAAGTCCGGCGTGATCACTGTGGTGATTGGTGAGCCGATGTACGCCGAGGGCAACGGCCCTCGCGCCATTGCCGATCTGAATGACCGGGTACAGGCGTGGAACGAGAAGACACAACGGGAAATGGGCTCGCTGCCTCCGGCCCCTGAAGCTCCGGCTGCGAACGATCAGATCGCTGTCTGAGATTTGTGGATAACCTGTGTACGGTTTGTTCGCAAAGTGCTTGATTACCAGATTAAGTGACTGATTTATTTATATATTTCTGAAGCTGATAAAACACCGTAAAAGGTGCATAAGTTTTTTTGGGAAGTAAGGAAACCGGCTGATATAGCCGGTTTTTTATGCCTGCTCTTCGGCGATCAGTGGCAGTTCCACACGGAACGTCGTGCCTTGATCGACCACGCTCAGGCACTCGATCCGACCGCCATGGTGATCCACCACGGCTTTGACCATCGACAGCCCCAACCCCACACCGTCGATGCCTTGTGCAGAAGAAAAGCGTCGGTATTGGCTGAACAGATCAGGCAGTTCCTCTGCCGCGATGCCTTTGCCTTGATCGGTCAGTTCACAACGCAACCAGTCGTCATGGCAGCTGACACGCATGACGATCGTGGATCCGGCCGGGCTGTACTTGATTGCGTTTTCCAGCAGGTTGAACAGTGCTCGGGTCAACAAGCCTTGATCGGCCAGGATCAAACGCTCCTGGGAGTGTTCGTCCATGTCGTTCAACAGCTGGATGCGCTTTTGCTGGGCGATGGGCAGTGCCTGATCCAGCACGTCCATGACCAGCATTCCGAACAAGCTCGGCTGAAACCGGTACGCCTCGGATTCCGCCCGGGCCAGCAGAACGAAGCCGTCGGTGAGTTCCAGCGCCCGGCGTACCTGACGCTCAATCTGTTCGAGCAGTGGCGAATCCGTTCCTGCCTGATGCCGGTGTACATCGAGCAGGGCGAGAATCGCCGAATGGGGCGCGCGCAGGTCATGGGACAGAAAGCGCAGCAATACACCGCGCTGTTCCTCGGCGGCGCGTTCGGCGCTCAGGTCAGTGAGACTCAGGAGCCAGCCGATTGGCAGGTCGCCATCGACGGGCAACAACGCAGCACGCTCCAGGCGCAGGCTGCGTTCCTTGTGATCACGAAACTCCAGCAGAGGCAGCTCGGAGAGCGGCGGGCGCTGATCGGTGGACAACTCCGGATAGCCCAGGCTCGCCAGTTGATCGAGCACATCCTCGCCCACCAGATTGTGATCGAACAGGCTCCGTGCCTTGCGGTTGCCCAACAAGACTTGCCCCCGTGGATCGCTGATCAGGGTCGCGACCGGGAGATATTCCAGCCCGTCGGCAATGAACCGGCGGGTATCGCGGGTGCGGCTCATGGCTTGCTCAAGCGCCATGATCTGCCCCTGCAAGCGGTCGGCGCCGGGAAACTGCGCCCGACGCCGTTCGGGGAAGACTTTCGGTTCACTGTCCAGCCGCGCAAGCTCCCAACCGAAGTAGGTCAGCACCACGCTCAGGCGTCGCCAGTTCCAGATCAGATAACCGAACAACATACCCAGCACCGCCGGCGTCGGTGACCACCAACGCCGCATCTCAGCCAGGCCTGCACTGGTCAACAGCACGCAGGCCATCCCGCCCAATGTGAGCCAGAGCGCCAGACGCGGGCGCCACAGCAGCAACCCAAGTACGCACGCGACCATGGCTACCGAAAGTCCTGCGCCCAGCAACGGCGCCGAGTCATGCAAATTGATCTGCGCACGCCAGGAAAGCAGTGCAGTCAGCGGCAACAGCACTAGACTTATCCACACCCACTCGCGCACCAGTTGCCGGAACAAACGCTGAACCTGGCTGGGTACGCGACTTTCGTGTCGGCGCTGGTTATTCATGGGAAACAGGGCAGGGCGGGTTGAATGGATTCATAGACGGCCGGTCTGAGGACGTAGACCCGAAGAATCATAGCGGCTCACCCCACGGCGTGCCGCTTACTTTCACTGCATGGAGAGAGCCGATCCGGTCGGCACCCATTGCCCGAGCGACAAGGAACCACCGCGTATGCGCGTTGCGATACTGGACGATGAACCCGCCGAACTGCGCCGGGTCGAGCAGACCCTGCAACAAATCGCCGAGGCTGGAGGACAGCCGTGGTCACTTCACAGCTTCGAAAGCGGTGAAGACCTCCTGCGCCAGTTGCGCCGGGAAACCTTCGACCTGTTGATCCTCGACTGGCAATTGCCCGACCTCACCGGCCTGGCACTGCTGCGCTGGACCCGCGAACACATGGAAGCCCCGCCGGCCGCCATAATGCTCACCAGCCGCGACGGCGAGAGCGATATCGTCCAGGCGTTGAATGCGGGAGCCGACGATTACGTGAGCAAACCGTTTCGACCCAATGAATTGAAGGCCCGCGTGGCAGCGGTATTGCGTCGGCATAGCCTGCAACGTAGCGCACCCGCCGAAGTCCTGCGTTTTAACGATCTGGTGTTCGACGACGCCGAACTGACCGTTACCCGCGACGGGAAACCGATCGTCATGACCGAACGCGAATATCGTCTCGCCCACTGCCTGTTCAGCAACCTGGGGCGGCCGCTGTCGCGGGATTACCTGTACGAGAGATTCTGGCCCCACGAAGAGATGTCCACGTCGCGACCACTGGACACCCATATTTATCGCCTACGCAACAAACTCGGACTGACGGCGGATCGGGGTTGGCAGCTGCTGACGATTTATGGGTATGGGTATCGGTTGGAGAGTGTGGCGGCGGTGTCTGAGTAAGACTGCGTAGTTTGATCTGCCAATAAAAAGGCCAACGCAATGCGTTGGCCTTTTTTTGACGACGACCGGGATCAGAAGTCCAGGTTGGACACCGCCAGAGCGTTGCTCTCGATGAAGTCACGGCGAGGTTCGACCGCATCACCCATCAGGGTGTTGAAGATCTGGTCTGCGCCAATGGCGTCTTCGATGGTGACTTTCAGCATGCGGCGCACGCTTGGGTCCATGGTGGTTTCCCACAGCTGATCCGGGTTCATTTCACCCAGACCTTTGTATCGCTGGATAGTGTGGCGCTTGGTGCTTTCGGCCATCAGCCAGTCCAGGGCTTCCTTGAACTCGGTGACCGCTTTCTTGCGTTCGCCACGCTGGATGTAGGCGCCTTCGTCGAGCAGGGTGCTCAATTGAGCGCCGAGGGTGACGACGGTCTTGTAGTCGTTGCTGCCGAAGAAGTCGCGGTTGAAGGTGACGTAGTTCGACAGGCCGTGGGAGATCAGCTCGACCTCTGGCAGCCATACGCCACGCTCGCGGTCTTCACGCAGGCTGGCCTTGTAGACCAGACCCGACTTCTCGACGGTGCGCAGACGGACTTCGTATTGGGCCAGCCAATCTTGCATCTTGGCGTGGTCGCCGAGCATTTCCAGACTGACGGCCGGCAGGTAGATGAAGTGCTCGGTCAGTTCCTGCGGGTACAGGCGCGACAGACGCTTGAGGGTCTTCATCACCATGCGGAAGTCATTCACCAGACGTTCCAGCGCTTCACCGGAAATGCCCGGGGCGTCTTCGTTCAGGTGCAGGCTCGCATCTTCCAGGGCCGACTGCGTCATGTACTCTTCCATGGCGTCGTCGTCTTTGATGTATTGCTCTTGCTTGCCTTTCTTGACCTTGTACAGCGGCGGCTGGGCGATGTAGATGTAGCCGCGCTCGATCAGCTCAGGCAACTGGCGGAAGAAGAACGTCAGCAGCAGGGTACGGATGTGCGAACCGTCGACGTCAGCATCGGTCATGATGATGATGTTGTGATAGCGCAGCTTGTCGATGTTGTACTCTTCGCGACCGATACCGCAGCCCAGCGCGGTAATCAGGGTGCCCACTTCCTGGGACGAGATCATCTTGTCGAAACGGGCTTTCTCGACGTTGAGGATCTTGCCCTTCAGCGGCAGGATGGCCTGGGTCTTGCGGTTACGTCCCTGCTTGGCAGAGCCGCCCGCGGAGTCACCTTCCACGAGGTACAGTTCGGACAGCGCCGGGTCTTTTTCCTGGCAGTCAGCGAGCTTGCCCGGCAGACCGGCGATGTCCAGCGCGCCTTTGCGACGGGTCATCTCACGGGCCTTGCGCGCCGCTTCACGGGCACGGGCTGCGTCGATCATCTTGCCGACAACCAGTTTGGCTTCGTTCGGGTTTTCCAGCAGGAAATCGGAGAAGTACTTGCCCATTTCCTGTTCGACCGCGGTCTTCACTTCGGAAGAAACCAGCTTGTCTTTGGTCTGGGAGCTGAACTTCGGATCCGGCACCTTCACCGAAATGATCGCAGTCAGGCCTTCACGTGCATCGTCACCGGTGGTGGCGACTTTGTGCTTCTTCGCCAGACCTTCCTGCTCGATGTAGTTGTTCAGGTTACGCGTCAGTGCGGAACGGAAGCCCACCAGGTGGGTGCCGCCGTCGCGCTGCGGAATGTTGTTGGTGAAACACAACAGGTTCTCGTTGAAGCTGTCGTTCCACTGCAGGGCGATTTCCACGCCGATGCCGTCTTCACGCTGGATGTTGAAGTGGAACACCTGGTTGACCGCAGTCTTGTTGGTGTTCAGGTATTCAACGAACGCACGCAGGCCACCTTCGTACTTGAACAGCTCTTCCTTGCCGCTGCGCTCGTCCTTCAGGACGATACCGACACCGGAGTTGAGGAAGGACAGTTCACGAATGCGCTTGGCCAGGATGTCCCAGCTGAAGTGAATGTTCTTGAAGGTTTCCTTGGAAGCCTTGAAGTGAATCTGGGTACCGGTGGTTTCGCTGTCACCAACGATCGCCATCGGCGCCTGAGGTACGCCATGGACGTAGGTCTGTTCCCAGATTTTGCCGCTGCGGCGAACGGTCAGGACCAGCTCTTCGGACAGCGCGTTCACTACCGAAACACCTACACCGTGCAGACCGCCGGATACCTTGTAGGAGTTGTCGTCGAACTTACCACCGGCGTGGAGGACGGTCATGATGACCTCGGCGGCGGAAACGCCTTCCTCTTTATGCACGTCTACCGGGATGCCACGACCGTTGTCTTTGACGGTGATGGACTCATCCGGGTGGATGATGATGCTGATGTCGTCGCAGTGGCCGGCGAGGGCTTCGTCGATCGAATTGTCGACCACCTCGAACACCATGTGGTGCAGACCGCTGCCATCGTCGGTGTCACCAATGTACATACCGGGACGTTTGCGCACGGCATCCAGGCCTTTCAGCACTTTAATGCTCGATGAGTCGTACGTATTTTCTTCGCTCAATGCCTTCACTCCCGATGGTCGTGGGTCTGGGTGATACGGCCCTGTTCCACGTGGAACAGAGCGACTGGCGTTTCCGTCTGCCAGCCTTCCCTCAATAATTCGTGATCTACACAGGTAATAAAAACCTGGCAGCGTAAGTCTTCCAGCAAGCGGCACAGCGCGCGACGGTGACTCTCATCCAGCTCGGACGGCAAGTCATCCACCAGATAAATACACTGGCCGCGTCGGGCCTGGCTCACCAAATGCCCCTGGGCAATCCGCAACGCACAGACCACCAACTTTTGCTGACCCCGGGACAAGATGTCCGCAGCGTTGTGAGCGCCCAATCTAAGACGCAAGTCAGCCCGTTGTGGCCCAGCCTGGGTATGACCCATTTGCTGGTCCCGTTGCACGGATCCGGCGAGTACAGCGCTCAGTTCCCGGTCCTTGTCCCAGCCTCGGTAATAGCTGAGCGTCAAACCTTCGAGCTCAACCAGTTCGCTCAAGGTTTGTTCAAAGACTGGTTTCAAGGCTTTGATGTAAGCGCGGCGGTATTCATCGATTTCAGCGCTGGCCTGGCACAGTTCCCTGTCCCAAACCGCTTGCGAAACGGCGTCAAGTGTACCATGCCGCAGCCAGGAGTTTCTCTGGCGCAAGGCCTTCTGCAAACGCTGCCAGGTGGCCATGAACCGCGGCTCGACGTGGAACACGCCCCAGTCGAGGAACTGTCGGCGAATCTTCGGCGCGCCTTCCAGCAGGCGAAAGCTGTCGGGATTGATCAACTGCAGCGGCAAGATTTCCGCCAGTTGCGCAGCGCTGCGGGCATTCTGACCGTCGATGCGGATCTGGAACTCGCCCTGACGATCGCGAGATATCCCCAATGCGCTGTGGCCACCCTCGGCGAGTTCGACCTGTCCGAAAACGGTGCAGGCAAGCTGCTCGTACTGGATGACCGGCAACAGCCGCGTGCTACGAAACGAACGGGCAAGCCCCAGCAGGTGAATGGCTTCCAGAACACTGGTTTTGCCGCTGCCGTTGGCACCGTAAAGAATGTTGATTCGGGGGAGGGGGAGAAGGTCACCGGGTGCAGATTGCGCACCGCGGTGACCGAGACGCGACTTAGCGACATCCAGAGTCAGCTGATTACAGACGCATCGGCATGACAACGTAAGCCGAATCGTCGTTGTCGGACTCTTGCACCAGCGCACTGCTGTTGGAGTCGGACAGGATCAGACGAACCTGCTCGGTGGTCATCACGCCCAGCACGTCGAGCAGATAGCTGACGTTGAAGCCGATTTCCAGGGAGCCGCCGTTGTATTCCACACCTACTTCTTCTTCCGCTTCTTCCTGCTCCGGGTTGTTAGCCTGGATCTTCAACTGACCGCTGGCCAGTTGCAGACGGATACCACGGTATTTCTCGTTGGACAGAATCGCGGTACGGCTGAAAGCTTCACGCAACGCCTGACGATCGCCCAGCACCAGCTTGTCGCCGCCCTTCGGCAGAACGCGCTCGTAATCCGGGAACTTGCCGTCGACCAGTTTCGAGGTAAAGGTGAACTCGCCGGTGGTAGCGCGGATGTGATGCTGACCCAGGACGATGCTGACGTTGCCGTCCGGCTCGGTGAGCAGACGCGCCAGTTCGAGAATACCTTTACGCGGCACGATTACCTGGTGGCGTTCCTGCTGACCGATGTCGGCCTGCATCGAACACATGGCCAGACGGTGACCGTCGGTAGCGACGGCACGGATCACACCGGTCGAGACTTCCAGCAACATGCCGTTGAGGTAGTAACGCACGTCCTGCTGGGCCATCGCGAAACTGGTGCGTTCGATCAGGCGACGCAGCTTGCTCTGTTCCAGGCTGGTGGTCAGCGAACCCGGGCCTTCTTCTACAGTCGGGAAGTCATTGGCCGGCAGGGTCGACAGGGTGAATCGGCTACGGCCGGCTTTCACCACCAGCTTCTGCTCGTCGACCTTGATATCGATCAGCGCATCGTTCGGCAGGCTCTTGCAGATGTCCATCAGCTTGCGCGCCGGCACGGTGATGGAACCTGTTTCAGCCGGCTCCTCAAGTTGCACGCGACCGACCAGCTCGACTTCCAGGTCGGTACCGGTCAGCGACAGTTGCTGGCCATCGACAACCAGCAGCACGTTGGACAGTACCGGCAAGGTCTGTCGGCGCTCGACGACGCCTGCGACCAGTTGCAGGGGTTTCAACAGGGCTTCGCGTTGAATGGTGAAATGCATGGTCTAGTCCCTTGCCTTAATAAGCTGCGCTGGTGTTCATCAAGTGGTCAGTGTACGCAGCAGGTTCTTGTAGTCCTCGCGGATGTCCGCGTCGGATTCCTTAAGTTCGTTGATCTTGCGGCAGGCGTGCAACACCGTCGTGTGGTCGCGGCCGCCAAACACATCGCCGATTTCCGGCAGGCTGTGGTTGGTCAGTTCCTTGGACAGGGCCATGGCCACCTGACGCGGACGAGCGACCGAACGCGAACGGCGTTTGGACAGCAAGTCGGAGATCTTGATCTTGTAGTACTCGGCGACGGTACGCTGAATGTTATCCACAGAGACCAGTTTGTCCTGCAGCGCCAACAGGTCTTTCAGGGATTCGCGAATCAACTCGATGGTGATGTCGCGGCCCATGAAGTGCGAGTGGGCGATCACGCGTTTCAGCGCACCTTCCAGCTCGCGGACGTTGGAGCGAATACGCTGGGCAATGAAGAACGCCGCGTCATGAGGCAACTCGACTTTGGCCTGGTCGGCCTTCTTCATCAAAATCGCGACGCGGGTTTCCAGTTCCGGTGGCTCGACGGCAACCGTCAGGCCCCAGCCGAAGCGGGATTTGAGGCGTTCTTCAAGGCCTTCGATTTCTTTCGGGTAGCGGTCACTGGTAAGGATGACCTGCTGGCCACCTTCAAGCAGGGCGTTGAAGGTGTGGAAAAACTCTTCCTGGGAACGTTCCTTGCGGGCGAAGAACTGAATGTCGTCGATCAGCAGGGCGTCCACCGAACGGTAGAAACGCTTGAACTCGTTGATTGCGTTCAATTGCAGCGCCTTGACCATGTCGGCCACGAAACGCTCGGAATGCAGGTACACGACCTTGGCATTCGGGTTCTTCTTTAATAGATGGTTGCCCACCGCGTGCATCAAGTGCGTCTTACCCAGACCTACACCGCCATAAAGGAACAGCGGGTTGTAGCCGTGCTTGGGATTGTCTGCCACTTGCCAGGCCGCCGCACGGGCGAGCTGGTTGGACTTACCTTCGACGAAGTTTTCGAAGGTGAAGGTGCGGTTCAGGTAGCTGGTGTGCTTGAGCGCGCCTTCGACCTGCACGGTGCGCTGTTCGGCGCGAACCGGTGCCTGTTGCGAAGCGGCGCCGGCCATCGGATCAAAGCTGTCGCGGGACGGCTCTTCACTGATCTCTTCGGTTTTCTGAGGCGAACGCTTGGTCGGTGCAGGTGTCGGCGCTGGCGCTGGTGCGCTGGCCGGTACCGCATTGGCCTGAGCCTGGGCCACTTGAGCAGCAGCCAATGGCGCATTCGGGGCGGCACGCGGGGCCGAACTGCGTTTGCTGCCTATTAATAAGGAAAGCGACGGTGCCAGACCATTGCCATGCTCATCCAGCAGTTCAAGGACGCGCCCCAGGTACTTCTCGTTGACCCAGTCCAGAACAAAACGATTCGGTGCATAGACGCGCAACTCGTCGCCTTCGGCTTCGACCTGTAGTGGACGGATCCAGGTGTTGAATTGTTGGGCAGGCAGCTCTTCGCGCAAAAGCTCCACGCACTGCTGCCAAAGTTCCACTGACAC